>CAJUKP010000004.1:0-178466 GCA_910587165.1 uncultured Duncaniella sp.
TAGCCGCTCTGTTGTTCAGTTTCAACCTTTCAGCGACCGAACCTACCGCAAAAACTGGGAAAGATATGAAATCAATAATAGTCTATTTCACCCACTCAGGCAACACAGAACTTGCCGCTAAAAAATTGGCGGAAGTGACAGGCTCGCCGATTGTGAGAATACTTCCGGCAGAACCATACACTGCTGAAGATGTAGATTGGGTAAACGAACAATCACGATGTACTCAGGAGCATCTGAATCAGACATTACGTCCGGCAATCAAACCATTGGACGTGGATTTCAGCCAATATGATACCGTTTTTATCGGCTTCCCTATCTGGTGGCACGAAGAACCGGCTGTAATCCGCACCTTCCTTGATACCACGGATTTGAAAGGGAAAGAACTATATCCCTTCTGCACATCATACGAAAGCCCGATGTCAGAGGCTGACGCAACTTTGCAGAAAGGTTATCCTACCCTCAAATGGCACACTGGCCTCAGACTTCCGGCAAGTGCCGACAAAATCAAAGAATGGATCTCCAAATAACATCTTAAGCAAGACTTTAATTATTGGGCAGCTTATTATAGGTTGCCCTTATATATTTAAATCAAATGAAGGTTCTTACAATAAATGGCAGTCCAAATATTCATGGATGCACGGACAGAGCATTGATGGAGATTGAAAATACTTTGAAGATACAAGGTATCGAGATTGAGCGAGTTAATATAGGAAACAAAAATATTCGAGGGTGCATTGGATGTCGCTTTTGTGTTGAACATGGTAAATGCGTTTTTAATGACATAGTAAACGAAACTGCTCCAAAACTCGCTGATGCTAATGGATTGATAATTGGCAGTCCTGTATATTTTGCTGGTGCTAACGGTCAATTATTATCATTTCTTGATCGACTATTTTACAGCACCATGCGAACAATAGACAAAACAATGAAAGTCGGTGCAGCCGTTTTATCTTCGCGTCGGGCTGGCTCCACATCTGCTTTTGATGAAATAAACAAATATTTTACAGTCACTTCTATGCCGATAGTGTCCAGTACATACTGGAATGAGGTGCATGGCTATACGGCTCAAGATGTGGAGGCGGATGCAGAAGGTTTACAAACAATGCGTAATCTCGCCCGGAATATGATTTTCCTATTAAATGCAATAGATAATCAAAAAGCTATTACAAGTATTCCACAAAAAGAATGGGGCGTATTTACAAATTTCAGAAGTAAATAAAAAAGAGGGTGTGTCAAAAAAATGAACTGCACCCCAAAAGTTAGACAAAAAAACTTTTGGGGTGCAGTTCATTTTTGACACAGCCTCCTCTATTTTAGGAGAGCCTTATGGCTAAGAAAACCTTTACCATGTCGGGCCGGCGTCCGATTTCTCCGGCAAACATAGCGTCTTATAATCGCAGTCGTGTTTCCTTTCGGAATATCTTACGGATTGTACGCCACTTGGGAAATATTGCAGATGGGCGTATCGGTCCATAGCTAACGGCAATTATGACTAATGACAAGATAGCGGCAATAAGCAGCCATCCATATATTTCTTTCATTGAAACCACAATTGCGTGCTGCTGGACTGTACCGTAAAGCTGACCTAACGGAATGTGGACTGTTCCGGCATTGAAATCAGTGAAATGTGCACCGATGAGAGCGGCATTTTTTGCCATTGTATGACGCAAAAACTCTCCGATAAGAGCGGGGCCGAGTGTGGCTCCCATAACCGCGCCCGTGAAGCCGTTCACAGTCAATGCCTGAGGGAATACAAAGAAATGCAGCCCACTCTGGACTATTGAGGTCAGGAACACAATGGAGATAATCACTGATGCAAAACCACGGATGAAGAGCGGGAAGAAAAGCATCTCCTTTTCAATACCGTAATCTATCATGAAATAGAACCAACCGAGATATACGGCGGCAAAGGCAAATGCGATAGCAGTCATAGTCTTATACCTCCACTTATGCAAGGCGAATGTGAAATAAGTAAATGTACATCCTACTGCAATCCCGGCAAATACATACCAGTTGAGGTCGATAAGATTGGTTTCATCAAAACCGAGGATTGCGGCTGCATAACTGTGTTCAAACACGTGTTCGGTAGCCATAAGAGTGAAGAAAACAAGATATATCAAGGTTGCCCGTATGACATTGCGGTTGGTCAAAGCCTGAAAAGAGATATAGGGATGATGAAGAAATGAAGCCCGCCACAGATTGATGGCAAGGCAGACCACGCCTAAGATTGTCGCTCCGACAATTTCCTCCGCATCCCACCAATCGTAGAAATTGCCATACACACATACGAATGTGAAGCACAACATGAAAACACTCCATAGTGCGGCACCGATCCAGTCGATACCCAACAGGGGTATCTGCATCGGGCCTTTTACGGGCTTGACAAGAATCAGCACCATTACCATCATCAGAACAAGCAGACCACTCATCACCCAGTGCATATATTGCCATTGAGAGAAAAATGCGGTATAGATGGTTGCAATACCGCTCAGTTGAATCACTCCGTCAACAACAAAATAGACATAGCAGAAAAATATCGCCATATCGCGCACCGGGGTGAGCCAGAGCTGAATTGTAGAATTGCACACAAATGTAGCCCACATACGGAACCACCCCGCGACAAAGCACGTGGCGACCAGCAATGGAACACTTGTCGTATTTGCACAAATGAAATTAGCCGCAATAAGCACTGTCCCACACACGAGCAGTCCTATCCGGTTGGAGAAACGGAACTTCAACCGGAACATCACGGCAAAATTTATAGACATTCCGACCAATGACGCATATCCGGCCATCAATATATCTTCCTGCATCAGTGCGGTGGATCCAACTATATCGGTGGCGGCGGCAAGATAGATTCCGCCTGAGAACTGCACTATCAGCACGAAGAATATAAAAAGCCAAGGCTTTAATCTACGCGGCACATAGTTCGGAACGTCGGGTATATCGAATGGACCCTGAGGTCCGTGCCAATCTCCCATATCAGTATCTCACCTCACATTCCACATTCATACCGGCACGCAGGAGGTTGTGGTCGGCATCGTCTGTCAATTCAATTCTCACGGGTATGCGTTGGCGAACCTTCACGAAATTTCCCGCCGAATTGTCCTGCGGGAGCAAAGACAGCGCGGCTCCTGTCGCTGTGGATAATGAAACGACCTTGCCTGTAAGAGTCTTGTCAGGAATGGCGTCAACCTTGATTTCAACCTCGCTTCCGGGGTGAATATGCTCCAACTGGGTTTCCTTGTAGTTTGCGGTAATCCAAACCTCCGAGCCATCAACTATGTCGAGAAGGGTCTGGCCCGGCTGTACAAGCTGACCAATCTGTATCTCCTTGCGTGAGGCATAGCCGTCGCAAGGGGCTGTTATTACGGTGTATGACAGATTCAGTTCCGCGGTTTCAAGCAATGCCTTCGCAAGTTCAATCCCTGCATCATTCTGGGCGATGCGTTGGCGGGTTTCGGCTACTACCGAGGATGTTGCAGAGCGTTGACGGGCTAGCATCTCATAACGGGCTTTCTTGGCCTTATAGTCAGTTTCCGCGCCATCATATTGCTGACGGGTGACGGCATCTTTATCCAACAGTTTGCGATAGCGTTCAAGGTCAACGGCGGAATTTTCCATCAACACCTTAGCTTCGGCGATTGAGGCTTCACTCACAGCCACATTTGCGGAAGCGACACCGACACTGCGGTCAGCAACTGTGCGTCCGGCAAGGGCATTCTGATAGTCGGCGTTTGCCTGTGCCACACGCAATCGCATATCCGCGTCATCAATAATGACAAGGGTGTCTCCTTTTTTCACCGGTTCATATTCCTTGAAGTGGATTTCCTTTATGTAGCCCTGCACACGGCTGTTGACAGGCACAATCTGACGCTGTACCTGAGCATTATCGGTAAACTCCACATTGCCAAAGTGGATGAACTTGGAAGCCACCCAGATGCCGGCGGCGATGATGACTGCGAGAGTGATGATATAGGAGAGTATCTTTTTTGTACGGTGTTTCATATTTTTCCGGATGTAAACAGTAGTTTGTAATAATAGTAGATTATATTGATGCGGGCGTTGACAAGCTGCTGCTCCGCGTCAAGTTTTGAATTGGCAGCATCAAGCATATCTGTTATGAGAGCCATGTCAGCGGAATAGCGTGTGAACACGGTGTTATAGTTTCTCTCCGCAAGTTCAACACTTTTTTGCCGGGTGTTGAGTTCCTCGTATGACTCAAGATATCGGACATAGTCAGCCCTGACCGCAAGTTCGGTATTCTCCCGTGCCGCTGCAAGTTCGTCTGTGGCGTGTACCGTGGCCGCACGGCTCCGGGATAAGGATTTGTTGGTCTTGAAAAGTGATGAGAGATTGTAGCTTACGCCTACACCGATGTACCAATAGCTCAGATTGCGGTTTATCGGTGGCACCTCTACCAAAATTGGGCCGTCGATACTCCACCCTGCTTGCAATCCGATTCTGGGCATACGCTCAGATTTAGTCAGGTCTTCCGCTTTCCGTGATATGTCAACCTTTGACTGTGCCAGCTTCAGCATGGGCGAATTGATCGAAGCTTCCGACTGCCATGATGACTCGCTTTGTGAGGGAAGCGACTTATCAAGAATTGCAGAATCTGGCACAATGACAGTACCATCCGGCAATCCTGCGATAGTGACAAGGTTGTTATTGAGAATGTCGATTGTGTTGTTGATCTTCACAAGTTGCAGTTCCAGATTTGACACAAGCAGTTCATAACGGGTTATGTCGTTCTGCAAAGCCACGCCTTGCTCATATCTGGCTCGCATCTCATCGAGCACTTTCCTCGCCTGCGTGATGTTGTTTTCCACGACACCACGCAAATTTGTGTACTTGTAAATATCAAGATAAAAGCCGGTGAGCTGGAAGCGGACGTTGTCGCGTTGCAGTTCTGTGGCATATCTGGATGCCGTCAGCTTGAGTTCGGCAAGTTGTATGCCTGAGGTAATGGCTCCGCCGGTATAGACCGGTTGGTTCACACTGAGCGACAATACGTTGCCATAATGTGGTATCGGAGCTTTCTGATATTCGGAGAAATTCCTTTTTGTAGTAAAACCGTCGCCTATATAACTGAATGAAAGGGAGGCATTGATGTCGGGCAACCGACCGGAGCGGGCTACTCTTATCTCTTGATTTGCATCCTCCTCTGCGGAAAAAGAGGGGCGTAATTGCGCACTGTTTCTTTCAGCACTCTCAAATAACTCTTCAAGGGTTATTACTGATGGGTTCTGACCGAAAGCACACACCCCTGCGCCCAACAGAACTGCACTGAGCAGCCCTGTGAGCAATCGTTGATTGTTCATAAAAATCGG
The DNA here is from genome assembly GCA_910587165.1 of uncultured Duncaniella sp. Lineage (GTDB taxonomy): Bacteria > Bacteroidota > Bacteroidia > Bacteroidales > Muribaculaceae > Duncaniella. The sequence goes on from CAJUKP010000004.1 coordinate 5,334, forward strand.
GGATAATGTGAATGATGAATATGAGTCGCTATCCGTCAATCTCCCGACGGTATGCGACTGTTCTGAAATCAGATCAGACTTTGAGAGTGGGTACGGCCTGCCGTACTCTTCCAGTTTTCCTTGAAAGCGTAGTTTTGTATATACGCTCTTGTTGCGTTTATCGCTGTATCTGTTACAATCATTTAATCACCGCTCTTTGTGAACGGCACTGCAAAATTACAAAAAAATCGTAAAAAGTCTGTAATCAGAATATCAAAAGTTGTGCATTCTTTCGGCTATAAGCACTGTATCTGATTGTTATATAGACAGATGACGGCAAGAAGCCTTTTATATTCTTGCCGTCATATTTCAGTGTGTCGCGGTGCTTATCTGCGCTGACCTCTGCCTCCTTGACGGGGTTGCATGGGTTTGGCATCTTCGGTCAGTTTGAGTTCTGAGCCATTGGAAAGCTCTACTTCGTAGCCTCCACGTTTGCGGGAAATCTCCACAATGATCTGTCCTTTGAAGTTTGTGTCCACATATTTGGCTATGGAGACCGCCAGATGGACTATGACAAGTTTTACCTGTATTCCAATTATCACTTATCACGCACTCCACGGCAATTGCAGGCTCTACCATTACGGGGCCTTTATTATTTGTTCCATTTTTTGGAGGGATTTATGAGTTTTCATCAAGTTTTGCCAGGGCGAACGCATAGGCGCCGGCTGAGATGGCCTTGCTCGCACCAAGTTTGGAGAACATGATGCCAATACGTTTCATGGAATCATATTCAACAGTCATATCCGTTCCGCGGACTTTAAGTCGCTTTCTATCACCTTTGGCAAAATCCGCAAACTCGTCAGGGTCATCCAGATTGAAAACCTCCATCTGCACGCGGCGCACTCTGTCGCCTCCGATGGTGACAAACGAGCTGCGGAGTTCAGTCATCAACGATGGCAGAATCAAATGTCGTGCTGCAGTAATGCCTCCACCTATCACGATTATTCCGTCAATCAGCTGTGCGGCAATTGCCATGGAGTCACCTGCGATCTCACCAAATTCAGCAAATGCCTTTTTAGCGGCATTGACATTCCCCGGCCTGGCGCCATCGGCAATCTCACATATCTCCTTCGGCTCGTAATTATGGTTATAATCGGCAGACGCCTCGGCATATACACGTTTGATTGCCCGCACAGCGACACCTTCCTCCGCGATTATGCCACTCTTGGTCTTGTGTGGCAGGCAGAATGTCTCGACACACGAATTGTCGCCGCGATTGAGTTGACCGTTTACTACGATACCTACACCGAAACCTGTCCCGAAAGTATAGCCCAGCAGATTGCGGTAACGTTTTGGACTACCCGCATCAGCAAGCCTTTTGTTGACATCGGGAAGTGCGCCACAGAGAGCCTCGCCATAAGCGAACAGATCACCATCATTGTTTATGAATACCGGTAGGCCCAGTTCATTCTGCAGGAACGGTCCAAGGGCCACACCTTCACGGAAAGACGGAAAGTTCGGCAGATAGCCACCTATTATACCGTTGGGGTAATCAGCCGGCCCCGGGAAAGCGAAACTTATCGCAACCGGCTTTTCATCAAGAGAGTCTATGACTTCCCGGAATCCCCTGACCATAGTGTCCAGACAAAGGTCAAGATCATGGGCATTGGATGGATATGTGATCGGTTCAGTGATATATTCACAGCCACGCATTGCACCAAACACAAGGTTAGTGCCTCCGGCGTCAAGTGTAATTACGATTCTATTATCGTTGTTATACATATAAATTGATAGATTTAAAGCTTTATAAAATGGCTATCTAAGCAAAATTACTGCTTAAATAGCCGAAATAAAAATTATTTATGAATAATTTTGAGAATTTTTGAGCCGAACGTATGTTTTACAACCACAATATGTTGACTTGGATTATGATCTTTTAGTGATTCTTGGGTTATTTAGTTCGATTGGTTTTCTAAAGATTTGAGTCCTTGTGAGTATGAGCTTAAGAAAATTCGCTAATTTTGTAGTTAGAATAATATAGATCAATCTTTAAACCCCTCAATGTTTCTATGACAAATCTCAAAATCTTTCAGCGACTCATCATTTCTCTAATAGATGCCACGGCGTCCTTTTTTATTTTCCAAGTGGGGGCACTTCTTTTGGCACCTATCTATTTTTTACCATTTTTTCCCGGATATTGGGCTGTATGGTCTATTTATTATATCGTAAGCTATTGCTGCTTTAGAAAGAGTTTAGGTCAGTCTTTTTTAGGTGTTGGGATTGAGATAGATCAAAGCATAATACCATCGGGAGTAAGAATTTTTCTACGGGAATCCCTCACATCTTTTCCAGCTATAATATTCTGGACTACACGTTGGGCGCCAATAGTGCCTTGGCTTTCTATATCTGCGTTCATTATATGTATGACAGCATTAATTTTCAGAAATAAACTATTTGGCATCAAGTTGAAACGATATGATTCAAGTCCCGCCTCCTATAATTCCTGTTGGATTTATTTAACACTAATATTAGCAGGTGTATTGGCACGTGTAGTCAACATTTCATATACAGCTGACAAAGAAGTTTTGTCAAAGTCACCATTTAACACAGAGCCTCGGCCTTCGGTGTATTCCGCACAAAAATATATCGACTTCATCAAAGACAATCGCCAAAACATAAACGATTACATAATGAGGCTTTTCAACGAATATGATCATGTGATTTTGTGTGAACGGATCCATCCGGAGATGACCCAATATGATATGATTTACAATCTTGTTACCGACAAACGCTTTGTAGATTCAATTGGCGTTGTGTTTACTGAAATTGGTAATATAGAATCAAGGGATGCTTATAGCAGGCTTGTGGATACCTCCTTTGAAAATGATACACTTCTGGAAAAAAATTTAGCATCCTTTATGATGGATAACCAAACCGTGTGGCTGTTATGGACAAACACCAATTGGTTTGATTTCTTGAAAAGGATGTATTATTTCAATCATAAAAGAAAAGATAGGATTAGAATAATGTTTTCAGACAGGAATTGGATTGACCAAAGCGAATTGGCTTTTCGTGATAGCATCATAGGTGACAATATTATCTCAACTATCAATTCTGGCAGTGTGACAAAATCTCTCATTATCATGAATTATCGACATGCTTTTCTTACACAGGGAAATGTCGGATATTATTTGAATCGTAGTTTCCCAGGGAAAGTGGCTAATGTCATGATAAATTCTGCTAATCCAATAAAACTTATGATGCCTGTGCAGAACGGATATTGGGATGTTGCAACAGAACAAATTCACCCCGTCGAATATGCATTTGATTTCAATGATTCCCCCTTTGGCGAAGACAGTTTTGATTTTGCCCTTATGAGTAAAAAGATGGGGTTGAAATATCAGGATATGTTCACAGGAATCATTTTCTATAAATCGCAGAGTGAGCAATATGTCAGCGATGGGTTCAACTATATTTTTGAACCTGAGAATATTAAGAAGATAGAAGAGCGTGCAGGATTGTTACCCGAAGAGGCTAAGAATCCGTACCTGTTTTTAAAAGGAGGAATTTATATCAGAGATAGTTTAGAAATGTTTGGTGTTATTGTGCGGATTGCAAATCTCACTATAATAGGAGTGATACTTTTCTCGTTGCTCTTAAATGGTATCATGTGGTTTTTTATTTATAAAAGACGTAGTAATCGAGGATAACGGTTTATATGATAGCCCTACAAGAGAACAGAACCTTTCGTATGGCTGAATAGTTTTCCTATCATTAAACCTGCTGAGAACTTCAATATCGTCATTCGATAATAGAAACAAGTACCGGCATATACAAAAGATTATGTCGGCACTTGTCTTTTCTTATCGGGATTGTATCCGGTCATATTTCCTGACCGGCCCTTACCTACTCCACGGTAGGGAGATGATATATTGTCGGGGAAGTCTTCTAATTGATGAGGTTTTTAATGTCATCTTCAACGGTTGAGATCGTGCCGATATGGAATTTCTCCTGCAGCACTTTCAGTATGTCGGGAGTGAAGAAAGCCGGGAGTGTAGGGCCGGTGTGAATGTTCTGCACACCGAGCGACAGCAGTGCCAGAAGCACGATCACAGCTTTCTGTTCGTACCACGCTATGTTATAGACTATAGGCAGATCGTTGACCGACGGCACTTTAAGCGCGTCCTTCAGTGCGAGCGCTATGCGCACGAGCGAGTAGGAATCGTTACACTGTCCGGCATCGAGTACGCGGGGCACACCCTCGATATCCCCGAGCGGAAGTTTGATGTAACGGTATTTGGCACATCCCGCCGTAAGGATAACGCAATCTTCCGGCAACGCCTCGGCAAACTTGGTATAGTAATCGCGGCTCGGCATTCGGCCGTCGCATCCGGCCATTACAACAAACTTGCGAATCTTGCCACGGTTGATAAGGTCGATGATCTTCGGGGCGAGGGTCACCACCTGATGATGTGCGAACCCTCCGGTTATCTCGCCATGTTCAATTTCGGTGGGTGGCGGACATTTTTGCGCGTGCGCGATTAGTTCGGAGAAATCTTTCGGATGTCCATCGGGAATATGGTGCGTCCCCGGCATACCGACAACACCTGTCGTATAGACGCGGTCCATATAGGTGCAGTTGCCGCGTGGAGGCACGATGCAATTGGTGGTGAAGAGGAAGACGCCGTTGAATTTCTCAAACTCGGTGGTCTGCTTCCACCATGCGTTGCCATAGTTTCCGGCAAAGTGAGGATATTTCTTGAAAAACGGATAATAGTGTCCGGGGAGCATTTCGGAGTGGGTATAGACATCCACCCCCTTGTCTTTTGTCTGCTCCAGCAGTTCCTCCAGATCCTTCAGGTCGTGGCCGCTGATAAGGATTCCCGGACGGTTGCGCACACCGATGTCAACCTTTGTGACTTCTGGATTACCATACGTCGAGGTATTGGCGCGGTCGAGAAGATCCATAACCTTCACACCTCCGTCGCCTACCTCAAGCACCAGTGACAACAGCTCTCCGACGCTCATGTCGGGACGTGCGGTCTCAGCCATTGAGTTCTCTATTATCGCATACACATCCTCATCCTCATATCCGAGATTGGCGGCATGGCGGGCGTAAGCTGACATACCCTTGCAGCCATATATCGCAAGTTGTTTCAGTCCACGTATATCCTCATCCGGTTCGGCAAGGACTCCGGTGAATGATTCACATTTGTCAGCCTCGTCAGGCGTGGCGAAAAATTCCACTTGCGGGAGGTCGGGTAGCTCAATCCCTCGTTTCTTGGCAGTTCCGGCAAGGATATTTTTCAGTTCAAAAGCCTTGCGGATAAAGCCATCGAGAGAATCATTGTCGAAGTTCGCGTTAGTGATTGTGGTAAACAGCGCATCAATCACGAAATGGCTCGCATCACGGTCGGGCTCACCCTTCTCGCGCAATGCGCGGTTGATTATCGCAATGCCACGGACAGCATAAAGCAGCAGATCCATTCTCGCAGATGTGTCGGCGTGTTTACCGCATACACCCTGAAGCTCGCAACCTTTGCCGCGTGCCGTCTCCTGACATTGGTAGCAGAACATTGTCGGTCGGTTTTCCATAATCAATTTATCACGTTTAATATGTACAAGTTAACGGATAAGGCTCATGAATCTTTACTATTCCTGGTTAGTAAACGACTTAAAAGCACTATGTTCTGAAAACGCACTCAATCGAGCAAAGGTTCATCAAACTTAATCTATCTGTACAATCATTTGCCATTCAGAGATTGACCTTAAATCCTCCCATAGCTGTAAATCCGGGCATCTCATAACCGCGGTTTATCATGTAGCGGGCATCAGTGATGTTCTCCAGACGGGTGAATATATCCACGTAGCGGCAGATGCTGTATGTAAGTTTAAGATTAAGCAGGGTATAATCCTGATGCTTTACATCATCGGCTACATACAGTCCACCAACACCCTTCACATCCGCGGAGATCTTCAGTTTTTTCAATAGTGTGTATTCCGCACCGAGGTAGTACTGATTTTTTGGCGCACCGACGAGATTGTCCAACGACGTGTGCAGATAACTGTATGATGCGAACAGCCACAGATTGTCGGCAGGATTGCTCTTTGCAGTAATCTCGATACCTTTGTTGATGAACCTGCCGGTGTTGACATTTTTGTTGTCAACCACCTGTATCATATCTGTCCCTCGGCTGAAATAGGCTGTGATGTCGGCCGAGAAGTATCTGGAAAAATGTTTCCCGGCAGACACCTCATAGTTCATCATCTTCTCCGGTTGAAGGTCAGGATTGGCCATACGGTAGAGATACAGCTCGCGGAACGACGGGTTGCGGTAGCCCATGGCAAGAGTGCCCTTGACGGTAAAACCTTTCCCTGGATTTAGAGCGAAGCCGAATTGAGGAATCCACTGTGTGTCGAACTTATCACTGTTTGCCATCCTCAGTCCGCCGTTCAGATTGAGCAGTTCCCCTGCCAGACTTTGCGACAAAGTGATGTAAGGGGAATATTCCGTGATTCTTTTCCTCCCTATGGTGCTCATTGAGCCTTCCGTATGGTTATTTCCACCGGAAACCGGGATCTCGCCGGAATAAACATCGAAATCAAAACCTACCGTAGCCGAGGCTCCGTGCCAGGGGCTGAAATTCTGATAAGCCATTACGCCGAAACGGTCATCCTTACTATGAAAATGCCTGGGATCATCGACGGAATGGTTGCCATAACTGTAATATGCCCTTACCAAACCATTTGTTGATGCGTAGCGGTTGGTCGCGCTCAGAGAGGCCTCGCCTCGTGTGATGCTCTGACGGTAAATATCTGTTGATTCCGGATCTGACAGCTTGGGGTAAATCGGATCATTGCCTTTGAAGTGCATGAGCGTATAGTCGGCAGTCGCTTTCCATACCGAAGAAAAGTCATATCCCATCTTCACATAACCGTCGGCCTGATTGAAATCAAAATCTTTCACATTGCCGTCAGTACGGTTGTAGGAAGCGGAGACCAATGAGGAGAACTTGCCTAAACGGATGGTGTTGGTGACAGATGAGAGCCAGGTATTGTATGAACCATATTGAGATGAAATGGTCGTCCTGACACCGCGGTCATGTGGATTCTTCGTGATCACATTGATAGCACCCGCCATAGCGTTTGATCCGTAAAGCACCGAACCGGGCCCGCGGAGCACCTCCACGCGTTCCACATATTCCTTGTCGTAGAAATCCGCAATGTGATGGGAATAGATTCCGGCGAACTGCGGTTGCCCGTCAACCATCATAAGCACGGCGGAGGCTCTGTCGCCCCCCACCCCACGCAACTTGATGTGGCCGGAACCGCCATTGCTCACACCGAAACCGAAAATGCTGCGTTCGGATACAAACAGACTGGGAACCATCCCTGATATGGCAGACAGAACCTGGGTCGAACCTGTTGATTCAAGTCTTTCCTGTCCCACCACAGAGACGGAATAAGGCAACAGACGGGTTTCAACCCCGGAGTTGGTGCCTGTCACCACAACCTCATTCAGTTGCCTTATACTGTCGGTCGTTTCCACCGCCCCGACTACAGGCACTGTCACGGATAACAACGCCACCGAAACGATTGACTTGCAGTTCATGACGGTCTTATTTGTCCAAATCGACTATTTCATATTCAAGAGAGCCAAGACCTATAGCAGCCGCATGATCTATGGTGTGGAGTCCATGGCGGCTGTTGATACGTTCAATCAGCGGTGCATTGTCATTGCCTTCGGTCGGGTGCATATTGAATATTATATCCACACAAGCCTTGTCAAGTGCCACCGGGTCAGTCGATGCAAGGATACCGAAATCTTTCAGCAGCACTTCTGACGGATGTGCGTCGCAGTCACAATCCACCGACATATTGTTCATGACGTTTATATAGATGATATTCTCTCCGAAATAATCATCCACAGCCTGTGCCGCTGCCGCCATTGACTCAAGGAAGAGATCCTGTTCGGCGATGTTCTGCCACATCTCTTCTGTCTTGTCTGTCTTGCCGGCTGTGTGTATATAGGCTTTCCCATCCGCCGAAGCCACTCCTATACTCGCATTTTTCAGCACTCCACCGTAACCGCCCATCGCGTGTCCTTTGAAATGTGCGAGATTGATCATGTAATCGTATCTTGAAAGATGATCTCCCACAATGTCATATCTGATGTGGCGTTTGTCACGCACAGGTATCCTCATCTGTCCTTCCTCATCCATCAGGTCAACAGGGGCTATTGTGTCAAAACCATGTTCATGTATAGTCTGCCAATGCGCCTCGACTGTGTTACGCTTACCCGCGTATGCGGTGTTGCACTCCACAATCGTTCCGTGGACTGTATCTACCAGTTGACTTATCAATGTCGGTTTGAGATAGTTGGGATTGCCAGCCTCCCCTGTACTTATCTTGACAGCCACCCGGTGTCCTTCAGCAGGGCGGCCGAGAGCTTCATATATTCTTATAAGTGCCTCGGGCGAGATCTCACGGGTCAAATAAACCTTTGACTGTGCAGATGTCATCATTGCGGTCAATGTAATGACAATTAAAAGGAAACTTCGTTTCATAATATTTCTATCCATTTGGTTTTATATCTTATCCATAATGTGCCGTTCTCAATGCGCTCAACGCTTTCCAGTGATAATATTACCTCTTTATTCATGCATATCTTATTTTGGATGATGCAAAATTAATATCTTCTAACCAGATAAACTTACCATAAATACGGATTTGATAACCATAATTACATAATCATCCCAGATATCATACATATATGGAATGTGATCACCCGGCAAATTATATCTAAAAACTGTGTAAGCTCCAGGTCCCCATGCCGGTAAAAACGACCGGATACTGCATATTATTTCCCCGTATCCAAAAAACAGGCTTATCCTGATTATATGTTGCACTTAGGGCAGATACCCTTGATCATATAGTTGATCGAATGTGGTCTGAACCCTTCCGGCATATCAATCACCGGCACTTTCGCTGTTTTAAAACAATACGTTTCCTTGCAATTCTCACAATAGAAATGGGCGTGCTGATCGTTTATGCTATGGCTGTGCGAGCTCTGGCAAAGCTCATATTTAAGTGAGCGGCTCCCGTCCTCAATCACATGGACCACATCTTTTTCCGCAAAAAGCTCAAGCACACGGAAGATACTGGCCTTGTCCATTGAAAATTCCAACGACATTTCCAGATAGGCAAGATTGACCGGATGCGAGACTTTCATTAGTTCCTTCATCACAAGAATTCGGTTTGCGGTAGCCTTGATTCCCTTACCGTTCAAATAATCCTCTATATCGGTGTTATCCATAATTATGTTTTTGTGCAAAGTTACAACTATTTTTTTATTGACTGGCGCTTTATCAGAATTGCAACCTGGTTGCAAGAAATCTTCCGTAACTTTGCAACCGTAAATCAAACCGGACAATATTATATATGAGCAAGACATTCAAAATTGAGGTTGACTGCGCGAACTGCGCCAATCTCGTGGAAGACGCCGCAAAAAAAGTCAATGGAGTGAAAGACTTGTCTATCTCTTTCATGACACAGAAAATGAAAGTCGCTTTTGAGGATGACGCCGATCAGGAAACTGTGATGGCTGAAGTGCTGAAAGTGGCCAGAAAAGTTGAGCCTGACTTCGAAATCCACTGACTATGAACAGAAAGCAACGCAATATGCTTTCCCGCATCATTATCGCTTCAGTAATGACTGTGGGATTGCTTTTCATTGACATCAGCGGGTGGCCGCGCCTCGCTCTCTACCTTGTGGTATATCTGATAATCGGTTATGACATTCTGAAGAAAGCATGGCTCGGGATTGTCAACGGCAGGGTATTTGATGAGAATTTCCTCATGGCTGTGGCAACGGTCGGAGCATTCGCTCTCGCAATCTACGAGAAAAGCGGCGACTATCTCGAAGCTATAGCCGTGATGCTGTTCTATCAGATCGGCGAGTTCTTCCAAAGCTATGCTGTCGGCAAAAGCCGCCGTAACATAGCGGCGCTTATGGATATACGTCCCGACTATGCCAATATCGAGCAGGATGGTAAGATTGTCAAGGTTGATCCCGACGATGTGGAGATTGGCCGGACCATCATTATCCAGCCGGGCGAGCGGGTTCCGATCGACGGTATCGTTATTTCCGGAGAGTCCTCGCTCAACACCTCGGCACTGACAGGCGAATCACTCCCGCGCGAGGTAGGCAGTGGCGACGAGGTGATAAGCGGCAGCATCAATATGTCGGGCGTGCTGAAGGTTCGTACCACCAAGGAGTTCGGTGATTCAACCGTATCCAAAATATTGGAACTGGTGGAAGATTCAGCCTCGCGCAAGTCAAAATCAGAGAACTTCATTGCCAAGTTCGCGCGCATATACACTCCTGCCGTATGCTACGGTGCCCTGGCGCTCGCCCTGCTTCCCCCGCTGTTTCTCATTTTGTTCGATGGCGCACCCGTGAGCTTCGCCACATTTGAGACATGGGTCTACCGCGCTTTGGTATTCCTTGTGATAAGTTGCCCCTGCGCTTTGGTTGTCAGCATACCGCTTTCGTTCTTCGCCGGAATAGGCGGAGCGAGCCGTGAGGGTGTGCTGTTAAAAGGCGCGAACATTCTTGAAACACTGTCGAAAGTCAAGACTGTGGTTTTAGACAAGACCGGCACCCTCACCAAAGGTGTGTTTGAGGTCAACGCATATCATGGCGAGCACGACGAGGATATCGCGAACCACAAGACAAATCTGCTTGAATACGCGGCGATAGCCGAATCCGCCTCATCCCATCCGATTGCGAAATCCCTGCAACGTGCTTACGGGCACGAGATTGACCGTAGCCGCATGAGCGATGTGAAAGAAATCAGCGGCAAAGGCATCACCGCCGTTATCGACGGCAAAGCGGTTGCCGCCGGAAACGAAAGACTGATGTCTGATTTAGGTCTTGCGCCATGCCATTGCAAGACCGCGGGAACTATCGTTCACCTTGCCATTGACGGCAAATATGCCGGACATATAGTCCTTGGAGACGTTGTTAAACCGACCTCGGCACAAGCCGTCTCCGACCTGCGCAAGTCAGGTGTGACACAGACCGTCATGCTGACCGGTGACACCAGGTCGGTCGCTGAACAGACAGCCGCTCAGCTTGGAATTGACAAGGTCTACAGTGAACTTCTGCCTGCTGATAAGGTATCACAGCTTGAACGTATCCTTGCCGGTTCCAAAGGTGATGACAAGGTGGCGTTTGTGGGCGACGGTATAAACGATGCTCCCGTATTGTCGAGGGCTGATATCGGAATAGCCATGGGAGCTATGGGCAGCGATGCCGCGATTGAAGCTGCCGATGTGGTGCTCATGGACGATGACCCTCTGAGAATAGGCAAGGCAATACGTATCTCTCGCAAATGTCTGAAAATCGTATGGGAGAACATTATCATGGCATTGGGCATCAAAGGTATATGCCTCATACTCGGCATATTCGGCATTGTCAATATGTGGCTTGCCATTTTCGCCGATGTTGGCGTGATGATACTCGCCGTGCTCAACGCTATAAGGGCAATGTATGTCCGTAAGATCTGACACGGCCCTATCATCCCTATGATACTCAAGACACGCGCCACATTCCACGTAAGGCGCGTGTCTTTACCAATGCTCTTCGAGATGGTTTTTATCCGGCAACATAATGTAAATGCAGCAATGGATATTGTTTCCCTTCATTATCAACCGGAGAACGTCCTGAAATCTTAAAACCCATTTTTAAATAAAAACCTACAGCCTGTGTGTTTTGCTCATTGACATCGAGGTTGTGGATATTTAAATTGCCTGTTGCATAGTTTAACAATTCTCTCCCAACTCCGCGTCCTCTGGATGCCGCATCAACAAACAGCATCTCGATCATAGTGTCTGAGACACCCATGAAACCGATTATTTCACCATCTCCGTCCTTGTAGACATAGAGATCAACCAACCTCAGATAATCCATCATCCGGGATTGATAATAAACGAAATCTTCATTATCAAGAAAGTCGTGAGTTGCTTTTACAGCACTCTCCCATACAGCCAACAATCGGCTGAAATCGTTTTCCGTTCCTTTTACTATATTAATGCAGTTCATTGTATATCATCTGGTTAGATTCCGTTGTCGGATCGCTGATCGCACATAAACCAACCGGAAACCAATATTTACTACTTAACTAATTTCCATCTATCAGAACCACACGGCGTATTGCCGGATAAAGAGCCGGATTTGAGACGAGAATGGAGTGATTGCGGTCTGAGCGGATGCTTTCTATCACTGCTCCGGCTTCTGACGCGATCAGCAGCCCGGCCGACACATCCCACCGGTTAAGGTTCAGCTCCCAGTAAGCGTCAAGAAATCCCGCCGCTGTATAGCAGAGGTCGATAGCGGCGGATCCCATTCTTCTGATGCCTCTGACACACAATGCCATCCTGCATATCTCTGCAAGATTATTATCAGGGGTGTCATTCCGGTCATAAGGCATTCCGGTGGCAACCACAGCCTTGGACAGTTCAGCCTTGTCCGAGCAACGGATACCTGTCCCGTTCAGCCACGCTCCCCCACCCTTCACTGCAAAGAAACACTCTCCGATATAAGGCGCATAGACCACCCCTATCACCGGTTCCTCATTATGTTCAAGGGCTATCGAGACACAGAACACCGGAAGCCCCATGGCGAAATTGGTCGTACCGTCAAGCGGATCTACCACCCACCGCCACTCTCTGTCTTCATGATCCTTCCCTGATTCTTCGGATATGATTCCATGCGACGGGAAGTTACGGTGAACGTAGTCCAAGATGTATGCCTCCGATTCTTTGTCGGCTATAGTGACGACATCGCTGTCATTGAGTTTGGTAGACTGTTCGAGACCACTCTTGCGGAAATAACGCATGAGTATTTCGCCGGCCTTCTCAGCCATGGTGAAAGCGGCTGTCAGAAACTCTTGATATTCTCCCTCAGGGACAACTGAACGATATTGTGTCAGATTCATTTATTTCGATGTTACATTATTATCAAATAGTGCGGAAATTTGTTTTTCAGATATACTGTCCTGTGATGCTCTCCTTGCATGACTTTATCTCAGCCGGAGTACCGGCGGCCACTATTCTGCCGCCAGCCTCCCCTCCCCCGGGACCCATATCTATTATGTAGTTGGCACTCCGGATCACGTCAAGATCATGTTCGATCACTATGACCGTAGCGCCCGACTCTATCAGATGCCGGAACACTTCGAGCAGCTTTCTCACATCAAGAGGATGGAGACCGATGGTAGGCTCATCGAAAACAAACACCGAGTTCGTCTGTTCACGTCCCATCTCTGATGCGAGTTTCAACCTCTGCGCCTCGCCACCCGACAGGCTGGGAGTGGCCTCGCCAAGTGTGAGATATCCGAGGCCGATGGAGTCAAGTGTGCGTATACGTGCCGACACATTCTTGAAATCCGCACACATATCCATAGCCTTGCTGATGTCGGCCTCCATTATTTCCGGCAATGTGAACGAGGCTCCGTTTTTGCAATGGCAACGGACCAACGAAGCGTCACGCGAATACCTCGAACCGCGGCATTCCGGACAGGGAATGTCCACATCCGGCAGAAATTGCACATCAAGACTCACACTGCCGGTGCCGTCGCATACCGGACACCTCAGACTGCCTGTATTGTAGGAGAAATCGCCGGCCTTATATCCATTGGCCTTCGCATCGTCTGTGCGGGCGAATATCTTTCTCAGATCATCATGAACGTTGGCATACGTGGCCACCGTCGAGCGCACATTGGCCCCGATGGGGGTGGAATCAATAAGCTTTATATGTTCTATCCCTGGAGCGCTTATGCTTTTTATATGTTCAGGCATCGGTTTGCCGTTGATCGCCGCATCCATCGCGGTCACGAGACTTTCAAGGATCAGCGTTGTCTTTCCCGAGCCTGACACCCCGGTCACAACCGTCAGCCTCCCCATAGGTATCTTCACCTCCAGCGGCTTGACCGTATGTATGGCATGGGTGGAAAGTGTTATCACTCCCTTGCTGAACATATCCTCGCCCTTGACCTGCGGTATTATAGCCGGAAGCTTCTCTCCTCTGAGGAACGGCCCGATCACCGAGTCTTTGTCTTTCCCGATTCCGGCGACTGTTCCCTGCGCCACCACACGTCCTCCGTCAGTTCCGGCTCCGGGGCCCATCTCGACAATCCAGTCACTGTGTTCAAGTATCTGGGTGTCGTGGTCGACGAGCAACACCGAGTTTCCGTCGGCCACAAGATCGTCCATCACCCCTGTAAGCCCCTGTATATTCACCGGATGGAGTCCGATCGACGGCTCATCGAGCACATAGAGCACACCTGTGGTCCGGTTTCTCACCGCCCGGGCGAGCTGCATACGCTGCCTTTCCCCGGTCGATAGCGTGGAGGCGGCCCTGTCGAGACTCAGATAACCGAGCCCAAGATCCATGAGCCGACGCGACGTGGAGAGAAAAGACTCGCAAATGCTTGTGGCCATCGGACGCATATCCTCAGGAAGCGTATCGGGCACATGACGCACCCACCCGATGCATTGCTCCAACGTCATCTCACACACCTTGTCGAGCCCGGTTCCGTCGATTCGCGGCGCACGGGCAGCCTCCGAGAGACGAGTGCCGTGACAGTCGGGACACACGTCGCTGCGTAGAAAACGCTCCACACGCTTCATCCCCTTCTCGTCGGTCACCTTGCTCAGCGCATTCTCCACAGTCCTCACGGCATTGTAGAATGTGAAGTCAAGCTCGGTGGCCTGATCCGAATTCTTGGGCCGGTAGAGTATGTGGCGTTTCTCGGCCGGACCGTTGAACACTATGTCCCGCTCCTTTTCCGTCAGACGGTTGAACGGGACATCCGTCCTCACCCCCATCTCCCGGCACACATCCGTCATGAGCGACCACATCAGTGAGTTCCAGGGAGCCACGGCCCCCTCGTCGATGGTCTTCGTCTCGTCCGGGACAAGTGTCGTGCGGTCCACCGCCATCACTGTTCCGGTGCCTCCGCATCTTTTACACGCTCCGGTGCTGTTGAACGACAGATCCTCCGCCGAAGGACCATAGAAATGCTTTCCGCAACGGGCGCATATCAGTTCATTTTCCGCGGCCACGTCAAGCGACGGTTCATGATAGTGACCGCATGACGGACACCGGTGCGAGGCAAGCCGCGAGAACATGAGCCTCAGACTGTTGAGCAGCTCTGTCCCTGTGCCGAATGTGCTCCGGATCCCGGGAACACCGGGTCGCTGGTGCAACGCTATGGCTGCCGGGACATAGAGCACCTCATCGACATTTGCCCTCGGTGCCTGCGTCATCCTCCGCCGCGTGTAGGTCGACAGTGCCTCAAGATAGCGTCGCGACCCCTCGGCATAAAGCACCCCCAGCGCCAGCGAGGACTTACCCGAACCGGACACTCCGGCCACACCGACTATACGGTTAAGTGGAATATCCACATTTATATTCTTCAGATTGTGCACACGTGCTCCGACAACCTTGATCTCCTCAGGTCTCTTTTCCGGCATATCTATCTTCTGTTTGATTTCCTGTTCGATTCTATTTCCTCATAATGTTCCGTGGTCCAGGCTATCAGCTCCTTTATGACCACCATCAGGCTCCGGCCGAGACCTGACAGCGAATACTCCACCTTAGGCGGAATCTCGGCATACATCTTACGTATAACGTATCCGTCAGCCTCAAGGTTTTTCAGAGTTTCCGTCAGCACTTTCGGAGAAATGTCGGGAATGGCTTTACCTATGGCGTTGAACCGCGTCTCTCCGTTTTCGGCGAGCACACACAGGACAAGCATCTGCCACTTCCCCGAGAACCTCGAGATGACATTCCTTATCGGACACTCATCCACACGCGTGAATTTTTTCAGATTTTCTTGCAGCTCCAAAGGTTTCATATTCAATATTGCTTACCCGCAGGTAAGTGTATTACTTTTTTGTAACGTCTTGTCTAAAAGATATATTAGTGATAACTTTGCACTATCAAAACGAAAGCGGCTTACCACTGCAAAGTTACTGTATGGCAAGCACAACTGCAAATTTTTTTTATTATTCAGAATTATGAGCGAAGTAAAAGTAATGAACAAGGGCAGCCGGTATGCCCACGCCACAGTAGGGTCACTCCATGGTTTCGAGGGAAAACAGTTTGTCAAGGATGCCACCGGCGCCACCTCGTGCGAGATCTCATTCGGCACACTCCCTTCAGGGGCAGCCGTACCGTTCTTCCACAGCCACAAGGAAAACGAGGAGAACTACATCATACTCAGCGGCGCGGGAAGATTTCAGGTTGACGATGACGTGTTTGAGATCTCCGAGGGATCCGTCATCCGTATCAGCACAAACTGTGACCGGAATCTCAAATGCACATCCGCCGAGCCTATGACCTACATCTGCATACAGGCTAAAGAGGGGTCACTCGGAGGATACACAATGACCGACGCCGAGATCACCGAGCACACTGATCTGCTCTGACATCCCCTCCGTTTACCGATCAGGACAAGGATACAGAAGTCCAAAAGGAAAAAAGGAACAAAAAATATTTTGAATTCAGACCAATCAGACTCATCAGACTGATAATATCTGAACAAAAAATAAAAATATGTTCCTTTTTTCCTTTTGGACTTCTGTATCCTTGTCCTTATCAGTAACTTTTTACAGATTTTTTGTTAATAATGTCTTGTTTTTGAAAATTTTTCGTAACTTTGCGCCCGTAGAGGAATATACTATCTAATACTTGGTGCTCTGTTGTTAGCTATGAGACTCAAAAATATTTGGCGCATATTACTGATTCTCTTGATATTTAGACTGTCCGCGAATGCAGCGGAAAACCGCACGGAAATAAAGGTTGATTTCCGTGCCAATGTCTCGCACATAGAGCCGGACTTTTCCGACAATGCCCTCAGGATCAACGAGATCGTCACTTATCTCCGCAACCTTCACAGAGATTCCTCAACCACAATCACCTCCGTCACATTATGCGGCACGGCATCGCCTGAAGGATCATACAACTATAACCGCCATCTTGCCGGAGCGCGTCTGGCTGCACCTGAAAAACTTATCCGGAGCGAGGTCAGCATCCCCGACAGCATCATCACTTTCGACGACACATATATCCCCTGGGACTACCTCCGCTCGCAGCTCCTGGATTCCGACCTGACATATCGCGATTCAGTGATCTCAATCATCGACATGGCCCCGCGGCTCGTCAAGGACCCCGACAACGGCCGGCTCGTCGACCACCGCATCGTAAAACTAAAGAGGCTCGACAACCGCCGGGTGTGGAACCAGCTCTTCCGCCTCTATTTCGGCAAGATGAGAAATGCCATAGCCGTCATCATCACTTATAAGGAAGACAAAGTTCCCATAGACGACACCCCACCTGCCATACCGCCCGAACCTTTGCTGACTGAACAATCTGTTGACCATACCGAAACCGATACTATCCCCGACAAACTTATTTCCGCAACCACCCCCGATACAACCCCTCTTACCGAACCCCGGCAGCCCGGCAGCCACCGCCCTATCCATATAGCCATCCGCACCAATATGCTCTATGATGTCATGGCCATTCCCAACATAGGCGTTGAGTTCTATCTCGGCCGCAACTGGAGCGTCCAGGCCAACTGGATGTACTCATGGTGGAGCTGCGACCGCCGCCACCGCTACTGGCGCGCCTACGGCGGCGACATAAATGTCAACCGATGGTTCGGGAAAGCCGCCGGCGGATGCCCGCTCACCGGACATCATGCCGGAGTCTACGCCCAGATGCTCACCTACGATTTCGAGTTCGGTGGTGTCGGCTATCAGGGCGGGAAATGGACATGGGGAGCAGGCATCTCCTACGGCTACTCGCTCCCGGTGGGCCGACATATCAACATCGACTTCACAGTAGGCTTCGGCTATGCCCGGGGCGAATACAAGAAATATCATCCCGCGGACGGATGCTATGTGTGGGACTCCACCCACCGTCTCAACTGGTTCGGACCCACAAAGGCCGAGGTGGCGCTGGTATGGCTCATAGGCTCGCGCCCCGGCAGGAAAGGAGGTGTGCGATGAACCCGTTTCTGAAACGCCTCTCCGCGTTGGCCAACTTTGCGCTCGCCCTGATCCTTCTCTCCGGATGCGAGCACAAGGAGCTGTGCTATGACCACGGCCACAACGTCGAGATTGACATACGCTTCATCTGGGACGCCGCTCCCGACGCCGACCCCAACACAATGGTGGTCAACTTCTTCACCCCCGACGGAAAACACTTCACCACCCGCGAGTTCACCTCGCGCGACGGCGGCAGGATGAGGATCGAGGCCGGTGAATACATGATCCTGTTCCACAACGGCGAGATGGAGAGCGTCAAAGAGGCCCTTGACGTTTTCGACAGATACGCCCTCACCACCAACGAGGAATCGCTGCTCTCACCCATGTCTCGCGACCTCGGAGCGCCCCCGCGCCCCACCATATCGGCCAACGAGCCGGTGAGATCCACAGCCGAGACCGTATGGGCCGGACAATGCACCCACGTCATGTTCGAGCGCAACAAGCAGGGGCAGTTCGTGGAGCTTCACCCCGCCGAGGCCACCGCGCGCTACACCGTCGAGGTGGTCAACGTCGAGAATCTCCGCGACAATATAGACATCAGCGCCGCCCTGTCGGGTCTGTCCGAGAAACTCAACGTCAGCTCCTCATCAGCCGCCGGACAACCCGTCACCGTTCCCTTCTCCATCGAACGCAAGGACGACAAGACACTCGAGGCCCGGTTTGTCACATTCGGCCATTGCCCCGAAGACAAATCCGTGTCACACATAGTCTCCATCTATACCTCGAGCAAGGTATATTACAACTTCGATGTCACCGACCAGGTCCATAATGCCGAAGACGACAAGAATATCTATATAAGGATCAACGGACTCAAACTGCCTGTCGACGGTCAGGGTGTCACACCATCAATCGACGGATGGGAAGATGTCGAGGACGTGATAATCAATATGAATTAGCAGCAATTTTAGAGTTTGACAAGTAACAGCAACTAATAATAAATAATCATCATCATGAAATCGAAAACAAAACTGTTAAGTCTTGCTTCGATAGCTGCCCTCGGGCTCGCTTCATGTGCCAATGACGAGCTGCAGGAGGCCTATCAGGGCGAGGAGATCGGCTTCACCACGAGAGTGAGCCGCGCGACGCCAACGACACTCGAAACCCTTGACGGATTCTATGTCTATGCCGACGCCAATGGATATAAGAATATGTTTATCGACGGTGTCAAAGCGGAAAAGGACAATGCCGGAGGCTATAACAACTACTTCTCTCTCGAGCAGAAGTTCACCTGACCTGTCGATGTTGACAGAATCCGTTTCTGGGCTTATGGTCCGCTTTCCATAAAGAATCAGACCGGTTTCAAGGCTGAGTTCACTTCAATGGGTCAGTATCTGAACAACTTTACAGTTGAATCTGACCTTCAGGATGGTGGCGCAAACCATAAAGACCTCGTCGTTGCATATACCGATGCCCACCGTACCGGCACAAGCGGTATGCGTGTACCCCTGACATTCCACCATGCTTTATCGCAGATCGCTGTAAGAATCAAAAAAGGCAACGGATTTGAGACGGGTCGTAAAGTAAGAGTCAAAGGTGCATGGATAATGAATGTACACTCCACCGGCAACCTCGAGTTTGACCTTAAAGCTCCCAACAACATGAGATGGTCAACAAGTACCCCCGCCAACTATGGACGACTGCAAGCCAATGGAACAGCATTAGGTGAGGGTGATGGTCTGAGCATAATCAGCAATGACGAAGGTGGTGGAAATTCTACCCTGATGGTTCTTCCCCAGAGATTCATCAAATATCAGTTCCCGAACAGTTCGTCGACAGTCGTGGATGACGTAGACCTGAAAGATGTGCCCAACTACAACAATGCAGGTACTTATATCCTGATTCTCTGTCGAGTGGAGACCGAACATTTCTTCCCTCTTGACGGAACAGAGAACACCGCCGTTGGAGAAATTGATGGTGGTCACGTACACCAGCTCTTCCCTGTGGTGAAAGATGCATCCGGACAACTCGTCTACGACCAGAATGCCTACGGATATTCCTGTGTTCCCATCGAGGGTAACTGGGAGCCCGGAAAGAAGTATATTTATACTCTTGAGTTCTGTGGAAAGAACAGTGGAGCAGGTGTCTATCCTCCCGATGATCTGCCTGATGATCTCCCCAAAGGCGAAGACCGTCCTGGCGACAAGAAGCCCGGTGATCCTGTCCTTGATAGCCCCATCACATTCAAGGTTGAAGTATCTGACTGGTCTGAACAGACAGAAACTACTCCTATGCCATAATCCCTCCCCAATGTGGTAATTCCAATTCCGCAATATAACACACAATCATGGTTGCGCAATATTATATTGTGCGCCATGATTGCTGTGTATTATCCACTCTTCACATCATGCTCCGACCCGGCGACTCCGACAGCCGGAAAAGAGCCCGTGCAGGTCGAGGTGGATTGGAGCGGATATGAGAAAAGCACCCCATCGGGAATGACCATACTGTTTCACCATCAGGAGACAGGAAAAAAGACACAGGTGATTGACAACAACGTCACTCGCCTCACCCCCCGTCTGTCGCCCGGACGTCACTGGGCCACAGCGTTCAACCTCACCGAAAACGAGTTTGACAACATCCGCTTCAGCGGATTCGACACCGCTGAGACCGCCCGGGCATACGCCGCGGAGCATCCGGGATCAAAATGGTATGACACCCCCGCCGGCGCTGACGGCTATGTGGCCTCACAACCCGAGTGGCTCGCCGTCGACACAATACTAACCAACCCGGTGGAGCCACACTCCACCACCCTCTCGCCTGAAATGACCGTGGCGGGCACTCTCCATCCACGGAATATAATCCACACTCTCCATCTCACAATCCACATCGGCAATATCGGGAATCTCCGGGCCGCACGTGGAGCCATCAGCGGACTCGCGGCAGGGCGCCGGCTGTCCGCCGACCGTCCGGACGACAATACCGTGACAGTCACACATCTCATCGAACCGGACAACTGGACTGACCGGCCGGCATCGTCGCCGTCAGACACCTCGGGGTTCATCCGGACCGAAATACGCTGCTTCGGACTTCCGTCCAACCACAGCGGCACTCCGGGCGAGAACCGCCTCGAGCTCCAGACACTACTCGCCGACGGCAAGACCGTCAAAAGATACGATATCCCGGTCGGGCATCTCATCAACCGTCCCGACACCCCACCAGGATGCCGGGGCGATGACCTCGACCTCTTCCTCGAAGTGTCGCTCCAAGCCGCTCTCCCACCCGTCAGTGGCAGCGGAGGCAACGGCAGCATCGACGTATGGTTTGACGACTGGGATGATCACATTGATTTCAATATGCCTATCTAAACGAATGAATATGCACAGACCGAAATATCACCATAAAGCCCGGATCGCGCTCGCGGCCATCATGGCGCTTATGGCCGGAGGCTGCACGCAGAGCGATGAACCGGCTCCCGAACGTCAACCCTCGGGAAGCGGCACTTCCGTCATGTTCGGGGCCTATGTCAACGGCACATCCGCATCCCGCGCGTATGTGGCTGATATCGAACATCTGAAGAAGACCGGATTCGGCGTATTCGCCTCCAGAGGGGACGAGGATTACAACCCCGACCCCTCCGGGTCATTCACATCCGACTTCATGCACAATCAGAAAGTGGTGTGGAAAGCCGCCGACAATGGCGGCGGGACATGGACCTACGATCCCGTCAAGTCATGGCCCGGATCGAAGCTATCTTTTTTCGCCTACGCCCCATTCTTCTCACAGTCCGGCACCACCGGAATCACAGGCGTCTCCACTGCCGACACGAAGGGCGCTCCCAAGATCACCTTTGTCATGGACGGGGATGTCGACAGACAGACCGATCTACTGTATGCCGACACTGAAAAGACTCTCAATCTCATCAACGCCGGACAGGTGCAGTTCGTATTCAAACACGCCCTCTCGCGCATCAGCTTCAAGTGCGCGTCCGATCTTGCACTTGACGGAAGCACCACCGTCACGCTTAACAGTGTGTCTCTCTCCTCCGCAGACCTCGCTGTAAGGGGCGAGCTGAATCTCGCCACAGGCGCGTGGGAAAATCTTCGGAAGGAAGAGAAAAAATACACCATCGGAAAGGAAGACTTCATCGGTGGCGGCAAGGTGATCACCTCGGCCGACGGAACCACGGCATCCGATCTGACAACCGACGGCAAATATCTGATGATCATACCATCGGGGACGACCGTGCCCGTGAAACTCACCGTCAACTATGATGTGGAGACCATAGATCCCCTGCTTACCGGTGGAAAAATAAAATTCACCAATGAACTCACAGGCAACACCGACTTCAATTTCGAGACAGGAAAATCATACTGCCTCACACTCCGTCTCGGCATCAAGGCTCTTGATATCAGTGTCGGTGTGACCGAATGGGACACCTCCGATAACGGATGGGTACCCACCCCTGTCGAAAAAAAGAATAACTGAAATGAAAAGAATCATATATCACATATTCGCAGCGTTGTCGACGGCCATATTGTGCTTCAGTTGTTCGGAGACTTCTGACGAACCAATCCCGGCCAGGGCTATATGTTTCTCCACCCCGCAGGAATGGCCCGGCGAAGGCACACCATCGCGCGCCTCACTCCCGGCAGTGTTCGGCACCGGCGACCGGATAGGTGTTTTCGCCTGCTACTCCCCCTCGGGTGACGAAGCGGCCGATGAAACTTTCACATCCAATTTCATGTGCAACCAGCCCGTGGAGTTCAACGGCACCACATGGGCATACTCTCCTGTAAAGTACTGGCCTACAGATGGAAACGTCACATTCCGCGCATATTACCCGTATTCCGACAAATACAATACTGCAAATAACGGGACATTTTCGTTCTCACACAAATGCGAGACCGGCCTGGAGCCACTCTATGCGGCATATACAACGGTCAAAGCTGACAAAGGCACTCTGTCGGGCGACGGAATAAACCCCGATGGCAACCTGCAGCTGAGATTCACCCCGGTGCTCAACAAGGTAATCTTCACAGCCAATGCCGATGATAACCTTTTTGACGAGGTGGAGACCGATGAATACAGGGACTGCTTCTTCCTGATAAAAGAATTCAGATTATGGGGCTTTTATAAGACAGGAACCGTGTCCTTCAGCGATAAAACCACTTGCAAACCTAATTCCAGATATGGTATGTATACCCGCACACTCCCTCTGGATATGACCCCCTCTCTTGATTCACGGGAAATCGAGAAGGAGATTCCCGGCTACAAGTTGGATCCGGAGAATGGCTATTGCACTGAAAAAGCTCTCGTAGTTGCAGAAGGTGCCGAAGCTGTGAATATGTTCGGAAAATCGGCCTACTTCATACCTTTCTACGACGGAAGACCGCATAATGTCGAATTCGAGGTGGTATATGTCGTGCTCACTAAGAAACAAGGTGAGAATGTCTACAGGGAATCAGGCATTGTGACACGTACCGGCAGTCTGCACGAGATTTTCGACAACAACACAGGCCTTATCGAAAAGAACATCCATGTCAATCTCGAATTCTCTGTCGACGGTGTCACCGTGACACGCAATCTCGAGGACTACCACTACAAAGAAATGTTCTAAAACCGGAGTATCATCATCGCCACAAGCCTGTTGTTGTCATCAGGCCCTGCATCCACACCCGATCTGTAGAAATACTGCTGATAGCTGACCATGAAGTCGAGCCCGGCGGATCCATGGACCGATGAGGTCCTGACCCCGAGCGTGAGCCGCTTCCGTGGCCTGTGGTCGATCACCAACACCCCATCCTCACCGGCAATCCCATCGCTGATTCCGCTCATGCCGTCAAAACGCCCGCGGAACGAGAGACGGGAGAGAAATCCCGTTGACAGCGGGAGCCCGTAATCGGCCATGAGATTGAAGGTATGCGCGTCGGGATAGGAGGCACCCGCATAATCGCAATGAAGATACTCCCCCTCCAGAAACCAGTTTCCGTATCTCCATGACAGCGAGATGTCATAAAGATTGTATCTTATCCCGCCGTATGGCTTTCTTGACATGAAACATACCTGCGGAGTCAGTCCCGCACGTGTATCACAGTTAATTTTCACACCATACGTAAGACTCCGTTCCCAACGCGACTGTTCATCGGCAGATGGGGCGAAGACACCCCCTTCGATATACAGGCCGCTCCACGGGAAATCATATCCTGCCTTGACTCCCACACTCCGGAGATTGCCAAGATAATCTGCTCCGAACGACAGGTCACTGAAATAATAGTCGCCCACATCACGGGAGGCGTCCACGCTGAACGGTACACGTTCCTGTCCGGCAAAAATGCTCAACGGCTCATCCGGCGACAGCCTTACGAACGCATCCTTCAGACTGATCCGACCTTTGTCGCACATATCAGCCTGTATACGGTATGATACCCGCGGCATGACACTGCCGTCAAGCCGGAGCCTTGCATTGTAAACGGCGAAACGCCCCGACCCATCGGCGGCCGACCATTCGTAGCCGGTCCTGACACACCCGCTTACCGCGGGCCGGTAGTCTGTACGGTCATCGCCCGAGGCATTCGCCGCGATATATGTGGCCACCACACACAGCAGGGAGAAAACATATCTTCGGTCCATGACAGCCGGCAATCATCAGTGTTGAGAGAAACTGCGGTAATGCGAGGGCATGAGATTGAGCTTACCGACAGCCCTGAGCATCTTGCGGAGCGACGTCACAAGCTCCTGACTCTCCTGGAGGAGATTGAGATAGACGTAGGCCACTGTCATATTTGATGCATCGCCGTTCTGGAGCAGATCGTACACTTCTCTGGAGTGTGACGACAGGTCGCGCTTCACCGACTCGCACCTGCGGCGCAATGAGTCGATAAGTTCGGGATTGTTCTCGTCCACAGCCTTCTCGGAATCAAGGAATATAGCCGACACCTCATCGCGCACCGACACGAGGAAACTGTGGAACTGAGAAGGGAGCGGCGTGAAGTTATTCTCGACGTGCTCTTTGCACACCTCGTTGATGCGGCGGAGATTATAAGTGATCGACATAGCCATATTGTTGCTGAGATGAAACCACGTGCTCTTTTCCATGGCCGTCTGCGGCGAGGCCTTCCTGAGACACAATGTCAGTTTCCGCCGCTGCCCCTTGAGCACATCCTTCTCTCCGGCCAGCGCCTTCCCGGCATTGGAGAGCAGACGCGCTTTATCGCCTACGAAGCCGTTGATCACATCGGCATATATCCCCGCACCGAACGAGAGAAACATCTTCTGCTTCTCATTGATGTAGACCCTCAGCAGCGGCCACACCTCTGTCTGGTCCGAGGTAGACAGGATGGTCTGGAACAGGGTGTCGTTCTGCAGCTCGCTCTTTTTCCTGTTGAACCGGATATTGCTTCTGACCAGCATGGCGAGAGCGATGACACCTCCGGCTATCATCACCGGCACACCACCCTTGTGCATGAGACATACGACTATGCCCGCGCCGATAAACGCCACTCCCGCCGTGATGAACCATCCTCCTATCACGGAAATGACCCCGGTGATCC
Source organism: uncultured Duncaniella sp. (assembly GCA_910587165.1). Lineage (GTDB taxonomy): Bacteria > Bacteroidota > Bacteroidia > Bacteroidales > Muribaculaceae > Duncaniella. Next base: position 30,922 of record CAJUKP010000004.1, read on the forward strand.
TGAACACGGCACTCTCACGCCCCCAGGCACGGTCGGCGAGCGAAGTGCCCATAGCGACCATGAAGGTGACAAATGTGGTGGAGAGCGGCAGTTTGTGCGAGGTGCCGAAGGCTATGAGCATACCGGCCAGCATCAGATTGACCGAACCTCTCACAAGGTCAAATGCCGCGCCGGCCTCCGGCTGCTGCACGGATGTGTCCATCCTCCCGGCAATCCATCGCTTCACACCGGCAGGTGTCCGCTCTGAGACCCATGAGAATGTGTTGAGCGCGCCGCGCACAAGTGAGCGGCCTATACGCGACGACCCGAAGAGTTCATCGCCCTGCGATTGAGAGCTGAGTCCGACAGTAGTCTGTGTCACCTGTCTCGCCTTTTTTGATGTGGCGAGCGAGACAACCATTATCACTCCCGCCCCGACAAGGAAATAGAAAGGCGTAGCGGCCGGCCCGTTCAGTGAGGTCATCATATAGCCGTGGAGGTCGCCTCCGCCATTGGCCACATAGTCCTGATATGAGGCGAGTGAGGTCAGCGGCACACCAACAAAATTGACAAGGTCATTTCCGGCAAATGCCATGGCGAGCGAGAATGTGCCCACAAGCACCACCACCTTGAACACGTTCACCTTCAGGAAATACAGCGCCTGCATCAGCAGGGTGAAGAAAACCAGACTCACACACAGGACGGGAAGGGTGTTCCCGTCTATCCACGCTTTTACCTCCGGAGTCATGATGGTGAGATCCTTGATCCCCTTGATCAGCATGAAATATATGATGGCGGTGCAGGCCACACCGCCGAACAGTCCCACCTTCCACTTCATGCGGCTCTTATACTCAAACGTGAAAATGAGCCTTGTCAGAAACTGGACTATTGTTCCGAACACGAATGCAACAGCTACCGAAAGGAATATGCCGAGTATCACCGAAAGAGCTTTCTCAGTGTTGAGCAGATCGCCCATCGCGAGCGCGTTGTCAGGCGATGCGATCTTGAAGAGCGCCACCACAAAGGTGGCCCCGAGAAGCTCGAACACCATGGAGACTGTGGTGGATGTGGGCATCCCGAGCGAATTGAATATGTCAAGCAGGATTATATCCGTCACCATCACCGCCATGAATATGGCTATGACATCGTAAAACGACAGATTCTCCGGCCGGAATATTCCGTGGCGGGCGATATCCATCATGCCGTTGCTCATCGACGCCCCGATGAACACACCGATGGCTGCCACTATCACAACACGCTTGAACGAGGCAGCGCCCGAGCCGACGGCCGACGAGAGGAAATTGACGGCATCGTTGCTCACTCCGACCGACAGATCGAAGATGGCGAGCAGAAAAAGGAATATGATTATTCCTAAAAACAGTAGTTCCATAAAATGCTGAATGATGTTTGCGCAAAATTCAGCATTTTATGTTGCGTTTGCATTTAGTTTTTGTTGCATTTTTGTTACCTCAGGCTGAAATCGAATCTCAATCCGCCGTCATTGCTCGCCCTTATGCTGCCGCCGTGGATGGCGACGGCGTTTCTCACTATGGCAAGACCGAGACCCGTGCCCCCCTTCTCGCGCGAGCGCCCCTTGTCCACGCGGTAGAAGCGTTCGAAGATGTGGGGCAGATGCTCGTCAGGCACACCGGAGCCATTGTCGCGGAATGTGAAGTTGCCGTCACGATCTGCAGTGATGCTTATTCCGGTGCCGCCGCTGTAGGCCTTGGCATTGTCAATCAGATTGCGGAATATCGACTCTATGAGCCTGCGGTTTCCCATGATCGTGATGTGCGGGACATCAACCGTGATATCCATTCCGGCAATATCCCTCTCGGCATCGGCGATACCGTTGACAAGACTGCAGAGATCAACCGGCTCCTTCTCTATCTGCGATACCCCGTCGTCCATCCTTGTTATAGAGGCGACATCATCGAGCAGCGAGGTCAGACGGCCGACATTATCGCATATCCGCCCGACAAACTCAACCCTCTTCTCCTCAGGCAGTTCCGGATGGTCACGAAGAAGCTCGGAACATATCTTTATCGAGGCTACGGGGGTCTTCAGCTCATGATTGATATTGTTGGTGAGCTGTTTCTTCAGACGGATCTTGTCCTTCTCCTGCAGCAACGCCTCGCGGTGACGTTCATCGCGCTGCACATAGAGCCTCACTATATTGCCCGCTATGTTTCCAAGCTCATCGTTGGGAAACCCCCACTCATCATAGATCCTGTCACCCTTTCCCGCCTTCTCGGCGAAACTGTTCAGACGGCTGATGCTTGTGGATATCCGGCGTGTGACGAAATATCCGGCCAGACTTACCAGCAAGGTCACTATCATCATTATCCACAGGAATTGACGGTCAGCCCGGAGAAAATCACGGAGAGTATGGTTGTATGGGGCAGCGCTCCTGATCACCTGCCCGTCATCTGTCAGTGTGGCCGAATAGAAATATTCCGTGTCATCACTCTCCGACTTCCTGCCGAGCGAGTAACCCACACCGCTCCGGCGGGCTTCGATCACCTCCGGACGGTCATTGTGGTTGGCCGTCGGAAACGGTGTGTTGTCATTATTGTCATAGACCACCGTCCCCGACCGATCTATAAGCGTAAGCCGCAGACCGTCGATCGGACTCCCGATCCTGCTGACAACCGACTCTATGCTCTCGCCACGCCGCATATCATCAATGATACGGTCATTGTGCATCTGCAGCTCCATGTCGAGCAGTTCGGAACGGAAGGTCTTCTCCCTATGATACTGGAATATCATGAACGCGCACACAAGTATCCAGCACAGGGCCAGAAGGGCCATCAGCACCTTATGGTGAAACGACAATCTAATCCTGCCAGCCATATCCGTAGCCCGATCGGTTGACGATATTTTTGCCGTATGGGGCGATCTTGCCCCGCAGACGTGTGATGTGCACGTCGATGGAACGGTCGGCCACGATGATACCGTCAGGCCATACCCTTGCCATAAGCTCCTCTCTCGTGAAGATGCGTCCCTTGTTCTCAAGGAAAAGCGCGAGCAGCTCAAACTCCTTTCTGGGCAGTCTGATACGCCTGTCATCCACCGTGCAGACCAGCGATGAGCGGTCACACACAACCCCGGCGGCAGGCATCGGCACAGACCGTCTCAGCACCGCCGATATTCTGGCAATCACATTCCTGACCGAATACGGCTTGCAGATGTAATCATCGGCACCGAGATTGAGTCCGGCCACCATATCGTCATCGGTGTCCCTGGCCGTGAGGAAGATGATGGGAAGTTTAGCGGTCCGCGGATCTGCCTTCAGCCTGCCGGCCATCTCCGTGCCGCTCATACCGTCCATCATTATGTCGAGGAGGATAAGATCATAGGCCGACTTGTCTATAAGCTCCAGGGCACTCTCAGCACTCCCGGCCACATCGGCATGGTAGCCCTCAAACTCAAGATATGTCTGGAGCCCGGTGCGCAGGGCCTCCTCATCATCGACAATCAATATTCTGTGTCCTTTCATTCCGTTCATGACGGCAAATATAACCATAAAAGATGTAATACGGAAAAACCGGTCGTCAAAAAAAGCCCTGTCGCTTTCGCGGCAGAGCTTCGGGAGAGAGGGAATGAGCAATCAATCACCGTCGGTGACACGCACCTCGGGGGTAATCGTACCCGAACCGTCTTCGGGAGCGTCACTTCCGGTGGGCTCAATCACTTGGAATTTGAATTCTGCAAGTGCAAAACCTATTTCCTTATCTACCTGGTAGACAGTGGAGCGCACTCCGAGTGTATGCATACCGATCTCCATACCGGTGGTATTGACTTCGGTTGCAAACGGAACCACAACAGTGGAATAGAACGGAATCCCGTCGATATAATAGATCGTCTGTCCGAGAGTAGCCTGCTTGGTTCCTTCGGCCGGAGTCACTACAAGAGCGTCGATATTGAGAATCTGCCCCTGCTCTACGGTGAGAACTCCGTCCTGCTCGGTCGCGCCTGAATATTCTATTGACAACGTTACGTTAGGAAGATCCTTGTCATCATCGTCACACGCTGTCACCATCACGGCCAATAGCGGGAGTAGAAGTAAATAAAATAGCTTTTTCATAGTCAGCGGATGCTTTAAAAATAGTTTTATGTAATATAAGTGTAAGAGAGAAAGAATATTTTTCTTTTTGTCAGTATGCCACCCCGGCATTACGCCGGGGGGCATGGGGGGCTGTATCAGTTTCTGAACACTATGTCGTTGCCGTCATAGTCTATCACGATGGGGTGCTCACGGTCAACCTTCTGTGCCAGAATATCCTTGGAGAGCTGGTTGAGCACCATACGGTGTATGACTCTCTTGACCGGTCTGGCACCGAACTCGGGATCATATCCCTCCTCGGCAAGGAACTTGAGAGCAGCAGGTGTCACTTCGAGAGTGATGCCGTTGTGTGCAAGCATCTTCTGGATGGACTTGATCTGCAGGCCGACGATCTCTTCAATCTCCACCTCGTTGAGAGGGGTGAACATGATGATCTCATCAATACGGTTGAGGAACTCCGGGCGGATCGTCTGCTTGAGAAGCTCTATAACCTCTTCCTTGGTCTTCTCTATGGTCTCGTCGCGGTTCTCGGCTGTCATCTTCGAGAAATTGTCGCGGATCACGTGAGAGCCCATGTTGGAGGTCATGATGATTATCGTGTTCTTGAAGTTGACCATACGTCCCTTATTGTCGGTGAGGCGGCCATCATCAAGCACCTGAAGCAATATGTTGAACACATCGGGATGAGCTTTCTCTATCTCATCGAACAGAACCACCGAATAAGGTTTGCGGCGCACTGCCTCGGTGAGCTGTCCACCCTCATCGTAGCCTACATATCCCGGAGGCGCTCCTACCAGTCGGCTGACGGCGTGTTTCTCCTGATACTCGCTCATGTCGATACGGGTCATCATGTTCTCATCGTCAAAAAGATACTCCGCAAGGGCTTTCGCGAGCTCGGTCTTACCGACACCGGTAGTGCCGAGGAATATGAAGGAGCCTATGGGACGGCGCGGATCGTTGAGTCCCGCCCTCGAGCGGCGGACGGCATCGGCTATGGCGCGGATGGCATCGTTCTGGCCTACCACCCTGCTGTGCAGCTCGTCCTCGAGATGGAGCAGTTTTTCCTTTTCGCTCTGCACCATCTTGTTGACAGGTATGCCGGTCCAGCGCGACACGACGTCGGCTATATCCTCTGAGTCGACCTCCTCTTTTATGAAGGCCTTCTCGCCCTGCATCACCTTGAGCTGCTCCTGTATATCGGCATTCTCCTTCTCCTTCTGCTGGATACGGGAGTAGCGTATCTCGGCCACCTTGGCATAATCGCCCTCGCGCTCGGCACGTTCGGCCTCAAAATTAAGCTGCTCAATGTCAATCTTGTTCTGCTGTATCTTGTTGATGAGTTCCTTCTCAGCCTTCCATTTGGCCGTGAGGTCGCTCTCACGGTCGCGCAGGTCGGCGAGTTCCTTCTCTATGTCGCGCACCTTGGGTTCGTCGCCCTCACGCTTGATGGCCTCGCGCTCAATCTCCTTCTGGGCTATCATTCGGGTGATCTCGTCAAGAGCCTGGGGCACCGAGTCAATCTCAAGACGGAGCTTCGAGGCAGCCTCGTCGACAAGATCAATGGCCTTGTCGGGGAGGAAACGGTCAGTGATATAACGCTCCGAGAGGGTGACGGCGGCGATAATCGCCTCGTCGCGGATACGCACCTTGTGGTGATTCTCGTATCGCTCCTTTAGTCCGCGGAGGATGGCGATGGCGGCGGCCTCGTCGGGCTCGTTGACCATCACTTTCTGGAAACGGCGCTCAAGAGCCTTGTCCTTCTCGAAGTACTTCTGATACTCATCGAGAGTCGTGGCGCCTATGGAGCGCAATTCGCCTCGGGCCAGGGCCGGTTTGAGAATATTGGCGGCATCCATGGCCCCCTCACCTTTTCCGGCGCCAACGAGTGTATGGATCTCATCTATGAAGAGTATTATCTCGCCATCGGCCGAAGTGACCTCGTTGACGATGGCTTTGAGGCGCTCCTCAAACTCGCCCTTATATTTGGCGCCTGCCACCAGGGCACCCATATCGAGAGAAAAGATCTGCTTGGTGCGGAGATTCTCGGGCACATCACCACGGACTATACGCTGGGCGAGTCCTTCGGCGATGGCGGTCTTGCCTGTGCCCGGTTCTCCGATAAGCATGGGGTTGTTCTTTGTGCGTCGGGAGAGGATCTGGAGCACACGGCGTATCTCGTCGTCACGCCCGATCACAGGGTCAAGTTTCCCTTCGCGTGCCCTCTCGTTGAGATTGATGGCATACTTCGAGAGGGCCTGGTAAGTGTCCTCGGCGCTTTGGTCGGTGGCCTTTTTCCCCTTGCGGAGTTCGGCCACCGCGGCCTCAAGTTCACGTTGGCTCAATCCGGCATCTTTAAGTATTGTCGCGGCCGGAGAGTTGACCGAGAAGATGGCAAGAAGGAGTGCTTCGAGCGTAACGTATTCGTCGCCCTGCTTCTTGGCAATGTCGAGTGCCTTCTGGAGGACATCATTGGAAGTACGGCTGAGGTAAGGTTCGCCACCTGCCACGCGCGGTTCGGCGGCTATTTTCTCGTCAATCTGTCGCATCAAGGTCGCGGAGCTCGCGCCTACCTTGGAGAATAGGAAATTGATGAGTGATTCTCCCTCGGTCATGACTCCCTTTAGGAGGTGTATAGGTTCGATAGCCTGATTCCCCGCCGTGCGGGCAATCTCTACGGCTTTCTGAATAGCTTCCTGAGACTTAATGGTGAAATTATTGAAGTTCATGAGCTGGATGATAGTTGAAGTGTTGTTTTTATACTATTCTAACAAAAACCATGCCAAATAGTTTGGGGAACAGTGAAAAAACAGAGCCGGCCCCCGGCGTATGCATCGTTCTCGCATACGCCGGGGGCCGGCTAAATGTCTGGCCGCGCGGGCGGAATCATCAGTCGCCCATGGTGCGGAGCAGTTCATCATTGTCAGATGTCCGCTCCATACGGTCCTTGATGAACTCCATGGCTTCGATCGAGGTACGGTCGCTCAGGAAGCGGCGTAGTATCCACATACGGTTGAGCACCTCGTTGCGCAGCAACAGGTCGTCGCGACGCGTGCTTGAGGCCATGATGTCGACGGCGGGGAAAATACGTTTGTTAGAGAGCTTGCGGTCAAGCTGGAGCTCCATATTGCCGGTGCCCTTGAACTCTTCGAAGATCACCTCGTCCATCTTCGAGCTTGTCTCGGTGAGAGCGGTGGCGATGATGGTGAGAGATCCGCCACCCTCTATATTTCGGGCAGCACCGAAGAAACGCTTGGGTTTCTGGAGTGCGTTGGCATCAACACCACCCGACAGGATTTTGCCGGAAGCAGGCGCACAAGTGTTATATGCACGTGCAAGGCGGGTGATGGAGTCGAGGAGAATCACCACGTCATGACCACACTCCACCATACGTTTAGCCTTCTCGAGCACAATCTGTGCTATGCGCACATGGCGGTCGGCAGGCTCGTCGAATGTCGAGGCTATCACTTCGGCATTCACACTGCGGCTCATGTCGGTCACCTCCTCCGGACGTTCGTCGATGAGGAGTATCATGATATAGGTCTCCGGATGATTCTCGGCTATGGCATTCGCTATATCCTTCAGAAGAATTGTCTTTCCGGTCTTGGGAGGCGCCACGATGAGACCGCGCTGTCCCTTGCCTATCGGCGAGAACATATCGACCACTCGGGTCGAGAGGTTGCTGCTGCGGCCTGAGGTCAGGTCAAACTTCTCGTCAGGGAAAAGAGGTGTGAGATGCTCGAAGGCCACACGGTCACGGATAAACTCGGGCGAGCGTCCGTTGATGCTCTTGATTGAAGTGAGCGGGAAGTACTTTTCATCGGCACGGGGAGGGCGCACTGAACAGTCCACCACATCACCGGGACGAAGACCATACTGCTTGATCTGCTGCTGTGACACAAGTATATCATCGGGCGAGGGGAGATAATTGTAGTCGCTCGAGCGGAGGAATCCATGTCCCTGAGGCTCGATCTCCAGCACTCCGGATGCATCAATGATTCCGTCGAAGTTATACTGCTGCTGGAAACGGTCCTGCTGCTCCTTGTTGCGGTTCTTCTTATTCTTTTTACCTTGACCCTGTGGCTGAGGCATACCCGGCTCCGCCACCACCACCGGTCCTGCAGGTCCAGGCTGCTCCTTGGGCGCCATCTCACGGTCACGCTCGGAACGGGGTGCGAAAGTGCGTCCGCCGGCACGCGGGAAGAATGATCCGAAAGCGGCATCCTTGCCCGGACGGAAATCACGTCTCTGCTGTGGCTGGCGCGGACCTTGACCATCGCCCATCTCTCCTGAAGCGGCACCCTCAGGCTCCTCTCCGGGAAGAGGTTGGCCGGGACGGATGAACACGCCATGACGCGGACGCTGTTCCTCATCCCCGCCATTGGAGGCTCCGTTCTCGTTTCCATCACCACCCTTCTCATCAGCAGGCACGGGAGCCGGAAGAAGCTGCACCATATCGCCGGCAGTCTCTTCTGCAGGAGACTGTTCTGCCTCTGTGGCCGGCTGTGCGGGCTTGTCGGCAGGTTCCTGCTGTTTGGGTTTGCGGCCTCGCTTCTTTGGCTGGGGAGCCGGAGCCGGCTCCTCAGCCGCCGGAGACGCAACCTGCTCATCCGTGGCTTCCGGGTTAGCTGCTGTATTCTCCTCGGCAGCTTTCTCCTGTTTGGGCTTGCGGCCGCGTTTCTTAGGCTGAGAAGCAGGAGCCTCCTGAGTCTCGGAAGTTCCGGCTGCATCCGGAGTGTCAGCCTTCTGTGCGGCGGCAGCATCTTTCTCCTTCTTGCGCGGAGTGCGTTCCTTGCGGGCGCGGCCCCCTTTCTCAGGGGTCGATGCAGCCGACGCTGCATGGTCGTATGCTTGTTTGTCGAGTATGGCATAGACAAGGCTTTCCTGATCGGCGCCATCAATCTTGCTGACTCCGGTCTCGCGGGCTACGTTCTGAAGCGCGGCCTCGTCCATCTTGAAAAGTTCTTCTAAATTGTACATCTATATATTATAGGTATAATTATTCGTCATTTTTTCCGCGGCCTCGTCCGGTCGCCGGGCATAGGAGACGGTTATGAATTATTGCAAAGTATCCGGTATATTAATCCGGTGAAGTGATGAAATCCGCTATATAACCAACCTCAGTCCACTCTTTTTCGTTCATCAGGGCCGAAACGACATGGGATTCATATCAAAAATCCCGGCTATGACAGTTATGGATGGGGTGATTTACAGTTGAAACGGAATAAATTTTTATTATGTCAAGGGATATCAGGCTTCTTACGCCTGACCATACGAAAAAATCCGGAAGGAATCAAAGCTGGTACACACTGCTTCGGAGTGTCCGGAAAAAATAATTTCGGGGAGGGAGATAGCTGCCGGAGAGTCTGAGTTGAACGGCAGAGCAAACTCAATGCCTTGAAACTCTATGCAAAAGTAACAACTATTTTACACAAAAACAAATATAATTGTCATTTTGTTCGGCCTACGATAATATATATTTACTCATTATTATATAAAATAGCGAAGGACGGCCTCACGGTCACCCTTCGCAGCTTACACATAGTACTTAACGTCAGTGGATTTATAAATGTCTAAACAAATGCTTGTCTCTTATTCGTATGAATTGTTTACCTGAGTTATTTTACCGTTTATGGGAAACAGTGGTTTCCTTTTGCCATCTGTTTCCACCACAAAGGTAAAACAGAATTATCATAATTCCAAATCATTAAAGTTTCTCACAATCGGCACTACAACACCTTGTGAGGCACTTTTTGTATCAATTAATTGTTTTTTTTCAAAATCCTGACTAATTCATGGGCCGAATTGACAGTTTCGTAGTGGGAAAGTTACAATCTGAAAATTGTTTTAAAATATGTTAAACCGCAAAAAGATACCATATTCCATAGTTTCCATACATATTTTACCCCCGTCACAGCGCCCTCATTTCAACATTATCCTCCTTTCTGACTCATTACGGAAGCTGATTTCAGCCACCGTTCCACCGGCCTTGACAAGAACCAAAAAAGATGTTCCGATGTTAAAATATAATAGAATTTCACCATTATTATGAAAATCAGAATTCACGCTTTGACTATATGTGCGCTCATGGCTCTCATCACGTTCAGCTCTGTGGCGGAAGACAACGGAGGATATCTGCGGCAACCGATGCCGGAGAGATGGATACACTCCGGCGCTGATGTCGGTCCACTGCCCGACGACGGGGAGTGGTGGAAAACATTCGGCGACCCCGTGCTCGACTCCATAGTTGCGCTCGGGATTGAACGCAACCTCAACCTGTCGCAAGCCGCCCGACGTGTGAAAATGGCCCGTCTCAGCGTGGCAAGCGCCCGTAGCGCCTATTTTCCCACAATCGGTATAAGCACCGGATATGCACGGAAACGAAATGCGGGCGAAGACTCAAATCTGTTCTCGCTCGGCGCCGACATGAATTGGGAAATTGACCTCTTCGGCAAGATAACGTCTCAGGTAAAGGCCGGCAAGGCTTCCGCCGAAGTGACACGGGCCGAGTATCGAGGAGCCTTGGTGAGCATCATAGCCGAGATAGCCACCTGTTACATCAATTATCGCGTCTATCAGACTGAACTCGAGGTGGCCAAAATGCACCTCGAGTCACAGGCAAGCGTACTGAAGATCACCGAGGCGCGCTACGAGGCCGGACTCGTGTCAAAGCTTGATGTGGCGCAGGCACGGGTGGTCTATGGCAACACCGAAGCGGTTATCCCTCAGCTCGAATCGTCGATCGAACAGACTTTCAACGCACTTGCGATAATGCTTGACGAGTATCCCGAGAATTTCTCCTTACCCGGAGGCAACGAGGGAAAGCTCCCGTCGGTAAACAGATCCGTCTCCACCGGTATGCCCATGAACCTCCTTCGCCGCCGTCCCGACATTGCACAGGCCGAGGCTCAGCTTGCGGTCTATGCGGCACGCACAGGAATAGCCCGCAAGGACTTCCTCCCCACCCTTTCGCTCGAAGGATCCATCGGATTCTCATCGCCCGAAGCCGATAAGCTTTTCGAAGGACGGAGCCTCTCATACTCCATTGGCCCCACTCTCTCATGGACGATATTTGAAGGGCTCGGACGCAAATATGCGCTCGAAAGCGCCAAAGAGCAGATGCAGGCAGGCATCGACAACTATAATCTCACCGTGATGACAGCAGTGGAAGAGGTGAACAATGCAATGTCGGCCTACTCGGCAGCACTACGCACCGTGGACAAACAGCTGTCGGTGCTCGATGACAGCCATGAGGCATTCAACCTCTCCATTGACCTCTACAAACAGGGACTCACACCGTTCACCAATGTCGAGAACGCGCAGATCAGCTGGCTGAACTGTGCCAATTCACTGGTGACCTCGCAAGGCAACGCTCTTGTATCACTCATAAATCTCTATAAAGCACTCGGCGGGTCACCGCTCGACCACATCTGATACAAAAAAAATACTTTTCCACTTACATCGCTACAAAAATGAATAAGTCACTCATCATATCAGGTATCGCGCTCTCCTTTGCCCTTGCCTCATGCCACCGCAGTGGCAAAACCGAAACACCGGAAAGCCTCATGACTGTGAATGTGGCCATGCCTGAAGTGAAGGATATCGTGCTCTCGAGAACCTATCCGGGCTCTCTCGTGGCCAACAGTGCCATAGACGTAATGTGCAAGGTGAACGGACAGGTGCTCACCAAAAATTTCAGCAAAGGAACAATAGTGAGGAAAGGGCAGGTGCTCTACACAATAGATCCCGCTCCCTACCGCGACAAGGTGCAGCAGGCCGAGGCGGCGCTCACAACCGCTATCAGCGCGCGTGACTATGCCTCCGAACACTACAAAGCCGTGAAGAAAGCCCTCGAGAGCGATGCCGTGAGCAAAATGGAGGTGAGCCAGGCCGAGAGCAGTCTGCAACAGGCCGAGGCTTCGGTGAAAAACGCCACCGCCGCACTCGCCGACGCCCGACGCCTGCTCGGCTACTGTACAGTGACAGCCCCGATCGGCGGCCGGATAGCATCCGGAAATTTCGATCAGGGAGCCTACATCAGCGGCGAGGCATCGCCGGTCACTGTGACCACGATATTCGACAACTCGGAGATGGAAGCACAGTTTGCCATAGAGGACGAACGCTTCCTCGACATCATTAACGCCCGTAATGCAAATGACTCGCTTGATTTCTCCCATGTCCCGGTAAGATTCGCCGAACCTCTCCCCCACACCTACACAGGCGATGTCTCATATCTGGCGCCATCGCTCAATGAAACCACCGGAACCCTCAAGGCGAGCTGCGTGATAGACAATCCATACGATGAACTGCGACAGGGAATGTATGTGAAGATTGATCTCCCATACGGAAGACTGAAAGATGCCATTCTTGTCAAGGATGCCTCCGTTGGGAGCGACCAGCTCGGCAAGTTTCTCTACACCCTCAACGACTCCAACCGTATTGTCTACACTCCCGTCACTCTCGGCGAACTGTATCAGGACACTCTGAGAGTCGTGACCAAGGGGCTTGAACCCGGGACAAGATATGTCACATCGGCCATTCTCAAGGTGAGAAACGGAATGGAAGTGAAACCAGTCATGACAAAATAGGAGGAATAGATTATGTTGTCCAAATTTTTCATTGACCGCCCCATATTCGCCACAGTACTTGCCATCATTATGGTGATTGTAGGTCTGGTGACGGTCAAGACACTGCCCATCGCACAATATCCCGACATCACACCTCCCACCGTGATGGTCAATGCCGCCTATCCCGGAGCCGATGCCGAGACTGTGGCGAAGACCGTGGCCGAACCGATCGAGGAACAGGTGAACGGAGTGGAGGGTATGATGTATATGAGCTCCAACTCAAGCGACGGTTCATATAGTCTGACCGTGACTTTCGAAAACGGCACCGATCTTGACGAGGCCGCTGTAAAGGTACAGAACCGCATATCCCTGGCCGAGGCTCAGCTCCCCACATCCGTCAAGGAACAGGGAGTGTCCGTGACCTCCGAGTCATCCAACATCATCCTCTTCATCGCCATCGAAGGTGACAGCGACCGCTACTCGGCGCTGTATCTCACCAACTACGCCAAACTCAACATCATCGACGAACTCTCGCGCATCGACGGTGTGGGCGGAGCCGGCGCATTCGGAGCCGGTGAATACAGCATGAGAGTGTGGCTTGATCCGGAAAAGATGCAGATCCGCGGACTCACTCCTGCCGATGTCGCAGCCATGATACGGTCACAGAATCTCGAAGTGTCGGCCGGAAGCGTGGGCACACCGCCCGTTGCTTCCGATGTGCAGATGCAGTTCACTCTCACAGCCAAAGGCCAGCTGCAGACCCCGGAAGAGTTCGGCAATATCGTGTTGCGTGCCGAACCTGACGGAGGCATACTCCATCTGAGGGATGTGGCGCGTGTCGAACTTGGCAGCGAGAGCTATTCCGGCATTTCCCATGTATCCGGACATGATGCCGGCCTCATCGGTGTGCAGCAGCTCCCGGGTGCAAACGCTCTCGAGGTGGCCGACGCCGTAAAGGCAAAGATGGAGGAACTGGCACAATATTTTCCCGAAGGTGTGAGCTACCGTGTGATTATGGACACCACAGACTTCGTCACGGCCTCGATCGACGAGGTGCTCGTTACATTCGTCGAGACCACACTCATTGTCATGATTGTCATTCTGCTCTTCCTCCAGAGCTGGAGGGCTGTGATAATCCCGATGATTGCCATACCGGTATCGCTCATAGCCACATTCGCCGTGATGAAGCTTCTCGGTTTCTCTCTCAATACCCTCACGTTATTCGGTCTGGTGCTCGCCATAGCCATAGTGGTGGACGACGCCATTGTGGTCGTGGAGGATTGTGCCAGGTTGGTACAGGAGGGGAAACTCACCCCACGGCAGAGTGCCGAGAAGGCCATGCAGGAACTGCAGGGACCGGTGATCGGCGAGGTGCTCGTGCTTCTGTCGGTATTCATCCCGACAGCCTTCATATCCGGCATCACAGGATCGCTCTACAAGCAGTTTGCCCTCACCATAGCCACATCTGTGGCATTCTCCGGGTTCAACGCTCTCACATTCACACCCGCCATGTGCGCCCTTTTCCTTCGCAAGAAGGAAGACGGTGGAAAGAAGTTCTTCATCTACCGGTGGTTCAACAAGGGCTGGGATGCGACACTTGGCAGATACACCGCATGGATCGGATCGCTGCTCAAACGCCCGTTCGTGGCTATATGTATATATTTTCTCCTGTGTCTGCTTGCATTCTGGGGCTTCATGAAATGGCCCACCAGCTACATTCCCGAAGAGGACCAGGGCTTTTTCATGACCTCCATACAGCTCCCCACCGGAGCCTCGCTTGACCGCACTGACAAGATTGTCACATCCCTGTCGGCCAAGATACAGGAGATTCCTGAGGTAGCCAATGTCATAGCCATCTCCGGGCAATCAATGATGGGTGGAGGTTCGGGAGGCAATATGGGCTCACTCTTCGTAGTGCTCAAACCTTGGGGTGAACGCCGGGGCAAGGGGCAGGATGTGAATGCCGTCATTGCCAAGGTGAACAAAATCGCAGCATCCTATCAGGAACCGATCGTCTTCTCCATCAATCCTCCCGCCATCCCGGGTCTGGGCATGACTTCTGGTGCCTCGATGCAGATTCTCGACATCAACAACCTCGGCCCAGATGCACTTGCCGATGCCGTCAACTCAATGCGCGCGCTCGCAGCCAAAGACCACAGACTCGCACAGATCACATCCCAGTATCAGGGATCCATCCCGCAATATACAGTAAAGGTGGACCGCGACCGGGCCAAACTGCTCGGATTGAGCCTGTCGGACATCTATTCCACCCTCTCGCAATTCATGGGCGGAAGCTATGTGAACGATTTCGTGAAATTCGGGCGCACCTATCAGGTGAACATTAGTGCCGACGAATCGACCCGAGCATCAATACTCGGTATTCCGTCGCTGACCGTAAGGAATTCCTCCGGCGAGATGGTGCCGTTCTCCTCATTCGCAAAAGTGGTGCCGTCCGCCGGACAGGCATCAGTAAGCCGCTACAATATGTACACCACCGCGCAGGTCACAGGTACCCCGGCACCCGATGTGTCATCAGCGGATGCCATCGAGGCCATGAAGGAGATACTTGACGAGGCTGTCGGCGACCGCTTCTCCTACGCATGGACCGGCGAGGCATATCAGGAGACCCAGGCCGGAACAACCATTACAACCGTGCTTCTCTTCGCCGTGATAATCACCCTGTTGGTACTCTCGGCCCAGTATGAGAGCTGGACGGCCCCGGTAGCTGTGATTATATCAATGCCCACAGCCATTCTCGGTACTGTGCTCGGATGTATGATCATGAATCAGTCCATATCCATCTACACGCAGATCGGCATAATACTGCTCCTCGGACTATCGGCCAAGAATGCCATCCTCATAGTCGAATATGCCATTGACTTCCGCAAGACCGGACTTTCTGTCAGACAGTCCGCCCAGGATGCCGGACGCATACGTTTCCGTCCCATCATGATGACAGCCCTGGCCTTCGTGTTCGGTGTGATGCCGATGCTCTTCGCCACAGGAGCCGGCGCCGCATCACGTGTGGCACTCGGATCGGCGGTGGTGTTCGGTATGGCTGTCAACGGCATCGTCGGCACACTCTTCGTCCCGGGATTCTGGGAACTGCTCAGGAATTTCCAGGAGAAATACCTCTCGCGGCTCTTTGCATCCGCCGACCGGCTCACACCGGGTTCCTCTACCGGCAAAGACACCTCCGACGGCGGCTCCGATCCACAGATATAGCCTGAAAGCAGACCACAAGAAACAGGAAACGGGATATTCTTGACCGGATAGATCAAAAATATCCCGTTTCCTGTTTCTTGCTCTTACGGGCTGTTCAGTCTGCCACGGAATTATTTGGGAAGATTGAACGCTACGGTCATCTCACGCATCTGCTCGTCCGACATTCCGTCAGGCTCGAAGCCCATGTTGCGGGCCTGGATGTAGATGAGAGCCGATTTGTTGAGCACGTCAATCTGGTCGAAAGCAGCCATGACATCAGTGTCAACCGCAAACACACCGTGCTTCTCCCAGAGAGTCACGTCATAGTCGCCAAGCTCCTTGATGGTTGCCTCGGCGAGCTCGTTGGAGCTGGGAAGCTTGTAAGGGATGATGCCCAGACCGCGCGGACAGAATGCCTTTGTCTCAGGAATCATGCTCCAGAGCAGACGGGAGGCCACATCCTTCTCAAGATACTTCTTGCAGTGGGAGAGAGCCACGAGCTCGATGGGATGAGTGTGGACAGATGCCTTGTAGTTGCTCCCCTTTCCGATGAGATAGTTGTGCACGGCAAGGTGTGAGGGAAGCTCCGAGGTGGGAGCGACAGGCTTGTCGGCTATGATCTCATAGTGGGCGCAGTCATCGAGGATGCGGATCACCGATCCGTTGTCCATAGGCCAGCGGGCGAGGTCGCGCATACGTTTGTTGGTACCCTTGCAATAGAAATAGCATCCCTTGATATTGGGGAGGGTCATGCCTATGGGCTTGGGCTCGCTGATGGCGGGCATGGCACGGATGGCATCGTCGATATGTTCGGTGATGTTGACGGTGATATTTCCACCGTTACGTTCTGCCCAGCCTTTCTGCCAGAGGTAGCCTGCCACCTCTGCAACCTGACCTACTTCATGGGCCAGACCGGGACGATTATCAAGAATTGACATATTATAAAACTGTTATTTGGATTTTTACACTAACTGGGGGAGGAAACATGAGATCACAAGCACCGCGATCCCCACGATGAGCACGGTGATGGTCTTCTGCGAACATCCCTTCCACTCCTTGAGTATGATGCCCCACACATTGGAGAACACCACATTGAGTGCCATGAGGATGCAGAACGAGAGGGTCATGAGCGTGGGCGACTGGGTGAGGAATCCCTTGCCGAGCGCGAGACCGAAGAACTGGCTGTACCACAAAGCTCCGGCGAGCAGACAATAGAAGAAGTTATTGCCCCACACCGCACCGTTGGCATAGTCGCCCCATGTGTTGTTGCGGCTGTTCTGATAGAAACAATAGATGGCGTTGGTGACAAAGCCGCCGAGGGTCACGAGGAATGTTGCCGGAAGGGTCTTGAACATATCGGGAGTAAGATCGCCGAAATTGATGCCGCTGCCGAACTCAAGGCCTACATTGAAGCATCCGCTCATGAAGCCTGCGAGAAGCGCGATGGTAATTCCCTTGGGGAAATTGAAGTCCTTCACGGCCGCCTTCTTCTCCTCCTCGCTGAGCGACGAGGATTTCATTGAACCGGCCACACCGATGATGGCGATACCCAGAAGTGTCACAACCACTCCGAGGATCACAGAGAATGTGAGCTGCGAGAGGGGGTCGTTCTCGGGGAAGAAGATATTGAGCAACACCGGGCCCATGATAGTGCCGAGACCGGCACAGGTGCCGAGAGCGATGGACTGGCCGAGAGCCACGCCAAGATAGCGCATCGAAAGGCCGAATGTGAGTCCGCCGACACCCCACAGGGCACCGAAAAGGATGGTCATCCATATATTGAACGACTGCTCCGCCGTGAAGAGCTCACACAATGAATGGCCGGCAGGAACAGCGAGGAGCGCCCCGAGAAACGGAAGCACCAGCCACGCGAACACACCCTGTACGATCCAGTAGCTCTCCCAGCTCCACGACTTTATCTTGTTGATAGGGACATAGCAGCTCGACTGGCAGAAAGCTCCGACCGCGATGATGAGTAATCCTATTAATATATCCATGATGGTCTATGAACAGGAAAGCCCCGCCCGTGGCTTGACGGACGGAACTCTCCGGTTGTTGGTTTATCGCTTGGAAGTCACGTCGGCCTCATACTTCTCGACCTCCTTGATGTAGGTCTCGCCGACGGGTACATTGTTCTTGAGGCAGAACATATCGTAGACTGCATTCCAGGGAAGGTTCTTGCACTCCTCAAGCAGCGCGAGACGCTGGAAACGCTTGTCCTCGAGCTCATACTTGCGCAGTGTCTCGGTGGGTTCGAGCAGGGCGCGGAGCATACACTTCTGGGCAGCACGCGAACCGATCACGTATGCACCGATACGGTTGAGGGTGCCATCGAAGTAGTCGAGGCCATAGTGGACACGGTTGAGGGCGCCGGCACGAACGATCTCGCTGAAGAGATCGAGAGTGGGA
This sequence comes from uncultured Duncaniella sp., assembly GCA_910587165.1. Lineage (GTDB taxonomy): Bacteria > Bacteroidota > Bacteroidia > Bacteroidales > Muribaculaceae > Duncaniella. The sequence goes on from CAJUKP010000004.1 coordinate 49,144, forward strand.
TCGTCCATGATGGTCACGTGATCGGAGTCCCAACGGATAGGACGGCTCACGTGGAGCATCAGCTCAGGCACGAAGAGAAGCATGGCTGAAACCTTGTCGGCGACACTTTCGGTGGGGTGGAAATGGCCGGTGTCAAGAGTGATCATCATGTCATTCTTGGCAGCGTAGGAGGTATAGAAGTCATTGGAACCTACTGTGTAGCTCTCGAGACCGATGCCGAATACCTTAGACTCCACGCAGTCCTTCATCCAGTCATACTTGTGCTCGAAAATCTGGTCAAGTGAATCCTTGAGAAGCTCGCGGTACATCAGACGGTTGACGGTGATATCCTTGCTTCCGTCATGAACCCATGTGTTCATGATACAGGGATCCTGCTGGGCCTCGCCGATGGCCTGTGAGATGGCACGGCAACGCTTCGAATGCTCGATCCAGAAGTCACGGATACCCTTGTCGGGGTTGGAGAGCGAGAGATCCCCGCTCTTGGGGTGGGAGAATGAGGTGGAATTGAAGTCGAGCTTGATATCGTTGGTCTTGCCCCAGTCGATCCAGCTCTGGAAATGCTCGGGTGTAACCTCGTCGCGGTCAACGAACTTTCCGCCGAAGTCACCGTAGATCTCGTGGAGATTCAGACGATGTTTGCCGGGGATAAGGCTCATTGCGTAGAGGATGTCAGCACGCAGTTCGTCAATGTTGCGGGCCTTGCCGGGATAGTTGCCGTTGACCTGGATACCTCCGGTGAGGCCGCCGTCGCGCATCTCGAATCCGGCCACGTCGTCAGCCTGCCAGCAGTGCATACTGAGGTGGAAGTCCTGCATTTGGTCGATGACCTTGTCGGTATCTACGCCGATGGCGGCATATCTTTCTTTGGCTATCTCATAAGCCTGCTTGATCTGTTCTGCATTCATGATCTTTAGATTTTATTTTGGTAAAAATGTTTTGGTTTCAGTTGAGTTTATGGCCACACGGCGCATTTCGCCGAGCGAATCGGCCCTGCCGCTGGCACGGAGCTGCACAAGCACGTTGCCAAGAGCGGTACATTCTGCCGGACCGGCCACAACCGGTATTCCGGTCTCCTCCGCTATCATCTTCATGAGATGTGCGTTGCGCGAACCGCCGCCGATCACATGGAGGCGTTCGATTTCGGCCGGTGAGAATTCCTTGAGCAGACCGAGCATCTCTCCCACCCTGTGGGCCAGACTGCGGTAGACCACCCTTACATAATCGGCAGTGGTGACAGGCACAGCCTCACCGTGGGATTTGCAATATTCGTTGATTGCCTCCACCATGGATTTGGGATTGGCAAACGAGGGATCATCCGGATTGATCAGCGAGGGGCAATCAGAGTCGAGGCAGGAAGCCGCGAGTTCGGATATATCGGCATTCTGCAGCCCCATCTCCTCACGGACACGCTCGAAGATCCACAGGCCACAAATATTTTTCAGGAACCTTGTGGTGCCGTCAATGCCACCTTCGTTAGTGAAGTTGAGCTCGTAGCTCCGGTCATTGATGATTGCCTCGGGTGATTCGATGCCGAGCAGCGACCATGTGCCGCAGCTCAGATAAGCATACTTCTCATCGGGGGTAGGCACACCGATCACTGCCGAAGCAGTGTCGTGTCCGGCCACAGCCACCACAGGGATGGCTCCCATTCCGGTAGCCTCCTGGACCTGGGGAGTGAGAGTTCCGATGACAGCTCCGGGCTGAACCATGGGGCCGAATTTCGAGCGGTCAAGACCAAGGGCCTCCAGAAGATCATTATCAAGGTCTCCGGTGGCGGGATTCAGCATCTCGGCTGTCGAAGCCACTGTATATTCAGTCACAGCGTTGCCGGTGAGCATATAAGCCAGCGCATCAGGCATCCACAGGATCTTATCGCAGGCATCCACCACTTTCGCGCCATCGCGCCGGAGTGTGTCGAGCTGGAAAAGGGTGTTGAAATCCATGAACTGGATACCGGTCTTGGCATAAACCTCTTTTTTGGATATCTTTTTGGCAAACTCGTCCACCGCGCCGGCCGTATGGGGGTCACGGTAGCAGTAGGGAAGACCGGCTATCGTGCCATCAGCATAGAAATATGCGACGTCACATCCCCAGGTGTCGATACCTATGGTCGACAGCCCCTCGCCGGTTGACGAGAGTCTGGCTCCGGCCTCACGGAGTCCGTTGAGTATTTCGGCATAAAGATATGGGAGATTCCAGAAAAGATGGCCCGCAAGTGGAAGCATCGGATATTTGAAACGTGTGAGTTCCTCCATTTCCACCTTCTCGCCGTCGAATGAGGCGAGAATGGTGCGGCCGCTCGTAGCGCCGAGGTCGACGGCAAGATGATAGGTTTTCATTTTCGGTATATAGAATAACAGGAATTGTGATTCCGGGGTAATGCACCCGGCAGATTCATCGCAAAGTTAAACAATTTCCCTCTCACAACCAAAATAACGATACAAAAAGTCTGATAAAAAAACAATAAGGGAGATCAAGCCCGGCAGGAGATAAGAAAGTGACGGCAGGAGATCCGGGATAGCCAGTCGGACCTCCTGCCGTCACTTTCAAGTATTGTTTTTGAAGCTGGGATGATCACTCGCCACCGAGATCCACGGCATATATGCCGCGCTTGCCCGTGGGATAGACTCCGCGGAGTATCATCAGTTTCTCATCGGAGTTGCCCTTCATTATGGCCTTGTAGATCTTCTCCACATCCTCGGGCGAAGAGATGCGGGTGTCATTGATCGAATAGATAATAAAACCTTGACGCACACCGCTGTCGCGGAACACTCCGTCCTTGAGATCCACCACCTGGACCCCGCCCGACAGACCGAGCTGGCGCAAGGTCTTCTCGTCGAGTTTCTTGAACGCACATCCCAGATCGGCAAAGTCGCCGGCCTTTGTGAGATTGGTAGTTCCCTGGTTATTGAGCAGTTTCACATCCACATTCTTCGTGGAGTTGTCACGCACGAATGTCACCTTGATCTTATCACCGGGACGGTACTTGGCCACCTGTTCCTGAAGCTGGGCAACATTTCCGGTAGACACACCATTGATGGCGGTTATCACGTCACCCTCCTCGATACCGGCCTCACGGGCTGAGGAACGGTCGTTGACCGAGTTGACATACACGCCCTTGGTCACAGCTGTCACACCTTTATCTTTAGCAATCTCATTGGTGAGATCGGAGATTGAGATTCCGAGGACAGCACGCTGCACGGTGCCGAACTGACGCAGATCGCTCACAACCTTCTTGACGATAGAGGTAGGTATGGCGAAGGAATAGCCCGCATAATTGCCGGTCTGGGAATAGATGGCAGTGTTTATACCGATCAGCTCACCCTCAAGTGTCACGAGCGCGCCACCTGAGTTGCCGGGGTTCACGGCGGCGTCGGTCTGGATATAGCTCTCGATCCCCATGGGACGTGAGTGGGTTGTGCCGGCGATGCTACGGGCCTTGGCCGACACGATGCCCGTGGTCACTGTGGATGTGAAGCCGAAAGGATTGCCGACGGCGAGCACCCACTCTCCCACTTTGAGGCTCTCGCTGTCACCCATGGGAATGACAGGGAGATCGGAGGCGTCAATCTTTATGAGAGCGAGATCGCTCATCGGGTCAGTGCCCACCACAGTGGCATCGAAAGTCCGGTTGTCATTCAGCGTCACCTCCAGACGTTCCGCCTCATCAATCACATGGTTATTGGTGACTATGTAGCCATCGGACGTCAGGATCACACCGGAGCCGAGTCCCGACTGCTGCTCGCGGGGCTGCTCCTGCTGTTGCTGCTGACGGCGCTGATTCCCCTGGGGCGAGCCGAAGAAATACTCAAAGAACGGGTCGACGAAAAAATCGCCGCCACCACCGCGACCACCTCTCGAGTAGCCGCGCGGGGTGACATAGCTCTTGATCGAGACAACTCCGTTTATGGTGCTCTCGGCCGCCTTGGAGAAATCTGTAGTGGTGACAGGCGACTGTCCCACCGTGTAAAACCGGCCGGCGCCGGCATCAGTCGAGGGGGAGGAGAATGTATATTCATCCGCAGGCACAAGAACCTGCTTCATTGCTATGGCAGTGACAGCCGACGACAGAACCGCTGTCCCGGCTGCAAGGATTAAGATTTTACCTGTTAGTTTCATATTCGGTGAGAATGATTGTTCTTATGGCGTTTTACTCTTTATGACGGCAAAAATGATGCAAAGTTACACGATCTGCCCCGGGTTTAAAGTATTTTAATAGCTTCTCCGGCTATTTAAAAGTTATTTGCAAATAATGCGTGGCAGTTTGAAGAATTCTTAATAACTTTGCGTCTGTTATGTCACATCGCCTCTCCATCTATGCCATCATCGTGTCAGTCCTCATGGGGCTGGCCTTTTCGTCGTGTGGATCATCGCGCTCTGTCACAACCGCACGTGGCAGCGGCAAAAACAAGACTTCGGGCCACCGTCCGTCGGTCAACGGTCTTGACCCCACCGCGAAATCCCTCATATCTGAAGCGGACAGCTGGATAGGCACCCCTTATAAATACGGTGGCAACGACCGTGGCGGCGTCGACTGCTCCGGCTTCGTGACACAGGTCTATCTGAAAGCGCTCGGCATAAAACTCCCGCGGACATCAAGGGAGCAGAGCGAATTCTGCCAGCGCGTCGACAGATCGCGGCTCACACCGGGCGACCTCATCTTTTTCCGCACCACAAAGGGGAGCAACAGGGTGTCTCACGTGGGTATCTTCGTGGGTGAAAACCAGATGATCCACTCGTCAACATCCAAAGGGGTGATATACACCGATCTTGACTCCGACTATTACACCCGCACGTTCGCAGGAGCCGGAAAAGTAGGGCAATACCATGCCATGCTGTCATCCGGATCAAAACAGGCCGACCGGGGGAAAAATAAGAAGAAAAACAAGAAATCCAAGACTCCCCCCGTACAGGAGTCCAAGCCTTTGCCTACGAAAGACCTACCGGGCGAACCGGCCGAGGTACACATCTCAACTACGGAGTCGCCCGCGGGCTACACCCTCACACCGGTCACCTCTCTACCGTCGCGCACCACAGCCGTGACAAAGGAGACCGCCAAGGAGCCGGAACCCGTCAGGGCCGCCGAGGTGAAGCCTACCCCCACCAACCCCGCTCCACAGCCGGTCACTACCGTAGCGGCCGGAAATGCCGCTCCGATCGCCGAACCCTCGCCTGAGGATGCCCGTGCGGCTGTCCTTAATTCCATTATCGAGAAAGACTTGAAATGAACCAGATACCACCTGACCGCTCCACTCCTCCCGAGCTGCACTCATTCGGCCCGCTCTCATTGGAGAAAGCCGATACAGACCGACTCCCCAACGGAGTGACAATCCACACCTGCTCAAACCCCGACATCGAAGTCTGCCGCATAGCCGTCTCGCTTCCCGGAGGTGACGCCGAGGCAGGGACTGATGCAGCCATGAGAATCGTGGCCCCGGCACTCTCGGAGGGCACGATAGCCCATTCCGGAGCACAGATAGCAGAGATGCTCGAAGCATTCGGGGCATGGAGCGGAGCCACACTCTCGACCCACTCGACAGTCTATTATCTCGGCTGCCTGTCACGCCATCTTCCCGAGCTGCTCCCACTGGCCCGCGAGATTGTGCTCCAGCCGGCCTTTGAGAAGGAAGCGATGAGCCGTCTCACAGACAGGATGGCAACCCGCAACGAGATAGACCGCTGCAAAGTGGAGTGGCAGGCATCCAATGCCATCAAACCTGCCATATATGGCAAGGAATCCCCGATAGCCGCCTCTCCCCTGCCCGAAGATATAAGGGCCATAACCCCCGACAGACTCCGCGAGCTCCACTATTCCAGACTCGATCCCACAGGAATCAACATATTCTTATCCGGAGGTGTCACCTCCCGTATGCGCGGGCTTGTGGCCGAAACTTTCGGCTCGCTCGACTCTGACTGCAGTTTTCCCATCCATCCCATCCCTTTTCCCGGACAGACGGGAAAAGACAGGATATTCACGGATATGCCTGACTCTCTCCAGAGCGCCATCTCAATGGCCATCCCCGTGGTGGGCCGTGACCATCCCGATTTCGTCCCGCTACGCACAGCCGTGATAGCGCTCGGCGGATACTTCGGAAGCCGGCTTATGCTTAATCTCCGCGAGGAAAAAGGACTCACATACGGGATCGGAGCCTCGCTGATCGGCTACAGGGAGAAAGGCATACTCTCGATCAACACACAGACTGCCACTGAATATGCCGGTGATGCGGAGCGGGAGATACTGTATGAGATCGAACGCATGAAGGATCCGGCAAGCTATACCGCCGATGAACTCGGCAGGCTCAGTTTCTATATCAGATCGGCACTCGCATCATCGCTCGACACACCTTTCTCACGCATGGATCTCCTGCAAAGCTACCTTCTGTCAGGAGCGCCTGACAATTATTTTGAAGCCCAGGATGAATTCGCGCGTAACCTCTCCGCCGACACCCTTGCCGAAATGGCCGGGAAATATTTCGACACATCCCGCCTGGTGGTATCAATAGCCGGAAAGGCCTGACGGCTCTTATTTCTTTTTTAAGGAAATTTCCTTATCTTTGCAACAGAATTTAACTAACGAACTAATACCGATAAATAAGAAAATGGTCAATCGTTTTATCCTCAACGAAGTGTCTTACTTCGGCCCCGGAGCACGCAAGATGCTCCCCGAAGCAGTGAAGCAACTTGGCAAGCAGAAAGCCCTTGTAGTGACCGACCCCGGTCTGATCAAATTCGGCGTGGCCAAGATGGTCACCGACGTACTCGACGAGGCAGGTATCAAATATGAGATCTTCTCGGATGTGAAACCCAACCCCACAGTGAGCAACGTACAGCATGGCATTGATGCCTTCAAGGCTGCCGGTGCTGACTTCATCGTAGCCATCGGCGGAGGCTCGTCCATCGACACCGCCAAGGGTATAAGCATCGTCATCAACAACCCCGAGTTTGCCGACATCGTATCGCTCGAAGGCTGTGCGCCCACCCGCCACAAAGGTGTGCCCATCATCGCCCTTCCCACCACAGCCGGCACAGCCGCCGAGACCACTATCAACTACGTGATCATCGACGAAGAGAAACAGAAGAAGATGGTGTGTGTCGACCCCAACGATATTCCCGCCGTCGCCATTATCGACGCCGAACTCATGTATAGCCTCCCCAAGAGCCTCACAGCCGCAACCGGCATGGATGCCCTCACCCACGCTATCGAAGGCTACATCACAAAGGGAGCATGGGAAATGTCGGATATGTTCGAGCTCGAGGCTATCCGTATGATCAAGAAGTATCTCCCCGTGGCTGTCGCCGAACCATCCAACGCCGACGCGCGCAACGGTATGGCTGTGGCACAATACATAGCAGGTATGGCTTTCTCCAATGTAGGCCTCGGCCTCGTTCACGGTATGGCCCATCCCCTCGGCTCGCTCTTCGATGTTCCTCATGGCGTGGCCAATGCACTGCTGCTCCCCACCGTGATGCTCTTCAACATGGAGAAATGTCTCGACAAATACCCCGTGATCGCCCGTGCCATGGGTGTGGACACCACAGGTATGACCGACGAGGAGGCATCCGCGGCAGCTTGTGACGCCGTGAAGGCCCTCGCTATCGAAGTGGGAATCCCCCAGCATCTCAGCGAGCTCGGAATTTCAGAAAACGACATACCCCGCCTGGCAGAACAGGCTCTTGCCGACGTCTGCACTCCCGGCAACCCCCGCGAGGTGACACTCCAGGAAATAGAAGATCTCTACAAGAAAGTGCTCTGATATGGAATTTCATGATTTAGGCAAGACCGGCATGAAGGTGTCGGCCCTCAGTTTCGGGGCCTCATCACTCGGCGGAGTGTTCCACGACATCAACGAAGCCCGTGCTCTCGAAGCTGTATATACGGCTGTCGACAGCGGGATGAACTTCATAGACGTATCACCCTACTACGGCCATTACAAGGCTGAGACAGTGCTTGGCAAAGCTCTGCGCAACGTTCCCCGTGACAAATACTATCTCTCCACCAAAGTGGGACGTTATGGCAAGGATGGCGTCAACACCTGGGACTACTCGGCCAAACGTGCCAAAGAAAGTGTCTATGAAAGCATGGACCGTCTCGGCATTGACCATATAGATCTCATCAATGTCCATGACATCGAGTTTGCCGATCTCAATCAGGTGGTCGGCGAGACACTTCCGGCTCTCGTAGAGCTCCGCGACAAAGGGATAGTGGGCCACGTCGGCATCACCGACCTGCAGCCCGAGAACATCAAATGGGTGATCGACCACACTCCCGAAGGTATGGTGGAGACCATCATGAACTTCTGCCATTACACCCTCAACGATGATATGCTCCTTGACTATCTGGACCTCTTCGAGGAGAAAGGGATCGGTGTGATCAGCGCCTCGCCCCTCTCGATGGGTCTGCTCTCACAGCGTGGTGTCCCCGCATGGCATCCCGCACCCGAGAGCCTCGTCAAAGCGTGTCAGAAGGCTGTGGAACACTGCAACGCCAAAGGTTATCCCATCGAGAAACTCGCCGTGCAATACGCTGTCAGCAACCCCCGCATAGCCACAACCCTGTTCAGCTCCGCCAATCCCGACAACGTGAAGAAGAATATCGCATTTGTCGAGGAACCGATGGACGAGAACCTCGTGCGTGAGGTGCGTGAGATCATAGGCGACCAGATGCGCGTGCGTTGGAAAAACTCCTGATTACACCCCCTGAGATGAAACACTATATCATCGACACCCACTCACATCTGTGGTTGCGCCAGGACACCGTGGTCAACGGCCGCCCCATCCGTCCATTGCCCAATGGCCGGGCTGACTTCATGGGCGAGGAACGCCAGATGCTTCCGCCTTTCCTCATCGACGGACGGAATACAGCTGAAGTGTTCCTTTCCAACATGGACTACGCCCAGGTGGCAGCTGCAGTGGTGGTGCAGGAATTCATTGACGGTGAGCAGAACGACTATCTGAAGAAAGTGGCCGAAATGTATCCCGACCGCTTTTTCGTCAGCGGCATGACCGACTTCCGTAAACCCGGATTCCTCAACGCCGCCTTCGGATTGCTCGACAGTGGATTCAAAGGTCTTACCATCCCCGGCCACAGACTCCCTATGGGCGAGAACGACCGTATGTGGCTCAATTCTCCTGAAATGATGCAGCTTTTCAAGGAGATGGAACGCCGGGGCGCCATCCTTTCGGTCACGCTGGCCGACGGCGATGCACAGACCGCCGAGATGAGGGAAGTGATCGAGGAATGTCCCGACCTGAAGATAGCCATCGGCCATTTCGGCATGGTGACCACTGAAGGCTGGATGGAGCAGATCAAACTCGCCCGTGCCAGGAATGTCATGGTGGAGAGCGGAGGTATCACATGGCTCTTCAACTCGGAGTTCTATCCCTTCCCCTCGGCAGTCCGCGCCATACAGCAAGCCGCCGGAGAGGTGGGCTGGGACAAACTGATGTGGGGTTCAGACTATCCCCGCACCATCACGGCCATCACCTACCGTATGTCCTACGACTTCATAACGAAGTCCAAGGAACTCACCGATGAGCAGAAACACCTCTTCCTCGGCGACAACGCCAAGACATTCTTCGGATTCGGACAACTTCCCGATCTTCCTTATGTGAAAAATATGTCAGAATAGAAAAGAACAGATATGAAAGCAGTTAAAATCACGGCTCCCGGACGCGTAGTGGTCGAGGAGCTCGCAAAGCCGGTGCCTGCGCCCGACGAAGTACTCGTTAAAATCTGCTATGTAGGTTTCTGCGGCAGCGATCTCAACACCTTCCGTGGCAAGAACCCCATGGCGATCTCACCCGTAATACCCGGCCATGAGATCGGAGGTATCGTCGAGGAAATCGGATCGGAAGTGCCCGCCGGACTCCTCGAGAAAGGAATGAGCGTGACCGTGAATCCTTATACAGCCTGCGGAAAATGCTCCTCATGCCGCCGCGGACGCCCCAACGCCTGCCGCCACAACGAGACAATGGGTGTGCAGCGCAACGGTGCCATGACCGACTATATCGCCGTACCCTGGAGCAAGATCATCCCCGCCCAGGGACTCACTCCCCGCGAGTGTGCGCTTGTCGAGCCTATGAGCGTAGGCTTCCACGCTGTTGACCGCGCACAGGTGACCGACATCGACACTGTGGCAGTGATCGGCTGTGGCATGATCGGACTCGGAGCCATCGTGCGCGCCGCTCTCCGCGGTGCCACCGTGATAGCCATCGACCTTGATGACGAGAAACTGGCATTGGCCCGCGAGCTCGGTGCGACATACTCCATCAACTCCGCCACCATGAACCTCGCTGACGAGCTCAACCGTCTCACCGGCGGCAATGGCCCCGATGTTGTTGTCGAGGCTGTCGGATCCCCCTTCACATACGTGGCCGCCGTGGAGAATGTCGCATTCTGTGGCCGCGTGGTTTGCATCGGATATGCCAAGGACGATGTTTCATTCCACACAAAACTCTTCGTGCAGAAGGAACTTGACATCCGCGGCTCACGCAACGCCATGCCAAACGATTTTGCAGCCGTCATACGCTATTTCCTCGCAGGAGGCCGCAAGAATGCCGAGAAGCTGATCTCAGCCACTGTCAAGCCCGAGGAGACAGGCGAGGCCCTTGCCAAATGGGACGCCGCCCCCGGCAAAGTGTTCAGAATCCTCGTGGAATTCTAAGAGATCATCCCAAACCTTATTAAAAACTCCGTTCCTATGCCAGGTCTGGCATAGGAACGGAGTTTTTATATTCTCACTCTGTGGGAGTGTGGGAGGATATGTAGGCATTTACAGCCGGACGGTAACTGTCGCCGATGGGGATGTCGCGGCCACCCACAGTCAGTTTCTGGCGGTCGATTCTCTGGATACGGTCGACGTTGACTATGAAACTTCGGTGGACCCTCAGGAAATCTCCCTGTGGAAGATGCCGCTCTATACCTTTCATGGATGATAGCGTGACCACCTGAGATGAATCCGAGAGATGAATCTTCACATAATCCTTCAACCCCTCGATAAGCACGATATCGGCGGCTGATATCTGGGTCATGCCCCTGTCAATCCTCACAAGTAACCTTCCGTCAGCAGCGGGCGACGTGAGATCCTGCTGCATGACGAGACGATCCTTTATGCGCATGGCAGCCGCTGAAAACTCCTCGAAACTCACCGGTTTGACAAGATAGTCGGTGGCGCCGACACGGAAAGCCTCTATGGCATATTCGGAATAAGCCGTGACGAATACCACCTGTACCCCCTTGGGCACTATCCTTGCAAATTCCATCCCGCTGAGCTGGGACATACGGATGTCAAGGAACACGGCGTCGATCTCACCGTCCATTATCAGCCTCACAGCCTCACGGGCCGATCCGAACACCCCGGCGAGGGTAAGAAACGGAAGCTTCTCGATATATGATGCTATCAGCCGTGCAGCGAGAGGCTCATCGTCCACCACACAGCAGCGTATCCTGTCGTCGTTCATCGTTCTATTCTCATTTGTGCTACAAAGATAGCGGGTTGCGATGAGATTTCCAACCGTGCCTTGTCACCATATATGAGCCTGAGACGCCGGCGCAGGTTCTCAAGTCCCATCCCGCCCCTGTGAACCTCCGATTCCCGGGGCGAGACAGAGTTGGCCACATCACATTCGATGTTACCCGATGTATCCACCGAAATCTTGATGGAAATGTAAGCCTCGGCATCTCCGGCACCACCATGTTTGAATGCGTTCTCGACAAGTGTGATGAATATCATGGATGCAATCCCGATATCCTCCATGCCGGCGGCGATATCCTCGACTATGCTTACCCTTACGCTGTCGCCCAAACGCATCTGCATGAGCCTGACATAATCGTTGATGAAAGCCACCTCACGCCCGAGCTTCACTGTGGTCGAATCGGCCTCATACAGTGCATAGCGCAGCAATGCGCTCAACCTGTGGACCGCCTCGCGGGCCTGAGGCGGATCAATCTCTGTGAGGGCATAGACCGTATTGAGCGAATTGAACAGGAAATGCGGATTGAGCTGGCTCTTGAGCTGTTTAAGTTCCTCCTCACGATGGCTCTCCTCGATCTTTCTCACTCTCTCGCTCAGACGCATGGCCACACTAAGGGCCATAGTGAGAAGGAGCATGGCAATGTCACGGATTATCACATGATTGACCGGAGGACGACGGGGTGCGAGATGATGGAAACTGTCAAATAGCACATACAGACCGGCCGACGCCGCCACAAGAATCAGAGCGCTGCACACGGCGAGTCGCATTCTCGACACAGACGGACTCACCAGGAAATATTCGAGATAGAAAACCACCACATATATGGCCACCTTTATGTAGGGGAACCAGCGGAAGTCGCCATGCAACGGCCGCGAGCCGGTCATGACCACTTCCGGCAGGATGAAGATCATGAGGATCACCACTATATGGATGGCTATGCGAGCAAGTCGGTCATTCATATCTGATAGCTTCTATAGGATCGAGATTGGATGCCTTCATGGCCGGAACCCAGCCGAAGAAGATGCCGGTGAACGTGCACACGGCAAAACTGAGTATGATCGACGATGCGAGAATCGACACCGGCCATGCCGCCAGCGTATGGACCGCCCATGTGGCGATGCAGCCGAATATGACTCCTATCACGCCGCCTGTCACGGAAATTATGACAGCCTCGATGAGAAACTGGAGCAGAATGTCGATACCGCGGGCGCCGATACTCATGCGCAGACCGATCTCACGTGTGCGTTCGGTGACGGAGACATACATCATGTTCATGATTCCGATGCCACCCACGAGAAGCGAGATGAAGGCGATACAGGTGAGCAGGACGGTCATCATATCGGAGGTGGAGTTCATCATCTCGCTGAGCTCCTGTTGCGAACGGATGTCGAAGTTATCCTCGTCACCCTCTCCGAGCCTGTGGGATGTGCGGAGTATCTCGGTGATCTCGTCTGTGGCCATGGGGGTCATTTCTTCCGACAGGGCCGATGCGAATATCGAACCGAGATAGTCGACGGCAAGGATGCGCTTCATGACTGTGGTGTATGGGGCTATGACCACGTCATCCTGGTCCATACCCATTGAGTTCGTCCCTTTACTTTTAAGAACACCAATCACTGTAAAAGGAACCTTTCCGAATCTCACAACTTTACCGATCGGATTCTCTCCGCCCGGGAAAAGGTTGCTTACCACAGTCTTTCCAAGAAGACACACCTTTGCCGCTGACTTTATATCGGCTTCATTGAACATCTCCCCGTCCTCCACGGAGAGCTTGCGGATATCCATATATTCAGGGGTGACACCGCTGATGCTTGACGGCCAGTTATTGTTGCCGGCCACCATCTGTCCTGAACTCTGCACCACCGGACTCACCGCCTTGAGATAGGCGGTGCGGTCACGCAGAGCCTCGTAATCGGCCACCTTGAGAGTCTGCTTATCATCTGAGCTCTGCCTCACGCCACCCCTCTGCATATTGCCGGGATGAATCATTATCATGTTGCTGCCCATCTCGGATATCTGGGCCTTGATGCTCTCCTTGGAGCCCTGGCCGATAGCGAGCATACATATCACGGCAGCTATGCCTATGATGATGCCGAGCATGGTCAGGATGGCCCTCAGTTTGTTGCGGTTGAGGGCTCTGAGAGCTATTTTGAGAAGATTGAAGAAGTTCATGGGTCAATCATCGTTAACAGGGAGTGAGGCCAGCATCTCGGCAGCCGATGCCGGCGAGGGATTGAGGGTATCGGAGACAATCCTGCCATCGCGGAGCACGATGTTGCGCGACGAATATGCCGCAAGCTCAGGGTTGTGGGTCACAAATATTATGGTGCGTCCACGGGCATAAAGCTCCTGGAAAAGCACAAGCACACTCATTGACGTGCGTGTGTCCAGATTGCCGGTGGCCTCATCAGCGAGGATAAGCACCGGATCGTTGACAAGAGCGCGGGCTATGGCCACACGCTGCTGCTGGCCTCCGCTCATCTGATTGCTCAGATGGTTGAGACGGTCGCCGAGCCCTACGGCAAGGAGTGCATCGACGGCACGTTTGTGACGGTCGCGAGCCGAGACATCAGGGTTGTAGAGCAAGGGCAGCTCCACATTCTCGATGGCCGACGTCTTGGGAAGAAGATTGTAATTCTGAAACACGAAACCGATCTTGCGGTTGCGCAGACGCGCCCGCTCGTTCTTGCTCATGTTCTTCACCTTCACCCCGTCGAGCACATATTCACCCGATGTTGGAGTGTCGAGACATCCGAGAGTATTGAGAAGCGTGGACTTGCCCGAGCCGGATGTGCCCATTATGGTGACAAACTCCCCCTCGGTGATTGTGAACGAGACTCCCCTCAGGGCATGGACTGTCTCACCGCCCACCTTGAAATCGCGGCGGAGATCCTTCACGTTTATGATTTCACGCGCTGACATAGCCACCTCCGTCATTTACGTTTCGGCGGTTTGGGGGCGAACGGACTGCGTTCACCTCCGGCATCCGATTCTTCCTCTCCGGCAGAGCTGACCGCATATTCCACAGCCACCTGCGCACCTTCGGCGATACCGGATTCAACCTGATAATTGATTCCGTCTGAAGCCCCGACTGTGATGATCAGAGGCACAAAACGGCCATCCTTGACCTCCCAGACCCTCTTTCGCGAAGGATCGGAGGGATCGTTGAACGGAGTGGCTTCAGTCCCCTCGGGAAGCACCGGCAGATTATCGGCATCAGGATAGTGATGAGGCACGAAACGGGTGGCCTTGACAGGCACGAGAGCCACATTCTCGCTGCGGGTCTGATAGATGGTCAGATTGGCCGTGAGACCCGGAATGAGCTTATGTTCCTTGTTGTCAGCGGAGACAAGCACCTCGTATGTCACCACATTGCTCTCGGTGGTGGGACTGATACGCTTCTGTGTCACGGTGCCACGGAACACTTCATCAGGATATGCATCCACCGTGAAAGTCACCTCCTGGCCCTCCTTCACACGACCTATGTCAGCCTCATCCACATCGGCGACAACACGCATATTGTCAAGATCGGCTATGGTGAACAGATTGGCCACAGTCATGGACGACACCACAGTCTGTCCCACCTCGACATCTCTCGAGATCACGATACCGTCGATCGGGGAATATATCTCGGCATAGTTCAGATTCTTGGCGGCGCGCACCCTGTCGGCCTGGGCCTTCTCATAAGCCGTCTTGGCCACCTGAAAATCGCGGCGCGAGGTGTCAAACTCATAGTCGGAGATCAGACGCCTGTCATGCAGATTCCTGTCACGCTCGTAATTCTCACGGGAGTAGTCATACGTAGCCTTGGCACTCTCCACACTCGCCTCCGCTGATTTCAGCTCGCTCTGGAGGAGCACCTTGTCTATCTCGGCCAGAAGTTCTCCCTTCTTGACCTGGGAATTGTAATCAACCAGAATCTTGTCGATTATGCCGGTCACCTGGGTTCCGACATCAACCGAGGTCACAGATTCGAGCGTCCCTGTTGCCGTGACACTCTCGCTGATGGTCCCCTTTGTCACCGGCTCGGTGACAAGGCGGATCTCATCCTTCTTTCCGCATGACGACATGAGGATAAGAGGAATGGCAATGAGCAATGAATGTAATGCTTTCATATTCAAAGTGTGATATTTCCGGTTCGTAAAAATTCGACCATCTTCCTGGCAAGAAGCGCCATATATTTGGCCTGGATCACCTCATGGCGGGCAGAGGCGAGAGACTGGTGGCTCTGCAGGAGTTCGGTCGACTCGACGTAGCCCACGGCAAAACGCTCGGCCACATACTCGTCGCTGAGAGCTGCGGCCCTCTCGTTTGCCACAGCAGCCACATAGCGCGACCGTGCAGACTGCATATCTATATACCAGCCCTCCAATGTGTTGGCTATCTCCTGACGGCGGGCCTGCACGTCATATTCACTGTTGATCTTGGCTATTTTGGCCTGTGCGACCGCCGTTTTGGTCTTCTTGTGATCAAGGATAGGGATAGACAGCGTCAGCCCCACATTCTCGTTGAGACTCCGTTTCATCTGCTCCCCCCAGCCCCGGGAATCGGTGGTATAGTAACCGGTTCCGATCCCGGCGTTGACACTTATCTGAGGGCTGGATCCGGCCCGTGCCGCCTTGATGTCATCATCGGCCATCGCTACTGAAAGCTCATCGTAACGGAGACGCGAATCCGTGGCAAGGGCCATATCATAGCTCTCGGCGAGCGGCGGAAGATCGGAAAGGACGAGAAGCGAGTCAAACGTCACAGGCACCACGTCGATACTCCGGTCAATGCCAAGCTCAAGAAGGTTGCGGAGCTGAAGCTTGCGCGAGGCAAGGTCAGCCTCGGCACTCACGGTGTTGTAGCGGTCACGCTCGGCCTGGGCTTCCAGTTGCTGATAATCAACGATTGAAATCCTGCCTGATTCCATCATCTGGCGTGAACGCTCGGCCTGCGAGGCACTCACCTCGGCAAGCTGACGGTTCACCTCGAGAGCCTCGCGGGCATAGAGAATATTGACATATATCGAGAGGAGCTCGGTGCGGATGTCGCGGAAAAGCCCATCCGTGGCCCATCTCGACCGCTCTACATCAGTCTTCGAACGGTTGATGTCAGCCTTGCGCTTCCCTCCGTCCCACAAAGTCCATGATCCGTTGAGACCGTAGGATGAGGTATAGGCATTCTTATCCACACCGGCATCCCCCATAGGTGTATTGGCATAACCCTGCGATGTGCCGAATTCAAGCGACGGCACCCACTGTGCCTTGGCACCCTCGAGAGTCACTCCGGCACTCTGCTGCGACAGTTCAGACTGACGCAACGAGATATTGTTCTCCCGGGCCCAATCCACACAGTCACCGAAGCTCCATATCTCCTGGGCCGGCATACTGAAACCGATGCCGGTCAGGACCGCGATTGTCAATAGGTGTCTATACATAAGCATATCATTGTTTCTTGTGGGCAAAATTAGTGGATCTGACACTATTCTCCCAATTTTTTAGACATATCGCCCGTCAGAGGCTATTTTTAACACCATTAACATCGGAAAATTGCATCACAGGCATCAAAATATTTATAAATGTTAAAAACTTATGGCTCGAGTATTATTTTGTGTATCTTTGGGGATATGGAGCCATTGTCTTACGAAAACTCAATTCTCACTCCCGCCGATGAGGAAACGCCGGTCAGCCATGAATCAGCCGTCGACATCTACTCCGGCACGATATTCCGTGTCATATTGCTGCAGCGCAACGGCAAGCGCTTCATATTCAAGTGTCTGAACCGTGAATATGCCGGTGCGCCGCAATTCGTGGCACTTCTGCGCAAGGAATACGATCTGGGCATGAAGCTCGATCATCCCAACATTGTCAGGATGATCAACTACGAGACCAACGGGCAATACGGTCCGGGAATACTCATGGAATGGATCGACGGAATGACCCTGAACAAGTATCTCGCCGAAAATCCGCCGGAGAGCCGCCGCATGAGCATTATGCGACAGCTCGCCGAGGCCCTGGCATATATCCACTCACGCGGAGTGAGCCACAGGGATCTCAAACCTGACAATATCCTCATCACACGCCGTCAGCATGAGGTCAGGCTGATCGACCTGGGGCTCGGCGATGCCGATGACCAGCTGACTGTGAAAATGTCGGCAGCCACCACCGCCTACGGCGCACCGGAACAGTTGGCCGGGATTGCGTCCGACGAGCGGGCGGATGTCTACTCATTCGGAAAGATAATGGCTCAGGCCGGCCTTCCCCGCCGATTCATGTCACTGTCCGGAGCCTGTCTGCATCGTGATCCTGACAGACGTCCGTCCATGGATGAAGTGGTCCGCCGCATCAACCGGCTGATAGCTCATCCTATCAGGCGGATCATGATTCCGGCAGCCGTGATCGTGACAATCGCGGCTCTCGCCATAGCCTTTTACCACAGCCAAACCCCGCCACCGATCGAAGAGAGTGAGACAACAGACGCTATCATAGAGAAAAGCTTCGTCCGCGTGGATTCCCTTGTCTCGGCCTATGCCCCCGCCATAGAGTCATCCGGTTGGGACGGATCAAGAGGCGGGCATATTGAGAAACGCACCGCCGAAATGTTCGCCCTCGCCGCAGATCTCGAAGCCGCACTCAGAGAGAAAGGTCTCTCCGAACCTGAGATAGCCGACAAGCTGGCTGGTTTCTGGCTATATTCTGTCAACACTACAAACAAAAGTGACGGACTCCAATAAATGGAATCCGACACGGGAAGCATCATTACTATATCTGTTAAGTTAGGATTTATTGCCAGTGTTTACCGGGTGGTCATATTTCTGACCGAGTATCTCGAATCTCACTCCACTGCTTGAACCGGCTATATAACTCATTGAGCCGACCCCCTCACGGTGAATGGAATTGAAGTAAAGCGGTGCATTCTGCACGAAAAAGCAACAGCTCACGATATCCCCCTTCATCAGTTTCGAATTGCGGGTCTCCACCACTTCAAAGTGGACATCGAACAGGTGATGCAACACACATTCCCTTCCGGGATGCCATGCCACCCTGACATAAGTGCCTTTCGGCAGATTGGCACTCTCGACCATATCGCCGAAGAATACAGCCGACTGAGATGAGGCAGTGTGGTCGCGTTCCACAAAATCCTCAAACTCACGGTAGCCTACATAACGCGCAAGAGCTCTGAGCGTGAAGTTGCCGGGACGATAGAATGCACCGGCATCGTTCATATAGCCCCATACACGTTTCAAGGTTGTGGGACTGACACACAGACGGGACACAGCCTTGATATCTTCCGACAGGTATTCGAAATCCGCCGGGGTTCTGACGGAGCGATTGACTTTACGCTCCACCTCGCCACGCAATTCATTCAGCTTTTCCTTGAAGTCTCTGTTATCGTCCATACAACTATATTAGCTTTTCAATGCAAAATTAATGAATTTTTATATGCCAATTCAGACCATTTCAGACCATTTTCAATATGCAGTCAAAAAGATAGTATGCACGTAATGACGGGTTAGGAAAAGGATACTAAAGTTACCGGTCAGGACAAGGATACAAAGGGACAAAAGGGCAAAAGGAACAAAATTTTTGCCAGATTCATCAGACTGATAAAAATAAATAATCTGTTCCTTTTTTACTTTTGTCCCTTTGTATCCTTGTCCTGACCGGTAACTATGTGTACTACCCCGTAATGATACAGTTCCCATGCCTGCTTTTATCGCAAACACGGGAACTGTACAATGTTATTCAATCCGGAGCGGCCGGATCATCAACCATACTGGATGGTGCCGTCAGGATTACGGTAGAGATCGAAGCTCTTCTCATACTGGTCCATGGCGCGGAGGCTCATGCCCATCGACGAGAAACCGCCGTCGTGATAGAGATTCTGCATTGTCACCTTGCGGGTGAGGTCTGAGAAAAGTGTGATGCAATAGTCGGCACACTCATCAGCCGATGCGTTGCCCAGGGGCGACATACGGTTGGCAAAGTCCATGAGGGAATCCATACCCTTCACGCCGCTTCCGGCAGTGGTGGGAGTGGGCGACTGTGAGATGGTATTGATGCGGACACCCTTCTCGCGGCCATAGATGTAGCCGAAGCTGCGGGCAATGGATTCGAGAAGTGCCTTGGCATCGGCCATGTCATTGTAGCCGAACATGGTGCGCTGGGCTGCGATATAGCTGAGAGCCACGATGCTGCCGTGGTCGGCGATAGCATCAAGCTTCTTTGCGGCCTGGATCATCTTGTGGAAAGATACGGCCGAGATGTCGAGAGTCTTGTTGAGAAGATCGTAGTCAAGATCGTCATACAGACGTTTCTTGCGGACATTGGGCGACATTCCGATAGAATGGAGCACGAAGTCAATCTTGCCTCCGAGCACCTCCATCGAGCGGCTGAACACCATCTCGAGATCATCGACATTGGTGGCATCGGCGGGGATCACCTCTGCTCCGAGCTGCTCGCCGAGCTTGCTGACATCACCCATGCGTACTGCCACAGGTGTGTTGCTCAGAGTGATAGTAGCGCCTTCCTCAACAGCCTTCACGGCCACTTTCCAGGCTATACTCTTGTCATTGAGCGCGCCGAATATCACGCCGCGCTTCCCTTTCAAAAGGTTGTAACTCATTATGTTTTTACTTTGTTTTCGGGTGCAAAGTTAGTGAAAATTATCCAAACCGCCAATTTCAATCCACCCTCGTCCTCTCAGCAGGCACAAAACATCCGCGCCAAGAACATTTCGGCAAGTGAGATTGTAGTAATAAGAAAAAGCTCCATATTCACCACCTTATATATTATATATATGAGACAGATTTCCCGCCTGACAGCAGCGATGGCTCTTGCGATAGCAGGTACAGCCTCAATGTCAGCCCAAGCATTCTTCACACTCAATGCAGGGACTGACGGTTTCAACGCCAGTTTTTCCAACGCTTATCCCTATTATGCCCCTGCCGTAGTGGTCGCACCTCCCCCACCCCCACGCCATCATCACCACCATCATCACGAGAGAGTATGTGTGCCGATGCTTCCCGGGTGGGACTACCCCGTCATATCACCCAAACAATACAGAAAAGCCGTCAAGAGATACCGCAAGGAGGCAAGCCGCGGCCGTGTGGCCGGAGCCATACCTCTGCCGGGAGGTGGTGGAATCATGGTGTCACTCCCGATCGGTGGTGGCCATGACTATTATGACTATGATGACTATGACGACGATGACTATGAGGACTACATGAAAGCCCGCTACAAGTATCACAAGAAGATGTACAAGAAGTACAAGAAAGCCCGCAAGCACTATAAGAAGCACCACAAGCACCACCGCCATCATCACGACGATGACGATTGATGCCCGTGGGGACTAAGGGACTGTATTTAGGCTTCGGATACGGCAAATGTTAAAAAATAGATGGTGAAAATTACCAAATTTTGTAATTTTTCACCAAAATTCAAAGCTGCCACAAAAAAACACTAAAAAAACTTTGGTATGTCAGTTTTTTGTTATACCTTTGTGACGTTTTTGAAGCTTAAATATTGTTCAATAATTTAACCAAAAGAAGAAAATGAAAAAGTTAGTTTTAGTTGTTGCTGTAGCATTCAGCGCATCTCTCTTCTCCTGCGGCTCTTCTGACAAGGCTGCTGAGGCAGCTGATTCCGCTGCAACTGTAGTTGAGGAAGTAGCTGTTGAGGAAGTTGTTGTAGCTGACTCCGTTGCTCCCGTTGACAGCGCCGCTGCTACTGTTGATTCTGCTGCCGTTGCTCAGTAATCTACAAACAACAGTCTAAAAAGTCTGAACCTGACGAATGGGTTCAGACCTTGAAAAAGCTCAAGCTGATTGTCCGCAGAAGCGGTCGACCAGCTTTTTTCATATCCAGACGTCACGTCTGGAAAAGTGGGCAGATCAGGAAAAGGATACAAATGGACAAAATGACAAACGATACAAAATAAAAAAATCTGTTCCTTCTGTCATTTTGTCCATTTGTATCCTTTTCCTGACCGGTTGATTTTTACCCGGGAAGGGCTTTTGCTTACCATATTCAAATGTCATACCTTCCATCCGGAAAAAAAGTATTACCTTAGAGGCATGGAAAACAGATATATCAACCTCGACTCAATAGACACGTATAACAAACTTTACGGGCTTCCGACCCACCACCCGCTCGTGGCTGTGGTTGACCTGAAGGATGCGACAAAAGAAGTCAATGACGTCACAATAAACTATGGTGTCTACGCACTGTTTCTTAAAAATAACGCCAGCTGCTCCGTCAGATACGGCCGACGCAGCTATGACTACCAGGAGGGAACCGTCGTAAGCTTCTCGCCGGGACAGGTCATTGAGG
Source organism: uncultured Duncaniella sp. (assembly GCA_910587165.1). Classification (GTDB taxonomy): domain Bacteria; phylum Bacteroidota; class Bacteroidia; order Bacteroidales; family Muribaculaceae; genus Duncaniella. The sequence continues at coordinate 70,935 of CAJUKP010000004.1, forward strand.
TCAACAATCCCGGCCATCATATCGCTCCTGACGTGATCGGACTTGTGTTTCACCCCGACCTGATCTACGGAACGCCTCTGGCCGAGAAGATCAACTCATTCTCTTTCTTTGACTATTCGGAAATGGAGGCCCTTCACCTGTCGGATGATGAAAGAGGCAGATTTCTCTCATGCCTCGGACTGATCAGGCAGGAAATCGAACATCCGGTTGACAACCATTCGGCAACATTGCTATCAGCCAACATACAGGTGCTCATAGAGTATCTCCACCGGTTCTACGACAGGCAGTTCATCACACGCCACAAGGTCAATTCGGAAATCATCAGCAATTTCCAGAGACAGCTCAAGCAATACTTCATCGGAGAGCAACCCGACCGCCGGTTGCCGAACGTGGCATATTTTGCCGAGCGTGCCAATCTTTCAGCCGGCTATTTCTCCGATCTCGTGCGTAAGGAGACAGGCAAGAGTCCGAAAGATATTATCTCGCTCCATCTGCTCAGCGTGGCCAAGCATAGACTCGCCACCGGCAACGAGGACGTAAGCGAGATCGCCTATGCCCTTGGCTTTGAATATCCGGCCCACTTCACCCGTATGTTCAAACGTCTGACCGGACAGAGTCCCACCCAATACCGTCAGCAGATTGCCATGAATTAGACTATAAGGATTTATACAATATAAGAGTTCCCATGAATGCGGCACATTCATGGGAACTCTTACATTATAAATCAGCTTCGGAAAGTCATCGTGCCGGTGTGTACGGAGCCTTATGGGTGGCGGCATAGTCCGGATCGAAAAGCCCGTTTATCACGTGGGCCAGACGCAGGCCACCTTTGAGCAGCTGCTGCTCGATGACCGGAGTCCACTCGGCAACCTCATCATACATGATGTTGGTATCAGGGGCTATCCTGTCATACACACGTGTCGCGATATCCAGAGTCTGTTTGGCCCAGTCGTCCACCGAACCTCCGGCCACAGCCTCAGCCTCGGCCGGGGAAAGGCGGTCAAGCTGATCCACCCACTCGGTATAGCTCCATCTATGGCCACTCTCGAGTATCGAACCGTCCCACACGGCATGGAGATTGTTGTCACGGCCGAAGAAACGCACTTTCACACGGTTGCCTCCGAGATCGGTGGCGTGACCCATGTGCATGGGCTGGTGCATATCGCCTACGATGTGCACCAGAATCTTCAGAGCGAGCTCACGGTCGGCGGCGGAAGACGCGGGATTACCGAGAGTCTCCATCTGGGCCTTCACGGCAGTGACCACATCGCCCGACGGATTGGCCTGGGCCTCCTCATAACGCACACCATCGTCAATGTTCTTGTAATGCCATGTCTTTGTGTAGGCATAGTCAGGCGTATGGCTTGCATTGTCAAGCCAGTTGGCCCAGTAGACCATCGAACGGCCTTTGAAAATCGAGTCTACCATCGCCCGGGCTGCAGGAGTGAGATGACGCTCTGCAATTGCCGCGGTGGTGTCATGTCCCTTCTGGCTCCATGCGAAAGCTGAAAGAGCCAACGATACAAGCAGTGATAATGATATTATTCTTTTCATCATTTGATTCTCATTTAGTCTTGCGGATAGCTCCGGCGGGCATGGCCGATCCGTCGGGGCCGAAACTGTACATTGCCTCGAAAGGCTCAATGGTCACCTTTGACTCATCAAGCTTGCTGCGGTCAAGTCCGAAAGTGTCGATGAAGAAATCATAGACAGCATTGCGCTTGTTGGGGCCGAAATCATGACGCTCATCCGGAAGATGCACGTTGCCCACCTTGTCGGCGGCATCATAGAATCCATAGATTCTCTGCAGATAGGGATACTCAAGCTCAGGGACTGTATGGGTCCAGTCGCCACCATCCGATACAATCATCATGGGCCGTGGGGCGAAGGCTGCTGCAAGCTCGGCATTGCAGGTGCCGCCTCCGGCACGCTGGATGGGCATACCGCTCTCACAGGGACATCCTCCGTCGAAGTGCGAGGCGAGGCTCACTACAGGACAGGCTGCAGTGTAGCGGTCGTCGAGCACTGAGAGAAGCACAGTCTGTGTGCCGCCACCGGAACCTCCGTTGACACCCACACGGGTAGGATCAACATCCTTCCGCTCCATCATGAAGTCGAGTATCGACAGACCGTTCATGGCCTGTATGATATGCGCGTCGGCTGTCTGGTGAGCCTCACTGCCCACCTGGAGTTCCGACTCACCCCAGCCGTAGAGATCATAGTCGACACAGATGGCACCCATACGTGCCAGCGTGGCCAGGCGCTGCTGCTGGGCCTTGTTATAGCGGCCATTGCCGAAGTGTCCGTTCGGACAGATGATGAGCGGATGCTTCCCTTTAGTTGTCGGCGAATAGATCGAACCGCACACATAGAGACCGGGAAGTGTCTCCAGATAGAAATTGCTCACGGTGTAGCCGTCATATTTCCTGGGCTTTGATATGACAGGTTTCGCCCCTACCCTTTTGGCGAGCATCGGGTCGATGGCGAGACGCTCCCTGACTTCGGTGCGGAGCGAGTCGCGACGCGCCTCCCATGAAGCCTTGTCGGAATAGAGAGAGCTGAGATAGGCCAGCATCTTCTCCCCGTCGGCATCAGTGCGGCGGGCGGGCTCGTAATACTTTATCTTGAACGAGGTCTCGCTCTGCTTCTGTGCCTTCATGTCGAAGGGGGCGAGTACATTCACAAAAGTCTCCTCCACGGAATAGGGCCGGATTCGTGTGTCGGCGTATGGCAGCACGAGGCCGGTGGTGTCTACATTATACTTGATCTTCACATTGAAACGCTGTGAGATCTCGTCAAGCACCTCGCCGAGCGGACGGCGATATTGATTCTCAAATGTATTCTGGGCCATTGCCGGCACGGCGGCAAGCGTGGCCACAAATAGAAGTCCTTTAAGTTTCATCTTTTTTCAGAGCTTAGAAGAAAATTTGTGATGGCCTGATTTTATGGCCTTGGGAGCTGACTCACCGGGCATGAACAGGTCGGCTGAACAGTTGGCAGGGAGCACGACATCCACCGTGACAGTCCCGTTGTCATCACGGGTCCATTCCACCTCGACATCGCCATAGAGCGTGGTGGTCTTCCCCTTTACGTGGCTGAGGTCGCCGGGGACAGACGGACGGATCACAAGATGCTTCATTCCCGGAGAAGAGGGGTCGATCTGTATGCCTGCGAGCGAACGGAAAAGCCATTCATCAATCTGACCCATCATGAAATGATTCCACGACGAACCCTGACGGGGATCCCACTGCTCCGTAAGAGTGGTGGCTCCATACTGCAGCTGGAATCCATAGCCCGGGGCTTCATAGTGGTTGTGCATACGGTACATCACCGAGTCAAGACCATTGTCGGCGAGAGTGCGGAACAGATAACGGTTGCCCACATCGCCGGTGGTCAGACGATAGCCATGCTCCTTGATGTCACCGATGAGATTGGCGAGAATCTTTTCACGGTCTGCCTCGGGAGCCAGTCCGGTGAAAAGCGGAAGGGCGTTGGAGGTCTGGCTACCGCTGCCATAGTCGGCAGTGGCGGCATCATAATACTTTTTGTTGAAAGCCTCGCGTATGGCCGCTGCTCTGGCAGCATAATGGTCGGCATCGGCAGTCTCGCCAAGCTCGCGGGCTATCTTCTCAAGGAAAGTATAATCCTGATAGTAGTGGGCGGAAGCCACCAGACCGACAGGGGTGTTACGGGAGAATCCGGCACGGAAGTCACCATAGTCATACCAGTCACCCAGGCCGAAATCAATCAGATTGTCTGTGGCCTTGGTGTCGAGATACCCGGCGTAAGCCTTCATGTTGGGATAATATTTTCTCAACAGGGAATCGTCACCGTAATACTCATAATACATCCAGGGAACAATGATGAGTGTGGCTCCCCACTCGGGCGACTCGGCGAACGGCTCGAGAAATTCTCCCTCGAACACCACATATTCAGGGGCCGTTGTGGCCACCTTGCCGTTGTCGCGCTGCGTGTCGGAAATATCGCGGAGCACCTTGGGGACAAAACCTGTGAGATCATAATTGTAGAAAAGGCTCGGTCCGACGAGATGCACCTGCTCAAGCCATCCGAGCTTCTCACGGTGGGGACAATCGGTGAACACCGATTGCATATTGCTTCTCTCCGCGTTGCGGATCAGACGATGGGCTGCAGTGAGCACTGGGCTCGAGCATTCAAACGTGCTGTGCTCGGGAGCGGAGTTATATATGAAGCATGATTTGATATCCTCTACCACCGGCAGTCCATCGGGATTGCGCTGACCGGGGAGCACCGCTCCCTCGAGCTGGATGTAACGGAAACCATAATATGAAAAACGCGGATGCCATGTCTCGGGACCATCACCACGGAGAGTGTAGGTGTAGATATGCTGGCGTCCTGTCTGGCGCTGGTTGGCAGCGCTGTCTGCCGTAAGGCTCTCCCCTACCACCATGGTCACAGTCTGTCCGCGCTTACCCTTCACGGTTATCTCGGGGAATCCGGCAAGGTTCTGACCCATGTCAAGGAGCAATGCCGACGGATCGACGGTGCGTTTGGTTGTCTTGTGAGAGTTCTCGATCTGCTCAGGAGTGAGCTTTGTGGCGCTCTTGACCCCGAAACGTTCCATGATTTTCACAGGAGGTGCGAGCTGGGAAGTAAGCCTGCCCTTGGGTGCGCGCTGCACCACCACGTTTTTCCATCCACGGTCATTGAACCCGGGCGAATTCCATCCATCCTGTTCAAGACGGGCATCATAATCCTCGCCACCATAAATTGAATGGAATGTTATGGGGCTGAGCGCATATTTCCATGACCCGTCGGTAGCGACTGTCTCGGTCCTTCCGTCGGTGAATCTCACCACCATCTTGAGCCAGAGGGTCTCCGGACCGAATCCGATCTGCAGCTTACTGTAACGCGAGCCTCTGACAACATTATAGAATCCGTTGCCGAGAAGGACACCGATCACATTCTCCCCCTTGCGGAGAAAATCAGTGACATCGTATGTATTGTAATACACTGTCTTGTCATAGTCACTCCAGAGCGGTGTGAACTCCCCGTCGCCGACCTTGCGGCCATTGATGGAAAGCTCGTAATGTCCGAGACCGCATACATAGACTGTGGCATCGGCCACCTTATGGCGGAGATCCACTTCCTTACGGAGAAGGATGCTTCGGTTGGCCATCGAGTCAACCTTTTCCCACTTCTCTTTCACCTCAGGGAGTTTCCACTTGTCGTAGGTATAGTTACGACCATCCGGAAGAGCCGCTTTGTCATAGCTCACCGCCCCGATCCAGTCACCGGAGAGGAACGAGGCATCAGGAGCAAGACGGAACTCGGAGGTATGGCTCCAATCCGAGGCTCCACCCTTCTCATCCCATACCTTCACTCGCCATAAATAACGTGACATGGGGCTGAGAGTCGGGCCGCCGTAAGGTACAAGCTGGCTCTTGTCGGATGTCACCTTGCCGGAGTTCCATACCATGTTCTCCTTCTTGCCGGAAGTCGTGAACACCTCTATCTGATATGCCGACTGCATGGCTCCGTCATGACCCGAGAGCTGCCACCCGAATCTCGGGGCGGCTACCTCGAGAGCCAGGGGTGACTCGGTCATCTCCGCGGTCATGCGGGTCACCTCCATGGCATCAGCCATGAAAGCGCCCAGCATCGCCGCTGCTAACATAAATATCTTTCTCATTTCAATACATCTTTACAAATGAGTCGTCCGAGAGTGTCACGCTGTCCGACGACCTTGCCGTCCACCATCACCTGAAGGCCTTTACCCTTGTGATAGCGGCTGCCGTCCTTGTCCCAGAGGATGGTTAGGGAGTGACCGTGATAGGGCACATCGTCAAGACAGAACCAATCCCATTTGCCTTCCGGCACGAGAGGATTGACCTCGACAGTGTTGTCGTTGCGCGGACGCAGACCTACGAGACCGGTGATCACCAGGTCATTGTAAGTCGAGTGATTGTAATAGCGGCTACGCTCCTGGTCACCTTTGAGCCAGTAACCTGTCACCTCATCAAGATACTCGCCTATGTAGGGGCGCCCACGGTGATGCTGTGACTCTTCATAGAGCTTCATCTGGGCAAAATATGTGCTGTCTGATATGACAGGATTCTCCGTATTGTTGAGATAGTTGGCCATCGCTGTCAGGGTCTGTGCGCTGGCGAAAGGCCAGATGGCACCGTCCCATTCACACTTGCCGACACCGTGGGTGCGGAACTCGGGATGGCGGCGCTCCGCCGTGGTCAGACCGTAAGGAGCCGAGAAACCTTTCTCATCGTTGATCTGGAGCCACGCCTTGTCATACTTGGCGGAATCGGGAAGATTGAAATACCAGGGGATGTAACCGATGGCCTCGCGCACCTGAGCGCAGGTGTCGCCACGGACTGTCTCGAAAAATTCACTGTCGACATTCCACAGACGGCCCTGGACAAGGTCCTTGATCTCCTTGGCCTTCGACTCATAGAGAGCCTTCTCGTCAGCCCGGCCAAGCTTGTCGGCTATGGCGGCGAGAGCCTTGGCATTGCCATACATATAGGAATTGATGGTCGGACGGGCATACTTCTTGCGACGGCCGCCGCTGATGCTCTCCTCCATACCGTCCTGCACATCACCCTGCCAGTAGAGACCGTTGGGCAGACGGTGGGATTCCTCCCAACGTGCATACTCTGCTTTCAGATCGGGATACATCTTGGCAAGAGCATCGAGATCGCCGTCGACAAGATAGCGGTTGTAGACCGCGTCAGGGTTCCATGAGCTGAATTTCATCATCTTCGCCATAGGCTGGCCGTCATTGCCATGATACCAGGTATTGATGATACCGTCAAGATACTTGGGATCACGCAGCCAGCGGCTCTCGTAGATATGATGGCCGATGGCACAGGCTATGAGGTTGTACTTGTCGGCGTATGAACGGTCAACGAGGAACTCTGTCATGCCGTAGCCCACAGGTGTGTCCTTGATATGCTTGCGGAGGGTCCACCAGCGGTAGTAGTACATCTCCTCCATATCCTCGTCGGGACACTCGAAGAGAGGGATATTCTCTTTCATCCATTCCGAGGATTGGGCATTGGGGATGGCCTGGGCGATGTTCTCATCCTCCATCTCGTTGAAATATTCGGGATAATGGGAGAAATCGGCATACTTGAGCACAGCCGCGTTTCCGTCAATGTCTCGGGAGGCTGACTTCACATTGGCTATACGGTAGACAGCTTCCTTGTCCACATCGTTGGCGCGGGGCATATCGTTATACTGGTCTGCCGGAGTATCGACATTAGGATAATCCGAATGGTTGCCGGTACGGAACACGACACGCTCGACAGCCTTGACGGGAGCGAAAAGCATTCTGGTGGCTTTCTTCTCGCCATCGACATAAACGGTGGAATTGCGGTTGTCAAGATCAAGATCCACCTTGACGTGATATGCCTTTCCCGGCTCGTAATTATTGATCTTCCCGTAGCGGGCGCCACCCTTGGAGCGGAACTCACCCTCGGGAGTCATGTCAAGACGGGCACAGGCAGTGCCTTCATCATCCACAAACTCTATGAGCAGGTCGCCATGGTCGTTCTGCTCGGCCATGAGGTCAAACTCCACAGTGAGCTGGCGTGTGGGCGGAATCTTGCGCTCCACTTTCGAGACATCAAACGGATCCTTGTCTCTGAGAGTGAGCCATGTCTTTCCGTCCTTCTGCTCGAGCGACACAGGTGCCCATACAGGAGAATAGATGTTCCACATGGTGAGATCGGCGAGTTTGCCGAAGTCGGCGAAATTCTCGTCAGCGTGTCCGGTTGCCACGAGTTCAACGGGCACCGGAACCCTGGCCACCCACATATCCTCTTTGCCGACACTGTATGTCACCCACAGGTCGCCATCCTCGGGGGTTCCGTTACCCTCCTGGATGCCGCGGACATACTGGGGACCGAACGACTTGTATTGGCCGGCATAGCGCATCGGAGGCACCTCGCCGTGAACGAGATTGAGTGTGGTGTAGTCAAGTCCGTCAGAGCTGAGCGATATCGCAAGCGGCCAGCGGAACTCGGAGGGATTGTAGACAGTGGCGTATGTGCCGTCGCTGAGTTTCTGTCCCCATATCTTGGCATTGCTGTTGACGAATCCTTTGGCGCGGGCTATCGGCTCAGACCATGTGTTGCCACCATCGGAGCTGACTGATGTGAGAGCGTGTTTCCACAGGGCGGCCTTGTCGCCGTTCGGAAGCGTGTACCAGCAGAAAGCCTTGTAAGGTTTCTGGAGAGGGATCATCGGATCATTGCGGTCCGCCTCCTCCACCCATTGCATACGGTAGAGAGGATTGGCTATCATCTCGTCCACAGCCTCACGGAATCCCTTGTCCTTGCTTTTCCTGTAGTTGGGATAGAGAGTGTTCTTCTCGTTGAAGTCGTGGTTATAATAGACGAAATAGATGGGGCCGAACGAACCGTCGGGATTTATCTCCCTCACGACGCGGCCTATTCCGTTGCCGTCGTTGGGATCATCCTTTGGATGGAGGGCTATTCCATAATTGCCGATGGCCAGAAGGCGTCCCGACTTGCTGACATAGAAGCCCACGCGCTGGTGCATCACCGCATCATGTCCTTTAGCCTCTCCGGACACTCCCTCCTTCTTGAAACCGTCGGGCACGGGATAGACCGGGAAAAGAATCTCGGGAGCTGACCAGTTATAGCCATCCTCCGACGTCTGCAGGAGTGTGCGTCCGCCTCCAACGTGCTCGTCAACCGGATTGGACAGATAGTGCATATAGAACTTTCCGTTCCAGTATGCCATCATGGGCTGGTGATTGTAGGTCCACCCGTTGTCATTGGGGGAATACAGGTCATAACGCCTGTTTGCACGCATGGTCTGGATGTTATGCACACCGACGGCAGGACTCAGACCACCGTCATGACGGTTCGGATTGGAGAGTTTCGAACCGGAATAATGTATCAGGTCAGTGGCACCGAGCGAGAAAGCTCCGGCTACAGCCGCTGACAAAAGTATGAGTTTGGGGAGTTTCATTTCTTACGCTGCTGGATGAGATTGTCGACTACCTGGCGGGGAGCACGGAAGATCGTTCCGTGCTTGTGGAGCGCGGGGACGCTGACACTGTCGGTATAATCGGTGAAATTCACGAAATCGGATGTCTTGGCCGCACTGTAGATGCGCTTCTGATAGGTGTCATAATAGATCACATAGCCATCGTCGACCTTGGCCACTGACGGGCCCTCGGTGAACGACTCGGTGAATGGCTCGGAGGGAGCCGAATACGGGCCCTCGGCATCCTTGGCAAAGGCGACCTTTATATTCCGGTTGGGGCGGGTATTGTCCTTGACAACCATCACATAATCCTCAGGGCCGCGCTTGACGAGAGTGGCGTCAATGCAGCTGAATCCCGGCTCATAGAAAAGCTTGGGATCCGAGAAGGTGTTGAAATCCTTCGTAGTGACATAATAGAGCCGGTGGTTGTTCTTGGGATCCTCCTCGCCGACATCGAAGCCGGCATCCACCACACACGATGCGTAGATAATCATGAACTGGTCTTTCACATCGTCATAGAAAAGTTCGGGAGCCCAGAGATTCTGGGTGGATGCGATGGAGTCCATGGCCGGGATGCGGCGCTGAGGCGTCCAGTTGACAAGATCCTTCGACGAAGAGTAGCCGAAACCGGTGTCACCCTTCCAGGCTATGGTCCAGACAAGGTGATAGGTCGAATCGGGCCCCACGACAATGGAGGGATCGCGCATGATGCTGTCGCCGACCACCGGAGCCAGCCATGTGCCGGGAATGCTGTCCCAGTGGATACCATCCTCACTGAACAGGAAACGGAGCCCCTCGTCGGCAGGCTCATGGAACGATGTGAAAACATAGTAGTCCTCTTCTGCCGCGGTACGGCTGTCGGCATTGCTCTTGCACGAGTGGAGACCCGAGGCAATGGTGAGGGCTGCTATTGCACTTGCAATATATCTCATGGTTATAGGTATGTTTCGGCGTTTTATTTGTTAAGGTCAAGTTCGACGTGTTTGATACGCTGGCGGCGCCAGGTGTAGATGGCATGGAGCTTACCGTCCTTTCCCTGGATGATGCTGGGATAGGAATACTGGCTCACAGGGCTGTCCTCGATCACTGCGACGGTACGCCAGTCGGTTCCATTGTCCGACACGGCCAGGCTCAACGGGGTGCGCACTCCCTTGGGAGTTCCTTCGATGGTGGCGAAATCATTGAAGATCAGCACATGACGACCATCCTTGAGAGTGACGGCATCTGTGCCTGAGTTGTTATTGGGCATCTCGGTGAGTGTGACGGGAGTCCATGTCTCACCGTTGTCCGAGCTGAATGCGGTGGACAGACGGGCATTGCGTGTGCGGCAGAGAATCTGCAGACGGCCGTCGGCGAGCTTGAGGATACTCGGCTGTATGGAATAGATGGGCTTGAGCTCCTCACGGTTGTTGGTGAGGTAAGCGGAATCGGATGCGAGCGGTCCGGTGGAGCGCCATGTCCGTCCGTTGTCGTCGCTAAGCTCGATCCAGGCCTTCCATCCACCCTTCCCCTCGCGGCTGCTCGGGCTGATGATGCGTCCGTTGATATACTCGGGTTTGTTCTTGATGGGGCCGAGGATGCCTTCGGGAAGCGGCTCGCGCTGCGACCATGTCTTGCCTCCGTCGGTCGAACGGGTCACCCATCCGGTCCAGTCACCCACGTTGGATCCTATCTTGAAGAAAAGCATGATCTCCTTGCTGCCGGGCACCTGGAAAAGCACCGGATTCCAGCAGGCCTTGCGGCGGGCATTGGCAATGTCACCCTTGAAGTTCGGTCCGATGGGGCCGGCTGTGGCCGGAGTGGTCTCGGCATTGATTCCCGAGAGTCCTGCGACAGCGATGGTGAGGTCGTTCAGATCAAACACACCGTCGGCCGCGATCTCGGGTTTGGTCCATTCCTTGGCACCTTTGGGCTTACGGCATACCCAGATCACACAATCAGGGTTACGCTCCTTGGTGCCGCCGAAGAAGGCCGCCACAAGATCACCGTTTGGCTCCTCGAGAATGGTGGCGCCATGACATTCGGGGAAAGATGTGCTCTCATAGAGGAATTCATCTGTCACTATCGGAGCGCGCATATCGCCGAGGGCGGGATCGACATCGACACTGAATGTGTATTTGCCCGACCCTACACTCCAGTAGGAATCACGTCCTTCCGAGCGGAGGAATCTCGCACCCTTGGCCTTGACGGCATTGCGGTCGGTGGTGGGCACCACAACAACCGCGGTGGTGTTGCATGGAACCTGAATGTCCCACTCGATATGCATCGGGCTCTTGACCCAACGGCTTCCGAGAAGGCCATAAGGGGTATTATAGGTGGCCTGGAGACTGTCGAGCTGCTGGATGGAGAAATCAGGCTTGAGCAGGATCTCCTTATAGCCGGGTTTGGCAGGATTGAAACCGGCGAGGTCACGATAGAACCACGTGATGAGATCGCCGAGCATCATGACATGGTTGCACGAGTTCATGCGCCAGCTTGCGGTGTCACCATTCCAGAGCTCCCAGATGGTTGTCGCACCCTTCTCGATCATATATCCATAGCTTGGATATGACTTGTTGGAGGCAAGAAGAGCGGCCACATCGCCACGGCCGATGCGGGAGAGCTCGCGGAAGAGCCAGTTGACTCCGATCACACCACAGCTTATATGACCCTTGTTGGTGTTGATTATAGTAGCGATGAGATTATCGGCCACGGCCTGGCGGTACTCTTCGGGCACCATGTCGAAGGCGAGAGGAAGCACATTGGCAGTAGCTGTGTTATTGCCGTAGAATATGCTGTCGGGATATAGCAGATGCGGTTTCGAAGCCTTGGAGGTTCCGGGTTTCACCGTGAGGAATTTCTTGTTGAAAGCTTCCTTGACAAGATTGCCATCCTTTATCCACTCCTCAGCCTCGGCATCAAGCCCCTTGAGACGGGCGAACTGAGCCATCATACGCGATACCTTATAATAATAGGCAGAAGCGATGAGCACACCGTCGGTCTTACGGGCAGGATCCTGACTGTGAATCATATCCGGCTTCTCCGGGGGAACACACCAGTCGCCAAACTTATCGGCGGTGATCAGACCGTCCTTTGTGAAATTGTCGCGGATATGGTTCATCCATTTTTTCATGGCGTCATAGTTGCGCAGTATGGGCTCCGGATTACCGGTCTGCTCATATATCATCTCGCACACCACAGGAAGTGTGGACGACCATGTCATGTCGGATGTATAGTAGTTGTAGAACGCGGGAGCTATATCGGGGATACAACCGTCCTCGCGCTGTGCCTCACGGATATCGTCCATCCATTTGGCATAGAAAGTCCCATTGTCAAACAGGAAGTTCTCGCCGTATGTTCCCATGGCATGGTCGCCGGTCCAGGGCTGACGCTCGTCGCGCTGCGGACAGTCGACGGGCACACCCTTGTAGTTGCTCGCCACACCCCACCATGCATTGCGGTGGATAGCGTTCATCACAGGATTGGAGATCGAGAATGAGCCGTTGTCAGGGAGATTGTCATAGACAAACTCAGCCACTATATCCTCGGGCTTGAGATCCTTGACACCCTTCACGTCCACATACTGGAAACCGTGATATGAGAACCGGGGGCTCCAGCGCTCACCTTTCTCGGCACCGCTCGCGATATAGCGGTCGGTGCTCTGGGCATGGCGGAGATTCTCGACGTTGATCGACATACTGTCAGGCGCGATGCGCTCGGCATACCTGATGGTCACGGTGTCGCCACGGGGGACATCCTTGATGGCAATGTTGACCCACCCGGCCATATTCTGACCGAAATCAACCAGGAAGCTGTCGCCGACCTTACGGATCGACTTGGGTTTGAGGGTCTTCATCACCCGCATATTGGGCGCGGTGTTGGCGCGGAGCGAGCCAAAGGGGAGCGCCGCGCGCTGCGCTTTCTCCCATTTCGAATCGTCATAACCGGGGAGAGTCCATGCGCCGAGATCACGGGTGGCATCATAAGTCTCACCGTCATACTCGTTATTGCTTCTGATTGGACCGTTGGCAGTCAGCGCCCACTTGTTATCGGAATTGATGCGCTGCTTGCTGCCGTCGGTATATTCAATCACCAGATTCATCCTCATCTTGGGATAGCCGAAAGTGGGGATCTTGTAGGGCTTGTAGTTCTGGCGCATGGTATAGAAACGGCCGTTGCCCAAAGTCACACCTATGGCATTCGGATCTCCGTCACCTTTGATCAGATCAGTAACATCGTAGGTGTTGTAGAGAGTGGTGCGGCGGTAGTCGGTAGGGGCCGGAGCGAGCACATCCTCTCCGACACGTTTACCGTTGATGAAAAGTTCATACATACCGAGGCCTGAGATGTGTGCGGTGGCGTGCTTTACGTTTTTTTTCTCCGTGTTGAACTCCTTGCGGAGGTAGCGGGAGCTCATGCGGCTGTGGGAGTCCTCGACATCCCATTCGAACGGGCCTTCCCATCCGATCCACTGTCCGCCCCAATGGCCTTCGCCTCTGAGACCCATGCCCCATTCGGCGGGAGCGCTCCATGCCGACTCACCCTTGGTGGTATATACCTTGACTTTCCAGTAGCAGCGCGTATTGTCGGCGAGCTTGCCGCCACCGAATGGCACCCAGATGGATTCATCTGACTGGACCTTGCCTGAGTCCCATATATCACCCTTGTCCTGTGCGAGAAGCTCGGGGGATGATGCAACAAGGACGTGATAGCCTTTCTGCATCACGTCACGCTCGTCAGAAGTGATTATCCAGCTCAGCCGCGGAGCCGGATTCTCCACATTCAAAGGATTGTCGAGTCCCTCTGTCTCGAGAGACCCTACGCTGACCCCGGCACTCAGGTTAATGGCCGCGAGTGCCGAAGCCAGCAGCAGAGTTATCTTTTGCATAGATTGTCCGTTTAGTACTTGGTGGGAATAGTTTTCCAATCCTTGCCTATGTAGTTCTTTGCTGAATCGACAGCGATAAGCACACGGTCGTTGCCTGCACCCACGGGGCCGTCATAGCGGAACGGGGTGACCTTGTTGCCGAACTCACCTGCATATTCGAGGGTACCGTCGGAGGGATTGTACCACCATACGTTCTTCTTGGCACCCGAGATCTTGGTGAGGTCGATATCCATCGGGCGGTTGGTATAGTTGTAGACCAGAAGGTAATCGTTGCCACGGGTCGCGATGGCGCGGTCGTAACGGGTTCCGTTCTCACCGGCGATGACGCTCTGGTCAGGCACACGCTCGAAGAAGGGGAAGGAAAGCATCAGGTTCTTGAGATATTTCATCTGGTTGAATCCGGGATCCTGCATACCCTCATACCAGGTCTTCTTAGCTCCATAGCCGCCTACGTTGGCAGGTTTGAGCATCTGCATGATCGAATTGTGGCCGTAGGTGTGACCGAATGAACCGGCGAACACCGACCAATAGGCATAACGGCGCACATCGGGTGCCTTCCACCAGGGCTGGGAAGGATCATGGAGGCCCTGGGGAATCTCCTCATAGCTGGGCTCGGCATCGAGAATGGGCTTGCGGGGAGTCTTGGACAGGCCGTCCTCGACATAACGCCAGTTGTCCTCGGCCACGGCAGCCTCTGCAGTATCGTCGCCATCGCCACGGATCTGGTCATAACGGCGGTGTCCGCTCTGGAACATATTGAAGTCGAGCCAGGGGGCATTGTGGAACCAGCGCACGGATGATGTACGTCCGAAGGGATGGTAGGTCATCAGATGGTTCTTGTCGATGCTTTTGATAGTCGTGGCCATCTTGTTCCACTGATCGGGATTGATGTCACCTTTCACATCGCCGCCCATCACCCAGATGATATTGGGAGCATCCTTGTAGCGCTCGGCCAGGAACTTGCCATAGGCCTCGGCATCCTTCACGCTCATGAGACCTGCCTTCACAAGATTTCCCCAGATGGGCACCATGGCGATGTAGATACCGTTTCTCTCGGCGGTCTTGATGATGTAGTCCATGTGATCCCAGTAACCGTATACACCTTTCTTATTGATGTTCGAGAAATCCCAGCCCTCGGGATTGGAGAGCTGTCCGTATGTGTTGATGGCGGGCACACCGTTGATGGTCTGCACCTGCACCACATTGAAACCGGCTTTGCGGGCACCGTTGAGATAATAGCTGGCTTCCTCGCGGTCAAGACGCTCGGGGAGCAGCCAGCCTGTCTCGCCCATCCAGAAGAATGGGGTGCCATTCTCGTGCTGGAGATAGGTGCTGTTGTCCGATACTTTGAGTTTACCGTTGTCCCACGGTTTGTAGACGGTCTTGACGGGATCCTGGGCTTGCATGGAAGCCAACATACCGATGACGAGAGAGATAACCAGTAAGCTGAATTTCTTCATGATATTGATGAGATTATAATTACTTTCCGATGAGTGTATAGGTCTTTCCGGCCTGGGTGGGGAGATCGTAGAGATAGGTCTTCTTCAGCTCCACGGGATTGAGCTTGGCCTCGGGGGAGATGATGGGCTCGAGACCCTCGAAAGTGGCGAAGAGAGGATTGGGGTTCTCACCCTTGGCGCTCTTGAGTCCATTGCCCTTGAGCGGAGTGAGAGTGCGCAGGCGGCATACTCCGCCGATGGTGGAAGTGATCTCGACTTTCTCGATCTTCCCTTTGCTCCACTTCATGTCGATCTCGAAACCGCCGCGGGCACGCAGACCCTTGATCTCTCCGTCGGGCCACACAGAGGGGAGCGCGGGGAGCAGATAGATGAATCCGTCGTAGCTCTGCATGAGCATCTCGGCGATACCGGCCACACAACCGAAGTTGCCGTCGATCTGGAACGGCGGATGCGCGTCAAAGAGATTGGGATATGTGCCGCCCTTCTTCTTCTCGTTTCTCACGAGAGTGAGCTGATCGGTGATGAGTTTATAGGCATGGTCGCCATCGAGCAGACGTGCCCAAAGACACACTTTCCAACCCATGCTCCATCCGGTGGAGGGATCGCCACGGTGAATGAGCGAGGTGCGCGCCGCATCGAAGAGTTCAGGGGTGCGGTAAGGAGAGATCTGGTTGGAGGGGAACATTCCGTAGAGATGTGAGATGTGACGGTGCACATCCTCGGGATCGTCCCAATCGGCCATCCATTCCTGCAGCTGTCCCCACTTGCCTACGCGCATAGGCGACATTTCTGTGAGACGTTTCTCCAGACGTGATGCGAATTCCTTGTCTGTACCGAGTATCTCGGATGCGGAGATCACATTGTGCCACAGCTCGCTTACAAGCTGGTTATCCATGGTCACACCTGCTGCAGTGGTGGCCTTGTTGCCCTTGGGAGCATTCTCGGGAGAATTGCTCGGAGCCACGACAAGACGGCCTTCGACGGGTTCATAGACCATGGTGGCGTCATAGAACTCAGCCGCACCCTTCATGATAGGATATGCCTCCTTGAGAAACTCGATGTCGCCGGTGTGGAGATAGTGTTCCCACAGATGGCGAGAGAGCCACGCGCCGCCACCCATCCACATTCCGGAGGGAGCGTTGTCGATAGCTCCTGTGACGCGCCAGATATCGGTATTGTGATGAAGCACCCAACCCGGAGCGCCATACATGATCCTGGCGGTCTCCTTGCCGGTCTCGCTCACCTCCTTGATGAGACGGAAGAGAGGCTCGTTGAGCTCGGTGAGATTCGTGACCTCCGAAGGCCAGTAGTTCATCTCAAGATTGATGTTGCAGGTGTATTTGCTGTCCCAGGAGGGGAAAAGCTTGTCATTCCAGATGCCCTGGAGATTGGCGGGCTGGCCTCCGGGCTGCGATGAGCTGATGAGGAGATAACGGCCGAACTTGTAGTAGGTCGACACGAGATAATTGTCATTGTTCTCCTTGAAACGCTCGATGCGGATATCGGTGGGAAGATCGGCAAACTTGTCTTCGCCGAGCCAGAGGTCGGATGTACCTATCTGCTTCTGGAATTCAGCCACATGATCCTTCTTGGCATCTGCATACGGACGGGTCACGGCCTTGGAGAGATTCTCCTTGGTGCGGGCCACTTCATCGCCCTCGATATCCTTGTAGTTGTTGAAGTTGGTGGCTATTGTGGTGTAGATCACGGCCTCGTCGGCATTCTCGACGGAAATCACGCCATCGCGCACGGTCATCTTGCCGCCGACGGGGACAGCTTTCACACGTCCCTGGAACTCCACTTTGCCTTTAAGCCCCTCGTGGTTCGAGCCCACTCCGCTGAGGGTGATGTCGTCACCTTCGGTCTCGATCATCACATCGGGATGCGGAGATGTGAGCAAGGCATTGAATGTGACACTGCCGGGCTTGTCGGCAGTGATACGGGTGATCACGACATCGTCGGGGAATGATGAGAATGTCTCGCGTGTATAGTTGACACCGTCCACAGTATATTTCACAACTGTGCGGGCGGAGTCGAGGCTGAGCTCGCGGTAGTAGTTGTCATAGCGGCTGTGGCCGGGGAAACTTATGCGGAGGTCGCCGAATGTCTGATAAGGCATTCCCTGGTTTGTGGCCGACTTCACATGAGCGGTGGCCATGTCCTGCGCCTCCTTGTATTTGCCTTCAAACACGAGCTGACGGATCTTGGGGATCCATTCGAGAGCGTCAGGATTGGCATTGTTGTTGGGACGTCCGGCCCAGAGAGTCTCCTCGTTGAGCTGGATCTGTTCTGTGGCGGGATTGCCGAATACCATTGCTCCGAGACGTCCGTTGCCGAGGGGGAGAGCCTCGGTCCATACCTGTGCAGGCTTGTCATACCACAACTTATGCTCCTGCGCCACCGAAGTGGATGCAGACAGCAAGAGCACACCGATAAAAAGAGATTTGATTGATATTTTCATGGAAGATTTCTTTGACTATTGCTTGTGAAGCGGTCAATATGACAATATGTTTAACAAAGGTACGAAAAATCCCCGTTATCTACAAACAGTTATTGTAAATTAGTCCATAAAAAATGTCAATCATCGGATATAATATGCATAGATACAAAGAAGCCGCCACTCATAACCTTGAAAGGGATGGAGTGGCGGCAGGAAAGCCGGTTAATCGGTGTCAGCAGCGATTACTCGGCAAGTTCATTGGCATAGACCTCGATCCATGCGTATCCGTTGGGGGAAATAACGGCGGAGTCGGACGCATCATTGGGGTTGAGACCATGTTTTTTCTCCCATTCGTCGGGTATTCCATCGCCGTCCGAGTCAACACGGGGAGTACCCTTGTATTCGGGCAGACCACCCACCTGATCGGGATGGGTTATGATGCCGTATTTGTAGGAATCGGCAGGGAGACGACGCTTTACGTATGGGCTTGACGAAGGAGCCTTGTCCGCATCGGGGGCATATATGGCCTCTCCGGTGATGACAGTCTTGATGACGCGCTCGTCAACAGCGTCACGGCGGGGACGGGTGGCGCCGGCGTTCTCAAGCACATAGGTATAGGCGGGGAAGGCCTCCATGATGGTCACCTCGGCCATTGGGAAGGGCTTGTCGGCCTTGAGCTCGGCCACACGTTCTGCAGGCACCGGGCCGTTGAAGATCTGCACACCGCCATCCCAGTTGTTCATTGTCACCTTCTCGTTGCCCCAGACGATATTACCGTCCACGTATGCCTTGCCGAAAGTGTTCTTGTATCGTTTGTCACGGCCGGCCTCCATCTTGACGATGCGGTGACGGATGGGCGCGTCGGGAGCGTTGGTCTCGGTGATGGGACCGGGTTTGAAGTTGTTGTTGATAATGTTGAGACGGCTTGTATGATCGCCTCCGTCAACAGAGCGGTTCCACCAGTTATAGGTGACGTTGTTGATGAAGTTGAAGTCCTCATCCATACCGATCGAACAGTTTCGGGATATGTTTGAAGCGAAGAGGTTACGGGCGAATGTACTGTTGTGACCTCCGATAGTGGCACCGAAAGCATGATTGTACATATCAAGGCCCTCGGAGAAGATACTGTTCTGGATTGTGATGTTGACAGTCGGGAGCTTCTCACCCTTTCCGGTGGAGTCACGCTGGTAAACGTGACGGTAGATCGACATATTCTCGTCAAGGCCCCATGAACCTGACACATGGTCAAGTATGATGTTGCCCACGGCGTTGCCACCGAGAGCGTCGTCACGGAAGGCCACATCGGTGGCTCCGCGGCGGAAACGGAGATGGCGTATCACCACATCGTGGGTGTCGATCAGGAACGACGCGCCGGTGACGCACACGCCGTCGCCGGGAGCTGTCTGACCGAGAATGGTGATATAGGGGGCACGGACGGTGATAGGCGACTTGAGGTCGATGACACCGGCAACGTTGAACACAACGATACGGGCGCCACCCTGCTCGCAGGCCTCACGGAGAGTGCCGGGGCCACTGTCGGCGAGCGATGTCACCACATACACCTTGCCGTCACGGCCTCCGGGAGTATAGGCACCACCACCCTCAGCACCGGGAAATGCCTTGATATCAGCCTTGATAAGATCCTCAGGTTTGGATGCCCAGGGACGGTACGGACGACCTTTCTCCGCTTCTTCCTTACGGACGATGGGGAGAGCCTTCTCCCATGCCGCATCAGATGCGGCATCCCATTCGGCCTGTGTTGCCGCCGCCCTTGCCTTGACGGAATCGGGTATGACGGGATACTGCGCGTAGGCCGTCATGGCCGCGAAAGCGGCGAGTGTAAGAACTGTGATTTTTTTCATGATCAGATATTGATGATGTGATTGATTCCTTATTTCTGAATGCCGAATTCCTGCTGCTGGAGGTCTACTTCCTCAAGAATACGGCGTTTTTCATCTTCAGAGAGAGTTGTGCCTGAATTGTCGCGGGTGCTCTTGGCGGAGCCGTTGACACCGGTCTCACGTACATCGGTGAACACAGCGTCTATCGTGGAGGGGACACTCTCGATCACCAGCTCGGCGGGTGTGGGAGCATGGTTGCCCGGGAATTCAACGGCAGCCTTGATACGGATCTGGCCGGGAGTGCGTGTCGAGCGTATGAGCACAGGCGCCGAACCCCACTCCACAGGCCGGGGATTGGCATGGATCGAGGCATCACCGATTATCTCACCCTCACCCTCGACGGTGAACACGATATTCTCCTTGGCGAGACGGCGGACGTTGCCGTTGTCGTCGGTCACCTCTGCCACTACGACTATAAAGTCGGAACCGTCGGCCACCAGAGGCTTGCCGTCATAATCGGCACGAAGTCTGAGCTTCGTGGAGCGGCGTGAAGGCATCTTGCGCTCGGTGGCGACAACCTTTCCGTCCACAATACCTTCGGCCACCATATTCACAGCTTTCCAGTTCTTGTTGGTGTAGCTGTAGTCTCGGGCTTCCCAGAAGTCCCATGCATCCTTGAACACCACAGGCTGCGAGGGGAGATGTCCTTTCTCATGTATGACCGGGAGGGTCCAGGTCTTCGCTCCGTCATACATGGAGAGACGGACTGAATCACAGTTGCTGAACACCACCACATCGGGATCGGAGAACTGGGTCATCTCATGCATTATGTAGACCATTGGGCCTGACTCGGCCACAGGATGGGTATCATCCCTGTTCACCTGGCTACGCATCAGATAATATGCATATTTAGGCTGACGGAAGGCATCGTAAATACCACCCCAGTATGGGTCGGGATGATAGCCGCGCTGATGGTCAAAAGGATGCCACTGGGTGCCACCGATGAATTTATCACCTGTATTGTAGAGTCCGTCCAGGGTCTCGGCGAGAGAATAGGCCTGCACCTTCATGGGTTTCTCGCCCCAACTGCGCGATGCACGGTTATTGTTGTTGTGGGCGTACCAGTCGTCGACCTTCTCGCCCCATTCCCTCGTGAAGATGGTCTGACGCGGGGCGTCAGCGGCAGCCTCGTCACCGGGCCAGCCATAGACGACATCATAATTCTCCTTGATTCCTGCCGAATGCACATCCGCGGCGGCGACAGGACGGCCCGGATAGGGGTATTCATCCTTTGTGATCTGCAACGCATCAAGCGCAAACTGTTCGGGATAACGGGTCTCATTGAGAATCGGCTCCCACATCAGCACTGACGGATGGTTGCGGTCACGACGGATTATGTTACGGGTGTTCTCGTGGACAAGCTCGGCAAAATGGGGATCCTTGTTCCAGTATTGCCATCCGGGAGTGGCGACAATCACAAACAAGCCGAGTTCATCACAGGCATCCATGAACGAGGGGTCCATCGGATAGTGGGCCACACGTATTATTTCGTATCCGGCATCACGCAGACGTTTGGCATCACGCCACTGCTGGGAGTTGGGGACGGCATTGCCGACGTATGCGAAATCCTGATGACGGTTTCCACCTATCAGTTTACCGAACGGCTTGCCATTGAGCATGAATCCTTTCTCGCCGTCAAATTCGAAAGTGCGGATTCCGACACGTGTGGTTCCTCCATCCACATAGTTTTTCCCTTCCTTCACGCGCGACTCCACACGATAGAGTACCGGACTGTCAGGACTCCACAGCTGCGGACGGTCAACCCGTATGGTCTGCACCGCTGTTCCGGTCTGACCGGCGGCAAGACGGAGCTGTTTGGAGACTTTTCTGATCAGCTTGCCTTCCGGGCTTATGAGAGAGGTCTCCACCGTGATATTGCTTGACTTGTCTCCGGAGTTCTTCACGTCAGTGTCGACAATCACATCAGCGCTTTTTTCCGAAACGTTGTCGAAGTGCACGAACACACCACCGCCTGCAACCTTTCCGGCCTCGACAGGGTCTGTTATCGCCACGGGTGACTTCGCTATCATCCATACATCACGGTAAATACCACCGTGATATGCGAAGTCGAGCGAGTGCTGCGGCTTGCCGGGAGGGAAGCTCTTGTCGTCACTGTTGTCAGCCATGACGGCAACCACACACTCCTCGCCTGGCTTCACTCCGGCCTCGGTGAGCGATATGGTCACAGGCAGATAGCCTCCGAGATGTTCCTTGACCTCACGGCCGTTGACAAAGAATTTCTGTTTGCCCATCACCGCCTCGAAATGAAGCGTCACATCCTTTCCGGCGGTGTTGGCCGGCATGGTGAAATGCTTTCTGTACCATGCCACTCCCTGATAGTTGCGTCCACCGCTACCCTCGGCGGGAAGGAGCTCGACAGTGTGGGGAGTGGATACCACCTCCCACTTTGAGTCATCAAGGCCTACGGATTGTCCGTCGGCAACGTCACCGATGTGATACCGCCAGCCGGAATTGAAGTCATAGACCTGTCTGCCGGATCCTTCGAGCGGGAAAAATCCGGCCACAGATATTTCCTGAGGCGTCACCTCTTCGTTGGCCACCATAGCCGCCGGAAGGAGGAGAAGAGCCAGAGTCAATAGGTATTTATTCATTTCTTGTTATATTTTATTGCAGAGGGGATGATAATGTCTTGGATTCTGTTTTCGGGTGTGACCCGTAGATGCGTCACCTCGCCGCCGGACAGGGTAGCCTCGACTGTGGTGTTGTGAGGCGCGTGCAGGCGGAAGGATATGTCCTTGTCAGCAGGCCATGCAGGGAATATGGTTATTTTCCCGCCATCACCGTCGGTCTGGAGCAACATCTCCTGCACTCCTATCATGGCGGCACCGGCCCAGTTGTGGTCCGGAGTCCAGTCATAACCCGGGCCAAGGAATGCGGGAAAGCGATGCTGGCCGTCAGCCCATTTCTCGGAGTTAAGCGCGAAGGCCTCATCAGTGAGTCCGAGAGCGGCCGCCCAGATATTGTCCTGCTTCCATCCTTTGGTGGACCGGAATTTCAACGCATCAGGATCGTGACGGAAGGTGTTGACGGCCTTCTCGTAGCCTGCGGAATCGCCAACGGTCACACCATACATTCTCCAGGGGAAAACCGGATAGAGCTGGGGGGTCTCGATGTTGTTGACACGCTCCCACGTCTTGGCAGGAGAGATCATCTCCTTGCCGTCGACTGTCCGGAACGGGATGTCAGGTATGACGTTGCCGAAGGCTGTCCATTTCCTCACCGCCGCCGTATCGCCGCGCTCGGAAAGATAGTCCACATAGTCAGCGGTCACACGCTTGAGGCCTGCAATGGTCGACGAGGCATTGTTGGTCATCTTGTAAGTCTCGCAGGCGGAACCGGGGAAAAGAATCAGCTTTCCGTCACCGTCAAGCTTCTTGGCGCCGCGGCGTCCGGCGAGATAGCGGTAATGTTCGTCAAAGAATGTGAGCGATTCATCTATGAGGGGAAGATATGGTGTGATATCCGTACCGTCGTAACGGGCCGACATAAGAATCATATCACAGAACTCCAGCACCGTGTCCCAGCAATACTCAAGCCACGCGTTATACTCCACACCCGGATCAAAGTCAGCCGGACGTTTCGATCCATATTCCATGAGATTCGGGAAAGCGAAAAGTTCGGTCTGCTCGGTGAAACAGGCTCCCCCGTGACCCCAGTAGGCCCGTGTGCGCTCAAGAGCGTTAGGAAGCATACGGAGATAGAAGTCAAACTGCGGTTTCATCATGTCGAAATCACCGCTCTTCAACATCGGCCAGTAGACAAGCCGCTGGTTCTGCGCGGTCATTGTCCCTCCGCCCCAATTGCGGAAGTCGGGGGTAAACGGATTGTCGGGATTGACGAATACCGGGTCGAATGTGAAGAGACCTCCGTTGAACTTGGTCGGCTCCTTGCCGAATGCGTTGCATCCGAGCATATACCTGAAAAGGGTATAGTTGCGGGTCATACGCGCTACATCCGGGTCACCCCCGGCCGGCGACTCGACATAACTGCGGTCCCAGAACCCACGCCACCAGCCGCGCGATGCCTCGCGGTCTTTCCTGAGGTTTATCAGACCCGAAGTCCGATCAATGGCATTGTTGAAACCGGCCAGATCGTCGGTCTGCCCGTTGTTGAGCACAATGCTGAACGTATGCTTGCGGGCAGGGCGGGTGGAGAAGTTGTATGACCGGTAGTCAGTGTGATCATAGACACCATCCGTCACACCTGTGAAATGGAGATCCCGGCCGAACAGACGGCCTCCGGACGCGAGCCGGGCAAGCGGATTCCAGAACTTTCCCTTGATAGAGTCAAGCCCTTCACGCTTCAAGGTGGCGTCAAAGACGGTCACATCCGGATTCCAGTGGATGAATGTAACCGAATTGCCTGTGGTCACGATGGAATCGCGGGATGTGTGCAGACTCTTGTCTCCCGACCATTTCCATGAGCTCTGTCTCCCCTCCGCCTTGCGGAACGGACGGTCCTTGTAGCGCCAGGTCTCATAGCTGATCTCCGGAGCGGTAGCCTTGGGAGATTCGATCTCGACATTTACAACAGGCTTGAACACATCGGCCCATACCATCACCCTGGCACCATGGAGCTTCACCTCACAGTAGCCTTCGGAAAGACGGAGCGTCTGCGAGAAGGGGGCAAGCGAATCACCGGGTATCCTGACCCTCACCCTGCCGAGCTTGAGCAGAGTGTTATTCTCATCGTATGCTCCGCTGCGCCCGATGTAGAAGAAGAGATCGCCATCCTCCACCCACAGGTTAAGGCCGACATCGCCTCCTCCCACCGGCATTGAGCCGGAGGAGTTCTCGCTCATGCTTGTCCATACATAGTCAGCCGGGGCGTATGCGTAAGCGGATAGCGAGAGCAGAAAGGAGGCTATGAACAGTAAGCGCTTCATCATGCTATTTCTTTATGGGGCGGTTGTCAGGCCAATCGTCGGAGCGGAAGGAGGAGACAGGAAGCCCGTCGGTGCTGAAAAGATCACCCTCGGAGGCATTCTCGAAGGCGTATCTCACAGCCACGGGATGGGGCACCTTGTCACTCTTGACCATAACCTTGCTACGTGAGATCCACGCCTTGGCAGGATGGAACACACGATCCTCTCCGGCCAGCTGGAACTGTTTCGACTCGAACGAGTGCTTGCCCGCGATCCATTCCGGCGCACGGTCGAAGGCCACAACCACGGTGTCACCCTTGACTTCCATTGACTTGTAGACAGGGCTCTCGCAACCGATGCCTTTCATGCCGTAAGTCTTGCCGAGAGCGAGGAGCGCGAGACGCTCGCCGGGAGTCTTCTTGTCGGAAGGATGGATTCCTTCGGCCCAACCGGCATCCATAAGAACTGCCATTCCGGTGTTGGGCACCATATTCTCAACCTTGGCCTGCGCCTCGCGGAGATAAGCCGAGTTTATTATTTCCTTGCCGGGTTCTGTGATGATGGCATAGTCGTATGGAGCTATCTGACAGTAGTAGAACGGGAAATCACCCTGATTCCACAGACCGCGCCATCCCTTTATGAGAGTGGAGAACATATCGGCATAACTGTGGGCACGGTTCCAGTTGTCCTCACCCTGATACCATATCACACCCTGGATGGCGAGTCCTACGAGCGGATTGAGCATACCTTTGTAGAGCACACTCGGGGTGCGGTTCTTGGAGGGAATCTTGGCATCGACGGCAGGGATGTTTGCAGCAGCCTCGGGGAATGCGGCAAGCATCTCATCGGTCATCCATGCCTCGCAGGCCGATCCGCCCCAAGCCACAACGATGAGTCCGACAGGGACATCAAGAAGCTTCTCAATGCGGCGACCGAAGAAATAGGCTGTGGCGCTGAAATTTCTCACAGCCTCAGGTGCGGCCTCGGCCCACTGACCGGTCACATCATCGACAGGCACAGTGGAAGAGTTGCGTTTTACAGTGAACAGACGCAGATCAGGATTGCGGCTCTCGAGGATGGCATCGTTAGCACCATCCACCGGCTGGTTCTTGAATCCTTTCATCGGCATCTCCATATTGCTCTGACCCGAGCATATCCACACTTCGCCAAGCATCACATTCGACAGTTTGAGCGGAGTGCCGTCGCTGACAGTGACATCATAGGGGCCTCCGGCCGCGGGAGTCGGGAAAGAGATGCGCCACTTGCCATCCTTGCCACACTTTGTCTCATATTTCTCAGAGGTCCAGCCCGGAGCTACGGTAACGGTAGAACCCGGTCTGGCAGTACCCCACATACGGGCATCCGTCTGCTGCTGGAGCACCATATTATCGGAGAAGAAAGAGGGCATTTTCACCTCGGCACCGGCGTTGAGGCCGAAAGCGAGGGCTGCAAACAAGCATAAACTATTTACAAGTTTTTTCATATCGTTTCAATGGTCATTTAGATTCAACAATGATGGTCGGTTGGGTGATCAGGCCTGCCGGAATAAGGGTCTTGTCGGAACGGCGGTACTTTCCGTTGGTCCATATCCCATCGAAAGGAGCCTTGCCCTGATCGGCTCCGAGGAGCGCATTGGCCCATGTATTGGTGACCTCGATCTCCAGGGTGTTCTTGCCTTTGCGCACAGCATCGGTGATGTCAACCTTATAGGGTGAGGTCCATACAATGCCACATTCTTTTCCATTGACACGGACAGTGGCCACATCACGCACTCCATCAAGATCAAGAATCACCCGGCTTCCACGTTGTACGGAAGGCGCACGGAATGTGGTGGTGTAGATGGCCGTGCCTGAATAATATTTCACAGTCTCATCGGCAGAGGTGGTCCAATCGAAAAGCTCGGCATCCTTTACCTCCACTCCGGTGGTGACAAACTTCACATCCCATTTACCGGCACCGAGGGGCATCCGGCGTATCTCACGGGCAGGGGCTGCACCCGAGGTCTCAGCCGTGGGCGTGCGGAACACTATGAAAGCCGATCCGGCCGACGGGAGCGAGAGCTTCACATCGGTGCGGCCACCGGAGCTCTTCCAGTCGAGATCCCTGTCGATAGAGCCATCGACAGCATTCCACAACTCAGGGACACGTCCATCAGCGCGGAACGAGGCTGTGAACTCACGGGGAGTTTCCTCCTGATTGGCTATGAAGTATATGTCGACATTCTCATTATCGTCACGACGATGGGTCCAGGCGACATTTTCAGGCACTATGATATCCCGATCGAGACCAAACGCTGTGAAATCATCATCCATATATGGGAGCGAAGGAACCACCACCCCACCCTTGACAAGCTCGGCCACTTTAGCCCTCACCTCCTGACTGAGTGTGGTGTCGGGCATGAGCTGGCTTGCGAGCGGAAGGACGAGAACACGGTAGGACGCACCGCCGGGAAGCGCCATGCGGCCGTTCTCGGCTTTGGCAAGACGCAGAAGGGCATCCTTGTTCATAGAGTCATAGTTATATCCGCGCAAGGGGTTGATCCATTTCTCCGGATCAGCCATATTGGCCGAGTGGTTCACTCCCACAGGCTTCACACGCATGGGCTGGCCGACGTTGGCCATACGGGCCTTCTCAGATTCAACCCTTTCGCTGCCGAAGATACCGGGCAGTGACGACACGAGACGGTCTGGAAGAATGGCACGGCGTGGCATCTCCTCGCCGGTGAACACAGCTACATCCGTCACAGGATGTCCGTACTGAAGCAGAGCCTGGCAGCGGCGCATATAATCGGTCAGGCCCTTACCGCCGTTGTCATACCAGGTATTGTCACGCTGGAAGAAGAGTCCGATGCCGTCGAGAGTCATGCCGGGCTTCCGGTCGGTCCAGGGGTTGTGGGCGTTGACATGATAGAATATCCTGTTGATGCCGAGAGCATAGTTGCGGTCAAGAAGAGTCTTGAGCATCGCCGGAGTCTCGTCCCAGGTGCCGCGGAGTTCGGTGAAACCTTCGGCCTGAATGATATTCTTTCCATATATGTGACCTCCGTGTATGGCATCAAGCATATCGTTAGGCTTGTCATGAGTGGGACTGTTGAGCCAGAACTCACCCATCGGGAGGTCGACCTTCTGATAGTGCATCATTCCATCGCTCACCATAGTGGGAGAGACACACTCGGCAGAGAACTGCACACCATATTCATCAGCCTTGTCGGCAAGGACGGTGTAAAACACATCGACAACAAGCTCGGCCATTGTCTGACGCACGTCACGGAGGACTTTCTCAGACGTGGCGGCATCGACAACCGGAATGCCGGCGAACAGCGGAAGATAAGGCATGATGTCATATCCGCGGCGGCTCTTGAATTCAGCGGCGAAGTTGTCACTCCAGTTCTGGCTTCCGCATTCCCAGCTGTCCACGTGCATATACTTGAGCACACGGCCTGCAAGCTCGGGATCAATCTCCCTGAACACACGGCCATACCAGTTGTCAAACTGCTTGGACATTGCATGAACACTGAACTTGTCGGCCTCAAGACCCTTTCCGGCACCACCGGTAGCGTTGGTGTGGCCGTTGGGGGTGGAGCCGAGACGAAGTATGCGCCATTCGCCATCGGGAAGGGATGCGGTGAGACGGCCATCCGTGACCGAAGCCGAAAGGTCTATGATCTCATCCAGACCGATGGCCATTTCCGGTGTGACCTCGGCAGGATCAGTCGCCGGAGCCACACGCCATACACGTCCGGATTTACCCTCCCAATGATTGATCTTAGGCTCGCTGCTGAGATTGAGTCCGTCAATCCGGAGTCCGGGTTTCCATTTGGCGTTGTCGAGGTCCTCGCTGCCCGGCTCGCTCCCTTCGGGTGTCCAGTAGAACCTGAAATAACGGGCTGTGGTCTCAGGAAGGGAATGGGTGTTGTTTTCATCGTAGTTCTGCCATCCATGACGTGCCGGAACAAGCTTCTTCACCTCACGGAACGTCTCGCCGTCATCGCTCGCCATCACCGTAAGACGGTTTGACTGATAGCTGTTCCCCTTACGTACCACTTCGAGGCTGCGCACCGTGACAGGCTCGGCATATTCATACTGGACCCAACACGGCACGGACGAGCGTATCACACCGGCAGAGTCGACAGTCACCCCCTTGCCGGCAGGAAAATCTGTCACCGTATTGGCTGATGTGACCTTGACAGGCTTGCCGATCTCGTGTCCCTTGACAGGAACCGCATATATGGCAATATCCTTGTAATAGTCCACAATAGTTTCCGGCACGGGGAGCTTCAGACCGCTGACCTTGCCACCGGAAATGACCGTGTCGGCAATCACCACCTTCTGCATGGCTTCCTCCGGTTCGATCCAGGGACCACCGGCGAGGGCAAAGCCGTCGCATATATGCATTCCGAGCTTCAGGCCGAGACTGTCGGCGATCTCCATACTCCGGCCCACAAGACGCCACCATTCGGGTGAAAGCTGCGGGGCCTTTCCTTCATACTCGGGAGCCATCTCAACCGACTTGATAGGCATGAGATATGTGCCTCCGAGACCGACATCCTTCATGGCCTGGAGATCGGCCTTGATGCCATCTTCGGTGACAGCACCGAACATCCAGTACCAGAAAGACCATGGCCGGGCCTCATCGGAGGGGTTGGCGAATGACTCCTCGAGTGCCGGGGATGCCGACACTCCGAGGGCCACCGCGGTCAAAGCGACCAGAAATTTATTGCGGATAGACATTTCTACAAGTTTTCTTATTCAAATTTAAGTCCGATGCGTCCCTTGTATTGACCGGCCGCCCACTTAGGCTGCGAGGAGGGACCGACAAGGTCGGTGGTATTGACCTTGTTGCGCACGGGAGGTATCACCTCCATGATCGAGATACCGGTCTTGGGAAGATCATAGAGTATGTGGTCACGGCCGTCACGGGGTTCGTAGACACCGATGTAGCTTCCGGGAGTCTCGTTGAGGATGCTGATGGTTCCGTCCTGGGTTTTGATGTCCATCCAGTCAACATTGGCAAAATAGCCCTTGAATTCAGGATAGTCAAAGCTCTCGGCAGGGATGGGATCGTTGTAGTCATTTTCCCATACACCATACTGGGGACCATGGAGACGGTTCTGCCATACGCGGTAAGGACCGTCGCCCACCCATTTTTTGCTCAGCACCTTGTCCTCGGGGAAGTCAAACTTGACACCCATAAGGTCGATGACACCGTTGAAGTTGTAGTCGAAATCAAGTGTGGATGTGCCGTCGGGAGCAATGGTCCAGATGGCCTTGTCGAAATTGCCGAGTTTGTAGTCGGCTGTCACCACGAGCTTGTTTCCATCCTCCTTGACCGAGAGGCCCTGGAATTTACCCTGGTCCTCAAACTCAGTGTACTGTGTCTTTTTCTTCTCGGCCTGAGGATCATCATGGTTGTAGAATCCATCCATGGAACGGTCAGAGCGCTTGGCCACGATCACACGGGGTCCGTCGGCAAGAGCAATGTGACGGCCGTTGACATCAACCCCCTTGAGCTGACCGTCTTTCTTTGAGAAATGATATGTACGTCCGTTTGCGCTCACGGTGAGCTCGTCGGCATTTTCCTTGTAGACAGGAGCGGCACCGGATACCGCGGATGCGGCTGCAGGCTGCTTTCCGGCAATCTTCTCCGACCAGGTGAAGAGGTCACGGCCATGGTTGTCAGTCACAGTCAGTTCTATCGCATCGGCATCGGCCTTGAACGCGGGAATTGTGACAGTGCCCGACTCTCCGGGCTTCACATCGCCGAATTTCACCTTGCCTTCAGCCACTACCTTGGCAGAGCCTTTCGATCCGGGAGCAGGCATGGCAAGCTGACGCCATGTGAGTGAGCAACCGTTGAGATTGGTGAAGTCATAGCGGTTCTCGACAGTGAGTTTTCCGTCAAAGTCCTGTGTGAACTCCCTGTTCATGATCTGGATGGGGTTCCAGATTTCCTTCACAGTCCAGTAGCTTCCCTCTTTCTCGTGATGGGGACCAACAATACCGTCGGCACCATAGTTGCCGCAGTTGTCGATGAAACCACCCATATCGACACGCTTGACACCCTCGTCGGCAAGTACCCAGAGGAAGCCTCCGGCGCAACGGGGATGATTGCGCATCATTTCCCAATAGTCATAGAGACCGGCGCCGTGACCACCGTCATACAGTCCGTGAAGGAACTCTGTGGGCATGAAGATCTCAGGTTTACGCATATAGTCCTGGCTCTCACCGTAGGAGCGGTAGTGCATGGTCTCGAAACCGCCGAAATTGCCCTGGGGATGAAGCACCGGACGCTTCTGGAGGAAATCATGCTTGTGGAACTCACCGTTCAGCTCATCGTTCCAACCTTTCTCGTTTCCGTTGCTCCACCAGATGATCGAGGGATGGTTGAGGTCACGCTCCACCATCTCCTTGACCAGCTTCTGGCCATTGATGGTCTCGTGCTTTCCATGCCAGCCGGTGAGCTCGCTCATGACATAAAGACCGAGCGAGTCGCATATCTCATAGAATTCGGGATCGGCAGGATAGTGGGAGAGGCGCACCGAGTTCATGTTCATGGACTTGATGAGCTCCACATCCTCGAGATTCTTCGCACGGCTCAGTGTACGTCCTGACTCGGGACGGAAGCTGTGGCGGTTGACACCACGGATGTTGACTTTCTTGCCGTTGATATAAAGACCGTCGCTCTCGCGCACCTCGATGGTGCGGAAACCGAATTTCTTATTCTCCTTGTGAAGCACCTTACCGCCGGCATCGGTGAGAGTGAACTCAGCACGATAAAGTTCGGGGGTCTCGGCAGTCCACTGTGCGGGATTGTTGACTTTGAGCTCTACCGTACCCTCGCCCGCACCCTTGCGGATGGCTGACTGGGTCTCGCCCACTTTCTTTCCGTTCTTGTCATAAATGACCGCCGAGATCTTGCCACCTTCGACAGGCATATTCAAAGTGGCCACAGCCTTGAACGAGCCGTCGTGACGGGCATCAAGCACAATGTGCTTCATGTTGAGAGCCGGACGCGCCTGCATGAACACCGGACGGAAGATTCCACCGAAGTTCCAGTAGTCAGCCCTGCGCTCGGCCAGATTCACACCGGCATTGGCACTTTCCTTGGCCACCTTGACCTCTATACGGTTTTTCTTTTTCGGACCGAAGAAAACGCGGTCGCTCACGTCGTAGATGAAACGATAGAAACCACCCTGGTGCATGGATCCGGCCTTGCGTCCGTTGATCTCGACGTAGGTGTCGGTCATGGAGCCGTCGAATACCAGTTCAATCTGCTTGCCGTTCCAGTCTTCGGGAAGCTCGAATTCATATTTATAAGTTCCTTTCTCATCGGCGGCACCTTCGGGGAAAGCTTTCCCGTAGAATTTCATACCGTACTGATATGTGCCGAAACCCTGGAGCTCCCAGTTGGATGGCACACCGATTTTTGACCATTTTCCGGAATTGTTACCGTCGGACACCATGAAGTCCCACTCCACCATATCGTCACATCCTGTGCCGGAGAGGTACTGGCGTTCGGTATTGACCGACTGAGCCATCATAGACATACCCATGAAGGCGGAGAAGATCGTTAAAACTGTCTTGTTCATGTATATTGTATAGATTTAATTACTTGACGGGGGTGATTCTGATATGGAGAGAGTGGACGCCGGGGGCGATGGCATACTTTTTAAGCACACCCGGGCCACAGCTGCTGTTGCCGAGGCCGAGAACTGCCGCATCAATGTTGAGATAGATGTTTCCGCCCGGCTTGAGGTCAACATCGTGGGTCACGGAGGCTATATCCGATGCCGAATATGGCAAAGCGGATGCAGAGAAAAGATCTCCTGTGGTGACCACCCTGACGCCATGGCCACTGCGGTCGAGGAGAGAGAGCTCGGCGACAGATTCATGATTGCCCGAGTCCTGAGGACGCGGATAGTGAGTGTACTGTCTGTCGACACCGGAACTCCAACGTCCGATAGAAGCGGCATCGTGGCGGTCGGGATATGTCTCCATAGGGCCGTAGCCATACCAGTTGAAACGGTCATATTGTTTGCCGGCCACAAAGGTCATCCCCATACGCGGAAGCTCGGGCAGCGATCCTTCGCGGGTGTAGATCTGGTCGAGATCGACAGTCCCGTCGCCATAGAAGGTGTAGCGGCTCGCCACTATGATCTTTCCGGCAACATATCCATAGCTCTGCACGGAATTGACCTCTACTTTTCCGGGTGCTTCCTGCTTGAAATCGAAGGAGACAAGTTTCACCTCGGGCGAGTCTATGCGGTTTTTGGTCCAATCCTTGGCGAGCCAGTTGCCAAAGCTCTTGTCATTGTCAGTAGGAGCGCGGAAAGCCTGGAAATATGAACCGGAGAAGATCTTTCTGCCGTTGTATGACAGAGATTCGAGATCGCCGGTGATCCGGCTCCAGGATGCGACAGCCTTGGATGCCGAGAGCGTGAGAGCGGCGTCGGTCTCGCTCACTGATACTTTTCCGGAAGCCTTGGCCTCACTCTTCACCTCTGCAAGCATATTATCGGCGAGAGGGAGCTGCACCGCAACCACCTCATGTCCGGCAGGAGCCCACAGGGCATCACCGCGGAGCTTTACAGAGAGGTTGAGCCGGAGATCCTTGTCCGCCGGATACTTGCCTATCTGAACCGTGGCAGTGCCTGACTGTCCGGGGGCAAGCTCAGGGAGTGAGACAGTGCCGCTCTTTCCGGGTTTGCCGGAAACGACGGGAGTGAATGTGCATATATAGCCGGAAAGGTCGACATGATGGTTGCGGTTGATGAACTCGACCATCGCTGTACCCGTGGAAGTGTCAAATGACTTGAGAGAGATGGCCACCGGAGAATAGACAGTCTTGACCTCATCATACTTGGGGTTGAGCGAACGGTCGGCAAAAACAATACCGTTGAGGCAGAACGCTTTCAGATTAGGTTTATCACCGAAATCACCGCCATAAGCCACCTGCACGGAGCCGTCGGGGCGCTGCTTGAAGATACCTTGATCGACCCAATCCCAGATGAAGCCGCCGGCCATACGCGGATGGCTGTAGATCTCATCCCAATATTCGCGGAAATTGCCCATGGCATTGCCCATGGCGTGAGCATACTCGCTTGTTATCACGGGACGGTTGTCATTGTCGCGGCGGGCGATGGACAGAAGACGTTCCCAGCGGGCGTTTTCGGCACGTTCCTCATCTGCCCCGTCGGCAATTCCGGGATTGAGATACTCGTCCTGTGTGCGGGTGTAGAAACGGCTGATAAAATCGACCGTGGCAGGATCCGGTTCGCCGTCGACACCCTGCGCACCTTCATAATGGACAGGACGCGTCGGATCAAAATCATGCAGCCATGCGGAGATCGCAGCAAAATTTGGCCCATAGCCGCTTTCGTTGCCCATGCTCCATACAATCACACTCGGATGATTCTTGTCACGCTCGGCCATGCGCACGGCACGGTCGAGGAATGCTGCGTGCCAATCGGGGGTACTCGCGAGAGTGCCTCTCAGACCATGTTCCTCGATATCGGCCTCGTCCATGACATACATTCCGATTGAGTCACAGAGTTCATACCAACGCGGATGATTGGGATAATGGCTGGTGCGGACAGCATTGATATTGGCCTGCTTCATGAGCATGAGATCCATGAGCATGAGCGAATCGGTCATCACCCTGGCCGTGCGCGGGTCATGCTCATGACGGTTGACTCCGCGGAAACGGATGGGATTGCCGTTGACAAGCACCTGCCCGTCTTTCACCTCCACACTGCGGAAACCGAAGCGGGCATCAGCCCTCTCGATCACCTTGCCGGAAGCATCACACAGTTCAAGCGCGAGTGTGAACAGGCGCGGAGTCTCGGCTGTCCATCGTTCGGGTGACCGGAAAAGATGGGTGATGCGGCCGAGCTTGCGCGGGCCACGCTGAGGATACCATTTATTCATCACGGCAGCCTTGTGGTCAAGATCGAGAATATCATTGATGACCACAGCTGTGTCAAACATAAGCTTTGACCCGTCACGAACCTCCACTTTCAGCTTATAGTCAGTGCCGCGCTCGCCGTTATATACGGAGAACTGAGGATCGACCTGAAGGAGAAAATCCTTGTAGCCGTTCTCAGGTATAGTGCGTATTGCAAAGTCGCGGAGACGCACATCAGGAGTGTGAAAAAGGGTCACATCACGCTGTATGCCGCCAAAACGCCAGTAGTCCTGATCCTCAAGATAGGATCCGTCGGAATACTTGTAGACTTCGACAGCTATGACATTCTCACCTTTTTTCAGATAAGGGGTGACATTGAATTCCGAGACTTCGGTACTTCCCTGTGAATAGCCCACCATTTCTCCATTAATCCAGACGTAGAAAGCGCTCATGGCACCGTCGAAACGGAGGAATGTCTGTCCGCCCTCGAGCCATGAAGCGGGCACAGAGAATGTGCGGCGGTACTGCCCGGTCGGATTGCGTTCCACGAAAGCCGTGAAGTTTTCCTTGGGGGTGTCGGTGACGTAGGGAGGATTGATCTTGAAAGTGTATCCTGCCGAAGCATAGATGGGGGTTCCATAGCCGTTCACCTCCCAGACTCCGGGCACATGAAACTTTTTCCACGAGGCATCGTTGAAAGCCGGAGCCTCGAACCCCTCTACCCTGCCTTCGGGTGTCGGTGACCAGTGGAAACGCCATTCACCGTTGAGGGAACGGGAACGATCCCCCTTCACCTCGCCAAACGGAATGAAAGCGGCACGGGCGGGCTCGCGGTTGATCCCGAGCACATGGTTGTTTTCCCAGTCACGGGCCTGGCGTTGAGTGGCCCCGGCTGCAAGAGAACTGATGATGGATACTGCTAATAACAGCTTGAGTTTCATGACGGTCTATTTACTGAATTTCGAGCGCATCAAAAGCCACCCCCTTGAGGTCGGGAGCGGAAACGACAACCTTGTAGGTACCGGCATTGATGTATCCGCCGGTTGTAGTGCTGACCATACGCCACTTGTCGGGTGTGTCAGGAAGATTGAGAGTATCATCCTTGAGCACCGCGCCATTGGGAGCTATCAGCTTGAGGTTGACAGGAACTGCACTCTTATTGAGATTCATGAATTTGAAGCGCAGGGCGTAGACTTGGGCAAGGCCGGTGGAGATTGTCCATTCCACGCTGCCTTTGCCATCGAAGAAGACACCTTTCTGCTTCTTGAAATCTTTGACTGAGTATTTGCCCGAAAGTTTAGCCTCCTCTGCCTGATAATTTACGGCGGCACGTGCATTCTCATCTTTCGGGAGCAGGTCTGCCGGCATTTTGGCCATCACATCCTTGTCAGCGGCAGCCCAGTCAAACGCGGGGACACCGGGTGAGGCAACCTTGGCATCCTTGTCGAGCGTAGCCACGGCTATCGCGGAGATCACAGCCTGTCCGGCCTTGACCTCGGGGAAATCTATAGTGATGAATCCATCGCTCGACTTGCAGTCAACCACCTTTTTAAGAAGCTTATCGTGACCGGCCTCGGCCCATACATCAAGATCGTCGATGACAGTCTCACCGTTGACGGCAACGTCGAATATGCGGAGACCCTCGCAATCAGTGCCCTCGCCTCCACCGGTACCGTGCCACGGCTCGATGAAGTAAAGCTCGACACGATAATCTCCGGGTGCAGGGACGGGAAGTCTGTATGAAAGCTTATGGCGACCGAAACGGAAAGAACGTGCGAGATTCCAGTCGTTGGTTCCCGCTATCGGGTCGTAGGTGACACGCTGGCTTGCGAGATAGGGCGAAAGGCCTTTGAAATCCTGTGCCCATGAACGCGACACAGTGGTGTCATCTGCCTGCCAGAGCTGACCGAACTCATCCTCATACGGATCTCCGCCACAGTTTATACGATAAAGATAGTTATATCCATCCTCGCCTTTGAACGCTGTGGAGCCCGGCGACTTGAGAGCATTGAAACCCGGAGCCTCGGCAAGATTATCGAGGACTATGAGATCCTCAGCCACCTCACGGCCTTTATAGAATCCACGGGCACGCAACACATTGTATTTTACAGGGACATCCTTCCATTCGAAGTGTGTACCCTTGGGGCCTTTGACACGTGTCTCGAGGAACGAGGTGCCGTCAACCGAATTATACAGGCTTACGGAGTCGCAGTTACTGTAGATATTGACTGTGGCATCACGCGGGGCCTCGAAACGACCGGGCCATGTGTGGGAAGCTATGTAGACAAACGGATCGGAAGCAGGAGAGGTATAGTTGCCCTTATACATATAATAGACATCAATCGGCTCTTCCCAGGGTGTCACGAGACCCTTGTAGTTGAACGGGCCAACCTTATCAATCATTCTGTATGCCTCATCGGGCTGACGGCGGCCGGGATTGTCATGGCTGCTGTAGATCCACTGATAGTGACCGCAGACGCTGTCGGCAGCCTGTTCGGCCAGCCTGACCTTCGTCTCCATGAGATCACACATACGCTCCTCGGTCCAAGGGCCGTTGGGGTCGAAAGCCGACGGCTCGGCGTGGAATCCGACAGAACGCCAGGCTCCATACTCACCGTTCAGAAGCTGATTCGGACGGGCGAGCTCCTTGTCATAGCTGAAGACATCACCGCCGTAGGTGCCGCTCCAGTTCTGGATCACATTCCAGTCGGTGCCTTCACCGCCATTGCAGGTGGTGATGACTCTCATGTTACGTGCCATGGGATCCATCTCACGTATGATCTCGGCGCATTCGGCAGCGAAATCACGCGGGAGGGTGCTCTCGTTCTGGAGTCCCCACATCACAACTGACGGAGAATTGCGGCGCTCCTTCACCCACTGGCGCAGAAGCGACTTGAAATTCTCGCGGAACTCGGGGGTGTCATACCAGATATGGGCCGAGAACTGGGGCCAGAACAGAATGCCTTCCTTATCCCAGGCCTCCTGATAACGGAGATTATGAGGCTGATGGGCGTCACGGACGGAATTGAATCCGGCATTCTTGATCTGTTTCACTCTGGCAGCCACCTGCTCATCACTGAAAGCATGGGAGGCGCCGAACTGATGCTCATATTCACAGACGCCGTTGATGAAAAGAGGCTTGCCATTGTGATAGAAACGGCCGTCACCGTCATTGCGTTTGACAGGCCATGAGTAATTGCTGATACCGTATGGAGTGGTGACTTCCTCGGTGGTCTTGCCATCGCGTTTCACCATGGTGGACAGCTTGTAGAGATAGGGATCGGAAGGGCTCCAGAGTTTTGGCGACTCCACAGGCGCGCCCTGCGCTATGACTCGGGTCTCGCCGGGTTTGAGAGTCACTCTCTCGGTGAGTCTGAACACCTGCTTGCCATCCGCATTGGCAAATTTGTTGACCAGATCAAATTCAGCCACAGCGGATGAATAGTTCTTCAGCTCCGTCTCCACAAACACAGAGTCGGCCTTGTCATTGTTCCAGATATGCACTCCGAACGGCTCGACTCTGACCTCGTCGGTCACTTCGAGTTTGACCGGACGGAAGATGCCAAGGGGCTGTGAGCCTTCGCTGAATCCCCATTCGGATGAGCAACCGCCGCACACCCAAGGCATATCAGCTATCATCTCGGGATGTTCAGCCTTGACTTCAAGGGTGTTTAGCGCATCAAACTTCAGATAGTCGGTGATATCGAGAGTGAAAGATGTGCGGCCGGACGGACGGCGGCCGAAACTGTGGCCGTTGAGCGTCACAGTGGCATAGGAACCGACGCCTTCGAAATTTATGAAATAACGCTTGCCCGGTATGCGCGGACCCATACCGAATGTCTTGACATATTCAGCTGTGTCGTGGAGATTACCGTGGGTGAGCTGGCGATATCCGTAATAGTCGTCCCAGTTGTGAGGGAGATTTACGTCGAGGGTCTCCCCTTTCTTTCCGGAGAGCCATGTCAGCCATCCGGAATTCAGATCTGTCACCTGCCGGCGACCGGTGGCAGGACGGGCGGGGAACCGGACAGCCGAACGTCCCATCGGTTTGCTTGTGGCAACCGCGATGCCTCTCTGCTCGGCATTGTTGACAGCACAGTAGAAATGATATACCACACCGTCATGCTTGACAAGATAGCTCTTGTGGGCAAAAAGCTCATCATACTGTTTGGTGGGATATATGAGGTCGTCCCCCTGCCAGTCGTCCCAAGTCAAGAGATCGTAGCTGCAGGCGAAAGTATTGAATGCCTTGTAGGGGCGCGACGGATTGAACGCCGAGAAATAGAACATCACATACAGGTCGTCCATCTTCACGATCTGGGCATCGCCGGTGATTGTTCCCTGTGCCTCATGTGTGAACACGGGGTTACCTTCATAACGCTGCCACTTCTTCATGTCCTTGGACAGAGCTATGCCGATACGTTCGCCCTTTATACCGGTCTCCGGATTGACTCCGCCGGCATTGTAGTACATGATGAAGGGCGCTCCGAGAGTCTTGCTGTCATCCTTGTAAACCGTGCTCTTGTATTGCGTGAGATTCTCCCACCATTGCGTATCCTTGTCATTGATCGAAAGGATGGGACGGTCGAGTGTGTACCATTCATGGGCTGACCCGGGATTGAGGGAAGTCCATGCGAGACCGATGTAGAGGGGTGCGTTGACAGCCTCATAGCCGGTGCCCTCACCGCCTATGTAGGTCATGTAATACTTGCCTTTGTAACTGTCGATGGCGTAGCTGCCTCCCCAGTTCCAGTCAATCAGCGAAGGGAAGCCACCCCTCTGGTTGCGATCCCAGCCGGTGTCGGCATACGAAAGGATGCGTCCGAGGGTGGTCCATTCGAGCAGATTGTCACTCTGGGCTATCCATGTCTCGTATCCCCGCCCGTCTTGGCCGGACTTTCCGTTGTAGACAACGTAAGTCATATACCATTTGTCGCCTTCGCGGAACACGGTGGGACAGTCGATCTTGTGATTGTTGTCGGCCGGAGCGACGACGAGCCCGTATTTATATGGAGTGCGGGACTCCTGATATACCTCGGCCATACGCTCCTGGCTCACATGACGCTGGGCCTGTGAGGCGGTCACTGCGAGAGCGGAGATGGCAAGGGATAGAAACAGTCGTTTCATTATAATAACGTTAGATAGACAGAGTAGAAGTCAATTAGAATCAATAGAACAGCCAGTCCATGG
The DNA here is from genome assembly GCA_910587165.1 of uncultured Duncaniella sp. GTDB lineage: Bacteria > Bacteroidota > Bacteroidia > Bacteroidales > Muribaculaceae > Duncaniella. The sequence goes on from CAJUKP010000004.1 coordinate 110,593, forward strand.
CCTCCTCGGTGCCGGCAAGTGCGGCATTGCGGGGCTTGATGTCATCGGAGGTGAATCCGAGCACGAGTGTGTAGCCTTTGGGAAGGAGCAGCGAGTGTTCGCCCGGAGCGAAGCTGTAGGCATGGATATTGGCAAGAGGCATCTTGTCAAGATGGATGGCGTTTGTCAGCACCGGCTCTGCCTGACCATATTCGTTGGCTGAGGCATCAGTCTCGAGCTTGGGAGCCTTCGCATACTTTTTCTGGTCATCCTTGAAGTATCCCACCAGGAGTTTCACCGGCTTTCTGCATGAGAAGTCGATTGTCGTTCCCTCCTTGCGCTGGGTGTCGCCATTGACCACAAATGCGTCCAGGCCTTCGAGCTCGGGGGCTATACCCTCCACCACAGCCTGAGGCATATTCTCAAGGAGTGTGGCACCCTTGGCGAGTTTCACACGCTTGTGATTCCCCTTGACAGTGACATCGGCAGGAGAGAGCGGTGAGACTGCCTCAGCTGCACCGACATCCTTACCGGCGGCTTTGTCCTTGAGCATCGCGATATTATTCTTGAAGTTCTCAAGCTCCTTCTGATAGTGTACATAAAGCTCTGCCCAGGTCTTGTTCTTTCCGTCATCACCGGCAATGGGAATGCGGCGCATGGTGGTCTGCATACTGTTGGCGTAGAGATACGTATCCTTTGTAAGGTCAACGAGCTGACGATAGTAGTCAAGGCTCTCCTCAAGGAGGGGAACCGCCTCATCGAGATTCTTTATGTCCTTGGTATACTGATAGTCGAGCACCTTGCGGGCAGCCTTGACCTTGCGGTCAAAGAAGTAAGCGAACAGACGGTAGCAGCGCATATCGTTTGCCACACGGGCAAACTCTTCGCCGTTTGCCTTCACCTTGCCTACGCTTTCGATGGCGGCGACAGCCTTATCGCCATGCTCGACACACTGTGCGGTAATGTCAAGCGGCAACTCACCGACATGGGGCTGTCCGTTATACTCCTTCTCGACAAATTCAATGAGTTTCTCACCTTCGGGGCCACAGCTCTCGTAGAATCCGGGGTAGATGGTGTACTTGTAAGGGTTGACCAGCTGGCTCATGAACATACCGAGCAGGAGGGTCTGGCGGTTGCCTTCCGTGATGCCGAAGCGACGGAGGAGTTTGGGAGCTATCTCGCCTGACTCCTCGAAGGCGGTGCGTATTGATGCACCCTTGTCGTCAGACATTCCGTAGGTGCGTGCGAAACGGTGGTTCCAGTACTTGATCTCATCATCGCGGTCGCGACGGCAGTTCCATGCATAGCGGCCCCAGCCCTCATACCAAAGGCTGTCACGGACGAGCTGAAGCTCGCGGCCACCGGGGATGCTGTCGGCTGAATAAGGCCAATCCCAGTAGGACGCCTGCGGATAGAGATGAAGCGCGTTGGCACCATGCACATCGTGCATGGCTTTCACTGCCTTCTGGGTGAAATCGGGCGAACTCCAACGCCAGGGTTCAAGATTGGCGAGGATATGAACATTGCTGATGTGGACACTGCCGAGCGAGCTGAGACCACGGTGGATCTCGGTCCACGGGCCTCTCGGCTCGTATGTGGTGAGAGACTCGCCATTATACTTATGCATCGTGTAGAGATTCTTGTAGAGCGGAAGCGCGGCATCCATGACAGCCTTGCAGTCGGTGTCGTGGGCACGGAGGAGTAGCGGGGGCTCGTCGGTACGGCCGAGCTTGGCGAGACCATCCTTCACACCGGGTATGATGGTCTCGGTGAACCATACGACATCATCTTCGTAGGTATCCATAGCCTCGCCAAGACAGACGAGAAGACCCACGTTGGGATATTTCTCTATGAAGGCTGCCACACTCTTGCGGGTGTAGTCGCTGATGAGCGGAGTGATGGGACGGTTGCGGTCCTGTGTCTTGATGCCGTAATGGTCTGCGAAAGGCTTGGAGACGAGAATGTTGTAGAACATCTGGATGACAAAAATGCCACGCTTGTCAGCCTCATGGGTGAGGAAGGAGAACATCTCCTCGTTCTTCTTGAATGTCTCGTCGTCAACCTCGACTGCAAAAGGATAGTCATCAAGCTTGACGAGTGAAGCAAACGGGTGTCCGTTCCAGAGGTAGAGGGAGTTCATGCGGTTCTCCACCAGCATATCCAGATACTTGATCCATAGCTCCTTGTCATAGAACCAGGGGAAGTTCTCGGGTGTGTAGGGATACTCATAGACGGCACGGCCTTCGAGCAGATAGGGCTTCTGGACACCCACACAGGCACCACGGAGCACCATCTCGGGGGCATCCTTGAACTCGGCGGGGAGACTGTCGAGATTGCCGTCGGTGGACAGGCGGTCAATCAGCTCCTGACAGCCATATATCACGCCCGAGCCATCATTGCCGACAACCGAGATGTCATTGCCCGACGATGTGATGGTGAAACCTTCCTTAGGGCCTATGCTGTCGGTGGCTTGTGAGATATGTATGGTCTTCACACCCTCTTTTCCGGCTGCGGCAGCCGAGTCGAGGACCTCATAGCCACCCTTCTCGAGAGCTTCCTTGAGATGACCGGCTGCAAATTCAACACGGTTGGATGCATCCGAAGGGTATGCTATGACCACGGCCGGGCGATGGCTGCAACTCCACATGAGGAGCGACATGGCCATGAATGCCAATGTTTTTATAAGATTATTCATGCAGATTCAGGTGTTTCAGGTCAGATTTCCTTGTAATTGACTGTAATTTCATCGTTTGAGTCGATCCAGAGACGGTATGAACGGTCGGCGATCTTCTCAAACTTGCCTTTGGAGGCTTTGGGAGTGTTACGTGACTTGACATAGAGATAGCCGGTACCATGTGTGGCTTTGACCTTCATCTTGTTACGGTCAACATAGAGGCTGATCTCGCCATCGGGGGTGGGAACTGTACCTTCCATCCATTTGAGACCTCCGAGATCAGGGGTGATGGAAAATTCCTTGTAGCCGGGCTTGACAGGCTTCACACCGAGATAGTACTTACCGATAAGGTAGATGGGACTTGCACCCCATGCATGGCAAAGGCTCTTGCCGTATGGGCGGCCGTACATGGCCAGATGCTGGGCGCCTTTGTCATCGGGGTTATACTTCTCCCAGAAGGATGTCGCACCCTCCTTGAGCATACCTCCCCAGTAGTCCTTCATCTCTTCAAGCACCTTATCTTGCATACCCTCGGCACAAAGCGATTCAAGCTCGTAGAAGCGCATATAGGGTGTGGTGATTGCCGGCACCTCGGGATTGAGCATCACGTGTTTCATGACAGAATCGGTGGTGGCCTGGTCGAGGAAGCCAAGGTTTATGGCAAACATATTGGCGAACTTGTTGACCTGCTCGCTCTGCTTGCCGTTCTCGACATTGTGGACGAGAGCCTGGCGCTTTTCGTCCCAGAATGTGGGGAGGAGTTTGTCGCGGAGCGATTGCTCGAGCTTGCCGTAATGGCCGGCGTCCTTGGTGTCGCCGAGCACTTCGGCACACAGTTTCATGGTCTCGAGGCTCTTGCAGAAAAGAAGCTGCTCGAACGAAAGGGCACCTTTCTTGCTCATGGGGAAATCAGCCCAGTCGACAAACACCCAGTCGCCGGTGAGACCTTCGACCATTCCGTCCTTGTTGGTACGGGAAAGCACATAGTCCATGAGGGTCTTCATGCGGGGATATATCTCCTTGATGAAAGCCTCGTCGCCGGTATAGAGGTAGTAGTCATAGATACCTATGAACCAATAGAATGTGTAGTCGAGGATGGTGTTGATATGTGCTGTCACGGGATCCTTGCCACGGAGGAGACGTGTGGTGCGCTTTACGGCAGGGCTGTCGAAGAAGAGATAGTAGTTCATGAGATAACTCTGGACAGCGTCGCCGCTCCACACCCAACGGTCGCGCTTGATACCGTCGATGAAGAATTCGCGCGTGGTGAGGTGCATGGTATAGGCCCCCACGTTCCAGATGTCGTTGAGCAGAGGATCGCTGCACTTGAAAGAGCCGCGATATTCAACCGGGGCATATTCATACAGCATGGCGACATCACCGACATTGACGCCTTCGCCGGGAGCGACATAAACGTAGCGGAAGGCCTTGGTGTTGTCGAGGGTGTAATCGCCGTCGCTGTCACGGGTGACGTTGGTGGCGAGATCGGTGACCTTGCCGTCCTTGAATTCTATCCTGTCGAGGGTCTCACAGAAATCGAGATCAAGAGCCTCTTCGGGACTTTCACCATAATATATGTTCACGATACCGTCTCCGGTGGTGTTGCGGAGCACCACACGTCCGAAAGTCTCCTTGCCGAAATCGAAGAGACGACCTCCGTCGGCTGTCTTCTGCTCCACCGCCACGTAGTTCATCGGCTCAAGAGCGAGCGAGAACTGCGAGGGGGGTGTGGAGGGATCATCGAAGTTCCAGTAGCCTGCGTCGGCATATATGGTGGCTGAAGTGTCGCTCGCCTTACCGCTCTCGTCGATCCACTCCTTGTCCTCGTAGGTGACGCGCCATGTGGGATCGGTGTTGACGGTCTTGCCCTTTACATATATGGCCGGAGGAGTGGCCTGATTCCACACCTTGATATTAAGGTTGTGCTTGCCGGCGGGAAGAGTGAACTTGCGCGGCATACCGAACTGGAGTTTTCCGTCGAACTTCACATTGTATTTGCCCTCGGCATAGATCTCTATCTCCTCGGGCTGCTGAAGATCAAGCTGCTTGCTGAACTCTACAGTGACATAGTGGCTGTCTGATTTCCAGAAAGGCGGGAAGAAAGCTCCGCGCTCAGTGCGGTTGTTGTTCATCTTGTTCCCGAGCCATATCTCGTAGTCTCCGGGATACCAGATCCATGTCTGTGCCGATGCGGCCAGTCCGAACATGAGAGCCCCAAGTGTGGCAGACCATCTCGTTTTCATATATAAAATCGGTGGGTTATTTTGATTTAAGGTGGATGTATTCTTTTGTAAGACCGGCGTTTGCCTTGATGGAGTCGCTCACCATCGGTCCGTTGTTCTCCCAGGTGTTGCCCGGGCCATTGGCATTCTTGAGAAATTTCTCACTCTCAGTCCAGTTGTCCTTGACAGTGATGAATGATGATCCCTCATCGGTATAGAGGTAGAACCAATGGTGGGGATCGTGGGCATATCCCGGGGTATAGATGTCGTAGACACAGTTTTCGGTCACCCAGCTGTGGGGTTGTGATCCGAGTGTGTAGACACCAGCCACGTCATACATATGCTTGGCATAGTTGTGGATAAGGTTGGCATGGACACGGTTGTTTCTCATACTGTTGACTGTCCGGGTCCATCCCCATCCGAGGCTGATGCCTGAGTATGACACGTCGTTGATCTCGTTGTGTTCGATGTTGATGTCTCTGACGAAGCCGGCAGCGATTCCGAGGGTGCCCCAGTCTTCGTTTGTGACATTGTTGATGTAGTTGTTCTCGATGGTCAGTCCCGATACAAGTTCACGTTGGTCAGCAGGATCGTAAGGGAGATGGGTCTCGAGGGCAGCGGGGCTGAAGCTTCCGGCCACGATGCCGTTTCCGGCTATGTCGGTGAACAGGCAACCCTTTATGACGCCTCCCTCGGTGCCCCACTCATAGTCGAGACCTGAGGAGCCGAGGTGTGTGAAGGTGCAGGATGTGAAGTCGATGTCGGAGGCAGCCTTGACCACCACGGCGGAGGCGGGACGTCCGAGCCATCCCTGATTGTCGAGCTTATGGTTCTGGAACCGGTCAATGGAAGGACGCAGCTTGTATCCGTCGACCATATACATACCTGCCTGGAGAGGCACATGGCCTTTTTCGGATGGCCTCATCCATGTGGTGTATTCAAAAGTGATGTTTTCGAAGGCCACGTTGCGCACCGGGCGGTCAAGAGTGCCTTCGACAAGGAGAAGTGTCTCCACAGCAGGCACTATGGCTTCTCTGACGGTCTCGCCGGGGAAGGGATAGTAGTAGAGACGACGTGTGCGGATGTCATGAAACCACTCTCCGGGGGTGTCGAGGAGCTCGATGGCATTGGTGAGATAGAACGCCGAGTTGTGTCCGTCGGTGGTGACCATCGGGCGGGGCCAGGGGTGCTCGAACTGTATGCGGCTCTCGGGGTTGTGGAATCTGACAGCGGCGCTATCGCCATGAAGCTCGATGGACTTGATGCGCAGGTTGGCCACGCACCACATCTCGTGGAGCACCATTTCGGCAGCGGGAGCCTTGACAATTTTCTCGACAGCCTTGGAGGGAACCCACAGGATCTCGTTCTTGGGATCGTTGTTGATTATGCGGGCCATCTGCTCGAAGTCGCTTACGTCACGGGCACGGATGGCCTTACGTCCGTTGACCCACAGCTGGCGGAAGTCGAGGGGACGGCCGTTGAAGTCGGGGACTTCGGCCACAAGGAATTTGCCATGCTTTTTCCAACCGTTGATTCTGACACCTCCGCTGAGGAAGGCGCCCCCCTCGGAGGTGATGACGGTGGGCGAGGATGGTGTTCCGCTGTCCTCCGGACGGACGAATACCGGCTCGTAGAGATTGTAGACACCGTCGGCCATGTGGATTGTGACACCTTTGTCTACTCCCGGTGCATTGAGACGACGCATCTCGCGCGCCTGGCGGAGAGCGGATGTGAGAGTGGCTTTTGGGGCACCCGCAGTGCCGTCGTTGGCGTCGCTCCCCGAGGGAGAGACGTAAACGTCGGCACTGTGGATGGCTATCGTGGCTGCAAGCATGAGGCCTGCTGTCAGGACTGTTCTTTTCATGACATCAAGGATTGCTAAAAGGGGGCGTGTTGTATCAGCGTGCGAGGGGGATCCAGACACTCATTTCGGCTTTGTCGCGGTTGCCCCATGCATAGTAGGGTATGAGGGAAACCTTGACTTTCTTATCGGAGCCACCTACCTCGCGGTAGAGCTTGCCGGTCCAGTCGCCGCCGTCGACGAGGCGGGCCTCAGTGTCGAGAGCCACCATCTTGCTGCCGTCTATCTCGATCTCACGTTCGGTAAATGTGGCGTCGGCCGGGATGAGCACGTCGTCGATCGACTTGCCACCCTCGATGTCGATGCTCTCGAGGCAATAGACGATGGGGCCGCGCTTGACGGCGGTGTGGTTGCGTGTCTCCTCTACGAGAGGATTGGACTCGAGGAGTTTGGTCTTCATCTCCATGTCGAACACGACCTTGTCGCCATCTTTCCAGCGGCGCTTCACGGGGATGTATGTGTCGGGCTTGACGTTGATGTCCATGGGCTGTCCGTTGACGGTGAGTGTGGCGGCGTCACACCATGAGGGGACGCGGAGGTTGAGTGTGAGGTCTTCCTTGCCGGGCACTTTCACCATGGTGAGCTCTACTTTTCCGTCGTAGGGGTAGCCTGTGTGCTGTGTCACCACGAGGGGGCGTTTCTTGCCGAGCGAGGTGGAGAGCTCGCTGTCGCCATAGAGGTTGCACCAGAGAGCGTCGTCACTCACGGTGTAGGCATAGTTCTGTGCCTCGCAGATGGTGCGGAGGGTGTTGGGGGGACAGCAGAAGCAGCTGATGTATTCGGTGCGCTCCTTGGGCCAGCGGAGTGTGTAGGGGAGGTCGGCGGAGATGCGCAGGGGGTTGGTGTAGAAATACTTCTTGCCGTCGAGGCTCACGCCGGAGAGGACACTGTTGTAGAGGGCGGTCTCAACGATGTCGGCATACTTGGCATCGCCTGTGGACTCGAGCATACGCCAGTTGAAGAGCATATTGCCGATGTTGGCGCAGGTCTCGTTGTGGGCGGTGCTGTTGGGGAGCTGATAGGGGCGTCCGTAGCTCTGGTGGACTTTCTGGATGCTGTCGGGCTCGTAGTTGGTGCCGTCGGGCGACGTTCCGTCATACAGGGCACCGCAGGCGCCGGTGACATACATCTTGCGGTTCACGATGTCATCCCAGATGGATGTGAGGTTCTTCATGAGCTGCTCCTCGCCGGTCTCGGCATAGAGGTCGGCCACTCCGGCATAGAGATAGTTGGCACGGACGGCATGACCCATGGCGTTGTACTGGTCACGGAAGGGGATACGGTCCTGGTTGTCGTCGGTACCGTTCTCGACGAGACCACGTATATTAATAAGGTTATTGGCGAGCTCGAGATAGCGGGGATTTCCGGTGGCACGGTACATCTCGACCACACCCATGTAGTGGGAGGGGCAGATGGCGTTGCGGGCGAGCTCGGCAGATGCGGTCTCGTAGAATCCGCACAGGAAGTCGGCGGCCTTGATGGCGGCATCGAGAAGTGTGCGCTTTCCGGTCGCGCGGTAGTGGGTGATACCGGCTGTCATGAGATGACCGAGGTTGTATGTCTCGAAGTTGAGACGGTTGGCAAACGCGCCTTTCTCGTCCTCGGCTCCCACTTTGGTGCCGATCACGGTCTGTTCCTTGTGGTGGGCGTGGGTGTCGACGCCACGGTTACGCTCGTCGATGATAACGGGGGTGTGGATGTAGCCGTCCTCGCGCTGCGCCTTGACCACCTGGTCGATGAACTTGTCCATGAGGGCATCGAGCTCCGGATCCTTGTTCACTGCATATACGGCAGCGACAGCCTCGAGCCACTTGTACATATCGCCGTCATGGAAAGGGGGGCCCCAGTGCTCGCCTTCCTGGCTGCCGGCGGCTATCTCGAAGTTGCGGAATCCGTGGGAGATGTCGGGATTGCTCCAGGTGTCCCACATACTCTGGAGAGATGTGCCGCTGTAGACGTTGAAGCGGTCGCCCCAGAAACCTCCGGTCCATTTCACGGCACCGAGGGGGGTGTTTGACATTACAGCATATTTGCTGCCGGACATATCAGTAAGTCCACCTGACTGGGCCATGGCTCCTAAAGAAATGGCACCACAGGCCAAAAGAATACTAAGTTTTTGATACACAACCGATGGGATTAGAAGTAAGAGTTTATATTATGCAAAGATACGGATTTTAAGTTTATCAGCCAACTTTCACACCACTTATTTATCATCTAACAATAACCCGTGCCGTCCGGGAAGGCAAAAAGGTGAGAAAAGGAATGGCGGCGACACAACATATTGAGCCGTGAAAGCGTTGTAGTCTTAAAAACATTTAAAGAATACTGAAAACATCTTACTGAAGAAACATGAAACGATTCTTTCCTTTGCTCGGAGTGGCTCTGCTGGGAGCCCTGACATGGTCGTGTGACGAGAATGCCCGTCTTGCCAATGAGATCACGGGTGTGTGGACCGGGACTATCGAGAATTTCACCGACAACTCGACCATCACGGCCTCGATCATCGACACATACGACTTCATGCCCGACACCTGCACCGCACGCGGACAGCACGCCGGCCCTCTGACCATTGCCGGAATGATATCGACCTCCACCCAGGTGGTCGGTGACAACAGTCTGATCGAGCCGATAAACATTTCCACCGCCGCCAAGTCGGTAATCAAGGGTTCGTGGACTGTGGTTGACGATGACGAGCTTCTGATACGCCTTGATCCGGGCAGCCTCGACATCACCATCGACCCCAAGGATGTCGCCGTAAACACCAATCCCTACAATCCGGAGAATGTACAGGTCGACTCGCTGCGCCAGGCATTCTGCGCTAACATCGAGATAAGCCTCCGGCAGGCTCTGCTGAACCGCTATGCGTCTGTGAATCATCTGGATGACGTGAAGGTGAAGGGTCAGCTGATGAAATACGAGATCAATGACATAGACCACACCCTCGCCCGCCAGCAGTAGGATGCAGGTATTGCCGGAAATGGAAATATTGCTTATCTTTGCACCCATCATGAACAGAAAAGGCAAGTTATATTTCCGTTACGGCACGATGGGGTCGGCCAAGACCGCCCTGCTGCTCACCACGGCCTACAATTTCGAGGAGCGCAAGATGCGTTACGTCTGCATGAAGCCGGTGGTTGACACCCGCGAGACGACGAATGTGATCAAGTCGCGCATCGGAATAGAGAGGGAGTGTATGTGGATCTACCATGACTCCGATCTCTATGAGATGGCCCAGCATCTTTTCGAGGAGGAGATGGCTGTGATAGACTGGTTTCTCGTGGACGAGGCCCAGTTCCTCACCGCGGCCCAGGTGGACCAGCTCTCGAGGGTGGTGGATGATTTCGGCAGCAATGTGATATGCTATGGACTGCGCACAGACTTCCAGAGCCATCTCTTCGAGGGGTCGCGCCGGCTGTTCGAGATAGCCGACACCATCGACGAGATCAAGAGCACCTGCACCTGCGGACGCAAGACCATCATCAACGCCCGAATCGACCGCAACGGCGACTTTGTGGAGGAGGGCGAGCAGGTGGAGATCGGCGGCGACGACCGCTACATAGCCGTGTGCCGCAAATGCTGGCGCAACAAACGCATCGAGCAGTCCTACAGGTCGGTGCTTCCGTTCAGGGAGTTCGCCCCCAAGCCGGAGTGACCGGCAGAGACAACAGCAACAACTATCTTATTTATGAAACGCCTTTTCTTCATTACCCTTCTGCTCTCGCTCATGCTCCCTACCGTGGGGCTGAGGGCACAGAACCATCAGGACGCCACGATATCGCTGGTGGACGAGAGCCTCACCTACGACATAATCTACAAGTGGGGGTTCATCAATAAAGTGGCAGGCCATGCCACACTGTCGCTGCGCAATGACGGGGATCTCTACAGGGCCTCGCTCTACGGGCAGAACGCACCGTGGGCCAACAGCATCTACAAACTGCGCGACACACTCTATACCACCATGACCAAGCAGGGTCTCTATCCGGTGAAGTATGTCTACATAGCCCACGAGGAGGGAAAATACAAGAAGGATATCGTGGATTTCACCCGTTCGGGCAATGAATTCAGCGCCGAGTGCATACGCTACAAGCGCAAGGGTGATTCGGGGCCGATGAGTTCGTCGACCATCCATCTTGAAGCCGAAGGAATGACGGTGGATATGCTCAGTTCGTTCTTCTACCTGCGCACACTCGATTTCGAGAATATGAAGAAAGGTGAAAGCATCACTGTGAATATATTCTCGGGCACAAAGAAGGAGAAACTCAAGATCACATACAAGGGTCTCGGGAAAGTGAACGTCAACGGCGAGAATCTCCCGAGCTATATGATCAACTTCACTTTCACCCGCAAGGGGAAGCAGAGTTCAGCTCCTATCGCGGGCTGGATCTCGGCCGACAGCCGCCGGATTCCACTCAAGGTGGAGGGGCAGCTTCCTGTCGGGAAGGTGAGGGCTGTATATACCGGTCCGAATCCATGAGAGAAGAGAACGGTGAGAATAAGAAATCACAGAGACTGAGGATATTGGTCTCTTCGGACATCCACGGGCGGTTCATGCCCGTGGATGTCTGTGCATCCGGAGGTTCGGTGGCTGAGATAGCGGCGATGGCCGAGGAGGTTAGGCGTAGCGGAGCGGAGACTGTGGTGCTTCTCGACTGCGGCGACCTGCTGACCGATTCGGCCCAGACGCTGATAATGTCGCCCGAGAGGCTCGGGCAGCTGACAGAGAGCGCCGGCTATGATGCGCTGGTGCCCGGCAACCATGATCTCGGGCGGGAACTGCCCCCCTCCCCTGTCCCGTTCGTAGCGTGTAATCTGGAGGATGGGCGTATGGCTGACTATGTTATCGTGGAGCGTGACGGCTGGAAGGTGGCTGTTACGGGCGGAGTGACAGGCGGAGCACCTCTCGGGGAGGCTCTGGACCGGACTCTGCGGAAGATCGGCAACCTCGGTGGACGGAAGCCCGACGTGACAATGGCGCTGCTCCATGCCGGAAGGGATGAGGTCATGGAGGCGGTGGCCGGAATTGAGGGGCTGGATCTGGTGGTCTACGGACATGACCATACCGAGGCCGTGTTCATGGCCCCCGGAGGTGTCATGGCGGCCAATCCGGGCAGATATGGCGGAAAAGTAGTGAGCTTCACGACCGGCCACGGGTGGAGACGTTGCGAACTCACCGAGGTGCCGCGGGCCAAGGTGCTGCCGAGTCATGAGGCTCTGGCCGCTGAGATGAACGTGTGGATAGGCACGTTGCTGGTCCGTCTTGACGCGCCCCGCGGGGTGACGGCGCTGCTCCACGAGGCAGTGGAAGAGCTGCGTGGCGACGGGGTGAGTGTGTTTCCGCGTATTGAGGCTGTGCTGAAGGGTGATATCACCCCCATTGCAGTGTATGAAGCCCTCCCCTACGAGGATTATCCCGTGAGGCTCAGACTGTCGGGACGTGAGATGCGTGGGATGAGTGTTGCCGGAACTGACAGGCTCGAGGATGACAGGATGTATGAAGCCGTGGGTGATTCACACACATTCCCCCATGGGAAACGCTTGGGCGACAGACCTCTGCAGTCATACCTCATCAACAGATTGTATCAGAGAAGGGTACAGAAAAACATAGGGACAAAAGAAACAAAATTTTAAGGGCGAGAAGATAAAAATAAAATTAAAATAAGAAGTGACAGAAAACATTTGGGATATCAAGCCGTCAAACTAAAAAATCCTTTTGTTTCTTCTGTCCCTATGTTTTTATGTACCCTTCTCTGATACCGTCAAACAATCATTTTATGATCAGTGATGAGATGCGGCGCCGGAGGATGTCGAGGGGAACCACCGCGAGATAGATACCGGTGGCGAGCAATAGGGCTGTGACCGAGAAACCGGCGAGCGACATCGAGGCCCAGCATTTCACCACGAAAGGTTTCATGAATCCGCCCCACACCACCGGGGCTTTGTGGACCAGATAGACAGCGAACGATGCCCGGGCAAGTGAGTTGACCACACTCGAGCGAAGGTTGAGACTGAGGAAGAAGAGGAGGAGCGAGACGGACGAGAGGATAACAAACGGAGAATTGTAGGCGAAGGCCCTGAGTGTGTCCGTGAAAAAGCAGGTCGCGGCTATGGCTGCTGTGGAGAGCGCCCATACGGCGATCCAGACGAACCCGCCGGTGCGTGACGGACGCGGGAAGAGGCTGACGCACCGTCCGATCATGTAGATCATGACGAGCTGCATGACAGTGTAGCCCGTAGGATTGAACGGTTGCTGCCATATCCATCCGGCCCAAAGGTTGAAAGTCACGACAGCGGCTGTGACGGCGATGGCCTGACGTCGTGTCATTGAGGCGAAACCGGCATTGAGCATCGGGCTTAGGAGCATTAGCATGAAATAGGCGGGGACATACCAGAGGTCGGTATGTGTGAGCACCATCCAGCTCTCGGCCCAATAGTCCAGGCCATAACGGACGGGGTTGGCAAGACAGGCCAGGGTGGCTATGCCGACGGCATAGAATATGCACTGGAATAGGAATGCGGCCACCGAGCGTATGCGCAGACGTATGCCGAAATAGCCTGAGATGAGTGTGAAACAGTTGACTCCGATGATCGCGATGGCTTCGACGGCTATACGCCACCAGTCGCGCGGGGTGTCAAGGCCGAGACGGGCGTCAGGGAGGCCGAGGGATGCACCGTCAATATGGACGATGAGCACGAGAAGCATACTTATGATGCGGAGGAGTTCTATTTCGGAGCAGCGTTGAGGTTTCATAAGCGCAAAATTACAAAATATGATTGAAATCAACGGCATATTCGATGGCATCAGACGGCATCAGATTGTATCAGAGAAGGGTACAGAAAAACATAGGGACAAAAGAAACAAATTCTTTTAGGGGAGGATATAAAATAAGATTAGAATAAGGAGTGAAGTGATATATCGGGGATATCAAGCCGTCAAACAAAAAAATACTTCTGTTTCTTCTGTCCCTTTGTTTTTCTGTACCCTTCTCTGATACAATCTGATGCCGTCAAAGATGTGCTGTCTGATGAGAAAATGAAAAAATAATTTGCAGGCGCGGGAATTTTTTCATATTTTTGTGATTATTAGTGGAAAAAGGCTCTCCCGATTGTTAAACCTATGACGGGATTGTCCGTCTAACCATCTGAATAACCCTACTCTCTGAAAAGAATTATGAATATCAAACGTATAACCCTGCTGACAGCCGCTGTGGCCATGGCCTTAGTGTCAGGTACCGTCACCGCCCAGTCATATTACGACGATGACCTCTACTACGACGCCTCGAAAGAACCGAAGCAGAGCAGCGTCGTGCCACCCAGGCAGGACAAGCCATTCTATCTCAATACATCCCCCGGCCCTGTCGTGGCTGAATATCCTTCGGCCGACACATATACCATCAACGGCACCCGCCAGATAAGCGTGGACGACTACAACCGCCGCGGCATCTTCGCCACCGACTCGCTGACGGAGGACACCACGGCCACCGACTTCGCCTACACCCGCCGCATCGAGCAGTTCTACAACCCCGAGGTGGTGAGCGGTTCGGGCGATCAGGAGCTCGCGGCCGCATACTACTCCGAACCCACACAGGTCAACATCTACGTGAACACTCCGTCGTCCTACTGGGGATATGACTATTTCTACCCGTCATACTCGCCGTGGTACAACCCCTACTGGAGTCCCGGATGGCGCTGGGGATCGGCATGGTACTGGAACTCGTGGTATGACCCCTACTGGTCATGGAACTGGGGTTGGGGCCCGTCATGGGGTTGGGGCCCATCATGGGGATGGGGCTGGACCTGGGGACCCTCCTGGGGATGGAGCAGACCGTATAACCCCCGTCATCCCGGTGCAGGACTGTCACGTCCGGGCCGTCATCCGTCGGGAAGCGCGGCAGGCCGTCCAGGCAACAATACCCGTCCGGCTGTGGGCGTGGGTGGCAACCGCCATCAGGGTGCCGCAGGCGCCCGTCCGGGCTACAACGGAGGATATGGCCCGTCAGGCCGTCCGTCGGTAGGCACAGGCACACAATCGCGCCCGTCCAACTCAAACAACGGCTACAACCGCCCGTCGGGACGCCCGTCTGTAGGCACCGGCACACAGACACGTCCATCCAACTCAAACAACAACTACAACCGCCCGTCGAACTCAAACAATAACAACAACTACAACCGTCCCTCCTACAACACCAACGGCAGCCGCACACCATCGTATAACAGCGGAGGCGGCAACCGTGGCGGAGGATTCTCAGGCGGAAGCCGCGGAGGCGGTCGCTCAAGCAGCGGCGGACGCGGACGCCATTGATCTGAAACCCACAGCATTCCCCCGGCCCCGGCATTAAAAACTTTCGGGCCGGGGAGAACGTTGTTGATATATCATCCTCTCTCTCATCTTTCAACTGACAAAACAGACGAAACGCATGAATAAGACACTCTTAGCGGGGATCATCCTCACAATCCCCTCCGTCATGGCCGCACAGACGGCTGTCGACGCTTTCTCGATCTCCCAGAGCGACCTGCGCGGCTCGGCCCGATTCATGTCGATGGGCGGCGCGTTCACAGCTCTCGGAGGCGACATCTCCACCCTCAACCAGAACCCCGGCGGCATCGGAGTGTTCCGCTCCAGCGACATCTCGGCCACTCTCGACATCAACATGATGAACTCGAAGGCAGCCGGACCGGAAGGAACCACCTCGCTGAGCAAGACCAGGGTTAGCTGCAACAACTTCGGCTATGTCGGGGCCGTGCGCCTCAACTCCGAGTCGATGCCCTATTTCAACTGGGGAGCATCATACTCGCGTGTGGCCTCGTTTGACCGCCACTACCGCGGACAGCTGGGACACCTGGCCACCTCATACACCAATTTCGTGGCCAACAACACCACCCTGGACGGCTATTATCCCAACCAGCTCTACGCCGGTGGGGAATACAATCCCTATCAGGACTACCAGATAGCCGCACCCTGGACAAGCATCCTGATGTACAACGCCTACGGAATCACTCCCGATGGCAACAGCTCGAACGTCTACTCGGGACTATTCAACTACGACACCCCGACCGAGGCCCGCGGATACTTCGACGTGGAGGAGCGCGGATATGTCGATGAATATGCCATCAACTTCGGAGGCAACGTGATGAACACCGTCTACTGGGGTATCGGATTCGGAATCACCGACATAGAGTTCAAGCAATACACCACCTACGCCGAGAGCCTCAGCAACGCCAACGTGCCCTACGGCGAGGCCGGATACACCAATGGCAACGGCTCTATGGCCCTTGACAACTACAAACGCATCTACGGCAGCGGATTCAACCTCAAGGCCGGTCTTATCTTCAAGCCCGTCAACGAATTCCGCATCGGTCTGGCCATACATACCCCCACGTGGTACAACCTCACCTACGAGGGACAGGCCGCAGCGTCGTATGACTTCATGTCGCCTGACTATGTGGACGGCACACCGGTGAGAGGAACCGAATATACCGACTTCGACGAATTCGATTTCAAGACCCGCTCGCCTTGGCGTCTGCTCGTGGGCGCGGCAGGTGTGATAGGCGGACGTGCCATCATCAGCGCCGACTACGAATACCGCGGCTACTCCTCCATGAACGTGCAGGACTGGAACGGCAACTCATACAAGGGAGTCAACGAGGACATCTCCACATACTATCAGAGCACCAACATCCTCCGCCTCGGCGCCGAGCTGAGGGTGACTCCCCAGCTGTCGCTCCGCGCGGGATACAGCTACGAGTCATCACCCGTGAAGAACGACATACTCGATCCGGCTCCCGACCAAGTGAACTACATCTACACCTCCGGTCCCGACGACACCGAGACACAGCCCTCCTACACGCTCGACCGCTCCACACAGTATGTCACCGCCGGTCTGGGATACCGCTACAAACGGTTCTATGCCGACCTGGCCTACGTGCACCGCTACCGCAAGAGCGACTACCACGCCTTCACCGACTACGTGGACATCGAGAACTATGCCGTGCGCGCACCCAAAGCCTCAATCACCGACCACAACAACTCCATAGTGCTCACCCTCGGATTCAAATTCTGAACCCATGTCCGATAAGAAATCTTCCGCTCCCCGGCCCGACAGCGACGGCGGGGAGCGGATAGACCTTGACAATCCCGAGTTCCAAAAGGCTTGGGAATTGTTGCAATATACCTCTCAGTCAGTCTTTCTCACCGGCAAGGCAGGCACAGGCAAGTCGACCTTCCTGCGCTACATCACCGCCAATCTCAAAAAAGAAAAGGTGGTGCTCGCGCCTACGGGAATAGCCGCCGTCAACGTGGGCGGACAGACCATGCACTCATTCTTCCGCCTCCCCCACCACCCGGTGCTCGAGGACGACCCCGACTTCTCGCGGCCGCTCCTCAAGGAGCGCATGAAATATCCCGCATGGCTGGTCAAGCTCATCCGCAAGATCGAGCTCATCATCATCGACGAGATCTCGATGGTGAGGGCCGACACCATTGACTTCATTGACCGCCTGCTGCGCCACTACACCGGCAACCACCGCCTCCCGTTCGGCGGCAAGCAGCTCCTCCTCGTGGGCGACATCTTCCAGCTCGAGCCGGTGGTGTCGGCAGATATGCGCGCCATACTCCGCCTCCACTACCCCGACCCCTTCTTCTTCTCGGCCAAAGCCTTTGCCTCGCTGCGCCTCGTGCCCATCGAGCTGCGCAAGATCTACCGCCAGAACGACCCCGAATTCATCGGAATGCTCGACCGCATACGCTCATGCCGCGTCACCCCTGACGATCTGGCACGCCTCAACTCACGCGTGGTGGCCGAAGGATCACTCCCCGAGGCCGAGACACGGCTCACCATGACCCTGGCCACGCGCCGCGACATGGTGGACTATATCAACGAGCGGCATCTCGGGGCCATCAAGCGTCCGGAATTCACATTTATGGGGGTGATCGAGAATGACTTTCCCGACAATTCACTCCCCACCGACCTGGAGCTCACGCTGAAGGAAGGGGCACAGGTGGTGTTCATCAAGAACGACCCTGACCACAGGTGGGTCAACGGCACCCTCGGCACAGTCACCGCACTCGCCGCCGACCGCATCGAGGTGACCCTCGAGAACGGCAACCGCCACGCCATCGAGAAGGAAATCTGGGCCAACATACGCTACAACTACGATCCCTCCACACGCAAGATCACCGAGCAGGTGCTCGGCACCTTCAAGCAATATCCCGTCAAACTGGCCTGGGCACTCACCATACACAAGAGCCAGGGACTGACATTCAATAATGTCGTGATCGACCTTGGACGCGGAGCCTTCGCCGGAGGGCAGACCTACGTGGCCCTGTCGCGCTGCCGCTCGTTTGAGGGACTTACCCTGCGCTCCACCGTGGCCGACCGCGACATCTTTGTCAACCCGGCCATCATACGCTTCGCCGCCACCTTCAACAGCCCCGAGCTGATTGGCGAAGCCCTTGAGAACGCCCATGCCGACGTCTGCTACTCCGAGGCCCTGCGGCTCGCCGGAGCGGGAGACCTCCCGGCCGCCTTCGACCGGTTCATCGAGGCCACAATACTCCGCCCCCATCTCACCGACCCGGTGCTCATGCGCTTCGCGCGGAGCAAACTCGCCATAGCCTCGCGGCTGAAAGCGCGTGTGGAAGAGCTCACCCGCGAACTGGCCGGCCGGGATGAACGCATGGCCCAGCTGGCCGAGGAATACTGCTCGATGGGATATGACTGCCTGCAGGACGAGATGCCGCTTCCCGCCCTCTCCAACTTCGACAAGGCCCTGAGCCTCTCTGACCGCCACGCCCCGTCGCTGTCAGGACGCGCCAGGACCCACACCATGCTGGGCGACCATGCAAGTGCGCTCAACGACCTGCGCATACTCCACGACATCAACCCCGACGACCCCGAGGTGCTCTATCTCATGGCATCCGCCCACCACTCCACCGGCGACAACGTCAATGCCATCGAGCGGTGCATGGCCATCGAGGACATCCACCGCAAAGGGGGCACCATCCCCCGCCGTCTGCAGCGGAAGATACACAATCTGCTCGCCGACATCTACTCCGACCTCGGCGACCATGACGAATCGGAGCGTCAGAGAGGACTCGGTAAGCAATAAAAAATTACCGGTCAGGAAAAGGATACAGAGGAACAAAAGTCCAAAAGAAACATATTTTTTTATTCAGTCTGATGGATCTGAATCCCCAAATTTTTTTTGTTTCTTTTGGACTTTTGTCCCTCTGTATCCTTTTTCCTGATCAGTAACTTTAGACCTCATGCCTGATCGAAGAGCGAGGGCAGACTCCTCGCCCCGGCTGCTTCGGCACGTCCCACAGTCACGCGCGGTTTGCGGAACACGAGATTGTGCTGCTGGGTCCAGCCCTGGGTACGGTTGCGCAGCGACAGGGCTATGATGCCGCACCCCTCGGGAGCCGAGGAGCGTACCTGCCTGAACACGTCGCCTATCGACGAGGCGCCGCTGATGGTGAGCGCTATCACCGTCGAGCCTCCGTGGCGTCCGGTGACCTGAATGAGATCCGTGCGGTTGATCGAAGCCATGATATATCTGTGTTAAGAGGTTATTTCTGAATCACACCGCAAAATTACCATGCCACTTGGGCAATAAAATGGCACACTACAGTTAAATTAAGCCAACGGAAGGGTAGATATCGACGTCTGTTGAATAAAAATTTGCATTTTTTCTCCAAACGGGCCTGCATTTTAGATTTTTTCACTAATTTTGCACCCTCATTTCAAGGGTATAGCCATTCTCATTTCTCACTCTCACGGCCAACGGGAGTCCATGAGAATCTCTCACACCCACCCCTTCATCCGTGAGAATGAGAAAATGAGAATAACGTAAAAAGATTGTAAGATATGAACTTATCAGGTCCGATCGACTTCAGGCCCAAACTCCTTTCGGCGCTGAGTCACTACTCAATGGAAAAATTCAAGTCCGACCTCGTGGCGGGCATCGTCGTGGGCATCGTGGCCCTTCCCCTCGCCATCGCGTTCGGTATCGCCAGCGGCGTCAGCCCCACCGTAGGCCTCATCACCGCCATCATCGGCGGCTTCATCGTGTCGGCGGCAGGCGGCTGCTCGGTGCAGATCGGAGGCCCCACGGGCGCATTCATCGTTATCGTCTACAACATCATCTCCACCTTCGGCCTCGAGGGACTCGCCGTGGCCACCTTCATGGCCGGTCTCATCCTCGTCACCCTCGGATGCTTCCGTCTGGGCACGGTCATCAAATTCATCCCCTACCCCATCGTGGTCGGCTTCACCGCCGGTATAGCCCTCACCATCTTCTCCACCCAGATCAACGACTTCCTGGGCCTCGGGCTCAAGAACGTCCCCTCTGAGTTCATACCCAAATGGGGAATGTATCTGGGTAATCTCGGCAATGTCAACCTCACCACCCTCGCCGTCGGCATCGTCTCGCTGCTCATCATCATCCTCACCCCCAAGGTGTCGCGCCGTCTTCCCGGAGCGCTCATAGCCATCATCATCGTCAGCGTGGCCGTCTACTTCATCCCGGGCCTCGAGGTCGAGACCATCGGTGACCGCTTCGGCTCCCTCCCCACCGACATTCCCCAGCCCCACGGCTTCGAGCTCAACATGGCCACCATCAACCGCCTGCTCCCCTCGGCATTCACCATAGCCATCCTCGGCGCCATCGAGAGCCTCCTCTCGGCCACAGTGGCCGACGGCGTCACCGGATCGCGCACCAACTCCAACACAGAGCTCATAGGCCAGGGCATGGCCAACATCGTGGTCCCCTTCTTCGGCGGAATACCCGTCACCGGCGCCATCGCACGTACCATGACCAACATCACCAACGGCGGACGCACCCCCGTGGCCGGAATCATCCACGCTGTCGTGCTCTTCCTCATCTTCCTCTTCCTCATGCCGCTGATCAACCTCGTGCCCATGTCATGCCTGGCCGCCGTGCTCATTGTCGTGGCCTACAACATGAGCGGCTGGCGCACAATCCGCGGCATACTCCACAATCCCAAGAGCGACATCTCCGTGCTCGTCATCACATTCCTCCTCACGGTCATCTTCGACCTCACGATAGCCATCGAGATGGGCCTCCTCCTCGCCGTGATCCTCTTCCTGCGCCGCGTCATGGAAAACACCGAGATCAAGGTCTACTCCGACCAGCTCGACATCGCCGACGGCTCGGAGACCACAATCCACGAGGTGCTCAACGTCAACCCCGGCGTGGAGGTCTACGAGATAGACGGTCCGTTCTTCTTCGGTGTGGCCACCAAGTTCGACGAGCTCATGCGCTCGACGCTCGGCAACAAACCCCTTGTGCGCATCATACGTATGCGCAAGGTGCCGTTCATCGACTCCACCGCCATCCACAACCTCGAGATACTCATCAAGTCGTCACAAGAAGCCGGGATACACGTAGTGCTCTCCGGAGTCAAGGAAAACGTGCGTGAGTCCCTCGTCAAGGCAGGCATCGACCGCCTCCTCGGCACCGACCATATCTGCGACCACATCACCAAGGCAGTGGCCATGGCCAACAGCATAGCCTCAGCCGACAGAACAGAAACCACCTCAATAGCCTGACGCATCCATGTGGGTACTCCTCGCCACCCTGTCGGCCCTGTGCCTCGGCTTCTATGACGTGATGAAGAAGCTCAGCGTCGAACGCAACAGCGTGCTCGGCGTCCTCTTCCTCAACACCCTCTTCGGAGCCATGCTCATGTGCCCCGTGATCATCATCGGCCTCGCCCACGGCAACTACGGCCTGGGCAACACCCTCGAAGGCCACGGAGCCATACTGCTCAAATCCTTCATAGTCCTCTCCTCATGGCTGCTGGGCTATGCCAGCATCAAACACCTGCCCCTCACCATAGCCGGACCGGTCAACGCCTCGCGTCCAGTGCTCGTGCTTGTAGGCGCGCTCGCCATCTTCGGCGAGAGGCTCAACCTGTGGCAATGGGCAGGCGTCCTCCTCGGATTCTGGTCGCTCTTCTTCATAAGCCGCGTAGGCAGCCGCGAGGGCTTCTCGTTCAAACACAGCCGCTGGCTCTGGATGGCCATCGGTGCCACCGCCCTCGGAGCCGTCAGCGCCCTCTATGACAAGTATCTCCTCACACTCTATGAACCACTGGAGGTACAGGCATGGTACTCACTCTACCAGCTCATCATCATGGGCATCACACTCGGAGTGATCATGAAAGTACACCCGTCGGCCACACCGCTGCGCTGGCGGTGGACCATACCGCTCATCTCGGTGTTCCTCACCGTGGCCGACATCGCCTACTTCTACTCCCTGTCGATGGACGACTCAATGATAGCCGTCGTCTCCATGATCAGGCGTGGAAGCGTCATAGTCTCCTTCCTCTACGGCGTCATTGCCCTCCACGAGAAAAACATCCGCCTCAAGGTCATCGACCTCTCCATCCTCCTTGTGGGCCTCACATTCCTCGTGATCGGAAGCCTCTGACACAACACAGTCACTTACCATACAAAAACACACACATAGATCCGTGCGGACGGTTCCTTTTCCGATGCAGACTGCCTGTCAGAGGCAGCGCCGGAGGGAACCGTCCGTCACACTTGTCACCGATGTTACCGATCAGGAAAAGGGATACAGAAAGACAAAAAGTCAAAAGGAACAAATTCTTTTAGGGAGAAAATAAGATGAAAGAAAGGGATATAAAGCCCGGCAAATTAAAAAAATATCTGTTCCTTTTGCCCCTTTGTCCCTCTGTATCCCTTTCCTGATACCGTCATACTGTCCTTTTCCTATTCAGTCCCGAAAAGATAGACCACCGACAGAGCTGCCTTTGTGGGGCCGAAATAATTCTTGGTCCTGTGGGCCACCTTCTGCCCGCAGCTCCCGCACTCATACTTGTCGTAGAAATAACGCGCGTAACCCACGGCGATCTCAGCCTCGACCGACCAATGACGTCCAAGCCGCCATGCATGGCCGAATCCGACGCCAAGCCCCACGGCAGGACCTTGCCAGCGCCCTTTGCGGCCGAACATCACGTTGAACTGCCCGCCAAACAGATGGCCGGCGAAGAAATTTCCCTCCAGGGCCTCATCAAGCCACAGCCTCCCCTCCGGCTGGATAAGCCAGTGGCGCCAGCGCCTGCCGTGCGACAGAGTCCAGCGGTTGTAGTCAAACATCACATCCACACTCCAGCGGTCGTCCACCTTCACCTCCGCGGCAATGTTGACATTCAGCAGGGCATCGTAAAGCAGATTGCTCTTCACGCCCACCTGCGCGCGTCCGGCTCTGGCCGAGACTGCCACAGCGAGCACTAATAATATGTAGCGTAAATGTTTCATAATCTTAAAACGTGCGCCCGTCGGTTATTGTTTTTCCCAACTTTTTCTAATCTTATGAAATATTCTTGCGTATTTCACGTTTTTATGTTAATTTTGGCACTTAGTGTTAAATTAGAAAATCATAACATTTTAATTAAAATTTCAACAATTGCACATTCCGTTTGTTAAATCTATAAAGCCTTCCCTGCCCATGCGGGAAAGCACCCGCATCAGTATATGAAAAAGTCAACAATCTGGTATCTGACCATCATAATGGCGCTTACATTCTGCGGATTGCTCTATGTACAGATCGTGTACATGAACAACATGAAGAAGATGCGCGACGACCAGTTCGCCGAAGGGGTGAAACGGTCGCTCTATGCCGTCACCACCCGGTTGGAACAGGACGAGACCAAACACTTCCTTGAGGAAGACATGGCCTCCATGGAGACCCGCTACTATCCCCGCACCAACGCCGACGGCACCGTGGGAATCAACAACAAGTTCACCTCTTCCGAAGGGATCAACTACGATCTCACCCTCAAGATGAACGTTGACCGCAATCAGGCCAACCGCTCCATGCGCGAGCTGATGCACGGAAAATACCTCTACCAGAAAGGGCTTCTCGACGAGGTGATCCTAAGCATCATCAACCAGTCGAGCAACCGTCCCATCACCGAGCGCGCCGACTCGGCCGACATCTCACGCTATCTCCGCTCCGAGCTGGACAACAACGGCCTCACACTCCCGTTTGAATATGCCGTGGTCAACCGCGTCGGTGCCATTGTCTACCGCTCTGCCGAATATCACCCCACACTCTCCGACGAGTCGAGTATGTTCGTCCAGACACTCTTCCCCAACGACCCCAAGAACAAGATGTACTACCTCAAGGTCTACTTCCCCACCAAGAGCGACTACATCTTCGACTCCATACGGTTCATGATCCCGTCGTTCATCTTCACATTCATTCTCCTCGTCACCTTCGTCTGCACCATCATCCTCGCCTTCCGCCAGAAGAAGCTCACCGAGATGAAGAACGACTTCATCAACAACATGACCCACGAGTTCAAGACCCCCATATCCACCATCTCGCTGGCCGCACAGATGCTCAACGACAACGCCGTGCTCAAATCGCCCGCCATGCTCGGCCACATCTCCACCGTCATCAACGACGAGACAAAACGCCTCCGCTTCCAGGTGGAAAAAGTGCTCCAGATGTCAATGTTCGACCGCGGCAGGGCCACACTGCGCCTGCAGGATGTCGACGCCAACGTCCTCATAGCCAATATCACCTCCACCTTCAAGCTCAAGGTTGAGAAATACGGCGGCCACATCGAGACGATCCTCGGGGCCAAGGACTCCACCGTTAATGTCGACGAGATGCACTTCACCAACGTCATCTTCAACCTGCTCGACAACGCCGTGAAATACCGCCGCGAGGAAGTCCCCCTGCATCTCACCGTGGCCACCCGCGACGTGAAGGCCCACGGACAGGAACGGTTCGAGGTATCCATCACCGACAACGGCATCGGGATGCGCCGCGAGGACCTCAAGAAGATATTCGAGAAATTCTATCGCGTCTCCACTGGCAACCGCCACGACGTCAAAGGCTTCGGCCTCGGCCTGGCCTATGTCCGCAAGATGGTCACCGAACTTGGCGGCGACATAGCCGTGGAGAGCGAGCTCAATACAGGAACAAAATTTATAATAACTCTACCTATAACACAAAACTGAAAAATTATGGAAGAACGTTTGCGCATACTACTGTGTGAGGACGACGAAAACCTCGGAATGCTCCTGCGGGAATACCTTCAGGCAAAGGGGTTCAACGCCGACCTCTACCCCGACGGCGAAAGTGGCTACAAAGCCTTCCTCAAAGGAAAATATGACCTTTGCGTGCTCGACGTGATGATGCCCAAGAAAGATGGTTTCGCACTCGCTCAGGAGATACGCACTGTCAATTCCGAAGTGCCCATCATATTCCTCACCGCAAAATCCCTCAAGGAGGACATTCTTGAAGGCTTCAAGATCGGAGCCGACGACTATATCACCAAACCGTTCTCTATGGAGGAGCTCGTGTTCCGCATCGAAGCCATCCTCCGCCGCGTCCGTGGCAAGAAAGGCAAGGAGATCACAATGTACAAGATCGGCAAGTTCACCTTCGACACACAGAAGCAGGTGCTTCTCATCGACGACAAGGTGACGAAGCTCACCACCAAGGAGAGCGAGCTCCTGAGCCTTCTCTGTGCCCACGTCAACGAGATCCTCGAGCGTAACTTCGCGCTCAAGACCATCTGGATAGACGACAACTACTTCAACGCCCGCTCAATGGACGTCTATATCACCAAGCTCCGCAAGCACCTCAAAGACGACCCCTCCATCGAGATCATCAACATCCACGGCAAAGGCTACAAGCTCATTGCCCCCGAGATGGAGACACAGGCCTGACGCTACGCGGCAGACTCAATGAAACAGCCCGGCACAGCCCCACACAGGCCGTGCCGGGCCACTTTTGTTTTGAACCGGAGGAAAAAAAGAGTATATTTGCAGTTCCAATCAGATCAAAACATGAACAGACTCCATTACATCGCACTCTCAGCCCTCGTCGCCCTGACCACCGCCTCATGCGGCAGCGACGACGACGACGAGCCCAAACCCTCGCTCATCGACACCACCGGTGTCGACATATCCGCAACTGTCAGCGTAGACCCGTCAGCAGCATGGGCATGGTACACCACCGCCGACCAGCTCACGGTCAACGTCAGCGATGTCGATATGCACGCCCCCAAAGGGGTGCTTCTGAAGTCGGTCAATCTTCTGGCCAACGGAACCCCCATAGCCGAGAAACCCTTCTCGGGCGACCCACTCGCTTTCAAAGTGCCGCTCAATACCGTCGGATCCGGACGCCTCAACCTGTCAGTGGTGGGCACCCTCGCCGAAAAGAACTCCCTCGACGCACAGATCATCATCGCCGACAATCTCGAACAGACCGTGTTCAACGTCATGCCCGACTTCGAATGCGTTGGCCGCATCAGCATCTCCATCAAGGCCCGCTCAACATCCGGCGAACTGCTCGACCGGACATTCCAGGTCTCTTCCACCGGCCACTTCCGGATAGACATACCGCAATCACAGCTCTACTGGACTCCGCTCGAGGGCACGGCTGCGACACTCGACGTCACCATGACAGCATCAGCCGACGTATTCTCGACCAACTCCACCCTCGCGGCCAAAGCCACCCAGATCAACTGGGGATATGACCACTCCTCCACCCCTGAGCTCCATCTCACTCTCCCCAATGTCCCCGGTTCGCTGGCCGCACAGGATCTCTCGATTCTCGTCAACACAGTAAGATACGGCGTATGGGAAGGGATCAACACCGGTGAGACCAAATTGATGTACTACTTCAAACTACAGGAAATATGAACAGACTGCTCTCCCTTATCACATTGCTGCTCCTCTTCACCGCCACTCCCTGCCTCGCACAGCGCCACTGCTGCGGAGCAGACCGCCACAATCATCACGGACACCGCTATGAACGCGGATGCCACGACCTTGACCACGGATGCTACGGCAACGGAGGCGGCAACGGTTATTGCGTCGGCTCATCCGGTGTCACATGGTGCGGCAGGCCCGTGAAAGGCGCATCAGCATCTTCATTCACACCCATGTGCGACGGATATGCCAAGGACTCATGGAACGTCTATCATGACGGGCGCAAGATCAAGGACGCCTCATGCGGATCATTCGCAACCATAGGATGCGGATATGCACGTGACACATGGAACGTCTTCTTCAACGGCAAGAAGATCTCCGGAGCATCCCCCGACAGCTTCCGCGCACTCCGCCAAGGCTACGCCAAAGACCGCTGGAACGTCTACTACAACGGGAAAAAGATCTCGGGAGCCAACCCGGACTCATTCAGATGCAGCCGCGACGGATATGCCTCCGACACCTGGAACGACTACTATCTCGGACGCAAGATCAAGAAATGACTGTTCATACCTCTCTCCGGCCGGCAAGCACCGAGTTGTAATACCTCGGATCGCCGGTGACCTCCTCACCCGCGAAACCGGGCAGATCAACCTCGGTCTCAGCAGATTCAAGCTCAACCTCGGCCACCACGAGCCCCTCGTGTCTGCCGTGAAACTCATCCACCTCCCAGGTATGTGCGCCATATTTCACGATATAGCGCACTTTTTCTATGCCCCATCCACCGGCCAGCATCCGCGCCATCTCCTCAGCGTCGGCCACAGGGATCTCATACTCCCACTCGTGTCTCACCGCACCGTCGTTAGCCCCCTTGACAGTGAGCCACGCACGGTTCGCGCGCACCCTCACACGCACGGTGCCGTTCACATTGTCCGAGATGTAGGCCTGGCGGATCTCAGCGTGTGAGATGGCCATTTCCACATAACTTCTGTCCTTTACGAGAAATTTACGTTCGATTTCGAGTGCCATTGCAAGATGATTTGATGGAAAATGAGTAATTTTGCAAAATTAAACATTTTCAGAGTTTCCAACAGTACAATCTTGACTAAAATTCTCAGGCTATATATCGCCCTGTCCATCATGCTCGCAGCCTGCCTCGGAGGCAACGCTCAGACAGTGACACTGACAGGCATCGTGCGCGACTCACTCACCCGTGAGCCGATACCGTTCGCGACGATACTTCTCAAAGGCACCGACCGCGGCACTCTGACCGACGACAACGGAGCCTACCGGATCACCACCGCGCTCCCCTTCGACTCCGTGAAGGGAGATGCCATGGGCTATGACACGAAAACTCTCCCGGCTCCCCCCCGAAAGGGTAAAATGAAACTTGACTTCGACCTCCACTCGACGGGCGTGATGCTCGGCACTGTCATTGCAAAGCCAAGGAAAGAAAAATATTCCAAGAAGAACAACCCGGCCGTCGACTTCATGGAACGCATACGGGCCACGGCGGATATCAACGATCCCGACAGACGCGACAACTACAACTACGACAAATACGAGCGCATCACACTCGCCATCAACGACTACCACTTCAACGACTCCGCCAGACACGGCATCGACAGACGCTTCGGATTTCTGAAGGACTATATCGACACCAACGCCCTGTCAGGCAAGCCTATCCTCAACGTGGCCCTGCGTGAGAAACTCTCGTCGGTCCACCACAGGCTCCACCCGTCAGAAGGGCGCAAGGAATATGTCAAGGCCATACGCAACTCCGGCCTCGACGAGTTTCTCGACCCCGCGAGCACACAGATGTTCTACGAGGACGTGATGCGCGAGGTGGATGTCTATGCCAACGACATCACCCTCCTTCAGCAGCGCTTCGTCAGCCCCCTGTCACGTATCGCGCCCGACTTCTACAAGTTTTACCTCACAGACACCGTGACAATCGACTCCGTGAGATGCGTCGAGCTCACATTCGTGCCGCGCAACCCCGCATCCTACGGTTTCACCGGACGCTTCTACGTCGCGCAGGGCGACTCCACCATGTTCATCCGGCGCATTGTCATGAGAGTCCCCCACGACATCAATCTCAACTTCATAGACAACCTCCTCATCACCCAGGACTACGACCGTGCCCCCGACGGTTCGCGCCTCAAACGCTCCGACCGGATGGAAGTCGAAGCCACGCTGCTGCCGGCGCTTCCCGGTATGTATGCCGCCCGCACCACCGTCTACACCGGTCACGACTTCAACCCTGCCCCCGACCAGTCGATCTTCGACCGCGGACTCCAGCAGATCTACGCTCCCGGAGCACAAGCCCGCGACACTGTCTACTGGGCCGAGAACCGCACCGCACCCATCGGCCGGGGTGTGCGCCATATCGACAGGATGATGCAGCAGCTCCGCTCCAACAAGCTCTACTACTGGGGCGAGAAAGTGGTGAAGACATTCGCTTCAGGATATATCACCACCGGGGCAGCCTCGAAGTTTGACCTCGGACCTCTCACATCCACATTCTCATCCAACGAACTCGAAGGCTTCCGCCTGCGTCTCGGCGGCATGACCACAGCCAACCTCTCGCGCCGCATATTCGCCCGCGGCTACGGAGCCTACGGTTTCAGAGACCAAAAATGGAAATACCGTGGCGAGATCGAATACTCCTTCCGCGACAAGACATACCACTCCCGGGAGTTCCAGGTCCATGCCCTGCGCCTCACCCACGAATATGACATGAATATGCTCGGACAGAGATTCGTCTCCAACAATCAGGACAATATGTTCATGTCATTCCGCCGCGACAAGGACTTCCAGATGCTCTACCGCCGTCTCACAAAACTCGAATACATCTGCGAGATGGAAAACCACCTCTCCATCACGGCACGTCTGCAGAGCGCACGGCAGGAAGCGACACGGTTCCTCCCCTTCGTCAACGGATATGGGAAGAGTCTCGGACATTACACCATGAACTCCGCCACCATCGAGCTGAGATATGCCCCGGGCGAGAAGTTCTACCAGATGGTGACCGGCCGCCTCCCCATCAACTTCGACGCCCCGGTCATAACCCTCAGCCACACGTTCGCGCCTCGCAACTGCCTCGGCAACACATTCGGCCTGAACGTCACCGAACTCTCATTCTCCAAACGTTTCTGGCTATCGGCTTTCGGATATGTCGATCTGTTTCTCAAAGGCGGACACGTATGGAGCCGTTCACCCTATCCTGACCTGCTCATACCCAACGCCAACCTCTCCTACTTCATCCAGCTCGAATCATTCAGCTGCATGAACCCCATGGAGTTCATCAACGACTCATACGCCCAATGGGACGTCACCTACTGGGCCAACGGAGCCATACTCAACTATATCCCGCTGCTCAGGAAGCTCAAACTTCGCGAGGCCTTCTTCTGCCGCGGCCTATGGGGCGATCTCAGCAGACGCAACCGTCCGTGGCTCCACCCCGACCTGCTCAGCTTTCCGGCCGACGCCCACACCCAGATGATGACACGCACCCCCTACATAGAGGCGGGAATAGGCATTGACAACCTTTTCAGATGCCTGCGCGTCGACTATACATGGCGTCTCACCTACCGCGACAATCCCCACGCCTGCCGCGGCGGACTCCGCTTCATGTTCCACTTCTCATTCTAAGAAAAGAAGTTACCGGCCAGGATAAGGGTACAGAATAACATAAGGACACAAGAAACAGATTCTTATTTTTTTAATTCAGTCTGATGGAAATGAACTAAAAAATTTTTGTTTCTTATGTCCTTATGTTATTCTGTACCCTTATCCTTGCAGGTGGTAACTTCTTGGGATTCACTCCTTTTTCCGCTCTATGTCAGGCAGGAAACCGGTGAATATTCCCAACAGGGGAAGCAAGGTGCTGATCTGAAACACAAACTCAATGCTCGTGCGGTCGGCGAGCCAGCCGAAGAACGCCGACCCTATTCCTCCGAGGCCGAAATTGAGCCCGAAGAATATACCGGCTATCATACCGACATTTCCGGGTTTCAGCTCAGTGGCATAGACCAGTATGGCCGAGAATGCGGACGAGATGATGAAACCTATCACCACGGCAAGCGCCACAGTGGCCCACAAACCCACGTAAGGCAGGAAAAGCGCGAAAGGAGCCGATCCCAATATGGAGATCCATATCACGCGCTTGCGCCCGTAGCGGTCACCGAAACCTCCTCCCACCACAGTCCCGACCGCCACTGCGGCAAGGAATGCGAACAGGCAGAGCTGTGACGTCTGTATCCCCACACCGAACTTACCCATCAGGAAGAATGTGAAATAGCTCGTCATGCTCGCCATGAAGAAGTATTTGGAAAATGTCAGCAGTCCCAGCAGAAACAGCGAACGGTTCACCTGCCAGCGGCTGAGAGCCCCGACGGCCGGATTGACAGTGATTTTTCTCTTCCTCACACCATGAAGTATGCCGCTGTACCAGCGTCCCACCCTGAAAAGTGTAGCGCTGGCCATCAGAGCCGCCACCGCGAGCCATCCGATGGCGTGTTGTCCGAACGGAAGAATCACCATCGCGGCGAGCAGAGGCCCCACCGCACTTCCGCCGTTGCCACCCACCTGGAAGATAGACTGGGCCAACCCCTTGCGTCGGCCTGCAGCCATCTGGGCTATACGCGACGACTCCGGATGAAATATCGACGAACCGAGACCTATCACACTCACCGAGAGCATTATCAGTCCGAAACTGTCGGCCATCGAGAGCAGGAGCATACCCACCAGAGTGAAAAGCATACCCACCGAAAGGGAGTAGGGTTGCGGATGACGGTCGGCCACCCTTCCGACAATGGGCTGGAGCATCGAAGAGGTCATCTGAAATATAAGGGTTATCACACCGATCTGCCCGAAAGTGAAGCCATATTTCTCCTTTATCAGAGGATAGATCGACGGTATCACCGACTGCATCATGTCGTTCAGAAGATGGGCGAAACTTATCGCCAACAGTATGGAAAACACCGTCCGCTCGCGTTCGGACTCCTTTGCTATATCTGCCATATCCATGAAATTTTCTGCAAAGTTAAGGCATGAAAATATGTTTTACAACATCTTTTCACTCTCTTTCCCACCTTTTAGTCATCTTTTGTTTGTCCCCTCCGGCATAATTGAGTAATTTTGCAGAAAACACCCGAATCATGACTGTCGTAGATAGATTTCTCCAATATGTGAAGTTCGACACTCAGAGCGACGAACTCACCAACATGACCCCTTCAACACCGGGACAGATGATCTTCGCACGTGAGCTCGAGAAAGAGCTCCGCGCTATGGGCCTGTCCGATATCTCGCTCGACGACAACGGCTATCTCATGGCCACTCTCCCCTCCAACGTCGACCACAAGGTGCCCACCGTCGGATTCATTGCCCATCTCGACACATCCCCCGATATGAGCGGACGCCATGTGTCGCCACGCATCGTGCAGAATTATGACGGCAACGACATAACCCTCAACGCAGCCGCCGGAATCGTCCTGTCACCGGCCCAGTTTCCCGAGCTCCTGAACTACAAGGGTCAGGATCTCATCGTTACCGACGGCACCACACTCCTCGGAGCCGACGACAAGGCCGGAATAGCCGAGATAATCACCGCCGTCGACTATCTCATGCACCACCCGGAGATCAAGCACGGCGACATCCGCATCGCATTCAACCCCGACGAAGAGATCGGAAAGGGCGCACATAAATTCGACGTGGAGCGCTTCGGAGCCGACTGGGCCTACACAATGGACGGCGGTGAGATAGGTGAGCTCGAATATGAGAATTTCAACGCCGCCGTGGCCAAGGTCACTTTCAAAGGCTGCAACGTCCACCCCGGCTACGCGAAACACAAGATGCTCAACTCCATCAGGGTAGCCAACCAGTTTGCCATCATGCTCCCGCGCTGGGAGACACCCGAGCACACCGAAGGCTACGAGGGATTCTATCATCTCGTATCAATCGAAGGCTCGGTGGAGCAGACAGTGCTCACCTACATAATCCGCGACCACGACCGTGACCGCTTCGAACGCCGTAAGAAAGAGCTCGAGCATCTCACACGCAAGATCAACAACGAGTTCCCCGGATGCGCCTCGATCGAGATCAAGGACCAATACTACAATATGCGCGAGAAGATCGAGCCTATGATGCACATCATCGACACCGCCATCCGCGCCATGAAAGACGCCGGGGTCACACCGAAGGTACAGCCTATCCGTGGCGGCACCGACGGTGCGCAGCTCTCTTTCAAGGGTCTTCCCTGCCCCAACATATTCGCCGGAGGCCTCAACTTCCACGGACGCTACGAATTCGTTCCGGTTCCCTCCATGGAAAAAGCCACGCAGGTCATCGTGGAGATCGCACGCTTAGTGGCCCAAGGGTGAAAACACTTGTAATAGTAACCGGACCGACAGCGAGCGGCAAGACCGCGCTCGCCATAGATATTGCCGAGAGTCTGCAGACGGAAATCGTCTCTGCCGACTCCCGGCAAATTTATCGTGGCATCCCGATATGCACGGCGGTCCCCTCACGCCAACAGCTCGCGCGGGTGCCCCACCACTTCATCGAGACCCTCGACCTCCGGGACTACTACAGCGCGGCCATGTTCGAGACCGACGCCCTCGCCTGTCTCGACTCTATCTGGAGAAAAAGTGACTATGCCGTGCTGTGCGGAGGTTCCATGATGTATATCGACGCCGTAACCCGTGGCATCGACCCACTCCCAACCATATCCCCCGAGGTCCGCACACAGGCTCTCGCGATCTACACCGACGGTGGTCTCGGGGCGCTCCACGACACTCTCCGTCGTCTCGACCCTGCATATCTCGCGACAGCCCCCGACCTCTCCAACCACAAAAGGCTCATCCACGCCATCGAGATATGCCTTCAGGCCGGCAAGCCTTGCTCGTCGCTTCTCACCGGACAGGCCAGGCAACGCCCCTTCCGGACTGTGAAGCTCGCCATCGGATGGCCACGCGAGCAGCTCTTCACGCGCATCAACAGCCGTGTGGACAGTATGATTGCCGAAGGCCTTGAAGAGGAAGCCAGAAGCGTCTATTACCTGCGCCACCTCAACTCGCTCAACACAGTAGGTTTCAAGGAGATGTTCGCCATGTTCGACGGCGTGATGACCCGTGATACCGCCATCCCGCGCATAGCCAAGAACACCCGTGTCTATGCCAAGAAACAGCTCCTCTGGCTCTCGAAAGACCCCTCCGCCCGTATGCTCGACCCTACGTCTCCGCTTCTTAGTCAGGCTCTCGACGCTATTAGAGAAGAGACGAGCTTTGTTAAGGTTTATTAATAACTTCGGACAATGAAAGTTGCACTTTTTTCGTAATTTTGTGCCGAAATTTCACCTCTCCGGTTTCACCCCTTTCTAATCCCCATCGAATCAGAATCAATCATGACACAAAGCGAAAGCCTAAACCTGTATTTCCAGGAAGCAATAAGAGAATACTGGGACCGCCCGGCTCTCACCGACCTCGGGAATGCATCCACCACACTTTCATATAAAGATGTAGCCCGGAAGATAGCCAAGCTCCACATCCTCTTCCGCGAGATTGGACTCAAACCCGGCGACAAGGTGGCGCTTTGCGGCAAGAACTCCTCCCTGTGGTGCGTCTCGTTCATCGCGACACTCACCTACGGTGCTGTCATCGTGCCGATTCTCGCTGATTTCAAGCCCGACAACATCCAGCACCTCATCAACCACTCGGACGCCAAACTGGCCATTCTCGACGACGCCGTATGGGAAGAACTCAGCCCGGACTCACTGACAAAGGTCAAAGGTGCCATCTCGACCAAAGACTACTCGCTCCTCTACAGTGCCGATCCGAAACTTTCGGAGACACGCGCACATCTCAACGAGCTCTTCGGCCACGAATATCCCGACCGCTTCACACGCGACCATGTGAAATATCACATTGACTCGCGCGACGAACTCTGCCTCATATCCTACACCTCCGGATCCACCGGATTCTCCAAAGGTGTCATGCTCCCCTACCGCTCGCTATGGAGCAACGTGGAGTATTGCATCAACAACATCTCCACCCGCCCGGGCGACGGCGTGGTCTGTATGCTGCCTCTCGCCCACATGTACGGACTCACCATTGATATGCTCCGTCCGTTCGTGTGCGGTTGTCACGTCCGCATCCTCACACGCACCCCGTCGCCCCACATCCTCATCTCGGCATTCGCTGAGGTCAAGCCGCGCCACATCGTGGCTGTGCCCCTCATTCTGGAGAAAATCATACGCACACGTGTGTTCCCGATGCTCGAGAAACCGCTCATGAAACTCATGATGATGGTTCCCTTCGTCGACGACCGTCTGCATTCCCGCATTCTCGACAGTCTCAAGGAGACATTCGGCGGACAGCTCGAGCAGATCATTATCGGAGGTGCGGCCCTTAACAAAGATGTTGAGAAGTTCCTCCGCCGCATCGGATTCCCCTACACCGTAGGCTACGGAATGACCGAATGCGGCCCCCTCATCTCCTACGCCCCATGGAACGACAACCGTATGGCATCCTGCGGACGCATTGTCGCCCGCGTGGAGGCTAAGATCGACTCATCCGACCCGGCCAACATCCCCGGTGTCCTCAGAGTGAAGGGCGACAACATCATGCTCGGCTACTACAAGAACCCCGAGGCCACCGAAGCTGCCATGGACTCCGAAGGATGGCTGTCGACAGGCGACATCTGCAACCTCGACCACGAAGGATTCCTCTACATACGCGGCCGTGACAAGAACATGATACTCGGAGCCTCAGGTCAGAACATTTACCCCGAGGAGATCGAGGACAGGCTCAACAACCTCCCCTACGTAGCCGAATCACTCATCATCGACTCCGGCAACGGGCGTCTGCTCGCACTTATAGTGCCCGATATGGAAAATGCCAACAAGCAGGGCCTCGACGAACAGGAGATAGGCCGGATCATGGACGAGAACATCCGCGCACTCAACTCCAACCTGCCCGCCTACTCTCAGGTGCAGTCATTCCGCATCCAGCAGGAGGAATTCGAGAAAACTCCGAAACGCTCCATCAAACGCTATCTCTACAAGGCATAACGGATTACCCCGTTCAGGACAAGGATACAGAATAACAAAAGTCCAAAAGAAACAAAAAATAAAAAGTTTGTTTCTTTTGGACTTTTGTTATTCTGTACCCTTGTCCTATACGGTAACTTCTTAATCTTCCGAATAGTGTCTCAGAACACGTCTGTATGAATTGAAAATCTTTGATTTCGACACGAATCCCACATAATGTCCCTCGGTATCGACCACAGGCAGATTCCAGGCCCCGGTCGAGTCAAATGTCTTCATCACCTGCTCCATACTCTGCCCGAGCTCCACACGGGCCGGCGGCATGGACATGAACTGGTTGACAAACATGGTCTTATACAGATCAGGCCGGAACATGATGTTGCGTATCTCATCAAGTATCACCACACCCATCAGCCTGTTGTCGGGCGTGAGCACCGGGAAGAGGTTTCGCGACGAGCGTGAGATGGCCCCCACCATGGCCCTGAGATCCATATCCGGGCTTACCGACACGAAATCGGTCTCGATCACCGAGTCCATCTTGAGCAGTGTCAGCACAGCCTTGTCCTTGTGATGCGTGAGCAGCTTCCCCTCGCGGGCCAGACGCATGGTGTATATACTGTATGGCTCGAAGAACTTGATCGTACCGTATGATATGGTCGATACTATCAGCAACGGAAGAAACAGATCGTAGCCGCCGGTCAGCTCCGCCGTGAGGAATATGCCCATGAGCGGCGCGTGCATCACACCCGACATGACACCGGCCATGCCCATCAGGGCGAAATTCTTGGCCGAGAGACCGAGGTCGAAGAAATAATTGAGTCCGTAGGCGAAAAGGAAACCGGCCATACAACCCACGAACAGCGACGGCGCGAATGTTCCGCCGACACCGCCGCCACCGTTTGTGGCGGAAGTGGCAAAAGTCTTGAGCAACACAAGCGCGGCTATGAAGCCCATAATCCACCACGGGTTGTCACGGTCGGCATAGAACACCGAGTTGTTGACTATCGACCCCGTATTGCCGTCAAGCAGCCCCATGATCGACGAATATCCCTCGCCATAGAGCGGCGGGAAAAAGAACACCAGCATGGCCAGTATGCTGCCGCCTATCGCGATTTTAGCCCAGGGGGAATGAAAACGGCGGAACATATTCTCCATCATGTTCATCGAACGGGTGAAATAGAGCGACACGAATCCGAGAAACAGGCCGAGAAGAATGGCGTATGGGATCTTCCATGTCATGAATGGCTCGCTCTGGACAAAAAAGAACTCCACATCATAGCCCGTGAAAGCGTATGCAACAGTCGCGGCGGTGATCGAGGCTATGAGCAACGGCATAACCGACACGGTAGTAAGGTCGATCATCAGCACCTCGAGAGTGAAAAGCATACCCGCGATCGGAGCCTTGAAAATACCCGCGATGCCGGCGGCAGCACCACACCCCACGAGAATCATAAGGATACGCGGCGACATCCTGAACAGTCGGCCGAGATTGCTGCCTATGGCGGCTCCCGTATAGACTATCGGACCCTCGGCTCCCACCGATCCACCGAATCCGATGGTCATGGAGCTGGCTATAACGGATGTGTACATATTGTGGCGCTTCAGACGCGACTTGTTCTGCGACAGCGCATAAAGCACCCTCGTCACACCGTGCGATATATTGTCATGGACTATATATTTGACATATATGCTCGTGATAAGTATACCTGCCAGCGGGAGAAGGAGATAGATATAGTTTCCGCCGTTGACCACAACGTGAGATGTGAGCAGCGACGATATAGTATGGATAAGCCACTTCAGCACCAGAGCGGCGAATCCGCCGAACACACCCACCATGAGCGCGAGGATGATGACGAATGTCTTCTCCTTGATATGCTTCTCTCTCCATGCAAGGAGCCTCATGAATATCTCGTTGAGCCGGGAGCCCACTTTAAGTATTGCAGATGCTATCATCAATATATTATGATTCTTATCTTGATATTATGATTCTTATCTTGGTTTATCATTTTCCCTCTCCTCTCACGACGGTGCGCACGGTGTGGAGTATGATGCGCAGGTCAACCGCCAGCGAAAGGTTCTGTATGTAGAGGATGTCATACTTCATCCGCTCCACCATCGACGGCACGTCCGACGCATAGCCATATCTCACCATCCCCCAGGATGTCAGACCGGGACGTACAAGATGCAGCAGCGTGTAATGTGGCGCTTTCTTGCATATCTCCTCTATATAATAGCTCCGCTCGGGACGCGGACCGACAAGCGACATATCCCCTTTGAACACATTCCACAGATTCGGCAATTCATCAAGGCGATATTTCCTCATCCATCTGCCGAGAGGTGTCACACGGGGGTCGTGGTCGCTCGACAGACGCGGGCGTCCCCCAGGCTCCGAATCGACCACCATGGACCGGAACTTCAGAATCCTGAACGGCCGGCGATGATAGCCCACACGCTCCTGTGAATACAGTGCCGGACCGGCCGATCCTAACCGCACGGACACTCCGAGAGCGAGAAGCACCGGACTCAGTATCACAAGTCCCACACCTGACACCACTATATCCATCATCCGCTTCACGGCCATGAACGAGTCGGGCAGATAGGGATCTGTGAGATCTGTCAGCGGCTCTGCCGTGACAGTGTCAAATCTGACACGTCCGGTGACGATGGCTTTGTCATCGGGACTCAGCATCACCGGGATCGACAGCGGGAACAATCTCGACAGCAGCGTCATGGTCTTGTCCGAATCAATGGAACCCGGACTCAGCATCACACCACGTATTCCGGATTCCCTGATGTAACGCTCCATATTCTCAAGAGCCACCTGCTCCACCCCCGGAGGGCAGCAGTCATGCCCGTCCGGGTCAAGATTGCAGACGGCCTTTATGCGGAAGCCATACTCCTTCCCGATATTGCTGCAGGATGTCAACTCGGGCTCACCGGGATTTCCGGAAGTGACAAGCATATAATCCGCCGGCGGCTGACTCCGCTTCACGCTCCTTATCCATGTGGTGATAATGAACCTCGGGACATAGACTATCGGGAGCATCATCGCGAAGAAAAGCAGTATCAGCTCATAGTTGTAGACCCTTCTCGGCAATACATTGTCAAGCAGGACCACAAGGAAGAACACCAGCGAGGCCACGCCCACACACAGCACGGTCTTGAGCAGCTCGCCGACTCTCGACTTTGCTATCACCCTCACATAGTAGCCCGACAGATAATAGAGAAGAAGCATGAAGAACGGACATATAGCCATTGTCAGCTTCACGCCTACCGAAGTGAAAAACATCCACACAGAACTGTAACGCTCAGTCAGACCGGGCACCACCATATAGCGCACGATGCTGAAAGCCGCCAGCCCCGCGAGCGTCGACAGATAGTCGACCGTCACGTAGAGAGTCCTGAGTTTCTGTTTTTCTGTCAAGGGCGTATGATCACTGTCTCTCCCGAAGGAAGGATTTTTACTACCTTTGATGGCTCCGAAGGTGTCTCGTCGTCACGGCGGTAACAGGCCATATAATCGACAGCTCCCATGATGGCGGGAGAGATCTCCCTGAAGAACCGTGGAGCCGGTTCGCCGCTGACATTGGCGGATGTCGACACCAGCGGATGGCCCAAAGCCTCGCAGAGAGCCGATGAATAAAGCTCGGAGGTGAGCCTCACCGCTGCACTGCCGTCATCGGCAAGCATACATTCCGATATGCCTTCAGCGCGCGGGAACACAACGGTCAGAGGTCTTCCTGATGCCTCGGCCGACAGCCGGTGATATTCCCGGGCCAACGGCCCGACACACTTCACAAGGGCCTCATCCGATCCGACGAGCGAGATAAGCGCCTTGCTGTCAGCTCGGTGCTTGATCGCATAGATTCTTCTCACAGCCTCCGGACACGAAGCGTCACAGCCAAGCCCCCATACGGTATCCGTCGGGTAAAGCACAACGCCGCCTGATTTCATCACCTCGACGGCACGTGCTATATCTTCATGCACTGTCTTTTTCACATTGCAAACTTAACAAAAAAACCGCGCACCGACAAACATTTTCCCACCTTTGGGCTTTTTATTTATAGCTACGTTTCAACATTCACTCACATGGGCAAACCTTTCACCTTCGACCGGATGTGCCGCATCCTCATCACTCTCGTGTTCATTGCCGGAGCTTTCTATCTGGTCAATGTGCTGCGTAATGTCCTCCTTCCATTCTGTCTGGCCTGTCTCATAGCCTATATTCTCCAGCCTGTGGTGGAATTCTGCATGGACCGTCTGCGCATCCGGTGGCACATCGTGGCCATTTTCCTCACCCTCGGAGTGGTGGGTGGCGCCATAGTCGGCCTTGCATATCTGTTCATACCATCCATAATCGACGAGATCAACCAGATGTCGATCCTGATAAAGAAGTACTCGGATTCAGGCGACATCGTCCCGTTTCTCCCCAAGGAGATCCGCGACACCCTTTCGAGCTATTTCAACGCCGAGACAATGGGCAAACTCATCGAAGGTGGCAAACTCGAGTCGCTCATCAACAAGGGGGCCAATCTCCTCTCCACATCTATGGAATATCTGCTCCATGCCCTCGAATGGCTCCTGACGTTCATCTACGTCATCTTCATCCTCCTCGACTACCGCCAGCTGATGCGCGGATTCCAGCTCCTTGTCCCGAAAAAATATCGTCCGATAGCCGAGAAAGTATCAGAAGACATAAAGACCTCCATGAACCGCTATTTCCGCGGACAGGCGCTTCTGGCACTTTGCGCCGCCGTGTTCTACTGCATCGGATTCTCGATCGTCGGGATTCCCATGGCCATCGTGCTCGGCATACTTGTCGGTGTGCTCTACATGATCCCCTACTTCCAATACGTCACACTCATACCGGTGGCATTCGTATGTTTCATCTCATCGCTGGCCGGACCAGAGGGTTTCTGGATGCTTTTCGGCAAATGCTGCCTGGTCTACGCCATCAGCCAGTGTATCTGCGACTACATCCTCACCCCCAAGATCATGGGTAAGGCTATGGGGCTCAATCCGGCGATAATCCTGCTGTCTCTGTCGGTGTGGGGAACGCTGCTCGGCCTCATCGGCATGATCATAGCCCTGCCGCTCACGACACTCCTCCTCGCATACTACGAGGAGTATATAGTCGGGGAAGACAATGCCGGAAAAGGGCTGAGGATATAGGGCCGCAAACAGGGCCGGATTTGTATATTCAGCCACCTTTTCGTAGATTTGCACAAAATTTCATGAAATGGTATCTGTAGACGGACTGACAGTGGAGTTTGGAGGCACCACGCTCTTCAAGGATGTATCTTTCGTTATAAACCCCAAGGACCGCATAGCCCTGATGGGCAAGAACGGAGCCGGCAAAAGCACCCTGCTCAAGATTCTTGCCGGTGTGCGCAATCCGACACGTGGCTCCGTATCCGTTCCCAAGGACTGCACGGTGTGCTATCTTCCGCAGCACATGATGACCGACGACGGCCGGACGGTATTCGAGGAAGCGTCGATGGCATTCTCACACCTCCGCGAGATGGAAGCGGAGATTGATGCGATGAACAATGAGCTGGCAACACGCACCGACTATGAGAGCGACTCCTATATGGCTCTCATAGAGAAAGTGGCCACCGTGAGCGAGAAGTTCTACGCCATAGACATGACACACTTTGAGGAAGATGTCGAGAAAGCCCTCCTCGGCCTCGGCTTCATGCGGTCAGATTTCACCAGACCGACATCCGAATTCTCCGGCGGATGGAGAATGCGCATCGAGCTGGCCAAACTCCTGCTGCGCAAGCCTGACGTGCTCCTGCTCGACGAGCCTACCAATCATCTCGACATCGAGTCGATAGGCTGGCTGGAGGATTTCATCATCAACAGCCCCATGGCAGTGGTCGTGATAAGCCATGACCGCCGTTTCATCGACAATATCACCACACGCACCATCGAGGTGACTCTCGGGCGCATCTACGACTACAAGGCCCGCTACAGCCATTACCTCGAGCTGCGCAAGGAACGCCGCCAGCAACAGCAGAAACAGTTTGACGACCAGCAGAAGCAGATAGCCGAGGCCAAGGAATTCATCGAGCGTTTCAAAGGCACCTACTCCAAGACTTTCCAGGTGCAGAGTAAGGTGAAATGGCTTGAGAAACTCGAGATAGTCGAGGTGGACGAGGAAGACACTTCAGCGCTCAGACTCAAATTCCCGCCGTGTCCGCGCAGCGGCAACTATCCGGTCATAGCCGAAGGTGTCGGCAAGAGCTACGACGGGGTTCCGGTGTTCGCCAACGCCTCATTCACCATAGAGAGGGGCGACAAGGTGGCTTTCGCCGGCAGGAACGGCGAGGGAAAATCGACGATGGTCAAGGCCATCATGAACGAGATCAAACATGACGGCACCCTCACCTTGGGCCACAACGTCAGGATCGGCTACTTCGCCCAGAACAGCGCCTCGCTCCTCGACGAGAATCTCACCGTTTTCCAGACCATCGACGACATCGCCGTCGGCGACGTGCGTCTCAAGATCAGGGATCTCCTCGGAGCCTTCATGTTCGGAGGTGAGGAGAACCAGAAGAAAGTCAAGGTGCTGTCCGGAGGGGAACGCGTGAGACTCTGCATGATCAAACTGCTGCTTGAGCCGGTCAATCTGCTCATACTCGACGAGCCCACCAACCATCTCGACCTCAAGACAAAGGACATCCTCAAACAGGCTTTGCGTGACTTCGACGGCACACTCATAGTGGTCAGTCACGACCGCGACTTCCTTGACGGACTCGTGAGCAAGGTCTATGAATTCGGAGGCGGCCGTGTGCGCGAGCACCTGTGCGGCATCAACGAGTTTCTTGAGAAGAAGAAAGCCGAGGAAAACGCCCGTTGATTCTGTCGTTTTGTGGTTGAGGCTCACTCTTGCACGTGTGATGGAAATTTATTACCTTTGTAGGTTATGAATTTCCAACTGTCCTCACAATACAGCCCCACCGGCGACCAGCCACAGGCAATCGACCAGCTCGTCAGCGGCATCAATGCCGGCGAGCCGGCCCAGACATTGCTTGGCGTGACCGGTTCGGGCAAGACTTTCACAATGGCCAACGTGATCGCGCGCACCGGCAAACCTACGCTGATCCTGAGCCACAACAAGACATTGGCAGCCCAGCTCTACGGCGAGTTCAAGAGCTTCTTTCCCAACAATTCCGTGCAGTATTTCGTATCCTACTACGATTACTACCAGCCGGAAGCCTACATCCCCAGCGTAGACAAATATATCGAGAAAGATCTCATGATCAACGACGAAATCGAGAAACTGCGTCTGGCCACGGTGTCGGCGCTCCTGTCGGGGCGCAAGGATGTGGTTGTGGTCTCGTCAGTGTCGTGTCTCTACGGCATGGGCAATCCCGAGGACTTCGACGCCAACGTGGTGCAGGTGAAAGTGGGACAGAAGATCACACGCAACAAATTTCTC
The DNA here is from genome assembly GCA_910587165.1 of uncultured Duncaniella sp. Lineage (GTDB taxonomy): Bacteria > Bacteroidota > Bacteroidia > Bacteroidales > Muribaculaceae > Duncaniella. The sequence continues at coordinate 153,531 of CAJUKP010000004.1, forward strand.
CGCTCGCTCGTGGGCGCGCTGTATTCACGCAATGAGATAGAACTCGGACGCGGCACATTCCGTGTGAAAGGCGACACGGTGGATATCCGCCTCGCATACGAGGAGATCATAGTCCGTGTCACTTTCTGGGGCGACGAGATAGAGTCGATAAAGACCCTGCACCCCACAGACAACACTTCGCTCGGCAGCCACGACCTGTTCCAGATCTTTCCGGCCAACCTCTTCGTCACCTCCCCCGAACGCATGGGTTCAGCCATCGGACAGATCGAGCTTGACCTCGGCGAACAGTACAACCGCTTCTTCGGCGAGGGGAAGGAGCTTGAGGCCAAGCGCCTGCTTGAACGGGTCACTTACGACGTGGAGATGCTGCGCGAGGTGGGCCACTGCTCAGGCATAGAGAACTACTCCCGTTATTTCGACGGACGGCAGCCGGGTATGCGGCCGTTCTGTCTGCTCGACTACTTCCCGAAGGATTTCCTGACCATAATAGACGAGAGCCACGTCACACTCCCGCAATGCCGTGCCATGTACGGAGGCGACCTCTCCCGCAAGCTCAATCTTGTGGAATACGGCTTCCGCCTGCCGGCCGCCCTTGACAACCGCCCGCTCAAGTTCGAGGAATTCGAGCGTCTCACTCCCCAGGTGCTCTACGTAAGTGCCACCCCCGCCGACTACGAGCTCGAGAAGTGCGAGGGTGTGGTGGTGGAACAGATCATCCGCCCCACCGGACTGCTCGACCCCCAGATATTTGTCCGTCCGTCGCTCAATCAGATCGACGACCTGCTCGAGGAGATCAACCGACGCATCGAGGCCGACGAGCGTGTGCTGGTCACCACCCTCACCAAACGTATGGCCGAGGAGCTCAATGACTATCTGACAAAACTCCGGATAAAATCGGCATACATCCATAGTGACATCGACACACTTGACCGTATAAAGATCCTCGACGGGCTGAGAGCAGGAGAATTCGACGTGCTCGTCGGGGTCAACCTGCTCCGCGAAGGCCTCGACCTGCCTGAAGTGTCGCTCGTGGCCATTCTCGATGCCGACAAGGAGGGCTTCCTGCGCAATCACAGGTCGCTCACCCAGACCGTCGGCCGCGCCGCCCGAAATCTCAACGGCACAGTGATAATGTATGCCGACAAGATCACCGATTCCATGCAGCAGACAATCGACGAGACCGAACGCCGCCGCTCACTCCAGCTCGCCTACAACGAGGAGCACGGCATAACGCCACAGGCCATCGTCAAAGCGCGCAACGCCATAATCGGACTCGAGGACGAGGATGGAGAGCCCACAACCGTGAGAACCTCCGGACGCAATTCCTCATCCGCCCGGCAGAAAATCCCGGCCAGAAAGACCCCGGCTGTACCTTACGGGGAGGAATACTCCACCAAAGTCGATCTTGCGGCCGATCCCGTCATCCCGTATATGTCATCCGAGGCTCTGCAGAAACTCATCACCAAGCGGCGTGAGGAGATGGTGGACGCCGCCAAGAAAATGGAATTCATCGAGGCCGCACGCCTGCGCGACGAGATTCTCGCCATGGAGGAGCGCCTCGCCAAAATGATAAGCGAAGCATGACACTGCCACGACCGGAAAACTACCTTCCCACAAGTGTGAAGGAGATGAAAGCCCTCGGATGGGACCACGTAGACGTGGTGCTGTTCACCGGGGATGCCTACGTAGACCACCCCTCATTCGGAGCCGCCGTGATCGGACGCACACTGCAGGAGGCAGGCTACAACGTGGCGATCGTGCCCCAGCCCAACTGGCAGGACGATCTGAGGGACTTCCGTAAATTCGGTGCCCCGCGGCTGTTTTTCGGCGTCTCGGCCGGTGCCATGGACTCAATGGTCAACCATTACACCGCCGCCCGCCGCCGCAGAAGCGATGACGCCTACACCCCCGGCGGACGTCATGGCGCCCGCCCCGACTATCCCACGATTGTCTATACACGCATCCTCCGCGATCTTTTCCCCGACACACCCGTGATTGCCGGAGGCATCGAGGCCTCTATGAGACGGCTGTCACACTACGACTACTGGCAGGACCGACTCAGGCCGTCGATACTCCTTGACTGCTGTGCCGACATCGTGTCATACGGAATGGGCGAGAAGACCATACGCGATATAGCCGACCGCCTCGCCGCCGGAGAGTCTGTGGATGCGCTCCACGACATGATGCAGATAGCCGTGAGAGAGACATCCTGTCCGGTCACGGTGAAGGAAGGGAAGATTTTCGAGGGGGAGACGGATATCGTGCTCCATTCCTTTGAAAGATGCCTCAATGACAAAAAGGCACAGGCCGAGAACTTCAGGCACATCGAAAGGCAGAGCAACGCCATGCAAGGAAAGACACTCTGGCAGCGTCACGGCAAAATATGGGTACGGGTCAACCCTATGCTCCCGCCTATGACCACCGGAGAGATAGACGCCTCGTTCGATCTCCCCTATACCCGTATGCCCCACCCGAGATACAAGGACAAGCGCATTCCGGCCTATGAGATGATACGCCACTCTGTCAATATCCACCGCGGATGTTTCGGAGGATGTTCATTCTGCACCATCTCCGCCCATCAGGGCAAATTCATAGCCTCGCGCAGCAAGGAATCTGTGCTTCGCGAAGTGAGACAGGTCACCGCGATGCCTGATTTCAAGGGCTATATCAGCGACATCGGCGCTCCGAGCGCCAATATGTACCGGATGGGGGGAAAAGACCTCTCCATCTGCCGGCGATGCCTCAAGCCATCATGTCTCAACCCCACCGTGTGTCCGAATCTCAACACCGACCACGGACCGCTGCTCGACCTCTACCATGCCGTGGATGCCATTCCCAGAGTCAAGAAATCGTTCGTGGGAAGCGGCGTGAGATATGACCTTTCAATGCACCCCACAGGCAATCAGGAGATTGACAGGACAAACCGCCGTTATAACGAGGAACTCATTGTCTCCCATGTGTCCGGGCGCCTGAAAGTGGCTCCCGAGCACACATCAGATGCCGTCCTCGCCATAATGCGCAAGCCCTCATTCATGCTGTATCATGAATTCTCGAAATTCTTCGAGCAGGTCAATTCAAGGCATGGGCTCAAACAGCAACTCATCCCCTACTTCATATCCTCCCATCCCGGATGTCACGAGATGGATATGGCCGAACTCGCTGCCGAGACAAAGGAGCTTAACCTCCATCTCGAACAGGTGCAGGACTTCACCCCTACCCCCATGACACTCTCGACCGAGATATATTACACCGGTTATCACCCCTACACACTCGAGAAAGTCTTCACGGCCACCACACCCGAGGCAAAACTCGGACAGCGGAAATATTTCTTCTGGTATGACCGTGCTTATCGCGCCGACATCACCCGCTCGCTGCAGAAAATGCACCGCTCCGACCTCATCAACAAGCTCTTCGGGCCATCCCGCCCATACCCCCGCCAATCTCCGTCGCCCCGCAGACGCAGATAGCACAGCGGGACACATAACAGAACAGTCCCTGTGTTTACGTTTTCGTCGCAGACACAGGGACTGAAATATTATTCAATACGAGGGTCAGAAGTTATAACCCACGCTGAAAGTCACACGGTTCTCGTGGAACTTCACATACTGTTCATTGGCAATATTGAGCATACCCACATTGCCGCTGACACCGAAATAGAACTTGCTGTATGTGATTCCCGCACCGAATCCCCATAGAAGATCCACGCGGTTGTATCCACCATCTGAATAGAGATTCTCGGAACTTTCGAAACTATAACCCTCATCCCAACCGGAGAGGTCATCGCCGCTCACGTGCTCCTTGGCCGAGAAACCGATTTCAAGCTCTGGTCCGGTGAACACGGAGAGCTTCACATCATCCGTGAAGTCGAAATGATAGCCGGCCATTACGGGAATGCGCATACCGAACTTACGGATCGAGATACCATCAAGACCGATCTCCATCTCATCCCCGACAGCCTTGATAATGTCGTCTTTTACGGAATATGTGTTGTAGTAGAGCTTCAGTCCCGGCTCGACATAGAAATTAGCCACCACAGGAATGTTGTAGATGCCGCCAAACTCGACACCTCCGCCATTTTTAAAGGCACTGATCCCGAAATGGTCAATGGTAATATCGCCGGGACAGGTCACCTCTCCTCCGACTCTTATACCGAAATAGGGCTTGTTGTCAGGATTGTTGACAATCCTGTTCTGAGCGTCCACCGACACAAATGCCAGTGCCGCAGCGATCACTGAAAGGAAATATTTTTTCATAATCTTTTATAACCCTGACAAGAGGGCGTGTTTTTTAGGTTAGTATGCCTGTCATTAAAGCCAGCCGTCACCTGCAAAGTTAACAATTATTATCATATCCCACAATTATGTTTTATGATAAATCATGAATAAAACCCGGTTTATAATTAAATATTCACTTATGGGAGGGACCTATAATTTTCTAAAATATGGTTTGAGGAGATTTTTTAATTGTTTCAAAGAAACCTGTTTCCACGATGAACTTTCAAGATAACTGAGACAGCGAGGACCGTCACTATTTATAAGCATTAAAAGTTGCTCAGGAAGTAGTGTGATAACAAAATACTTCTCGTCTGCATGATCTTCTGCATACTTTGGATGGAGTGTACTTGTCGGGAAACAAAAAGAAATTGCATCGTTAATATAAACACTACCAGAGTCAGAAGTCGAATTATGATTTTCCGAATTCTTTACATTAAAATTGAATGTAGTGGTGTCAACCCGATAGCCTGGAGTGACATTTAGGGTCGCAATGGTGTTATTATCATCATCTATGACTATCATTGTCCATTGATTTGACCCTACGTATGAGAAAGTGATTAAATATTCCTCACAATCCGGATTTTCCCCAGAAATGGCTATGGTACGAGTCTCTTTAAGATCACGGTTGGAGGCCTTATCATATCCAAACGAGAGCAAAAAAGAAAAGAGTGATAGGGTCAGTACCACAATGCGGAGGCGGAGGAAGGATGGATAGGTTAAATAGTTTATTGTCATGTCCTTAGTTTTTTTGCAAAGATACATAAATTTACCTCCTCCGATTATTTTTTTAACTCAAATTAAGCATATTTAACCATCACACTGCCAATTCTGAGCGCATAACAGTCATATCAATAGTACGTTAAAAATAAAGATATCGGCTAAGCGACATCGGACACAAGGCCAATAATGTTATGATCTCTCGTTTGGTGAAATAAGAATAATTAATTACCTTTGTATCAATAAATCCCGCTCGCTTCCCGTAAGATCAGCGTACCCAGCGGGACATATTTATACGCGTAACGTATAAATACTTAAATACATAGCATTTGCCGCCGGTTGTGATTGTCACTTGGCCAGGCGTCCGGCAGGACGCTGATTATGTCGTAACCGTGTACACCGAAGCGCCGCGGAGGTGTGCACGGTAGAGAGACCGACGGTTATGTAGTGTCCGACAGGACACTGGTTATCACAACGCCCATGACAATATCAACTAATACGCCGATAACCGGCGTCCTACCGGACGCTGTTTTTTCGCGGACAATTAACCGGGCACACCTCCGCGCTGCTTCGGTGTACCCGGCTACTGCATAACCGGTGTCCTATGGACACCATATATCTCGCGCTTTCCTCCCGGGCACACCTCCGCTATGCTACGGTGTACCTCAGTTACTGTGAAATCGGCGGCCGGACGCGGTATGCCGAACAACCACGACAATACCGGTCAGGGACGCCGATATGCCACGTGGTGTCCTCTTACTCTTTTATTTTCTCTCCTATAACGAATTCAATGCAGTCGCTGTCTATTACTTTCGACCTGAATTCATTGATCTTCTGAGTGGAACAATCAGTCAGAATCACTTTTACCACATTCTCCTTGGTGAATATTCCAAATCCGGCCAAAATATCAAATAACCCATCGCGTTTTTCCTTGAAATAATTCTCCAACACACTCCTGACATCCAGAAGTGTCTGATAAGAATGCTCACAAGGTAAATATATTATATCCGAATTACCGTTGACCGATGACATGGCCCGCCGGGCTTTGGATTCATCGGTAACAAGCATGACCACCCTCCCTTCTCCATCAATATATGTTCCGCCAAAATAATCAGGATACCGCCCATCCTCAGAACGTGATGAATATTTCAAAACCGACAGAATCTGATCCTGCAATTGCCTTGATCCTTCAATATTAGCGGAATACGATATGGGATACGCTGAAACATCATTCAATATCAGCTTGTTTCCTCCACAAGCGACGGATAACAGTAGAAAAGTTATGGCGGCGAATTTATTTCTCATATATTTTTTTTGCAAAATAGCACATTTTACTTTCATTCGCAAATTTATTTCGGTGTATGCGGCATTATCGCACCTTTTCATCTGTTTTGCGCCATTAACTTTGCAGAAAAAACAGTGCCATGAAGAATCTCACAGTATCACGCAAGGTCTATGCCGACATCACATCCCGTATAAATTCGGCCCTCTCCCACTCCGCCGCATCGGCCTCCGAGGCCATCCGCCTCGTAGATACATATATTGCCGGTGGTGACGCAGTGAGCGACGACGCCACGGCCATGCTCGCATTCAATATGATAAAGCCGGAACTTGACCGCGCGATGGTCAGGTCACGGCGCGCCCGCGAGAGAGCCAGAGCCCGCAAGGCTGCCAAGGAGGCCGGGACTCCGGATCAGCCTGTGGCTACAGCTGAGACTCGGATGGATGTTGCCGGGCCGGAGGTGCGTCTGAGCCGCAGAGACCGCCGTGCGCTCCAACGTGCGGCCTGCCCCAGAAAGAAAAACCGGCCACTACGGACAATTCCACCCGCCTCAGCCAGTATATGACCCGGCGGGCTGCGAAATCGCCGGACTCACTACTTTTAGGTATTTCATAATTCAAAGATTATTGTGAAATTTGCACCTTGAAACAGAACCATCACAGGAAATGAGATTATCGGAACTACCCACAGGCAGTGTGGGCGTCATAATAAAGATACTTGGCCACGGCGCTTTCCGCAAGCGCATGATAGAAATGGGATTCATCAAGGGGCGCGAGATCAAGGTGCTCATGGCCGCACCGTTGCGTGATCCCATCAAATATGAGATAATGGACTATGAGGTGTCGCTCCGGCGTGTCGAGGCTGATCTTGTAGAGGTCGAGCCCATCGAGACCGGATCAGCCGTCACACCGGTCCACACCAATGTGGTTGACGATTCCGACCCCGCCGCCTCGGCCATACACCGCCTGGACCGCCGTAAAGTGATCAATGTGGCCCTGATAGGCAACCCCAACTGCGGCAAGACATCACTGTTCAACATCGCATCGGGCGCGCGCGAGCACGTCGGCAACTACAGCGGAGTCACCGTCGACGCCAAGAAGGGAACATTCACCCATGGCGGATACAGGTTCAATATAGTCGACCTTCCGGGCACGTATTCCCTCGCATCCTATTCTCCCGAGGAACTGTATGTGAGGCGTTACCTGCACGATGAGACCCCCGACGTGATTGTCAACGTTGTCGACGGGTCCAACCTCGAGCGCAACCTCTATCTCACCACCGAGCTGATCGACATGGACCGCTCCATGGTGATAGCCCTCAATATGTATGATGAGCTCGAACGCGAGGGTGTGCGCCTCGACTACAAGACTCTCGGCGAGATGATCGGAATCCCCATCGTGCCCACAGCAGCCAAGACAGGGATGGGAGTGGGAAATCTGTTCGACACCATCATCAGGGTCTATGAGGGCGAGGATCCGACAGTGCGCCACGTCCATGTGAGCCTCGGGGCTGACATAGAAAACTCACTCACCGAGATAAAGGATGCCCTCAAAGAACATCCGTCGGTGATGAGGCACTTCTCGCCCCGCTATCTTGCCATCAAGTTCCTGGAGAAAGATCCCGAGATACAGCACCATCTGCTCCCCCTGCCCGACTCCGGCCATCTCATAGCCATGCGTGACCGCAAACTCGCGGAATTCGAGAAACTCCACCCCGGCACCGACATCACCGCGGCGATAGCCGACGAGAAATACGGATTCATAGCCGGCGCTCTCAAAGAGACGATGGTGAAGGACGAGAGCATCGGTCGCAACAACGCCACACACATCATCGACACCATAGTCACCAACAAGCTGTTCGGCTTCCCGCTTTTCATAGCCATAATGTTCCTGATATTCTGGGCCACGTTCTACATAGGGGCTTTCCCGATGGAATGGATCGAGAATATCGTGGCATGGCTTGGCGACACCGTGAGGGAATATGCCCCCGACGGATGGCTGAAAGACCTCGTGGCCGACGGAATCATCGGAGGTGTCGGGGGTGTGATAGTCTTCCTCCCCAACATCCTCATCCTCTACCTGTGCATCTCGTTCATGGAAGACTCAGGCTATATGGCCCGTGCCGCCTTCATAATGGACAAGGTGATGCACCGTCTGGGGCTGCATGGCAAGTCGTTCATCCCGCTTGTGATGGGCTTCGGATGCACGGTTCCCTCCATCATGGCCTCACGCAGCATCGAGAGCCGCTCGAGCCGCATGATCACCATTCTCATCAACCCCTTTGTGAGCTGCTCGGCCCGCCTCCCTATCTATGTGCTTCTGATCGGCACATTCTTCCCGGCCCATGCCACACTTGTATTCCTCGGGCTCTATGCTGTCGGGATACTCGTGGCCGCACTCACAGCCAGACTGCTGAGAAGATTCCATTTCGGCATCGACGAGACTCCGTTTGTCATGGAGCTGCCCCCTTACCGCATACCCACCCTCAAGGCCACACTGAGACATATGTGGGGAAAGGGTGAGCAATATCTGCGGAAGATGGGAGGCATCATCCTCGTGGCCAGCATAGCCGTGTGGGCGCTGAACTACTTCCCCCGCCACGATGAAAAAACGACAGATACGGCCATCGTGCAGGACGACTCGCGCATTGACCTCTCACGCGACAGCTACATGGAGATCGTCGGCAAGGCTGTCAATCCGCTGATGGAGCCGCTCGGGTTCCACTGGCGCGCCACAGTAGCCGCCATAGCGGGCGTACCTGCCAAGGAGATCGTGGTCTCGACACTCGGTGTGCTCTACACAGGCGACGAGGAAGCATCCGATTCCACCCTCTCGGCCCGTCTCACACAGGTCAACCCTTCGACCGGACACCCTGACTTCACCACTGCCTCGGCGCTTGCATTCATGGTGTTCGTGCTGCTCTACTGCCCCTGCATAGCCACCATCACAGCAATCGTGAAGGAGACAGGCAATCCACGCTACGGACTCTTCACCATCATCTACAATACTGCCGTGGCATGGGTGTTCGCCTTCATCACCTATCATCTGGCCCTTCTGTTCTGATTCATAGCCTGTCATTTGTAATTATTGCCGGAAAATAGTAATTTTGCCATACCATTCACCAAATGACACGTTATGAAACCGGTAGAAATACTTCTTGCAATCGCATTGCTCCTATGTGGCGGAGCTGCAGAGTCACAGACCATGCCGCATGAGATCGAACCCGTGAAAGCTCCGTTCGAGATGCCGGCCCTGTCGCGGCCATCCATACCGGACCGCACCCTCAGCATCACAAAGACAGGAGCGAAGCAGGGGAAGCTTTCTACCAAAGCCATCCAGAAAGCCATCGACCGTCTCGCCGCGCAGGGAGGCGGCACTGTGGTGGTCCCGGAAGGGAAGTGGCTCACCGGACGCATACAGCTCCGGAGCAACATCTGTCTCAACATCCCGCGCGGAGCCGAGCTCCACTTCAGCGGAGATGTCAAGGACTATCTGCCGGTTGTCCCGGCCCGTTTCGAAGGGATTGACATTCACTCGCTCGGAGCCCTGATCTATGCCGACGGAGCCGAGAACATAGCTCTGACAGGCGAAGGCAAGCTCGTGGGTCCCGAACACGGATGCGAGCTTGACAAGCGTCAGGAAGGGGGCATAAGCGAAGAGGTGGGCAAACTCCCCCTCGAACGCAGAATCTATGACGGCAGCAATGATGCCCTCGTGTTCCTGCCCGTCTTCTTCGGCCCGATGAACTGCCGCAATATCCTCGTCGAAGGGGTGACATTCGAACGCTCGATATTCTGGAACATCGTTCCCATATATTGCGAGAACACTATCATCCGCGGGGTCAGCGTCAACAGCCACGGTCGCAAGAGATCTGACGGAATCGACATCGACTCCTCCGTCAACACCCTCATCGAGTACACCACCCTCGACTGTGGCGACGACTGCTTCACACTCAAATCAGGACGCGGCATTGACGGAGTGAACCGCAACCGACCCACCGAAAACGTCGTGATACGCCACTGCCGTGTGAAGCGCGGAGTGGGTGGAATAGCGATCGGAACGGAGACCGCTGCCGGTGTAAGAAACGTCTATATGCACGACTGTGTCATGGAAAATCCCTCGTTTCCGTTCTACATCAAGACCCGCCGTCCGCGCGGAGGTGGCGCCGAAAATCTCCTTGTCGAGAGGGTCACTGTGGAAAAGAGCGGCAAATCGGCATTCAAGATTGATATGCTCGGATCGGTGGAATGGCTCGGCAAACTTGCCGAGAGGTATCCGTCGGATTTCGAAGGCTCGCTCAGACCACGCTTCGCCAACCTGACGTTCCGTGACATCACGATCAACGACTGCCCCACTCTCATCAATGCCAAAGGCACTCCCGAGCAGCCGCTCGAAGGGCTCAGATTCGAGAATATCAAATCGCCCGTCATGACCATGGAGCTTCAGGATGTGGGCACGATGATATTCAGATAAAAGACAGGACAACGGAGAGAGATGAGACTTATTGTCAGGATTCTCAAATGGGCCGCGATACTGTTCTTCGCAAGCACATTCGCGGCAGTGCTGATCTACCGTTTCGTTCCCGTCCGGGTCACACCGCTGATGGTGATCCGCGCCATCAATCCGCAAGGCACCGTGAAGCAGCAGGAACGCGAGCGTCACTGGCGTCACCAATGGGTGCCGGTTGACCGGATCTCCCGCTGGATGCCGGCAGCAGTGGTGGCCTCGGAGGACGGACATTTCTATTCCCATCACGGATTTGACTTCAAGGCTATCGAAAAAGCCGTGGAGGAGCGCCGCTCCGGCAAACGCAAGCGCGGCGCGAGCACAATCAGCCAGCAGACAGCCAAGAACGTGTTCCTATGGCCGGGACGCAGCTGGCTGAGAAAGGGTCTGGAAACTTATTTCACCATTCTCATCGAGATAGCCTGGCCTAAGGAACGGATAATGGAGGTGTACCTCAACAGTATCGAGATGGGTGCCGGAGTCTATGGCATCGAGGCCGCGGCCGGTTTCTATTTCAACACCACGGCAGACAAACTCACCAAACGGCAGTGCGCGTTGATAGCCGTCAGTCTCCCCTCCCCGCTCAGGATGGATCCGGCCAGACCCTCGGCATACGTGCAGAAACGCGCACGTCAGATCATGAGATATATGTAAATGACTATGATAAAGAATCTTATTTTCGATTTTGGCAATGTGCTTGTCAGCTATGACTTCATGGCGTTCCTTGACCGCTTCTTCGGCGATGACAAAGAACGCGAGGAGGTCTTTGCCGAACGCTACATCTCTCCCGAATTCCTCGATATATGCGACCGTGAGGCAAAGCCTTTCGGCGAAATGATAGCCGAACAGAAAAAGGCAGACCCTCAGATGGCTGACGGACTGCAATATTTCCACGACAGGTTTGACGAGATAGTGACAGGCGAGATGCCTGGAATGAAGGAACTCCTCGTCTCCCTGAAGGAAAAGGGCTACCGTCTGTACGGCCTGACCAACTGGAGCAGCTCGGTCTACAAGGTCATCGACCGATACAACGATCTTTTCGGCCTGCTTGACGGATGCATAATCTCATCCGAAGAGAAACTCATCAAGCCGGAGAGGGAGATATTCATGCGACTTTGCGACCGCTATGATCTCAAGCCTGATGAATGTCTGTTTGCCGACGACAAGCCTGTCAATGTAGAAGGTGCCCGATGCGCCGGACTCAACGCTGTGGTGTTCACCGATACTCCCACCTACGTCGAGGATCTGAAAAAATTCGGAATCGAAAATACCGGTCAGGAGAAGGGTACAGAATAACAAAAGACCATAAGAAACATATTTTTTATTTTGTTCATATATAATCAGTCTGATGAATCTGAATCAAGAATAATTTTTGTTTCTTATGGTCTTTTGTTATTCTGTACCCTTCTCATGATCGGTAACTTTACAGTTGACTACGGTGCAAAAAAATCACCGCCGTCCATCAGAAAGCGATGGACGGCGGTGATTTTCTATTTATATACCTGTTTCACTTATTTCACGAACACCTTCTCGGCCTTTCCACCCTGACGCTTGATGTAGAGTCCGGGAGCGAGAGCTGAGGAATTGACACGTACACCGTTGAGATTGAAATACTCGGCAGGAGCCTCAGGATTTCCTGACACTACGGAGCCTATGCCGGAGGTGGAAGCCTGGAAGTAGTCGGAGTATTCGATGCGGGCGTCGTTAACCATCTCCTCGGTATCCCAATCGAGCACGGACACCTCCCAGCTGAGAGGATAGCCGTTGGTCTCGTCGTAGACCACCTTACCGGCAATGCGGGAATCGACATAGTCATACGAACCGTCATTGAACGAGGACTCTTCAAGGATGATAAGGCCGTAGGAATCATAGACATACTTTTCGGTAGACGAGACAGACATCACGGAACCACCTTCGCTGTATGTGGTAGTGGTCTTGAGCGTATAGCTACCGTTGTCATCAGTGGGTGTGTACAGCATGGTGCTCTCATACGAGTCCACTCCGTTTCCACCCTTGATTGTTCCGGTGTAGCTTCCGTCGTCGGCATATTCGAAGCTAAGCTGATCCACGTCGCCGTCACCATTGTCAACGTTGGCGGTCTTTATGTAGTTACCGCTGGCGGGCAGACCGTCAATAGTGACAATCTGTCCGTTGGTCTCATGCCACACGATGTCTGAATATGTCGTGCCGGGTTCCCAGTAATACTCGTTACCGTCGTAGTTGAGCGTTTCCTCTGTGATAGCGGAGGCTTTTCCATCGTCGCCGTATGTCACCTTCAGACGGTAGATCGGATCAAACACACCCTGGAAAAGGACAGCACGCTCCACAGCGGTCACATTTCCGTCGGCGTTTCTCGTCACTTTTTGTGTATAGTTGTTTCCGTTCTGATTCCACTGGTTATCCATCCAGTTCCACTGATATTTGGCCACAACAAACGAGGGGACTATGGCATCGACTGTGGTCTCCTCTTTCATATTGTTCTCGAAGTTCTCACCATCCTCACTCATCTGGGAGAGTTCGGTGGTGGTCTGCCCGTCGTAGGTATAGGTCAAACGGTTGACAAAGCCTTCAGAGTCAGTCACTGTCTCCGATGCAAGTCTGGTACCTTCGTAGACCAAATTATACGTATCCTCAAGATCCCAGGCGTTTCCATCCCAGCCATAGTATTTCTGGGTCTGCGAAAGCCATACTTTGGATGCTTCCTGGGCGCGACGCACAGCATCAGTCTTCACCTGTGCTGTGTGTTCCGTGCGGGCTTTCGCGTCCATACGTCTGACACGGCCGAAACGGGAGGCGGCGAACGCATCCTGAGAACCGAGCGCGAGGAGAAGAGTGCAAGAGGCTACAAGAGTAAAATTTTTCATAAGCATTTATTAGTGATTTCTTCGCAAAGGTATAAAATAATTTACAAATTATCACAATTCGCTGTTATTTTTATTGCTTTTTGCTATATTTTCCTGTTATCTATGATTTTTTTGACAGTTTTTCAAGGAGGTTATGAAAATAAAGTCCTATATTTGTAATCCGAGACATAGATACAACCGCCATATCATTCACATTTCCCCAAACTACATTCCTGATGAAAAACAAACCGATCACATTTCTTCTGTTGGTGATGATACCGGCATTCGTCGCTGTGGCTGAAGAAACCCCGGCACACGGCTATCCTATAGAGCCTGTGGCATTCACGTCCGTAAAAATTGACGATCCATTCTGGGGAAAACGTCTCGAGGCCGTCCGGAATGTGACCGTCCCCCTCGCCTTCAGCAAATGTGAGGAGACAGGCCGGTATGACAATTTCGTCAAAGCCGCCCACCCGAGTCCGGAATACAAAGTGGAAGGTTTCCCATTTGATGACACGGATGTCTACAAGACCATTGAAGGCGCGAGCTATCTCCTGCAGACATATCCGGATCTGAAACTTGAGGCCTATATGGACAGTGTGATCACTCTCGTGGCCGGCGCACAGGAACCGGACGGCTATCTGAACACATCGTTCACCATGAACCCGGCACATCCCCACAAATGGATGGCTCCTCAAGAGCGTTGGGAGCAGGTGGAGGTGCTTAGCCATGAGTTCTATAATCTCGGTCATCTGGTGGACGGAGCCGTCGCACACTATCAGGCAACCGGCAAGAGAAATCTACTTGACATAGCGATAAAATATGCCGATTGCGTTGTCAGGAATATCGGACAAGGTCCCGGACAGACAGACAAGGTCCCCGGACATCAGATAGCCGAGATGGCTCTGTCAAGACTCTACCTCGTGACAGGGGACAGAAAATATCTTGACCAGGCCAGATACTTTCTCGATCGCCGGGGCCACACATCGCGTCGCGATGCCTACAGTCAGGCCCATAAACCTGTCACCGAACAGGCTGAGGCTGTCGGTCATGCTGTGAGGGCTGCATATATGTATTCCGGGATGGCAGATGTGGCTGCCCTTACCGGCGACAGCTCGTATATCGCCGCCATCGACCGGATATGGAGCAACATCGTGAACCGGAAATATTACATCACCGGAGGAATAGGCGCGCGACACGACGGCGAGGCCTTCGGCAACGACTATGAACTACCTAATCATGAAGCTTACTGCGAGACCTGCGCCGCTATCGGCAATGTGTATGTCAACCACCGTCTTTTCCTGCTTCACGGTGCTTCCGGATATTACGACGTGGTGGAGAGGACGCTCTACAACGGGCTGATCTCAGGAATGTCGGTGGACGGAGGATCGTTCTTCTATCCCAATCCTCTGGCGAGCGAGGGCGGTTACAGCCGGAAACCTTGGTTCGGCTGTGCCTGCTGCCCGTCAAATATATGCCGTTTCATACCTTCTATCCCCGGCTATATCTACGCTGTGGACGGAAAGGACCTTTATGTCAACCTCTACATCGGCAACAAAGCCACAATAGATCTGGCAGGGCGTAAGGTTTCATTATCACAGGACGGGACATACACCTGGGATGGAAGGGTGGCACTGACAGTCGACCGCAACAGTGCGGGAGAGTTCGCACTGAAACTCCGTGTGCCGGGATGGGCCGTGAACAGACCCGTGCCGGGAGATCTGTATTCCTACATCGACTCCCACGAGCCGGAATTCACCGTCTCTGTCAACGGAATCCCAACCGGGAGGGATATCAACAACGGTTATCTCACCATCAAGCGGAAATGGAAGAAAGGAGACCGTGTGGAGTTATGCTTCGACATGACTCCCCGCATAGTGGCGGCCAACAGCAATGTGGCAGCCAACCGCGGACGTGTGGCTGTCGAGCGTGGCCCGATAGTCTACTGCGCCGAGTGGCCCGACAATGATTTCGATATCCAGAAAACAATAGTATCTCCACACGCGACATTCACTCCTGCAGTGACCGGAAAGGTCGGAGGCTTGACCGAACTGAAAGGTAAAGCTCAATATCTGAGCCGTTCGGACAATGGTGGATGGCAGCTCGGCAACGTTGACCTCACACTTATCCCTTATTATGCCTGGGCACACCGTGGAGAGGGTCAGATGGCGGTGTGGCTACCTTCAACCCCAACATCGACACGACAGGATGACGGAGTGATCAATATAGGAAGTAACGAATTCGAGACACATTGACCATGAGACACATATTCACTTCATGTATCCTATCCGGCATGATGGTGTGAAAACACAACCTCCTCCGCTCTTTATGGGAAAGAACGGAGGAGGTTATATTTAGTGGCCTTATACAGGCGATGAAAGTGCTATCTCTCGGCGCGCATGGGGTTGGTGAGGAAGTCTTCGTAGGCGAGACGGATGCCGTCGGGGAGCTCGGTGGTGTAGGTCCAGCCGAGTGAGGCGGCTTTGCTGACGTCGAGGAGTTTGCGGGGGGTGCCGTTGGGACGTGTGGTGTCCCAGAGGATCTTGCCTCCGTAGCCCACGATGGAGGCCACGAGCTCGGTGAGGGCCTTGATGGTGAGCTCTTTGCCGGTGCCGGCGTTGACGGTCTCGTTGCCCGAGTAGTTGTTCATGAGGAAGACGCAGAGGTTGGCGAGGTCGTCGACGTAGAGGAATTCGCGGAGCGGGGAGCCGTCGCCCCAGCAGGTCACTTCTGTGAGCCCTTGTTCCTTTGCTTCGTGGAAGCGGCGGATGAGGGCCGGGAGAACGTGGGAGTGCTCGGGGTGGTAGTTGTCGTTGGGGCCGTAGAGGTTGGTGGGCATGACGGAGATGTAGTCGGTGCCGTACTGGCGGTTGAGGTATTCGCAGTACTTGAGGCCCGAGATCTTGGCGAGGGCGTAGGCTTCGTTGGTCTTCTCGAGCTCGGAGGTGAGCAGACAGCTCTCGGGCATGGGCTGGGGAGCCATGCGGGGGTAGATGCACGAGGAGCCGAGGAACTCGAGCTTCCTGCAGCCGTTGCGCCAGGCGGCGTGGATGACGTTCATCTCGAGCATCATGTTGTCATACATGAAGTCGGCGAGGGCCGACTGGTTGGCCTCGATGCCTCCGACCTTGGCGGCGGCGAGGAAGACGTATTCGGGACGCTCGGCGGCGAAGAAGCTGTCGACGGCCCGCTGGTCAGTCAGGTCAAGCTCGCGGTGGGTGCGGGTGATGATGTTGGTGTAGCCCTGGCGCCGGAGCTCGCGGACTATGGCCGACCCTACCATGCCGCGGTGGCCGGCTACGTATATCTTGGATGTCTTTTCCATAGGGTGTTTCAATCGTGGGGGGATCAGAATGTGTCCTTGCGGCGGATCTTGACGGGGATGACCTCAGGGTCGGCGGGGATGGTGTCGACAACGAGGGCGAGGTAGCCGCCGCCTCCGGCTCCGGTCATCTTCCAGGCGAGGGCGCGGGGACTCCAGCGGTCGATGTAGTCCTGAACGCCTTCCTGGAGCATGGCGGGGAACATGGATATCTGGGCCTCGAAGGAGGCGCGGTAGGCGCGGGCGAAGGCGTCGAGGTCGCGGGCCAGGATGGCGTCCCAGCACGCGGAGGCGGCTTCGGCAAGGGCCCGGACCTTGGAGGGGGTGACATCCTTGCCCTCGACGACGGAGCAGCCGGGACGGCGCGGGAACATGGGGACGAGGCAGAGGTGACTCTCGAGCCATGAGAGGATCTCCTCGTCGTGGCACGACTCGATGCGCTCGGGCCAGTAGCGGCCGGAATAGTAGTGGCGGTTGAGGCCGGACATACAGATGCCGATGGCGTCCTGGGCGCCGGATACGTGGCCCTTGTTCTCGGGGTCGTTCTCGAAGCAGAAGAGCAGACGGGCGAGCATCTCCTCGTTGTAGTTGGGGAGCTCGTAGGGCCAGATCTTGCGGGCGGCGTTGCGGGTGGAGGTGGACATTCCGCCGCGCTCCATGAATTCCTCGGTGGGCTCGATGGAGATGGTGAGCGCCCAGCCGGGGGTGTGCTGCGAGACGTAGGGCTGGTCGATCCAGGTGCCGGCGAGGTCGATGCGGTAAGGGAGGTGGGATCTGACGCCCTGGCGGAGCGAGGTGGTGGACCGGGCCTCGAGGCCGGCGTCGGGGGTGCGCTCAAGCTCGATGTATTCGATGCCGCGCTCGCGGCAGAGCTGACGCTTGAGGTCGGAGCCGCCGTCGGAGTTGACGACGAAGATGTCGGGGCGCACGCGGTCGAGGGTCTCGAGGAAGTCGAGCATTCCGCTGCCGGGGTTGATGTAGGCGTCCTTGACGTAGCGGATGGCCTTGACCATGTAGAGCCGCTCGCGCTCCGAGTAGACGGTGCGGCGGTTCTTGAGCGCGGCTATGGTGGCGTCGGACCCGATGCCGACGTAGAGGTCGCCGTAGCGGGAGGCCTCCTTGAAGAAGGCCACGTGGCCCGAGTGGAGCATATCGTAGCACCCGGACACGAACACTTTCCTGGGTTCCGTCATATATCTGATGCTATTTCACGATTCCTTTCTCGAGGTATTCGGCGAGGTTGGTGCGCACCTGCTCGCCGGCACGCTCGACGGCTACCTTGGCCACGTCGGCGTCGACCATGAGATTGACAAGCTGCTCGAACGAGGTCTTGGCCGAGGGATCCCAGCCGAGTTTCCTGCGGGCCTTGGAGGGGTCGCCCCAGAGGTTGACCACGTCGGTGGGACGGTAGAAGTCGGGGGAGACCTCGATGACCACCCTGCCGGTGGCGGTGTCGATGCCCTTCTCGGCGGCGCCCTCTCCCTCGAAGCGGAGCTCGATGCCGGCGCGGCGGAAGGCGTGGAGGCAGAACTCGCGGACGGAGTGCTGCTCGCCGGTGGCAATGACGTAGTCCTCGGGCTCGGGCTGCTGGAGGATGAGCCACATACATTCCACGTAGTCCTTGGCATAGCCCCAGTCGCGGAGGCTGGAGAGGTTGCCAAGGTAGAGTTTCTCCTGCTTGCCCTGGGCTATGCGGGCGGCGGCGAGGGTGATCTTGCGGGTGACGAAGGTCTCGCCGCGGCGCTCTGACTCATGGTTGAAGAGTATGCCCGAGCAGCAGTACATCCCGTAGGCCTCGCGGTATTCCTTGACGATCCAGAAGCCGTAGAGCTTGGCTACGGCGTAGGGGCTGTAGGGGTGGAAGGGGGTATTCTCGTTCTGAGGCACCTCCTCGACCTTGCCGTAGAGCTCGGATGTAGAGGCCTGGTAGATGCGGCAGGTGTCCTTGAGTCCGCAGAGGCGCACGGCCTCGAGGATGCGGAGCACGCCTGTGGCGTCGACGTCGGCGGTGAACTCGGGGGAGTCGAACGAGACCTGGACATGGCTTTGGGCGGCGAGGTTGTAGATCTCGTCGGGGCGCACGTTGCTCACTACCTGGAGGATCGACATCGAGTCGCCCAGATCGGCGTAGTGGAGGTGGAAATTGGGGCGTCCCTCGAGGTGGGCGATGCGCTCGCGGTAGTCGACCGACGAGCGGCGGATGGTGCCGTGGACGTCATATCCCTTCTCAAGCAACAGCTCCGCCAGAAACGACCCGTCCTGACCGGTGATGCCTGTGATTAATGCCTTTTTCATACTTGAATATTATGTTGATTTAGAATAATGCCGCTATTTTCTGACAGGTGAGATCGACAATACGGTGGAGATAGCGGAAGCTCTCGAGGAGATAGTTGGATCTCACCCCATTTTTCTTATAAGCGAGTATATGGTCCCTGATTATCTTTTTATGACTTGCCATCCCGGAGGATGAAGCGCCTCCGGTGCGCATTGTCACAAAGTCGAACGGGAGATATCTGATTGCAATACGGTTGACATAGATGAGACGCAGGAGCTGCTCGAAATCGGCCGCCACCTTGAAGTCGAGATCAAACAATCCGAAACGTGAGTAGACCGACCGCCGGCAATAGAATGAGGGATGGGCCGGCATGAATCCCATCAGCATTTTCCAACGGCGGAACGCACGTGATGAATAATGGCGTACACATCTGGTGAGATCAGAGGGATCGACATAATGGACATCACCATAGACGGCATCAACATCCGAGATTCCGGCAGCCACCCTTTCGAGTACATCCCGGGAGGTGTAGAAGTCATCACTGTTAAGGATCCCGACCACATCGCCGGTGGCAAGGGCTATACCTTTGTTCATGGCATCGTAGAGCCCGCGGTCCTTGCCGCTCACGACCTTGAGCCGTCCACCATAGCGGGGTTCCATTTCCCGCACAATCCCGAGAGTGTTGTCACTTGACAGTCCGTCGACGATAATATGCTCATAGTCAGTGTATGACTGCGAGAGCACACTCTCCATTGTGTCACGGAGAGTCTCACCGCTATTCCATGTAGCGGTGATGATGGAGATTTTCATAAAATCAGTGGATGAATACTAAATCTGTCTGATGTGGCGTGATCATAGGCCAATACATCAGGTCAATATGATAACTCCCCGCCATATAGACAAATAGCGGGAACAAGATGGTTCAGCAGTCTGATGTGTAAGGAAAGAAGAGGCAGGGAAAGGGAATGTCCTGCTGCTATATAATGATGGCTTTTACAGCTTCTATTAATTCAATTGCTTTGGGACGGAACTCACTAATGTCTTACGGGCTTTTCGGTCATATTCTTATACCGTCCTTTGTGACATTTAGGGTAAATGGTGTCCGGCGGGATGACCAAACATTCCGAGGGAGTATCAACGGAGAGATGTCAACCCCCATATCAAGGGAAAGCTCATATAGACGACCGGAGATATCGCTCCGGCGACGCACGTATGCAAGTCCCTGCATGGACTCAGGGAGCAGTATCAGAAGGTCAATATCAGAATCATGACGAGCCTCCCCTCTGGCTTCTGACCCATAAAGGATCGTATCGTCCTCAGGGGCTATACGATGAATCTCGGCAGCGATTCTTGATATGACCTCATTGCGTCTCATTGGAAAAATTGCTTACTGTGACAACGTAAATGTAATGATTTTTGTTGAATGGTGCAAATTATATATCATTCTACAAATCCGCACTCAGAATTCATCAGATCAATAAATTCTTTCGGAGATTTTATCTTGTCAGCAAGTTTGTCTAAATTCTCATCCGGGAGTTCCCACCATTTAGTGTCAAGGAGTTTCGCTATTGTCTCCTTATCAAATCTGAATCTGATAAGCTTAGCAGGAACGCCGGCATATATTCCATAGGGTTCAAGATCTTTCGTCACTACAGCTCCGGAACCAATGATGCAGCCGGGCCCCACATTCACACCTCCCATCACTATGGCATTGCGCCCGATCCAAACATCCGGACCTATCACTGCTGTCCGGGCCGGAGGCACATCGTGAAAAGAGAATCTTTTTTTCGGTCCGCTGTTTCTGACATTTTCAAAAACAGGTGAGGTTGAGACCCATGAAGATGGATGTTGCGCAGCCCCTATCACAACATTTGCTGAGATACTGCAGAAACTGCCGATCTCCGCATTGCTTATGTCACAATCATAGCCAACATAGCTATAGCGACCGACACTTGAATTGACTATCTGTGTGCCAGAATAAATGACTGCTGTATCATCGATCTCACAGTTCTTCACAGCTTTTCCCCTGAAGTATTTTTTCAATACTTTCGCATATAGATATGATAGCCGGGACATTGTCTTAAGAATACAAAGATTAGTAGATCAGTTCATGTTATCCATCAGTACGCACATCTGATACTCCGGAGTCCAATAGCTGTCAATTTCCTCATAGCAGTATTTCCTGATTTCTTCCCGTTCATCACGGTGAGAGGCAAACCAGCGGGAAATTGCATCCGCCAATGACTCAACATTATCATATTCAAAGAAATCACCTGTCCGCCCCCGGTGTATGGCCTCAAATTCGGGCATCTGCATGGGGAAGTTATCGTGAGTTAGCACCGGCGTCCCGAAAACCATAGTATGCATGGCTGTCAGACCGACATTACCGGGAGCCACACAAAGGTCGGCTTCGGAGATCAACTGGGCATTATGATTATCATCATAACAGGCTCCATAGAACCAGACTTGTCCCTCCAGTCCAGACTCTCTCACAATTGATTCCAGTTCCTCACGTTTCTCACCGTCACCAACAAGGACAATATTATAATTCTCATTCTTCCTGTTGAGCGATTCAATTGCGGTGAGAAGAAGATCAAGACGCTTCACGGCTGTAAGACGGCCTATGAATATCAATACCGGATTATCATTGCCGAAATGCCTGCGATATATTCCTGACGGCAGGAGTGACTTTCTTAGTGAGACCTGCTCTTCATGATCGAGAGAGTTGTGGATCACAGCCAATTTTTCAGGAGGGAAACCCTGGCTGACAGCTACCTCCTTAGCATAATTTCCATAAAGGAAAGTTTTGTCGGCCAATCCGAAAAATGCCCTTTTGAGCCATTTCTTGAAAAATCCCTCACGTCCATACCAGCCATGGCTCCACATGAAGATACGTTTTCTGTTGCGGGACAATTTGTTGCGAAGCAGAATATTCCACGTCGAAACATTAAATGGCTCTCCAAGCATAAGAATGGTATCATATTCAGCCTTAGAGGCTTCAGCCGCAATTCCCGTCTGCCTGAATAATGGGCCAATGACTGTTTTATTCTCAACAAAGTCAACATCTTTCAACAGAGAGGTGTCCATCCCTTTTATGTCAGTAGTATTCCTGCCAAATATCCACTTACAATCCCAATTGTTATCAATAGCCCGGAATATAGCGGTTCTATATTTCTGGGCGAAGTTATATATCACACAAAGTTTATCAATTGTCATGGTAGTTCACTTATCGAAAAAGCTTTTTCTTTACTTGTTCTATCATCCCTCGTATGGTCTTAACTAATCCGACCATATGTATACTAAATATGAACGGATTATTAATTTTACTCTCATACTTATGCAATATCAGTTCTTTATTTAACACCTGGCTCAAAGCCACCTTCGGAAAAGGTACTCCATGTTTTGATGTATCAAATTTTATAATATGGAAATTTTCTTCTTTGTCAATCTTTAACGTCTCAATGTAATCAAGCTGTATTTTATCAAGATTTGAATTTACTGGATAGAAGCAATATATTGGCACGTTGGAACTCATTATAAACGGATGTAGCTTCATATATCTTTCTCTTTCAGTATTTCGAACACGAAAATAGATCGGACATTTCTCTTCATTACTTTTAGTATCAAGTGATTTCATCTCTAATCTAGGACTAAATGCATAAACACATTTTGCGCCCAGCATTGAGCCATACAAGATAGCTGCATACCCACCAGCAGAACTACCAATACATATTACTTTATAGCCATCTGTTTCTTTTCTTAGAAACTCAAATAATTTGTCAGGTGAGTTGATATTAGCATTAATTCCAGATAGATACCATTGTTTATGAATATCTCTTAAAAATATATGTTTCTTTGCATCTTTAATCCTTAGTCCAAACCATTCAAACCGATTCTTCCTAAGTATCTCCCGATTGAACGTTGATTCATCATTCGGGAAATAGATGCTGTGACCACTAAAATATAAAACACAAGTTGGAATTTCATTAGTACATCCACAATTCTCATCAGTTTCAATTAGATAATTATCTAACTTATTGTAAGCAGATTTTACGATATCGGAATCTACTTGGAATACCGGACAATCGGAATTATAAATATTAATATCCATTTTTTCCTTTTATGAAACTATAATCAGGTACAAATCTGTCTTTGTTATAAGATATTTTCTCCTTAGATATCTTAGTTGCTTCTACGAATTCCACGATCTTCGTTCTAAGCATTTCATAATTACTCCAAAAAGAGCTGGCACCCACAACGTCTTCATACTCACGTAAGGCTGAAATATCAGATAATAAAACTCTTTTATCATTAGCGATACATTCCATTAATATACCACTTGTCCGATATTTGAATCCTATAGAGTAGCTTAAAATTATCAAATCAGAATTAGCAAAAATACCTTTATATTCTTCATTAGACAATCTTCTTTTTATAAGTTTTATATTTGATTCATCCTCTACAAGCAATGAGCTCTTAAGCAACAAAAGAACATTGTGTTTCTTCAAATAGGAATTTAGTTCTTTATCATTAATTAGTTTATTATTCACTTCATCTCCATACATTTTTACCGATGGTGCAAATATAATAGATTTATAATTTCTATATGTTTCTGGCAAATTACAATCTAAAAACTCTTTTGTCAGACCATGTGATACCTTATACACATTATTAACACCAATACTCGACAAAAACAACACAGATGACTTATCCATTACGATCTGTGTATTTCTTTTTGAAATTTGTTTATAAAAGAATCTTTTTATATAAGATCGTTCAACGCCTGCAAGATTGTTATGGTTTATTAAATATAATGGGGGCTTAATATTAGATAAATATAAGGCCGTTTCATCAAAACTAGAGAAAATAATTGTATCGTACTCATGATATTTTATCCATTTCTTTATTCTTATAAAGTTTTGTAAAATATTAATTCTATTTCTAATTCCATCTTTAAAAGAGTATGCCTTAAGAGTAAGCACAATTCTATCATCAGGTATATCTAACAATTTCGAATAACCTTCTTTAAATATAAAATCAATTACATGACCATTTTTTTTTAGGCTCTCAATGTGTATCTTATTAAAATTAACGTGTCCTAATGGAGAAATAGGATCTACATATAGAATTTTCATATTATATTTATTTTCTTTTCTGTGTTTGTTTAATATCAACATTTTTAGCAACAAGTTGCAATAGACAGTATGTTAATAAAAGGAATTCCTTGCTTACATAGAACATCAGAAACAACATGAGAAATGCAAGAAAAGCAATTGATGTCTTTCTGGAAAATAAATCCCATAACAATTTACAATACCATACAAATAAAACTAACCCACCATTGGCAAGAACTTTATATGGCGCAATATGTAAATTAAAATAATTATCTCTTGCAGCATCTATCTCAGCATATCCAGCCCTCCCTGCAAATGGTTCGAGAAAACCAAAATAGTCTGGAATACCAGCCCCCATACCTTGACCAGTAAGTAACATACAAGGATTCTCAATATAATATTGCAACAATGTCATTCCCTCTGCAATAAGATTTCCCATACTACTATATTCTGCAGCTAAAGAGAATAATTGTGGATTCATGAAAACTTGAGTAACTTGCGTAATTTTAAAAGCTAATATCTTATTATCTAATTGTGCTGCAATATAATCAAGATAATTGATTATTAGAGGGAAAAGGATAAAAAGCGTAAAGAGGCCTAAATA
>CAJUKP010000004.1:178476-178971 GCA_910587165.1 uncultured Duncaniella sp.
TTCTTATTCAATGACAAGAGCCATATAATAATTATAGCTATCATTATAATTGTCTTACCACAGGCAAAATAGGCCTCCATTCCAATTAAAAAAAGTATAGAGACCAAATAAAAAAACATATCCTTCTTTGGATAATATTTCCACAGTATGAGAGCCCCTATAGGGGAAAGAAAAGACATTGTATTACCAACAATAAATAACTCCTGCGAATATTCAAATTTTTTATTAAGCAGAAAGGCTAAAATAAGGGCAAATATCGTAATTGAAAACACCTTCTTTACTATAAATAACAAATCCTTCCGACAAAGATCCTTAATTAATATAGCATAGAAGATAATTGGTGTAAAAGTAAGTATATCTGAGAATAAATTATCCCTAAATACATTTCCCAATAAAGAAAAAGATATCCCCGTAACAAGAGAGATAAAATAAAACGCATAAAGAAAAACACTATATTTATCAGATGGCAACAGATGTTTTCCTTTTTTTTTCATA
>CAJUKP010000005.1:0-91986 GCA_910587165.1 uncultured Duncaniella sp.
TACTTAACTATAATTTATTCAGAAATATTCCTCATAATCCAGAGTAAACGGACGCTCATTTCCGCCACAATCTCCCCGAGTAGTAGCGGCGCTACGCGACGCAATATGTTTATCGGTCGTCTTGATGCACGGGTTGTCACCCGCGCCTACCTTTGCATTGCCCCCATGGGGCAACAAACTACCACATCGCCCCGCGGATACGGCAACCGTGCACACCGCGGTGTGTTGCGGCGTGCACGGTTATTATGTAATCGGCGTCTTTCCGGATGCTCTATTGGCCCATCCGAAGCAAACAGAGATATGTTTCTGTCAATTCCCGATGCATCTTATGAAACAGGCATCTGCATTCTTTATATCGTCATTGCCACCATTAAATTGTCCGTTTTTTATAACATTACTACTTGTAATAAGATTGACGTCAAAAGTGAAGAAGTTCATATCAAGCCCGATTCCCGCCTGGGTGAAATTTCCTATTGCAGGATGAACACTACTTACTTTACAGGCCCAATATATCGCTCCCATTCGCTGGAATAAATCATAGAATAACGGAAGCCATTCTATTATATTCCTTCCATCTGCATTATAGTAATCATTTCGACCACAAGCATATCTGAGTACCCCATGACTATTTCCTCCACTCCAATGGGCACGGTGGCCATAGCCGGAGCGACCGATAGGAAAGAATATATTTCTGCAATTATATGTTGAATTTGTTGAATTATCCCAATAATATACGAACACTCCATACATACCTCTCTTGTCCCTGTCGGCTTCTGTCTCCGTATATTCGCCTTTATCATTCTTCGCAAGGTGCCTGCACCAACCGGTAGCATCCGCAACATTCATCTGAGTCCCGGTGGCTCCGTCGGCATAAAGCACACCGAATCCATGCTGAACATTGTCTGTTCGGTAAAGCGCCTCAAAATCTTTCATCTCAGCTATGCCTTTACCGGCAGGGAAGCCACCCAGGTCTCCGACTATCTCATCCCAGGTTTTACCCTCGCCTTTAGGCGTATAAGTCTTGTCTGCCTTGGCAATAAGCAGCTCACCCGGATCGGATTGGAATTTCCATTTAGCGGGAGCCGTGCCGGGAGTATCATAAATATTGTTTATGGCATCAATAGGATCGGTGAGATTACCGTAGCGGAACAGCGAACCTTCGTCTCTCGGATCATCACCCTCCACACCGTCGGCTATGAGGTTGCGGGTATGCCAAGCTCTTGTCCCTGACGATATTTCCTGAGCATCATATCCCTGACGCACGAATATGAGATGGACACATGAATAGTTGTGATAACGGACGCGGACGATGGCGTTGCGCACCTTGTCATCGCGGTTCATCTTGTTGAACCGCACACTGAACTGAACTTCTGTCCCGGAGGCACCCTTGATTGTACTCTTTCCGTTGAGATTTATGAAGTTTCTGTCTCCCTCGATCACCTCTGCCATCCACGGGCCGTCAGACTCGACGGCAGAGAATGACTGGCCGTTATCCGAATCCTTCTCAGTCAGCACCACATGGAAGTTTTCGTTTTTTCCAGCACTGCGGTAGATACCTTTGGGATTGGTGATACGTGGCACCTGCTCCACACGCAGGATCTGACTTTCAGTCTTTTTATTACTCAGATGCACCGTCACTTTCACGTATGCCATACGTGATGATGATTCAAAAGGATTGTTGCCTGTATACGCGCTCTCCTTGACGAGATTTTTCGCACGGGTGAATACAGGCAGTTTGAATCTCATAGAACCATCATAGAGCTCTTCGACAGTGTAATCCTCGCGGCCAGTCTTTGTCGTATCCTTATCCGCATCTTCTTTCTTGAAGTAATAAGTGCGCCTGCTTCGGTCCTTGCCATTGGTATATGTATCCGTACTTATACCATAGAAATACCGGTCGTTCATGTGACGGTTAAGTCCATTATTTTTGTTTATATAGGCATTATCATGGGATTTCGGATCAGTTGTGTATTCATTAGAATTCAATGTCTGCTTAATAAGAATATCTCTCTCTTCAGTCGCTCTGAGCGAGAGGAAACCGTTGCCGAGATACTTTGTTCTCCCAAGCAGAACATCATTCGGGCTTTCTCCTTTCTGATACTTGTTCTGATCAAACTTGCCATTGAGAGGATCCTCCCGGTCTTCGGCTGAAAGCGGGTTCTGGGCATCGGCCGATGCCTTGTAAAAAGATGCATTCTTATCTTCCGGCCACCAGTTGTTGCCGACAATCTCAGCCACGAGACTATCCACTGTCGTTCCCTCGGGTGGGGTGTAGCGGAAGCGGAGGGTGGAGTCGTGGTTGTAGAGATACGACACATAGTAGGGGTCGTTGAACTCGAATCCGCTTCTCTCGAGATATTCGATATGCCAGTCAACATCGTTGCCATAGCCACGCGGACAGAGGGTGATCTTGTAATGATAGTTACGCTCCACGTCGAAATTCTTCTCGGCATCCTTGCCGAGCATGAAACGGTAGATTATCTTACCTTCGGTCACATGGCTTGTGGAGGTGTAGTTGTAATATCCTTCCACCTCGATATAGCTGCCGTAGGGCATTCCATCCTTCATGTCGGTATCCGCGCCGGCCACAGAGCCGTCGGTGGCGGGTTTCTGGGTTTTTCCGTCATCGTCGGGATTGTTACCCTGCATATTCTCATAGAGAAAGAGAGCCTCGGCGTTTTCGTGATGAAAGTCCTTGGGGTTTGTCCCCTCCATGATGCGAGGATTCTTGTTGGTCACGTTGGGCCAAGCCTTGAATTCAGTCCCTTCTCCGTAGGTGATGGCATAGTCGGAAGACAGCCCCTCGACGGGACGATAGTTGTCACCATTGTCCTCGGGATGCAGCTTGTCGCACCCCGCGGCCTCACCTTCGGGGTGCAGCTGACCATACTTATCGTTATTCTTGTTGGTGATGAGCGTCAGTCCGTTCTCATTATTGACCACATTGAGCTTGCCCAACGCACAGGCATCGGGAATGTCGTGGATCGTGGCGCGGCGGAAATATACCGTAGCACCGGGGAGCAGGCCGGAGCCGTCGAAGTCGATGGTGATTTTTGAGGCACAGCGGCGCAGCCAACTGTGGATCTCCATGTACGGCTTGGTGATGGAGACGGTTTTCTCGTTCATATCACCGCACGTATAGGGTGACTTCTTCTCGCTGCCTTTGATGGTGAAGTAGCCGAGCATCTCACAGTTGTTGAGCATATTCGCGGTGTCCCATTTGCGGCGATAGTTGAGGAAGTCGGTGCGCTTTTTGATCACCTCGGCCATCTCGCCATTGAGCACATCGAGGGTGCTCTGACGGGTGATGCCGTCGGGCTCCATCTTGCCGAGGTTGGCCACGCCGTAGATATAGTATTTGCCGTAGGGGAGCTTGAGCTTGAAGGTGGCGTGTTTGGTCTTCGATTCGGCAGTCTTGTTGTATGACTCGTCCGTCTTGTTGTATGAGGCATCGGCGTCAACGCGTTCCTCGTCGGTAATATCAAGATTGTGATCCTCCTCGGTAATGCGTATCGGGAAACCCTCCACAAGATTGCCGTCGGTGTCGTAGGCAAGGAGGCAGAGTTCGTCGAGGCGGTCCATGATCTTCCCCTCCTGTGCGCGCGATGCCACCTCGCTTGCGGCAAACGGCTCGAAATCGAGCGAGGCACGGACTATGGTCTCCCCCTCGGGGTATATTCCGTCGGAGGGTGTGCCGATCGGATCATCGCTGCATGAGGCGAGGATGAGGAGAGCGGCTATATATAAGAGTTTGTTTATCAGCTTCATTGCAGTTTCATTAATCCTTCTGTTCCTTTGTCCATATCCAGAGGTCGTCCGTCGAGATAGAAGCGGAGTTCTTCTTTTCCGTCTTTTTCCACAAGATATGTTCCGATATATTTCTCCATGGGTTGACCTTGTTCCTTCCTGAACTGATAGCCCGAGGCCTGGATTATCTTGGCACCATCGTCGTCAGTGGGGCTGAGCCATGGGTTGGTGCCGTCACCTTTGTAGTGCGGCTCCTGTCCGGGATAATAGACCTTGTAGAAGTCCCCCAGTTTGTCGAGGATAAAGAGCGGGCGGTCGTGTTCGTCGTGTTTGTGCGAATCGTCGGTAGGCACATCGCTGTGGAACTGACCTCCAGCACTTTTCTCACGGATAATCACCATATTCCCTCCGGGACGGTCCTTCTCGAAGTAGAATTCATAGTCAACCTCGGTATCATCGTGGATATAATCCTTGTAAACGGTCTCCTTACACAATATCGAACCGTCATCGAATTTCTTGAGCACATCGTCGCCGTCGGGATCCTTCCAGACCTTATTACCATTGTCGAGAATGTCGTATGTCCCGTCGGGATAGCGGTTGATGACGATATTGCCGTCGTTGTCGCGGTCGAGTCCGAACGGAGGCTTCACGACAACCTCGGCGTATGGCTGGATGTCGGCAACGGCTGTGACGATCTTATCGTCAATGATAATATTGACCACCACATGGGTGTTGCGCGGCAAGTCGATCATCGGGCGCCCGGTCACTTTATCGAGCGTTGTCTCGTTGGGCATGATCCACTTGAGCTCTTTCCATTCCTCGAGGTCGGCCCCGTCAAGAGAGATTGAGACCTCCTGGACCTCTTCGGCCATAAATCCCTCCGGCACATATATGGGTGGGCAGGCAGTGACAGCCACACCCATCTCTTTGGGCAGGGAAAGCCCCGGCGATATGGTGGCGGTATATTCTTTCTCATGGGCCGTCCAGACCGGCACCTCATAGCTCTTGACAGCGAGATGGCCATGCTCGTTCTCCTCCCACACGGCATGGGGGAAGAGGTATTCGCGGTCGGCTATGCGGTTGATGCGCAGGCCGGTGAGCTTGTGGGGGAAGGGGGAGCGGTTGATGATGCGGAAACTGTATTTCACAGCAGCGCGATGGATGGGAAACTCCTGAAAATACTCCTTCTCCTCCCCTATCTTGATATCCTCATGGATGGAGGTGATGAGCAGAGGTGTGGGGAACGACGGACGGTCCTTATCCCCCGACTGGATATTGTTTTCCAGAGGGACGGTGAGTTTCAGAAGCTCCTCCACCGTAAGCTTGTCGCCGGTGGCGAATGCGTCAAGATAGGTGGATAGACGCTGCTCGGCACCGGCGGTGAGATCCATGCCGGTGACGTTGATCAGATACTCACCCTCGTTGGCGACGAAGATGACGGTCTTGGTGTCGTTGCGCTTCACCTTGAACTCATACCTTCCGGCAGAGACGGCATTTTCTCCGGTGGTGACGATGCGGTTATATTCCACATTGCTGTCGCCGTCGAGTATGATGATGCGGAGCTGTTCGATGTTCTCACCCTTGATGCCCCACTTGTCTGCCTCATAGTCGAAGCCCTCGAACCCGTCCGGGACAGCGGCCCTCGAGGCCGTGGAGACCCCGGAACCGTTGACGCTCACCGTCAGCACCAACCGGCACATCCCGTCGCCCTGAGCAGGCAGAGGGGAGTCGGCGCCGTCCGACGAGCATCCCGTCAGGCCTCCCGCCATGATGAGCAGGAGTGACGCGGCCATGATGATATGTCTGAGTCGTTGTTTCATTTTTCAGGGTTGCTGCCGTGCCCGGGGTCAGGGCTGCATATTTATGTCGTTGATTCTCACTATCCAGTCGTTGACCTTGATATATGCCTGGTTCCAGTGCATGGGGTCGTCGAGGAAGAAATAGAGAGGCCAGTCGCTCTTGCGGTCAAGGAACTCCTGGTCGCCACACCATCCGAAGTGCTCGCTGCGGAGGATGAGCAGATAATTGTTGATGGGTATGTCGATGATGTCATTGCCTGAGGCGCGGTGTGTCACCACGAGCTTGGGGGAGCGGGAGGTCATGAGCCTCGAAGTGCTCAGGTCGGCATAGGCCACCTTCACCTCTGTGATGGTGCGCGCGGCAGGATCGGAGGGATCGGCCGTGGTGCCGGTCGAGATGGCCCCGGAGGCCCATGGTGTATATGTCACAGTCCCGTTGTCGACGAGATTGTTGGAATGGTCAAACAGAGTGTTGTCGTCGACGATGCGGAAGTCATAGTCGCGTCCGTCGAGCGGCTCGTAGGAGAGATTCTGGAGTATGATGCGGAAATGATTGGTGTTTTTCATCATTTTCACTGTGACCGTCGGACGCTCGGGGGCCATGCGGACCTCGGTTTTCAGCGAGCCGTAGAAGTGGTCGTGGAGATGCCCCTTGGGGCTGCCGGGGCGCAGGCATTCGGCGTTGAGCTTCATGCCCACCTCGGTGTCGAGCGATCCCTCGGCGGGGATGGCGGTGTGGCTGAACGATGCCTCGCCGCATTCGGCGCCGCCGTAGGCTATGAGGCGGTAGGAACCTTCGGGCAGATCGAGGGTCATGCGGTAGTCCTCGTCGGCCAGCACATCGGTGGTCTCGGTGCGGGTGGCCACATAGCGGCCCTCCGAGTCATAGATGTGGAGCGTCAGGCAGTCCACCTGGGCGGGGAATGCGTTGGCCCTCTCGAGGTTGTAGTCAAATACGAATCTCACCTCCAGCCCAACGGGACACGGCTCCGGTTCGTCATCAAGGATGGCGCTGCAGCCCGTGAGCGACAGCGCGGCCGCCGCCGTGGACATGATAACCATAATGGGTCGGACAATCAGTCGTGTAAAAGTCTCTTTCATCGGAAATCTTATGGTTCCTCCTTTATATGCGTGGAGGGGGAGGGTTGGAGATAATTGGTGTTTTTTTAATTTGAAAAAGCGGAGGCGACCCGGGAGACGGCCCTTGGCCGCCTCCGCTTGAGGGAGTTGAAGCAGCGTCAGGCTGCCTTTTTATCAGAATTCAATCGAGTTGATGCGGACCATCCAGGGCACTACGCGGCAGGATACGCGGAAGTAAACCTTCTCCTCTTCATCGGGATCATCAGGATCCTCGGGATCGGGATCGTCACCGGGATTGTCGGTGTGGCCGAAGTCGGAGATCGAGGTCACGGAGAGCTTGTAGACATTGTTGCGCACGGTGGCGAACTCCATCGCAGCCATCAGACCGTTGTTGCCATTGTCGTTGTGGCGGTTGCGGTAGAGATAGTACACGTAGTAGTGGCCATCGGTATCGGGACGGAGAATCTTGAATGTGTTGGCGTTCTGATCAGCGGTACAATCGGCGATTGTCTCGGTGAAATTGCCGTCCTCATCCTTTTCAAGTGAGTTCTCGCCGAACACCTTGAGGAATTTAGCACGGAAATTGGATGATTCGGTCTGATTTGCGGCAGCGGCACGGAGAGCCTCGAGATCTCCATAGTAGACGCCATCGTAGCCATAGACTACAGCCTTGGCAGTCATGGCCTTGGCAAGATTGCTCTCAGCCTTGGGGTTGACGATCTCAGCCTTGAAGATAACGCCGGTAGAGATGCCTTTCTTCTGAGCAGCCACAGCCGGGATGGTATTCTCGGTTACATAACGCCATATTTTGTAGTCCTTGATACCGCTGTTGCCCGGGCCCCAGTTCTCATCATTGTCATCCTCACCGTCGAATGTAGCCAGATCGGTATAATTGAAGTAGTTCTCATCAGAGTAACTCGGCGAGTTGGCAGGCAGAGGTGTCTGATACTGATATTTGCCAAAAAGCGAAGTAGCCACGTTGACAGTGGAACCGTTTTTCGCAGCATAGTTGGGCGATACTACCCAGTTGGTCGGAGTCTCAATGCCACAGATTGTCCAACCATCGCCGGTTTCGTCATTAGTACCGTCAGCAGAAACGCGGGGAAGATAGTAGAAGTCTTTCGCAATGTTGACAGGAGCCATGGCAAGAAGCTTGACCTGAGCGATAAGTGCAGCTGCCGGATCCTTTATATTGCCTTTATCATCCTTCTCTGCATTCACGTCATGCACATCATAGAGATTGTTGTTGATCTGCTTGAAGTCAAAACGTGCAACCACGCGGGCCACCCTTACCTCTCCGAGATAGAAAGCCTTCTCGGGCTTGTTGTGATCTTTGAACAGATTGTCCTTACCGGGAAGTGTAACAGATGGCACATCCTCGTCCTGGGTGGTGCGGGAAGCATTGGTCATAAGGAAATGATCGTCCGACCAGGGAGCCTCGGCTTTGGCAACACTTGCAGAAGCTTCAAGAGAGCCGATAGCTGTCATAAGATCGGTCTCTTTGTCAAATGTCTTGTTGCTGTTGCAGATAGCGAAGATATTGACAGTCTCGCCGGCGATTGTGATAAGATCCTCGTTCTGGAACAGGACGGTATAGGATTTTGTGTTGCCCTGTGTGGTAGATGTGAGCACATCGGCAGCCGACTGGCTCACGGCCTTTATACTATACTTACCATCGGCAGTCTTGGTGGCGAGAAGAATTGTGAGGGAGGTGATTGTGTTCTCGCGATCCTTGCCATACTCGAAACCGTCGCTGGAGTTGGTGTTCTCGGTGGGAGGAGCGATGGTCTCGCTACGGCTGCCGGTAGCGAAGGAGAGGCGGATGGTGGCGTAGGTGTCACCGTTCTGCCCTGCATCGGGAGCTGCGGGAGCGTCCTCGTTGGAGCAGGCTGAGAGGGTCAGCAGGGAGAGTGCTCCAAACAGATACTTTTTGAAGTTCATAGAGTGATGTAATTAAGTTGGTTATTTTGTTTGTTTTCTTTATTCGTTATCTCAGGGAATGTGTCAGTCAAGGAGAGCCTTGTTTTTCTGTGCTTCGGGGAGTGAAGCGGCGGCGTCGAAGTGACGGCGGGCGGCGTCGAAGTCACGTTCGTGGACGGCGAGTACACCCCGTGCATTCTCGGCCTCGGGCGAATTGCCGCTACGGCTCAGGCAGAGGGCGGCACGGTCCAGATCTCCGCTGTGGATGGCAGCTATAGCCGCATTGAGGTTGGCCACAGGGTCGGCGGGATAGAATTTCAGGGCGGTGGCTATCACATTGTCAAACTCGGGCGAGCCCTCGGGATAGAGCCTTGCGACACGGAACATCTGGTTGAGCGTCATAAGCTCGGGGGTGGTCCTGATCACCTCGGCAAGCTTCTCATCGCTCATGGGGCGCAGACGTGTGCTGATGGCAAACTTGGTGGCGCGGAGCAGCGGGAACCATTTGGGGAGTATGGTCGAGCGGTAGAGCGAGGCAAATTTCGGCGAGGTCTTGAGCTCGCGCTCCTTGGCGTCGAAATCCGAAGCTCCGTAGGTGGGACGGTCGATGAGCTCGAGCAGGTCGGCGCGCTGTGCGGGGGTCAGCTCGGGAGACTTCTCGACTATCTCGCGGAACTCACCCCAGTTCTCGGGCACCGACGAATAGGTGCAGCGGTCGGCGGGAAGGCTGTATTTCTCGCCAAGATACTCGGCCAGCGCCCGCGAGCGGTTGGTGGCCAGGTATTCGTTGTGGAGATAGGGGGACTCGGGCGACGCATAGCCGCATACGTTGATGGCGGCGATCTCCACGTTGGGATCCGAGAGAGCGTAGGTCACGGAGTCGTCGATCACCTTGAGCTGAGCGCGGTTGTCGATCTGCTGACCGTTGCGGCAGCGGTAGGGGACGGCGTGGAGCTCGGTGCGGTCGACCTCGAACTGCACCCTCGCCTTGCCCTCGTGGATGGTGACAGGGAGTTCGGTCACCTCGGGGGTGATATAGGTGAGGCGCATACGCGGCGCGGGGTTGAGATTGAGCGGGAGCGGGGGGAGCATGGCGCGTCCGTAGGCGTTGCCGCAGCCGCAGGTGTCGACCATGACGGCTATCGAGGCGGCATCGTCCATCATCCAGGGGAGGATGGGTGTGGAGGCTGAGTAGGCCACCGACTGGGGAGTGCCGTTGAGGCGGCGCACCTCCTTGTAGAGATCGGTGTGGTTGCCGGAATCGGCCAGGGTGCCGCGGAGCCACGCGTAGTGCATATTGCGTCCGTTGACGAGCACCGAGGGGAGCTCCACCACGGCAGCGCCGGCGCCGTCGGTCACCACGGGGGTGAGATAGAACTGGCGGTTGGAGGGGAGGTCGAGCGAGTCGAGCACAAAGTCGGCCGACACGAGCAGGGTGCCGTCGAGACGGTGGAACTTGAGATTGTCAACTCTCATGCTGCCCTGATTGCTGACGGCAGATGCCGTGAGAGACATCCAGACGATGATCAGGAGGTAAGAAAAGCGTTTCATAAGCGATGAGCGGGGGGTGATAAAACGTCCGGGATGAATGATCAGAAAATATAGAGGAACGAGAGTCCGAGCTTGGTGATGCCGGCATAGTTTGTGTGGCCCGATTTGATCTTGCCCTCACACTCGCCGCAGCCATACTTGTCATACCATACGTAGTTGTAGCCCACGCCTATCTCAGCCTCGAGGTTCCAGTGGCGCGAGAGGGTCCATTGGTAACCGTAGGTGAGGCCTGCTCCGGCAAATCCTCCCTGGTAGCGCGAATGGCGCGCACCCGAGCGGATGTTGTCGCCTCCGAAGAAGCCACCGGGAAGGGGGATGGATACATTTGAAGCGTTGAACTGGCCTCCCATGGCGTGGACGCCGAAGAAATGGCCGTTGAACACCGTACAGGGCCACCAGCGGTATTCGGGCATGAGTACCCAGAACTTGGCCTTGCGCTTGCCATGTGTGTCGGAGTCGAAACTCCAGGGATTGATGCCGTAGACCAGATTGACAGAGGAGCGCATACCAAGCGAGGCCTCAGCTCCGATGTTG
Source organism: uncultured Duncaniella sp. (assembly GCA_910587165.1). GTDB lineage: Bacteria > Bacteroidota > Bacteroidia > Bacteroidales > Muribaculaceae > Duncaniella. Next base: position 10,632 of record CAJUKP010000005.1, read on the forward strand.
GGGGTGAGGGTCATGTCTGTCAGCAAGTTTGTCTTGACGGCTACTGTCTGGGCCTGTGTGTAGGTCGCACAAAAGCACAGCAGCAATGCCATGATAAATACTCTAACTCGAACCATTATATGAGATTAATTCAAACAAATACTCAAAAAAGCGTGTAGGTTAAGCCAGGTATCGTAGAGTAGTTATTACTATGTGATGTGTTTCAGGTTTAAAAACGGAGTATCCCGGAAACCGGGGCTCACGACTGCAGAGTGTTTTCGACTGCAAAATTACCACCAGTCAGAGCGTTTTTTCAAATAATTCATGTTAAAATATTTTAATAAAAGTGTTAATTTCACATCCGGCCCTTTGGGAACATGACAAAAGAAGATAAAAAAATACCATCCACACACACCGGACATTTGCACAGCTCGGGAAAAGTTTGTAACTTTGCATTACATAAAATCCCGCGCATGTGGCGTAATTGGTAGCCGCGTTAGACTTAGGATCTAATGACTCCGGTCGTGGGGGTTCGAGTCCCTTCATGCGCACTTTCTCCACAGACCGCAAGGTCTGTAAGGGAACGACAAGACAGAAGGAGCAGACCGACATCGGCCTGCTCCTTCTTATATATTACTTAAATTACCGGTCAGGACAAGGGTACATAAAAACAAAGGGACAAAAGAAACATAATTTTATTTTTTGTTCAGATATTATCAACTTGATTAATCTGACTCAAAAATTATTTTGTTTCTTTTGTCCCTTTGTTTTTATGTACCCTTGTCCTGACCGGTAATTTAACGGTTTCTATGGGTCACCGGGCGGAGTATATACGTGTTACTTGGCGGGATCGAGCACAACCACACGGTAGTTGCCCTGGCCGTTGATGTTCTTCATGAAGTTCATCACATCGGCGGGAGTGATGGAGTTGACTGTCTCGATGTTGCCGTTGAAGGTATCCACACCGTTCATTGAGGTGCCCATGAGAGCGCCGAGCCATGAGGAGTTCTTCTCCTTGCCTTCGGTGTAGGTCTTCACGAGATATTCCTTGACGGGAGCGAGCTCCTCATCCTTGACATTCTTCTCCATCTCCTTGAACTGGCCGTGGATAAAGGTGAGAACCTCATCCTTCATCTCGGGCTTCATGGGGAACTGGCTCGAGAGCGAGGCGGTCCAGATGCCCTCGCGCGAGGGATGTCCGCTGGCCCAGATCGAGTAGACCGCACCCATATCCTCGCGCACTGTCTCGATGAGACGCTTGGTGAGGATCTGGCCTGCCGCGTCGGAGAGAACGGAGTTGATGGCGGTATAGGGAGTCGAGCTGCTCTCGATGATGGCCACCTGGGTTTGGGGTGTCGCCATGGGGGTGGTGAAGGTGTCGATGCCCTCGCCTGCCTTCACGAAGAATGCGGGGTCATACTTGGGCTGGCCGAGAGTGGTCTTGGCATCGCCGGGAAGTGAGGCGATATAGGTCTCCACAAGGGGCTTGAGAGCCTCGATGTCGATATTGCCGACGAAGAAGAAGGTATAGTTGGCGGCATTGGCGGTCACATCGTGGGCAAGCTTGATGATCTGCTCGCGCTTGGCGCCTTCGATGGCGGCCGAGCTCAGAGTCTGGCGGAAGGGGCTTGCATAGAGAGCCTTTCTGAAGTCACGCTCGAAGATGTATTCGGGATTGCTTTCCTGGTTGGACAGGAAGCCGGCGTATGCCTTCTGGAGGGCGGCAAACTCATCCTCGGTGAACTGCACATCCTTGAATCCCATGTAGATGAGCTCCATGAGTGTGGCGACATCCTTGGGAGTGGTGGTGCCGGACATGGTGGTGCGGTAGGCGTCGATGCCGATGCTGAGCTGTGCCTGCTTTCCGGCGAGATACTTCTGCAGATCGGTGTTGGTGTAGGTGCCGAGACCGAAAGATCCCATGAAGAGAGGCATGGCGATGATGGAGTTGGCATAGTCGGCGGGGCATCCTGCATAGCCTCCGAGACCGGTGGCTCCGAAAAGGATCTCATCGTTCTTGAACTTGGTGGACTTGATGATCACCTTCGCACCGTTCGAAAGGGTCCACTCGGTGGTGCCCCATGTGGTGTTCTCCTTGGACGACACGATCTTGCCGGCCACGGGAGCGGAGGGGATGAGTGGCTCGGCCTTCTGCTCGTCGACAAACGGCTCGATGGTCTCGGCGTCAACCGCTGCCAGAGCGGCTGCGATGGCCTCCTTGGTGGGGAGAGTGTAGCCCTCCTTCTCGGGAGCTATCACGAGGATGGCACGGTTGTCGGGAGTGATTATCTCGCCCATGGCCTGGTTGATGGCCTCGACGGGGAGCATGGCTGCGAGCTGCTGGATGATCTGCCAGTCAGTCTCGATGCCGGGGATAGCCTCGCCATTGGTGAAATTGCGCACGTATTCCTGCACATAGTCTTCATTCTCACGCGAGTCGCGGTTGTTATACTGCTTCTCGATAGCCGAGAGATACTTGGCCTTGGCGCGGTCATACTCGCCGTGGGTGAAACCGCCGCGCTGTGCGCGGAGAATCTCGCGGTAGACAGCCTGGAGAGGCTCGATGATGTCGTTGCCCTTGGCAGCGGTGAATCCGGCCATTGCCTCCTTGCTCTTTGAGATCATATAGTCGCCGAAGCCGACGCTTGCGCCTGCGAACGGAGCGTCAGGCTTGGAGCCGATCTCCTCGAGACGGGAGTTGAGCATCGAGGTCACCATTGCCTCCATATAATTGTTGATGTAGCCCATCATGGAGTTCTTCTGCTCCTTGGGCAGAGGATCGGACAGGAACATGATCTCACCCATGAGCGACTCCTGCTCGGGATCGGATCCGATGCCGTAGAGAGTACCCTTGTGGTCGGGCACGGGCTCGTAGGTGCGGGGCTTTGCGTCGGCGGGCATCTCGATGGACGAGAACATTTCCTTGATCTTGTTCTCGATACGGTCAACGTCAATATCGCCGACCACGATCACAGCCTGCTGGTCGGGACGATACCATGCCTCATAGTAGTCGCGGAGAGCCTTGGGAGGGAAGTTGTCCACAACCTCCATGGTGCCGATGGGCAGACGGTGGCCATACTTGGTGGTGGGATACAGATCAGGGAGCACACGCTCGAGGATACGCATCTGACCTACGTTGGACTGACGCCACTCCTCGTGGATCACACCGCGCTCCTTGTCGATCTCCTTGGGATCGAGAGTGAGGTCGTTGGCCCAGTCATGGAGAATGAGCAGACAGGAGTCCTGAACGCTCTCGCGGGCGATGGGAACATTCGAGATATTGTAGACAGTCTCGTCAACACCGGTATAGGCGTTGAGATTGGCTCCGAAACGCACACCGACTGTGGCCAGCCAGTCGCGGAGCTGATTGCCGGGGAAGTTGGTGGTGCCGTTGAAGCACATGTGCTCCAGGAAGTGGGCCAGACCACGCTGATGATCCTCCTCGAGAGCCGATCCGACATTCTGTGCGATGTAGAAGTCGGCCTGTCCCTTGGGATACTCATTGTGACGGATGTAATAGGTGAGACCGTTGGGGAGTTTGCCCATGCGCACGGCCGTATCCACCGGAAGGGGGGCCAGCATGGGGTTCTCACCCTGAGCCTTGGCAACACCCGGCAGCAGCATGACCACCGCTACGACGAGCATTGCGAGATTGATAAGCTTTTTCATATTGAGAAATTGAGTGATAAATTGATCTTTTTCCTATGTGACGGAGTTTTTTGCAATTAGTGACAGGACGGCCCGTTTGATTAACAATATTTAACAGACGCCGCCATCCTGTGGGCCATCACGCTCTCAACCTCCCGCCGCAGATAGGGCACACGCACTATCCAGGGGGTGGAGCATTCGGGGTGGAACACTCCGAGCTTCATTTCGCTCACCGGGATGCCGTATTTGCGCTCCAATATATATCGGTAGATGCTGAGCTGGAGGGCATAGTGCCAATAGGAGGTATCGTGGAGATTGTTGAGCGGATAGAGGCCGCGCTTTCCGTAGGGCGACTCCATGATTATCCGCCCGTCGGCCTCGACAAGCTTTTTCGACCGTTTCCAGTCATATATGTTATAGGCCCCGCCGGGTGTGAGTTCGAGAAAGTCGAGCGTACCCGCTATCCCCAGATCCTCGTCGAATATGCGCCACTCCGTGCGGAAGGGATACAGGCGGTTGTGGGCGGCGAAGAGGCGGAATAGGCGCAGGGCGTCGGAGCTGTCGCCGTCGTCCTCGCCGAGATAATACTTCTCTATCTTCTCGTGCATGGCCGTGCCGAGTGCGCGCGCACGGTCGGCGTCACGTTTCCAGCGGTCCAGAATCACCTCCGGATCCACACCCTCCCTCACGGCGATGCGGGCAGCCCAGTGCTCGGCGTCGAAACGCGGGAAACACTCGTCGACAAGCGTCGTCACCGAGATGCACTCCAGGCCATCGCAATAATACGTATGGGTCGCGGCGTCAAACGAGAGCCGCGAGTCGCGCGGATGACAGTTGAGATCGTTGCAGGTCATCCCTCACGCTCCATCTGCTTGGCCTCGTTCCACAAAGCATCCATCTCGGCCAGTGTCATATCCTTGAGCTGACGGCCCATGGCGGCCGCACGGCTCTCGATGTGGTTGAAACGGCGCATGAACTTGCCGTTGGTCTTCTCGAGGGCATTCTCGGAATTGATGCCATAGAGACGCGAGGCATTGATGATGGCGAAGAGCACATCGCCCATCTCCTCCTCCATCTCGGCCTGAGAGGCAGTGGAGGCCGCCGAGGCAAACTCGTCCATCTCCTCGCGCACCTTCTCCCACACATCCTCGCGCTTCTGCCAGTCGAAACCCACATTGGCGGCCTTCTCGGTGATGCGCTCGGCCTTGATCATGGCCGGGAGTGCGGCGGGAACACCCGAGAGCACCGTCTTGTTGCCACCCTTCTCCTTGAGTTTCAGCTGCTCCCAGTTCTGGAGCACCTCGTCGGTGGAGTCCACGGTGGTTGATCCGAACACATGGGGGTGACGGTAGATAAGCTTGCTGTTGAGCGCGTCGCAGACATCGGCTATGTCGAAAGCCCCCTTCTCCTCCCCTATCTTGGCATAGAAGAGCACATGGAGCAGCACATCGCCAAGCTCCTTGCGTATGTTGGCATCATCCTCCTTTATGAGGGCATCACACAGTTCATAGACCTCCTCGATGGTGTTCGGTCGCAGCGACTCATTGGTCTGTTTCGCATCCCAGGGACACTTCACACGCAGAATGTCAAGCGTGTCTATCACCCTTCCGAGAGCCTCTATCTTTTCCTGACGGGTATGCATATCTTATTGAAATATTTCCCGCAAAGTTACGAAAAATTAAGCTGAAATCCCCCACACCGCAAAGAAAATCACCTGTTCAACCTCCCGGCGGAGGGGTCACACGAAGGCCGAGTCGTTGAGCAGGCGTCCCGACAGAGCCTGGAAATGCTTCCGGGCATCTGATGTATGCAGATACGCGTCGATGCAGTCGGCATGGCGATGATTGTGCAGGTCGGTGCCGAGGAAGTCCACATAGCCCCTCTTGATGAGCTCCTCGGCCATCTTCTTCTCCACCTTTGAATAGGCTCCGGCGAGCGACAGCACATTGACCTGAAACAGGTTTCCGGCACGGTGCAGGTCATCGTAGCGCGACGAATGGCCCTCGAAATAATAGAAATACCGCTCGGGATGGGCTATGATGGGGCGCAGCCCTTTGATCTTGAGATCAAACAGGAACTTGTCAAGCTGCCACGGCTCCTGGATGAACGAACACTCCACGAGTATATAGTTGTTGGGCATGAGGGTGATGAGTCCTTTTTCGAGCTGCCCGCGGAAGAAATCGTCTATACGGTTCTCCGACGAGCGTGTGACAGGGATATCCACCCCGCGCCTGGCCAGCTCGTCAGTAAGCTCGTCGAGAGCCGGATCGAGGATATCGGGAGTATTCTCGAAAGTGGATTCCGTGACGTGGGGAGTGGCGATGATGCGCTCTATGCCCCAACCCAGCATACGCTCCACCAGATCGGCGGAGGTGGCGGCATCGGGCGACCCGTCGTCAACGCCGGGCACGATGTGACAGTGGATATCGGTGGTGAACGGAAGCCTGACCGGCTCCTTCTTGCGGAATATATCGAAGAGGCTCATACTGCTTTTTTCATAGAATCAACTATATTTTCAACGTTACGGAAGCGGTTTTATTGCCCAAAAGCGTTAACTTTGCAGCCGTGGAAAAAGTGAATCAAGCCGGAAAGATAGTTCTCGTCACAGGTGGCCAGCGGTCTGGCAAGAGCGAATGGGCCGAACGGAAGGCGCTGTCGCTGTCGCCCGCACCCGTCTATGTGGCCACCGCCCGTGTGTGGGACGACGAATTCCGGGCACGTGTGGCAGCCCATCAGGCACGCCGTGGCCCCGAATGGACCAATATCGAGGAACCGCTCCACCTCTCACGGTTCGACCTGACCGGAAAGGTGGTCCTCGTGGACTGTGTGACTCTCTGGGCCACCAATATGTTCTTTGAGAAAAACGAGGATGTCGACGCCGCGTTCCGCGCCCTGACGGAAGAATTCGACGCGTTCACTTCCCACGACGCAACCTATATATTCGTGACCAATGAGATCGGACTCGGAGGGGTGAGCGAGAACGCCATGCAACGGCGCTTCACCGACCTGCAGGGGCTCATGAACCGCTACGTGGCCTCACGCGCCGCCGAAGTCTACTTCATGGTATCTGGATTAGAACTTAGACTGAAATGAGACATTTTGACATTCACCGTCCGGACGAGGCTATCCGCAGCAGCCTGATAGACAAGATTGACAATCTCACAAAACCCAAAGGCTCCCTGGGCCGCCTCGAGGAACTCGCCCTGCAGATAGGGATGGCACAGCAGACCCTCTCGCCCACACTCAGAAATCCATGCAACATCCTCTTCGCCGCCGACCACGGCATCGAGCGCGAGGGTGTCACCGTCTCGCCACGCGAGGTGACATGGCAGCAGCTCGGCCACTTCGCCCGCGGAGGAGCCGGCATCAATTTCCTGTGCGAGCAGAACGGTTTCAGGCTCGTGCTCGTCGACGCAGGCGTGGACTACGACATCCCCGACGGCCACGGCATAATCGACATGAAGATGGGACGTGGCACCGGCAATTTTCTCCACGGTCCGGCCATGACAATGGAGGAATGGGACGAGTGTATCAGCCGCGGCGCCCGTGTGGTCGACATGGTTCATGCCGACGGATGCAATGTAGTGAGTTTCGGCGAGATGGGCAGCGGCAACACATCCCCCTCGTCGATGTGGATGCACCTTCTCACAGGCATATCGCTGCGCGAATGCGTGGGGGCGGGAGCCGGACTCGACTCCCCGGGCATACGCCACAAACTCGACGTGCTCTCCCGGTCACTCGCCAACTATTCCGGATCTGACGATCTTGAGGAAAAGCTCGCCTGGTTCGGCGGCTACGAGCTTGCAATGGCCGTGGGCGGTATGCTCCGCGCCGCCGCGCTCGGAATGATCATAATTGTCGACGGATTCATAATGACCGCCTGTATGGCTGCCGCCTCACGGTTCTATCCCGAAGTGCTTGACTATGCCGTGTTCGGCCACCAGGGCGACGAATCAGGCCACAGGCTGATGCTCGAAGCCATCGGGGCAAGGCCCGTGCTCAATCTTGGCCTCCGTCTGGGCGAGGGATCCGGTGCGGTATGCGCCTACCCCATACTCCTCTCGGCCGTGAACATGATCAACAACATGGACTCCTTTGCCAAAGTGGCGGTCACCAAATATTTCTGATGAAATTCCTCGCGGCCCTCATATTCTTCACCCGGCTCCCGTTCTGGCGTATCGCCGAGGTGCCCGCTGAGCATTACAAAAGAGTGGTCGACCTCTGGTCAGCCACCGGATGGCTCACAGGCGGTATCACAGCTCTCACCCTGTTTGGAGCGTTTCACCTGCTCCCGCCCCCCGCGGCGGTGACGGTGGCACTGACTGTCAGACTCCTCGTCACCGGCGCTCTGCATGAGGATGGCCTGGCCGATTTCTTCGACGGCATGGGTGGCGGAACCTCCCGCTCACGCATCCTCACCATCATGAAAGACTCCCACATAGGCACCTACGGAGTGATAGCCCTGATAATATACTTTATCCTGGCCGTGACACTCCTGTCGTCGCTTCCCCCTGAACTGTGCTGCCTGACAGTCCTCGCCGCCGATCCCTGGAGCAAATTCTGCGCCTCACAGATCATCAATTTCCTCCCCTACGCCCGCAAGCAGGAGGAAGCCAAGAATCTCACTGTCTATTCCCGCATGGGGGCAGGGGCATGGTTGGCAAGCTTCCTTTTCGGCGCAATCCCTCTGGCGTTACTCCCCCCCGTGGTGATTCCGGCGGCCATGACACCTCTGCTTGTATCTGGCGCACTCATAATCTTCATGAAAAGTAAATTGCAGGGATATACCGGCGATTGCTGCGGAGCCACATTCCTCATGTCCGAACTCTCGTTTTTCCTCGTAGTGACAATCATATCATGAATCTCACACTCATCAGACACACGGCCGTGGACGTGCCTAAAGGTGTGTGCTACGGACAGACCGACGTACCCCTCGCCCCGACTTTCGAAGCCGAGGCCCGGCAGGTGCGCGACCTGATAGCCGGCTCTGAATTCGACATGGTGTTCACCTCTCCCCTCTCCCGCTGTGTCCGCCTCGCATCCGCCTGCGGTTATCCCGACGCCCGACGTGACGCCCGCCTCATGGAGATGGACTTCGGTGAATGGGAAATGAAACGCTGGGACGAGATCACCGATCCGAGGCTTCAGGAATGGTATGACGACTATTTCAACGTCGCCGCCACCGGAGGTGAATCATTCGTCAGCCAGGGCAGACGGGTGGCCTCATTCATTGCCTCCCTCAGGGAGAGCGGCTACAGGGGCGTGGCCATATTCACCCACGGAGGCACCATAATCCAGTTCCTGCTCAACCTCGGCCTCATAACTCCTGAAACCACCTTCGACCACCAGCCACCCTACGGCGGCATAGTGGAGGTAAGCTTATCTTAGTGTCAGTAACAACCTCAGGACAACCGTCAACGTCACCATCATCACCTCGGAGAGGCGGTTGATACGGATGGCCGAGCGCATATCAGCTGATGTGAGCGCGCGCGGATTGGAACCTATGTAGGGTTTATAGACCGCTTCCCCGAAATAGTCATGCGTTCCGCCGAAACGGCAGTCAAGGATGCCTGAGAGAGCAGCCTCCGGATAGCCGGAATTCGGACTGGCGTGCTGCGGCCCGTAGCGTCTCACCCATTTCCACAATCCCGGCCGGCCGGCGGCCATGATCATAAGCCAGGATGTGAGGCGCGCGGGAATATAATTGGCCACATCGTCAATCCTCGCGGCCCACCGCCCGAAATCACCGTAGCGTTCATTCCTATACCCCACCATCGAGTCAAGGGTATTGACCATCTTGTAGGCAAGCATACCGGGCACACCGAGCAGCAGATACCAGAAAAGTGGAGCGATCACCCCGTCGCTCAGGTTCTCGGCGAGAGTCTCCAAGGCGGCCGTGCGGATCTCGCCGTCGGTGAGCGAGGCTGTGTCGCGCCCTACTATACGCCCCACTTGCCGCCTGCCCTCGTCGAGCGAACGGTCTGCCGCCTCAAACACCATCCTCACCTCATCGGCAAGGGTCTTTCCGGCCAGACAATAGAATATGGCCACCGCCTCGACGGCTATGCTCAGCCATGTCCACGGAGATATGAGCCGGAGAATGATCCATGCCGACAGGTAGACCGTAACTATGAGACCTACGGCGGTGAAGGCCCCGGCTGCCACCCGGTGGGAGCCGCGGTTCAGACGATGTTCCAGAAACGATATGCACTTGCCGAACCCCACCACCGGATGAGGAAGCCTTGCGGGATCGCCGAACATGAGGTCAAGTCCCCAACCAATCAGCAGGGGTGCTATTGCCGTGATGATATCCATTGTGATATGGCATTTATGAGTAGATCGTTTTCATGGCGTGTCTGGGCGGCGATACGGATATCCGCCGGATTGCCTGTCATATTCGAGGCATCGCGTATGAGAAGTCCGTACCGCTCCACCAGCCAGTTTTTCAGCTCTGACGAGCTCCCCGCGGGGAGTGTGGCGAGAAAGAAATTGCACACCGTATCCGAGACCGCGAACCCCATCCCACGCAGAGCCGCGGCCATCCTCATGGCCTCGTCATGAAGCCCTGCCGCATCAATCGGATACTCGTCCATCCGGTCGAGAAGTCTCATTGAGGCAGCTATCGACATACCGCACACACTCCATGGCATACGAAGTTCCTTCAGCGGAGCCATCAGTCCGGGATGTCCCACCACATACCCCACCCGCAGCCCCGGCACGGAAAACCGTTTGGTGAGCGAGCTGAGCATCAGCACATCCCCGCGGGAAACGCACTCCGCCTGACTGAGTGTCGGACGGACGGAATAGTCGCTGTAAGCGGCATCGACCACAGTCACCGCCCCCGGCTTCACCTCCGGAAGCCTCTCCCGATAGCATCCGTCAGGGTTGTTCGGATTGCAGAGCCAGACCAGATCGGCCTCTTCGAGCGCCGTGAATACATGACCGTACATACGGCACGCATCCCCATACTCGCTGAACGTGGGCCGGAAGATATATGAGTTCATACCGCCATATCTCCTGGCTATCATATAGATTGCATCCGTGGCTCCGGCTGTCACCATCACCGTACCCCGTGGCAGGCCGTGGATACTCTCGAGCTTACGCTCCACCACCTCAGGCGCCGGGTCGGGATAGCTTGTGAGCAGACCGGGCTGCGACCCGAGCCACGCGGCGAGGGCCGTGTGATCGACATCCTGGAGTATATTGGAACTGAAATTATGCCTCACCTTTCCACGGTAGAGGTAAAGGTCATCACCGTGTCCCTCGATCATCTCCTTTCATTATTTCATAGATTCTGTCAATGTCGATATGCTCGCGGAGCATGGCGGCAAGGGCGTCATACTGCTCCTCTTTGTAGGCCTCGTAATCAAGTGCAGGCGTAGCCTCCCCCCCGGCGTAGGGTGCGAGGAGGGCATCTATCACCTCGCGGTTGTCAAGGATTCCGTGGATATAGCTGCCCATCACCCTGTCTGAGACCCGGCATCCATCCTCCTGTCCGTCCTGCAGCACACACAGAGGCTCAGCCCCCGGATCGCGATGTGTCTGCCCCATGTGTATCTCGTAACCGTGACACATATCCCCGCCTCCGGCGAAAGTGAAGTCTACCCTGCGGGTGGTCTTGCTTCCGGTGAGAGTCGTGCGGACAGGAAGCAGTCCGAGTCCCGGCAGAGAGGCAATCTTACCCTCCACGCCATCCGGATCGTTCACCTCCAGCCCCATTATCTGATAACCGCCGCATATTCCCATCACGCTCTTCCCCTCGCGGGCAGCCTCGAGTATGGCCTTGGCCATACCGCCGCGCCTGAGCCAATGGAGATCGGAGAGCGTCGATTTGCTTCCGGGGATGAGCACCACATCGGCTTCACTGAGCTCGGCGGGATTGTCGGTATAATACAGATTGACGCGGCTGTCCTTCTCGAGGACATTGAAATCCGTGAAATTCGATATATGACGTAGAAGCACGACGGCCACATTTACCTTCCCCTCCTCTGCCTTGCGGCGCTTGGAGCCGAGAGCCACGGAATCCTCCTCCTCGATGTGGATATGGCGGGCAAACGGCACCACTCCGAGCACCGGCACCCCGCATATCTCCTCCATCATGCGCCGGCCCTCATCGAAAAGACGCATATCTCCACGGAACTTATTGATGATCACACCCTTTATCCGCTCACGGTCCTCGGGAGTCTGAAGCATAACCGAACCATAGACGCTGGCAAACACCCCTCCCCTGTCGATATCGGCCACAAGTATCACACTCGCCCCCGCATGGCGGGCCATGGGCATATTCACTAGATCACTGTCGCGCAGATTGATCTCCGATATGCTCCCCGCGCCTTCCATCACAATGGGATTGTAGCGTGTGGCAAGACGGTCAAATGCGGCGCACACCTCGGCTCTAAGCTCCTCGCGACCCTCGCGGCGGAAATACTCGTAAGCGTCGCGGTTGCCTATCGGCCGGCCGTTGAGCACCACTTGCGACGTATGGTCGCCCGACGGTTTCAGAAGCAGCGGATTCATATCGGTTGAGCAGGCCACACCGGCCGCCTCGGCCTGGACAGCCTGTGCGCGGCCTATCTCGAGGCCGTCGGGGGTCGCGTATGAATTGAGAGCCATATTCTGCGCCTTGAACGGGGCCGGTGAATAACCGTCCTGCCTGAATATGCGGCACAGACCGGTGGCGATCAGGCTCTTGCCGACGTCGCTGCCGGTTCCGGCAAGCATCACGGGTGATAATCTTGGCTTCATTTTCCTATCCGTTTATATGCAAACTGTTTCCATCGTTCCTCATCCTTGTCCATTCTCTCCATCTCCTCGCGGGCCATGACGAAAAAAAGGTCGGAAAGACGGTTGACATACATCATCACCTCCTCAGGCAGAGGGTCGGCAGCATCAAGCTCCCACAGACGCCGTTCGGCACGGCGCGCGGCCACCCTCACACCGTGAAGCAGGGCCGAGATTCTCGATCCTCCCGGGAGGATGAAATACTTCGCCTCGCTGCATCCGGCCGCGAAGCTGTCTATGAGCCCCTCCACATCCTCCACAAGTGTCCCGGGCAGTGTGTTGGGATTCTCGCCACGCATATCGCCTCGGGTGGCCACAAGGCTCATCACGGTCATGAGATTGAGCTGTATCTCCTTGAGGGGTTGCTGTCTGCAGTCATCGGACGCCATGAACGATCTCACTATCCCGATACTCACATTCAGCTCGTCGAGCGATCCGTTGGCCTCGATGCGTATATCGGTCTTCGAGACACGTACACGGCCATGTATAGCCGTGGTGCCGCGGTCGCCGGTGCGCGTATATATTCTTCTCATAGATTCCAGATTTTCAATATACCCCGCTCACCCCAGTAGAGATGGGTGTAACCGGCGTATGTGTTTTTATAATGATACAACGGTGTGGCCACCGCGTCACCCTTGACATTGGTCTGCCGCGCGGCCGAAGGGAGCACATCGGGATTGACAAGGCGGGAGTAATGGAACTCATGTCCGCGCAGTGTCATGCCGGGGAGATGGACAGTCCTGTAGCCGAGGGTGAGGCGCGCGCCATCCATTGTGGTCGATGTTGGTATGACGCCACACATTTCCGCGCCGTCTATATCCTGTGTGAGATATATCATGCCGCCGCACTCGGCCAGCATTCTTCCGCCACGTTCCACATAGTCCCTCACGCTGTCGCGCATTGACCGGTTGCCGGACAGAGTGTCGGCATAAAGTTCGGGATAACCTCCGGGCAGATACACTATATCCGCCTCCGGGAGCTCTTTGTCACGCATAGGGGAGAAAAACACCACATCATGTGGTGCGAACGAACGCAGATTCTCAGGATAGATGAAATTGAACGCCTCATCGCGGGCCACGGCGATCCTGAGCGGCCGTCCTGACGGCTCCACATCTTTCGCCACGCCACACCACGACGGCACACGTGAGGCTGTGACACCGAGCAGTCTGTCGACATCAACATTGCCGGACACCGCCTCTGCCGCCGCCTCTACGAACCTCTCCATCTCCTCCTCACCCGAGAGTGTGAGTCCGAGATGGCGCGACGGGGCCTGGAGGTTGCCGCATCTGGCGATATAGCCCAGACATTCCGCCCCTGCATCCGAGCAGGCATCTTTCAGAAAGCTGAAATGTCTTTCCGAGGCGACGCGGTTGAACACAATCCCCGCCACCTCGACATCCGGACGGAAACTCTTGAATCCATGTATCGTCGCCGCCACCGAATAGGCGGTAGACGCGGCGTTGACGAGAAGTATCACCGGCAGCCCGGTGATACGTGCCATATCGGCACTGCTGCCGCGCATACGGTCATAGCCGTCAAACATACCCATGACACCCTCGACCACGCTCACATCACCTCCCGAGGCATAGCGTCCGAATATGTCGGCCACATACTCCTCAGAGGCCATGAAAGTGTCGAGATTGATCGAATTCCTCCCTGAAGCGACACGGTGGAATTGCGTGTCTATGTAGTCAGGCCCACACTTGAAAGGCCTCACGTCAAGGCCCCGCTCCCTGAGGAGACGCATCAGGCCAAGCGAGAAGGTAGTCTTCCCGCAACCCGACGAAGTAGCCGCTATTATGAATCCTGATCTGCTCATTGTCTGTATCTTATCACTCCGTTGTCATCTATCAGCAACCCCTCTGTCGAACCGCGTGGGTAAACGGACGCGCACACAGAGAGGGAGCGGTCGAGAAGTGCGTTGAAAAATCTTTCAGCATCCTCACCGGTCATCACATCCCACAGATGCCTGGCCATATCAACTGTCCCGGCAGCCTTGACAGCCGCCTCAGAGCAGCCGGCCTCTGCAGCCAGCGATGCGAGAAATTCCCTGTCCATAGCCACCTTGTGGGAATGGGTGTCGAGATGCCCCGCCGCAAGCTTGACAGCCTTCCCTATCATCAGGCCCACTGTCACCTGCCGGATTCCGCATCTTGCGGCAGCGACCAGAGTCTCACCTATCGCGTTGCCGTAATGCACGAATGCCTGCGGAGGCAGATCCGGATAGACCGAGCGGACACTCCGCTCGCTTTTGGCCCCCGAATTCATCACAAGCCTGTCACATCCGGTAGCCACGGCCACCTCCACCTCCCTCGTCAGAGCCTCGACAAAGGCCTCGTGCGAGAACGGACGCACAACACCGGAGGTCCCTATGATCGAGATGCCGTCAACCACCCCAACACGGTTGTTGAATGTCTTCTCCCACAACTCCCTGCCTCCGGGTACTGAGATGGTTATATCCACTCCACCCTCAGGATAGAGTTGCCTCACTGCCTCGCTCATCATCCTGCGGGGCACCGGATTGATGGCAGGCCCTCCCGGCTCCACTCCCAGTCCGGGAAGCGTAACGGTGCCTACCCCTTCACCTCCATGGAATCGGATGTCACCCCCCGGTCTGTCGGAAAGTGTGACTTCCGCCACTATCACGGCTCCGTGGGTCACATCCGGGTCATCGCCTGCATCCTTCACCACCTGCGCCGTCGCATGGCCCGGGCAGCACCCGGTTATACAGGCCTCGAGCATCACTGTCTCACCACCCGGAAGCGTCACCCCGACCACACCGTCGAAATCCAGCCCGAGTGCGCCTGACAGCGCGGCCGTGACAGCCGCTGTCGCACACGTTCCGGTCGTCAGACCGCTTCTGAGCGGAAAAAAGTCGGGCACAAGACGTTCCACAGCCCTACGGAGAGTGATCTCACCCTCCACATTGACAAAACGGGCCGGCAACACCGGACGCTTCACGGCAAACACCTTCACCCCACGCTCGGTGGCGGCATCCACCTTGGCTTCGAAACCGCCGCTCTCCCCGCTCTCCTTGGTGATGATGGCATCAGGCCTCACCGCGTCGAGCAGTTCACCCTCATCATCATCACGGTGGTAATACACAATCTTACCGGCAGGAAATCCGGCTTCTGCAGCCTCGCGGCGCGACTCCTCGCGGTCGAGTATCCTGAACGTGCAGTCATGCTTCTCCCAGAACGGACGGAGCCGCGTGATCGTGCGCACACCGGTGAGCGCGAGCAGCTTTTCCACCCCCGCACCGGTCATTTTTGACATGGCATCTTCATAGCTGTCACACCACACCACTCCGCCGGAACGCTCCGGATAGCGGCGCTCGACACGCACCACCGGAATCCCGGTCTGCCGCGTGGCCGCATCAATGGTGGCATGGAGCCGCATGGCAAACGGATGGGCCGCATCAATCACAAGTGTGACCACTTCCCGCTCTATAAGAGCCACAAGGGCGGCCTCATCCAATGCACCGGAGATCTGGACGGCATTGGGCGAGCCGAGGGTCCGGAGGCTGCCGAGGGTCGAATAGAGATATGGCTTACCGGCGCCGTCGAGCACTGCCGCGGCGAGCCTTCCCTCGGTGGTTCCTCCAAACACAAGTATCATGGTCTGAAAAGATGCTTGAAATCCGCGCCATAGAGCTTCGAGAGCCCCTCGCGGTTATCTATCGCGTCACCCACCACAAGCAGCGTTGTGAGCGTCAGATTGTTGTCATGCACTATCTTGGCAAGGTCGCGTAGCTGTCCGCGGTAGATACGCTCATCTTTCCATGTGAGTTTGTAACAGGCGGCCACAGGGGTCTCGGGGGGATAAGCCTCGAGCAGCTGCGACTGAACGTCGTCAACCACACCCGCGCTCAGATAGATGCACATGGTGGATCTCGACTGCGCTAGCTTGCTCAGCTTCTCACGGTCAGGCATCGGAGTGCGTCCCTCCCCTCGGGTCAGGATGATGGTCTGCACCTTTTCAGGTATGGTGAACTGCGAGCGGAGCGCGGCTGCCGCGGCCTGGAACGACGAGATGCCGGGAGTGATGTGATATGACATCCCGTAGCGGTCGAAACAGGCCATCTGTTCCTGTATAGCTCCATAGATGCACGGATCACCTGTGTGCAGACGCACCACAAGCTGTCCGCGGTCATAGAATTCCTTCATCAGCACGAACTGCTCTTCGAGTGTCATCGAGGCCGAGCTCCGCACCATGCATCCCTCCTTGGCATAGAAGGTCAGCTCACGCGGCACGAGGCTTCCGGCATAGAGTATGAGATCCGCCTCCTGAAGAAATCTCTTGCCGCGCACCGACACGAGCTCCGGATCGCCCGGACCGGCACCAACAATCTCAACATGGCCTTTACCGGGGGCGAATTCACGGTCCATCGCAACGGCAAAGGTGAATCCCTCCCCCTTCTGTTTCTCAAGCACCAGCGAGTCAGACGTGGCAGCGGCCATGGCGGCACTCTCGGCCACCCCCCACACTCCGGTCACCTCATGCACCTTCTCCGACGGGTTGGGCACTTCTATATCCTTGAGTTCCGCGGCTGTGAATATCCTTGTCTCCTCCGTGCCGAACCGTTCAGCCAGATCGGCCAGCAGAGGTTCATCCTTTTTCAGTTCAATGGTGGCTATCCCTCTCACCGACAGCGGACTGATGTGGTGTTGCAGGAGCGATGCGGAGATCCGTTCATACACTCCGTCAGCCGGATAATCCTTCCTGCACCCCAGTCCGAGCTCAAGCACACGCGGACGGTAGTACAGCACCGGCAGCTCCGTGTCGTAGACAAACGGCGTGACGGCTATTACGAGTTCCGTGTCCGCTCCTATACCGGATATGCCGTCGGATATCGTCACATGAGGAGGGAGCGTGCGTCTCAGATACTCTGTCCCGCGGTCCTTGATGTCAAGAACAAGGGCGGTTTTCTTCCCGTTTACGAAACTGAATATGATTTTGTTCATCTCCACCCGGCCGGCCTCGGCGATCCAGCCGAACTCCCGTCCGAGGGTGTCGAGAGCCCACAGACCTTCATTGTCGCTCCGTGTGGTGACGACGGGCGTGGCCCCGGTGATATGTGCCACTTGGGCGGCAAGCGCGTTGGCTCCGCCGATATGGCCTGACAGAACGGCGATGGCGAAACGGCCCGTGGAGTCGACACACACCACCGCCGGATCTGTATATTTATCCCTGATCAGATGGGCTATCGAACGGACACATATTCCGAGCGCGCCCACAAACACTATGCTGTCACACCCCTGTGGAAGCGTGCGGTTCCACTCACGGAGCATCTTCACTTCCGCGTCACTGAGTTCTCCGGCTATCGCCGAGGCAACACTCTCTCCGGCAGCCGTCACATTGAGTATCAAGGTTTTCATAACGTTTTCATTATGGTGATGGGGTTATGGTTATCTATTGTCATTGTATGGGTGGACGCTATCCGGCGGCCATGCTTCTCCACCTCCCTGCGGAAAGCGGCGCAACTCTCCGCCGAGACGGAATTGAACACCACAGTCCCTCCGGGGCGTAGATACTTATAGATACGGTCGAGCATCTCTCCGAGTTTGCCGCCATGCCCGCCGATGAACACGGCGTCGGGGGCAGGATACTCCTCCAGAGGCAATGTGAGAAAATCGCCGGTGACAGCCGTGATGGAAGGTGCGCTGAAACGCCGTGAATTTATCTTCATCAGCTCCTCTCCCTCCGGCCTGATCTCAAATGAAGTGATGGCTATGGACGGATAGTGTCGTCTCACCTCTATCGACACAGAGCCTGTGCAGAAACCCACATCCCAGAACGATTTGCGCCCCTCGAGCGAGAGCATTGCCACCGTCAGAAGCCTCACCGGCATCTTGGTGATCATCTTTTCGCGGCCATCGAGATGGCAGAACTCACTCTCCGGCAGCCCGAACGGCAGATTGCGGGGCTTACGGAGCCGGAGCACCACACAGTTGGGGACATCAAACTCCATCCCGGCGGCCTCGGCGGGGGTCATGGTTCTCACACGCTCATTCCCGTCATTGCCGAGATTCTCACCTACGGTCATTTCATAATCGAAATTATACTCCATCAGCCGCCGCGCTATCATTGCGGGAGTCTTTGTCCGGTCGGTGAGCACACCTATGAGCGGCCTGTCCTCTATCAGCGCCGGGTCGAGATTGCTCCACGGACGCCCGGTCAGCGACACATTCACCATATCCTGATACGGCAGCAGCATACGGTGGGCGAGCATCTGCAGGGAATTGAACGAAGGATACACTCTGATCTCCGCATCCGGAAACTCCCGCTGCAGTGTGGCCGCATAGCCATAGAAGAGCGGATCGCCTGAGGCGAAGACCACAATCCCCGAACGGTCATCGTAGCGTCTGAACACATCAGCGAGAGGCACTGTGACATCAATCCACTCATACCCCTCCGGGAGAAGATGCTCCATGATGCCCCGGTGGCGTCTCCCCCCTGAGAACACCTTGCCGCACCTTATCACACGCTCCGTCTCCGGAGTGAGACAGGGGGTGCCGCAGTCAGAGATCCCTATTATGTGAAACTTTGGCTCAGACATCTCTTCCGGGTCTTAGCTGCTCCGCATCCGGGCGGCAGAGAATGGCGTTGGTGAGCGTGGCGGCAAGATTGCTTCCACCCTTGCGACCCTCAACTATGATCTTGGGTATTCCGTCGAACGGCTTGACCATGTGCTTGCTCTCGCACACATGGACAAACCCCACCGGGGCGGCCACTATACCGCATGGCCGGGCCTTGCCGTGACGTATGAGCGAACACAGTTCCATGAGAGCCGTGGGGGCGTTGCCGAACACATAGAGTGCGTCCGGATGCTCCGCGGCGGCACGTCTTATGGCAGCCTGTGTGCGGGTGATACCCAGACGGGCTGCCTCCTCGGCCACACCGGGCTCATTGAGATAACATTTCACCTCTATGCCGAGACGGGCCAGGGCTCCCTTGCGTATTCCGGCGGCAGCCATTGTCACATCCGTGATGATGGTGCGGACACCACCCTCCGTAAGCGAGCGGTAAATGCGCCCGAGCGCATCATCATCGGCAAGGAGTATCTTCTCCATCTCGAAATCGGCGGTGGTGTGGATGGCATGGAGCAAAGCCCATTTGCGGTCGAGAGGGATATTCCTGTCGGAAAGCTCGCTCTCTATGGTGCGGAAGCTCTCCATCATGATGGCCTGCCCTTTGCCGACATCCTCTGAGTTCTCCTCGTCACGGTAATAGCCTCGGGGAGTGATGAAACGTCCATCCCATGTGTATGAGCGGGAATTGCCGATAAGCACGACGGTAAACATATCCACCTTGTCGGGATCGAACTCCCCGAGGGTGGTCAGCACAGCCTCCTCGTCGGGACGGCCGGCCTGACGGACATATCCCACAGGGGTAGAGGCGTCACGCTCTTTCAGAAACAGTTCCTTGAGGCGGTGGAGCTGCCAGTAGCGTCCCACACTACGCGGATTGTAGACAGCGGTGACAAAATCCGCCCCGGCAGCCGCCGTGATGCGCTTCTCGATCAGAGCCCACGGAGTCATGAGATCACTGAGCGAGATCACGCAGAAATCATGTCCGACAGGTGCGCCGAGCAGCGAGGCGGCTTTCTGGAACGCGCTGATTCCGGGTATAACCTCCACCTCGACATCCGAGCCGAGCTTCCGTTTCATCTCCAGGACGAGGGGAGCCATCCCGTAGATACCGGCATCGCCCGACGATATGACACACACATCCTTACCCTCCTCGGCCAGACCGAACGCGACCTCCACACGGGCCATCTCCTGCTTCATGCCGCTTCCTGCCTCTATGGCTCCCGGACGCAGCAGATGGCGCACGAAAGGAAGATAGTAATTGTAGCCCACGACGGCATCGCACTTCCCGAGAGCCTCGATGGCTCCAGAAGTCATGTCGGATATCGAGCCGGGACCTATGCCTATTATTGTTATCTTTTTCATTCTATGAGGGATAAGAGTTCTTCTATCGTCAGGACTGTATGTCCTTTATATGTGTAACTGTCCGGTTTTACTTCAATCATTCCGGCAGCCCCCGCCTGATCGGTGGCACGGATGCCGCACCGGAAAAGGGCTTTCCTCACCATGTTCAGACGCGCACCCTCACCGGTGACACCTATCTCCCTCTCAGGGCGGCTGTCGATTCTGAACAGGCCTGCATCGAGATCGAACACCACCCCCTCACGTTCGAAGAAGCGCCCCATCTCACCTGCAAGCGACAGATCCTCAGGGGTGCCGGTCACAACTCCTTTACTCTTGTCCACCAACCATATCCGGTCGGCTATCTGGAGCGAGAGTTCCAGATCGTGGGTGGACAGGAACACAGTCTTGCCCTCCCCGTGTGCCAGTGAGAGCAGCAGCTGCATGATCTCCACCTTGCTGGGATAGTCAAGAAAAGCGGTCGGTTCGTCGAGAAATATCACCGGAGTCTCCTGGGCGAGAGCCTTGGCTATCATCACTTTCTGCCGTTCGCCGTCGCTGAGGGTCGACACCATGCGGCCACGCATCCCCTCAACCCTCACAAGCTCCATCGAGCGGTTCACTATCCGGCGGTCTTCACCCGACAGGCGACCCCAGAAACCGGTATAGGGGCTGCGACCAAGGCCGACAAGCTCCTCCACTGTCATGTTGTTGAGATGCAGCCTCTCAGTGAGCACCACACCTATCACCTTGGCAAGCTCGGCAGGGGTGTGGGCGGAGAGCCGCTTCCCCTCTATGAAAATCTCACCATCGAGCGGAGGAAGAAACCCCGACAGGGTGCGGAGAAGAGTCGACTTGCCCGCGCCGTTGGGACCAAGCAGACAGGTGAGCTCTCCCCCGTGGAGCGAGGCGGATAGCGAACCGGTCACTGCCACTTTGCTGCCGTTGCGCCCGGTGTAGCCGGTGGTGAGCCGTTCCACCCGTATGGTCTCTTTCAGTGTCTTCATATAGCTGCCTTCCGTTTGTTGAACAATACCCAGATCACCACCGGAGCACCGACAAGAGCCGTGACGGAATTGACCGGAAGCGCCCCCTCGAAACCGGGCAGACGCGCTATGAGGTTACACACCAGGGCAAGCGAGGCCCCCGCGAGCAGCGAGGCCGGGAGAAGCACGGCATGGTTGGATGTGCGGAATATGCCGCGGCACAGGTGGGGCACCGCAAGACCCAGAAAGACTATCGGGCCGCAATAGGCAGTCACGACGGCCACAAGCACACCGGCACAGGTGATCACCGTTATCCGGGCCCGTTTTATGTCAAGCCCAAGGTTGGAGGCGTAGGCATCCCCGAGCAGGAGCAGGTTGAGTGTCTTGATGAGCAGGAACGAGAGCGGCAGCAGACAGAGCATTATGACTATGAACACCGAGGTCTGCCCACCGGAGACACGCGCGAAGCTCCCGAGTCCCCATATCACGTAGGCGCGTATATCCTCCTCGGCGCTGAAAAATTTCAGCACACCGATGACAGCATTGGCTATGTAGCCCACCATCACTCCCATGATCAGAAGCGTGACATTGCCACTCACCTTCTGTGCCACAAAAGCTATCAGAGCCATGACAAGGAGCGAGCCGACTATGGCCGCGAGTGTCACCGTCACCTCTCCCATCATGCCGAGACGGCTCAGGGCCACACCCCCGATGCTGCCTGACAGAAGCACCACGAAGGCCACCCCGAGACTCGCGCCCGAGCTGATGCCGAGCACCGACGGACCGGCAAGCGGGTTGCGGAACACTGTCTGCATGAGAAGTCCGCTCACAGCCAGACCGGCACCCGCCATTATGGCCGTGAGGCTCTGCGGCAGGCGTGATTTAAGCACTATGGTGCGCCAGACAGGATTGCTGCCGTCACCGCCGGCCAATATCTCCACTACATCACCGGCAGGTATCATCACCGACCCGAGCAGCAGATTCAGCACGAGAAACAACGCTATCGACAATGCGAGCAGCGCCATCAGGACAGATGTGGTGCGCCCGGTCATTTCAACAGATGGTAATAGACGGGTTGATAATCGGGGAGAGCAGCGGGATGAAACACCTTGATGAGATCGGCAAGAACCACCTCAGGCTCCACCGGCATACTCTCGTAGAACGGCACCTCACGCATATTGCAATAGATCACGCCACGGTTTTTCCACGCGTCGAAATCCTTGTAGCGCGCGTCGCGGCCGCCGAGCACTTCATAATCGAAATCCCCCTCGAAACTGTTGACGATACGCCAGTAATCGGAATGTACGGCCTGGGAATAGACTGTCTCATAGTCGAGGGTCACACCTCCGCTCTCCGAGTTGTCCTTCAGGAAATAGTCGCCCCCGGCATCACGTATAAGCTGGGCCAGGAAGCTCTTGCCACCCACGGCATACCAGTTTCCGCCTCTCATCTCGCCGGTGAACACAGTGGGACGTGCCGCCACCGTGTCGGTTATGGCCTTGAGCGCGTTATATTTCTTCTCGATGGCAGCGAAGGTCTCGGAAGCCTCCCGCTCATGTCCGGTGAGGAGACCAACCACCTTGATCCACTCGGCCTGTCCGAGCGGAGTCAGCTCCTTGTAGCCGAGGTGGGGCACCATGGGTGCATCCACCCCTTTCAGAGCCTCATAGCCACCGCGCTTGAACGGGGAAATCAGTATTAGATCGGGCTGGAGAGCCATCACCACTTCCGGGTCAAAGTTACCTTCTATGCCTATGCGGCTCGTGGTGCCTTCCTCAAGCTGACGGCGCATTTGGGCATTGTGGAGATGGCGCGTGGATGTCACGCCTGCCACTTTTTCCGTGAGACCGAGCTTTATGAAATTGCTGAGCTGGAGAGATGTCATGCACACCACCCTGTCCACCGGGACATCCACACGGGTATATCCGTCAGGGATACGGGCCGACGGCGTCCCGCGGTCAACGAGCGCTATGTTGAAACGATGTGTCTCCGCCCCCTCGGGATCGGAGATCTCAAGCAGTGTGACACCATCCCCTCCGGGAGTCACCTTGAATCCTTTGGCATATACGGGGGTCATGGCCGAAACTGCCGATGAGTCGGCTCCGGCCACACGGGAGGCATCGGTCGCGCCGCCACCGCCCTTTCCGCAGGAAAGCAGCATCAGGAGCGCGAAACAGGCCGCAAGTCTGGTCAGTCTTATCATGATTTGCAAAATTACGTAATTATTTTCTTTTTCTATAGGCTACCGCACCTATAATTGCCACGGCAATGAGAGAAACGAGGACAATCAAAAGTGTGGAACGCGACTTGCTCCCCCTCACAGCCACCGCCACTCCGTTCCCGGCATGATTGTCACCCTCGCGGTCCACGTCAATCCCTCCGGCCATCGAGGCACGGTATCTCACGGCCCTGTCCGGTTCGAGAAGAGATGCGGTGAACTCCTTGAGCTTGGCATTGCCGCACACGAATTCGGTGCAAGGAGCGCCGTGACGCTCGGTGAGCCCGGCGTTGAGCGAGGCCAGACGTTCTGCCTGTTCAGGAGTGGCGTCCCAATACCCCTTCCTAATGCTCTCGAGCATCGTGGCTGTCATTTCCTGAAGCGCGGCAGGGTTGGTGCGGTCGAAATACTCCTCTATCCCGAGTCCGTGGCAATCCTCCACATATACATCATAGAGATCGTCATATATACTGTCGCTGAGCGACGAAGGCCTCATCACTGTCCACCCGAAAATGTTGCGGAAGGTCTCACCGAACGTCTGTGCGGTCGATGCCCCTCCCTTCATCCTCTCGCGGATAAAGACCGGGTTGAGCACTGTGGCGCGGGTCTCCACAGCCACGGCGTCCTTGGTATCCTGCACACGCGGAAATGCCGGATTGCGGTAGTCTGCCATCACGGCATCGGGTTCACGTCCGTCCATACTGCTTACAGCCAGCGACAGCGCACCGGTGAATTCATATACATGGTCAAGCGACAGCGGACCCCATGTGTTGCTCTGACGGGGCTGCACCATCAGCTCCGTGCCCGACAGCACCGAGCCGAACAGGGCCGGATCGGCAGTACCCCAGTTGTCATCGTCGCCATACATGGCACACATATTGTTGACGAATCCGTCGACAAGCTCGGAGCGGTCGTCCCACTCACCGGAATTTTCCGTATAGCTGAGCATACCGGTGGAATAGCCTGAGTTGACAGGTCCGAACACCCTCATCACCGACAGGCGCGCCGCCTGTGCCGAATCCACTCCGTTTCCGACAAGAATCCTTTCCTGCCCCTCGGTTGCCTCGGCCACATAGTTTGGATAGATATCATCCTTGGCTTCCGAAGCCATGCGCACCGCCTCGGTGATGAGCTTCAGCCTCGACCCCGCTATGTCGCGGAGCTGGCCTGACACCTGCACCATCACATTGACACGCGGACGTCCGAGCTCAGCCGACGGGGTGAGTCTCAGCCCCATCACCCGTCCGTGGCTGTCGCGCACCGGCTCCACACCGAGCATCCTCAGAGCCTGGGCCACAGTGGCCCCCTCGGTGGAGATGAACTCACCCGCCCAGAATGTGAAGCTCACCTTCCGCGGATAGTCGCCATGGGCAGCCACATAGTCGCGCAACGTAGCCTCGGCCAATGCCACTCCGTCGCTCCAGGCCTTCTTGCCGGGAGTCGTCTCAGGGTTGACGCTGTACATATTCCTGCCCGTCGGAAGCACTCCCGGGTTCAGCACCGGATCTCCGCCGGGGGCCGGACGGACCGGATGGCCTGACATGGCACCCATCATGGCGTCAAATTCCGCATCGGGAGAGAGACGTAGACTCTCATAACATTCCCAGGCGTCCGCGAGATCCCCTCCCGCCGGTCGGCCGGAGGCTATCATGGCCTCTATATCGCCGCGGGCACCGGACAGATAACGGTGGGCCACGAATCCGTAGTCGCGGCTCTGCTCCTCGCTTATCTTTCCTGCCGAGCAGTCGCGGGCCGCACGGGAATAGGCCAGCGGATCAGCCGAGATGGCCACCACCGTTGTGGCAAGGTCGCGCGGTGAATAGGGAGTGCCCATCGTATAATATGCTCCGGTGATCTTCTCATTGGCAAGTTCCTCCACAAACATATCAGCCCTCCTGAGTTCCTCCGGGGTACAAACGCCCCCGGTAGCAGGGTCAAGACCGAGATCTGTGTGAAACCCCATGGCGACAATCTCCTCCCTGAGTGCGGGAGTGTTCACAGCCGGATCGGCGATGGCCGCGTGGATACGGCTGATGAGCCCGCTGTACTTTGCCCTCAGTCCGTTCTCAACAAACGGAGGCGGAAGATGGCTCACAAGAACCGCGCGGCTACGGCGGCGGGCTATGACCGACT
Source organism: uncultured Duncaniella sp. (assembly GCA_910587165.1). Lineage (GTDB taxonomy): Bacteria > Bacteroidota > Bacteroidia > Bacteroidales > Muribaculaceae > Duncaniella. The sequence continues at coordinate 36,308 of CAJUKP010000005.1, forward strand.
CGCCTACATTGGCGGTGGTGTAGAAATAGAAATGCGGCCGGTTGCCGATGAGCACATCCGCCCAGTCGGCACGCGAGAGCCCCACATTCTTTCCGGGTGTGAACTCAAGATTGCCATGAGTGCCGAAATGAATCAGCATATCGGCATCAAAACCCTTGAGCATATAAAGATATGCGGCCAGATAGCTGTGGGGCGGCGGCACATCGGCACCATGAACCATTTTGAAATCATCGTCACCGATAGCCGGACGCGGCTGCGGGAATAGAAGAACGTTGCCGAATCTCAAGCAGGCCACGGCCAGGCTGTCGCCCCTTGACAACAGCGATCCGGGAGCCTTGCCATAGCGAGCCTCCACTTCGGCATACTTTTCAGGCATAAGCACATCACGCGCCCACCCCTCATAAGTGTCACGTCCGATCCACACCGGATGTCCCTCGTCCATGAATCTGCTCTGGGCCCAGGGTGCATAGTCACCCATCACCGAACCACGGGACATCACCATCTCACCGAACTCCCGGCAGGTGGCCGGAAGCCCGGTGAGGTCATATCCCTCGCTCTGCATCCTTCTGAGGAAATTGTATAGGGAAGGTATCACCTCCATCCCCGATGCGAGCAGGGCATCCTTGCCGGGTGACTTGAAATAGCATATCGCCACACGTTTACGTGAATTCGGAGTGGTCCGCAGCCGCATGAAACGGTCGGCCTGTTCCACAAACGCGCCGATCCTCTCGCTCTCGGCCACAGGGAGCAATCTCCCCTCAGCATCCCGGTCAAGCGACGATATGACCACCGGAGCCATCACTCCGTCGATCTCCGGGAGCACCACCCTCGCGGTCAGCGTCCCACCCTCCATTCTCTTTCCGGCATCCAGCCACTCGAGGTGACTCTGGTTGACCGGGAAGGGTGAGAAAACCGGTATGTCATTCCCGTAGATCCATGACACGAGCGAGTCATTGCCTATCCTGCCCATCGGCAGATAGATTATGGCATCGGGATGCAGACGGCGCAACATTGACGAGCGGCTCCTCCCGGAGGCCGACATCGGATAGACATTATAGCCCCGGGATGTGAGACGTGCTATCATCGAGTCGATATGCGCACGGGTTCCCTCGACCGGAAAATTCACACCCGATATGAGCGCTATCCTCATTCCACCCTCATTATGGATCCCCTTGTCCCTGAGATACCGGTCAAGTTCGTCACCGGTGGAGAAGTAACGGCCTTCGTCAGCGTGATAGAACATTCTGTCGGGGAGTTCCACCGGTGGTTCCCATCCCTGTGCGCACACCCTGTCCGGTGTGGCCACTGACCGGAGATAACGGAACAGGTTCCGGTAATTGGCCCCGCACTGGTTGCGGAAATAGCGGTCGAGAGTGGCCACCTGTGTGGAATCAAGATTCCACGAAGCCACGAACGATGGCTTCCGGAGTGTGTTGGTGTAGACAGCCACCCCCTTGCGGGCCGCCCTGCCGAGCGATTCCCTCTGCAATGAGTCAAGATAAAGCCCCCTGCCGTAGAGCAACACGGCATCATATCCGTCAAAGCCTCCGGCATCCTCCATTGCGACAGAAGTGAGTGTCACCACCGCCGGATCGGCGGAGAGCTTCAGCTCCGCCTCCTGGGCCGGAAGCGCGTTGACCACGAGGACACGCGTCGGGGCAAACCACACTCTCCACGCCGCATAGCCACCGGCAGCCATGACAGCGAGAAGAACCGCCACAACGGCAAAGGCTTTCCTGCTCATAGATTCTCCCTGATGAAATTGGATTTCAGCTCCACGGCATTGAGAGGCTTCTCGCGGAGTCCCTCCTTGATATGTTCGACAAATATGTTTCTTATGGCCGGGATCTGTCCGAGGCCTTCGATGACGGCGGTGACCTCAAAACCTTCCTTGACAAGCTCTCCGCGCCATTCGCCGTCAATATCGTTGCGGGCATGGTCACCGGCAACAAACATGAAGGGGACAAGAGTGACCTTGCGGGCCTTCGCACCCTTCAGACGTGCCAGCACGGTGTCGAATGTCGGATAGCCCTCCACTGTGGCCACATGGGCACCGGGATGGCCGGCCGAGGAGAGCATATAGTCGATCTGGGAATATATCGCGTTGGCCGGACCTTCGGAGCCGTGGCCCACGAAGACCACCGCGCCTTTCCTGTCGGACAATGGGCCGGAATAACGGTCGGCCATGATGCGGCTGACCTCCAGACAGTCACCGACGGAATAGAGCAACGGCCTCCCGACCCTTATTTCCTTGAAAAACGGCTCCATCATGGCCGCCTCATGACGCAGGTTGGCCATCTCTATGCCATCTATTATGTTGCTGCTCTGCACAAATACATGGGTGTATCCGTCGGCGGCGAGGCGCAGCAGGGCTTCACGCGGAGTGAGCTTCACGATGCCGCGTGCGGCCAGACGTTTCATCACTATGCGGGAGGTGAAAGCCTCGGCCACGGTGACATCCGGAAACGCCGCCTTCACGTCAGCGTTGAGCGCGTCGATGGTGACGGCACGGGTGTCGTCGAACGTAGAGCCGAAGTGAACCATAAGGATGGCGGCTTTCTCACCGGGGGCCGAGCCGAATCCTTCGGCTCCGAAGGCGGTGACAGCGGCAAACATCATTATTACAGCTATGAAAAATTGTCTCATTATGAATCAGATAAACGGACTATTCCCGGGGTGAAGCAGTAATTCACCACCGGGAAAAGCCTAAGTGCAGAAATAAGAAAAAAATGTTCGTTTTATTTCACATCCTCCACGACGCGGATCTGCTCGAAGTAGTAGCCGGGAGCCATGGCCGCGCCCTTGACGGTGGTGCGGGTCTTCACGTCATAGATATAGATCTGAGGATTGGTGTTCTGGGCATCCACACCGACATAAGCCTTGTGGTTCACGTATGCCATGCGTGATGAGAAACGGCCGCCGCTGTAGTCGAGGGCCTTGCCTTCGAACATGAGGCGTGATGAAACCTTGGTGTCAAGATTCAGCACAGTATAGTAGTGGGAGAATGAGTCGATATTTGTACCCTTCTCGTCGTCACGGGCATAGCAGAGCACCTCATCGCCTCCGAGATAGAGGATGGAAATGAGCTTGCCGGGCTCGGAGAATCCGTCGTAGCTCTGCTCAAACGAGGTTGAGTTGGCGGGGATACGGAGAAGATGGGAATGCTCGTTTCCATCGGCGTCGTCGGACACGGTGGCAATGTAGAGATCACCCTTGTCGGTAACCACGGTAGTGGTCTGGAGAAGCTCGCCATAGGCGGTGCCCACCATCTCGCAGTCGAGGAAGGTGCAAGGTGTGTTGCTCTCCACGGCCATAGTAGCGGGATTGATCACGGCGGTGAGCATGGGGGAGACACGCTTGCCGCGTGAGCCGCCTGATTTGGCATAGTAGAAGTAGAAGAGCTTATTGTCCTTCGCACGGTAAGTGAGGATTCCCGAGGTGGTGTAGGTGCTTCCACCCTCGGGCATGGTCACGTCAAGTGTGCCCTCGTCGATGATGCTCATGTCATCGGCGTTGAGTTTGGTCCAGATGATGGACTTGGCGTCGCCGGCGGCCGCCATGATGAGCAGAGTGTTGTCGTCGATCCAGGCATGGGTGTATTTACGGGTTGAGTATGTGTTGGTCTTGAACTGACGCTGGGCCACGGGGATCACGCGGTTGTTCTCGATGCGGTATTTGGCGAAACGGTCACCCGACACAGGCACCTGATAGTAATACGCACCCTTGAGGATGGTCTCGAGCGAGAGAATGGCATTGACCTCGGTGCCTTCGCCCTCGAATGTGATCTCGGGCTGGTCGGCATCCAGACTGCCGAGTGAGCGCACGAGTGTCTGGACGTCGCGACCCATGCCGCCGTGACGGTCAAGCGCCACCCAGAGGTCGAAGTGATAGTCGTCGATGAGTGTGGGATCGTCATTGGTCTTGTCATCATCGTCCGAGCATGAGGTCAGCACGCACACGCACATCAGTGCGAGGAGCGGGAGATACCAGAATTTAAGTCTTTTCATCTTTTTTCGAAAATCTGTTTTATGTTAATCTATATATATTCTGAATTTGGCATAGACGGCCCTTCCGGGTTTCTGGAGCATATAATTGTCGTAGGCCTTGCGGTCGAAGAGATTGTCGCAGGACAGCGATATGTTGTAGCGCTCGTCCATCCATGAATAGGAGGCCGAGAGGTCCACTATGTTCTGTGAAGGTATGCGGGCTTTGGACGACACAGCCCCGTAGGCTTCCCAATTGAGATAATACCAATGGATGTAACGGTAGTCCACGCCGAAACGCAGGCGGTCGGACAGGCGGCTCAGATCGCGCAGCTGATATGACACCCCGGCGTTGGCGTAGAGCCACGGGCGGTTGGGCACCCTGTTGTTCCAGGTAGCAGATATGTTGCCGTCGCTCTTGTATTTCTTTCGGTTGCGGGCATCGTTGTATGTGCCGTTGAGCTCCACGGTGAGAGCATTGCGCCATGTGTAGCGCAGCTCCACGTCGACACCCTTGATATGGATGGCCGGCTCGTTGACATACTGCATCATACCCTCCTTTTCCGACACACGGGCGTGGATATAATTGTCGGTGAAGCGCAGATAGCCCTCGGCCTCATAGGAAAAGACATTGTCGTTGTCGGCATACCATGTGCCGAACACCCCGAGGTTGACATTGTCGCTCGTCTCGGGCGAGAGGGCGAGATTGGGATAGACGGTGGTGCCGTTGCCGAGGAGTTCGCGCGAGAGGGGCAGACGCACGCTGTGTTCGAACGAAGCCTTCACGGCCATTGGCCCGACCACGGTGTAGCGTGTACCTAATCCGCCGCCCCAGTAGCTTCTGGTGGCATCGGGCGCGATCTTATCCGCCCCGGTGACAGTGAAATTCTCCTTCTGGCGTATTGATGCCGAATTGATGTAGTTTTTCACAAAGAAAGAGTTCTGCAGACGCTCATCAATAAAACTCTGCGAGTAGGTGAGCGAGAGTATGTGTTTCGTCACCACATCGTTCGTAGGCTCGAACGATGTGTCGATCTCGTCATGGCGCTTGTTGCCACGGCGGTTGAGCATATAGTTGAGCGACAGGCTGTGTCCGGGAACCAACGTATAGTCGGCGCCGGCGTTAACCACCGTGAGCGGGCGGCGGTAGATGCGTATGGAGCGGGCGCGGTTGTTGATCTCGTTGCCCGTGGCCGGAAGCCATGTCCCGTCCCAGCTGTACTTGCGATAAGCAGTGTCGACAGTCTCGCTCCGGTCCCATGTGTGGGAGAGAGTCAGGCGTGTGCCCAGTGCGCCCCACCGCTTCGAATAACGGGCCGATATGTTCCAGGCCTTCGAGTGACGCTCGGCCTCGCCGTAGACCTTGTTCTGCATGGCTCCGGTCTGCAGCTGCTTGTTGACCTTACTGAACGAGCCCGACACGAAAAACGCGTCAGCCCATGCCACATCGTTCACTCCTGCCTCCACCTGGGCAATCACGGAGAGGTATGAATCGTGGAACCGGCGGCGGTCGGTGACGATATATTTCTCAACATCCTCGTCCCACACCTCCACATCATGCATCATGTAGTCGTTCTTTGAATAGTTGAGGCCGAAAGTCGGGCGCACGGCGATTTTGCTCTTCCCGAGAAAGAACTGTCCGGTAAGGTCGGCCGTGTGGGTGTGGAACGAACCCGTGCCGTAGCTCGCGTCGAGAAAATTAGTGCGCCTGCGCTTGGTGACAATGTTGACAGCGCCACCCAGCGCATCACCCCCGAGATGGGAAGGCACCACACCTTTGTATAGCTCCACCCGCTCCACGGTGTTGAGCGGGATATTGTCGAGATTGACATCGGTGCCCTTTATGTCGAGGGGCACCCCATCCACAAAATAGCGTATGGAATTGCCCGACAGACCGTTGATTGAGAGATCGTAGTCCGAGCCTATGCCACCCTGGCGGCGCACCTTCACTCCGGCGCTGCGGTCAACGATTTCGTTGAGGTTGGTGAGCAGATTGACCGAAGGTGTGACGGTGACGGCGTTGACGGTAAACACCCCTTCCCTCACCTTCTGCGCCTTGCTCTTTCCATAGACACTCACGCTGCCGAGGCTGAGAGTGTCCGAGGACACAGCACCGTTATCCGCCCCCGACACTTCAGATGCCGGAAGTACCAGACACAGGGTGAGAATAAATATCAAAAAAGAAATCCGGCTCATGGCTGTCTATTACTTTTTCCTTTTCCTGACCTTCCCGGACCGGAAAACAGACAGCAACGAGCATTTGACCTCGGTCGGCCACGGCATACCCCACAACAGAGGGTGGGAACGTCCGCACAGGCCACGGGCCATATCCAGGTTGTCTTGTCGTCTTAAAGTCCCGAAAACGTCAAAACATATACAATAACGGGCCTTGGCAGGTCTTCTGACTCATCCCCTCACTCACGCGCCTTCCCACCCCATCCGAGGGGGCAGTGGCTTTGTGCGGAGTGAGATTTTGAAAAACGGGATTCACAGCAGCGGGTCTGTCCGGGAGTCTCACCCGGTTCCCTTTTCAACGCCCCGTCCCGACAACCGGAACGGACAGCGTCACCAAAACTCGTTGCAAAATTAATGATTAGCATCCATACATCCAAATATTTCCGCCTCAAACAGCAGGATTTCGAAATTAATTTATCAAATTGTTTCTTAACCTTATGTTCTTCCCTTTTCCTTAATGCCAACTTTTTTCATTTGATTGACAATTCTTTTTCTGGTGGCTCTTTCGGCGGCACGGCGCTCCCGGCGTGAGAGCATGATCCTCACGGGAGTTTCTTCCGTAAGCGGGGACGCGGGTGACACTGAGGGACTGACCTCAAACTGACCGGAAACCTCGCGGGCTTCTCTTCTGGCCTTGGCACGGGAGCGGGCGCGTGCAGAGCGCTCCATCGCGCGGGAGAGTTCGGCTCGTATCATATTGAACGCGAGCATTGCCATGGCGTCTGAGCTCTCCACTTCCCCACCTTCCAAAAAGACATCGACCAGACGGAGGGCCTCTGATGCCGACGAAGGTGCAGATACGAGAGATGACTGAACGCGCGATGTGATGTCAGCATAAACTTTGCGGGAGACGGGGAGATTCTTCATGATAATAATGTTTCTGATTTTGTTTCTGCAAAATTAATTGTGGAAAATTCCTAAAAGGTGCGATAATGTCACTCCGTTTGAAAAAAATTTCCCACCTTCCTATCTTTAACCCTTAAAAGTGACAAAAATGGGAGATTAATGATTCGCATCCACACCTCCATATATTTCCGCCTCAAACAGCAGGAAACGACTTTGCAAACCTCAAAAAACAGCGGACTCCGGCGCTTTCTGCAAAAACAGGTCCGGAGTCCGCGAATATAAGAAAAAGTCGTTACCAAGTTATCTTTGCTGATAAATGAATTTCATACCGTCCTTGATGTATAGACCACCCGGTACCGGATTCTTAACCACACGACCCATCATATCGTGGATGGGTGTGTTGGTCTTCCGTTTAATTGTGATGTCGGCAATTCCGGCAACTCCAGGCATCTTAACCTGACCTCCCGTAGCCTTTATATCAGGGAATTGTTGCAGATACACAGCTCCATCAGGTATGACGATGGTATAACCTTTCTCCGAGGTCATGCAGAACCCGCCGAAATCGCAGCACACAAGCCAACAGTTAATGTCGGTGTTCAGATATGCGGGGACTGATTTAACCAAAGTCTCGCAATCACCCTCATAAAGCTCAATCACAGCACCCTCCGCTACTCCGACGGGAGAATCGTAAGTAAAGCTGACCTCATTCAGCACATCGGAATGGTCTGTGAACAGGCTGCACCATTTATACGAGAAAGGAGCATCGGGTTCGGTGTAACTGCCAATAAAATTGAGTGCGTATTCCTCATTCACGATATCGTCGCGATGCAATGCCGATACACTTCCGGCAGGAAGCACAAGGCTATATCTGACACCGAGATCAAAATATGTCTTTTCGGGGAATCCCGGACGCACCTGACCCAAATCCCAATCCCATGACACATCTGCCGGGATTTTATCAACCAGCTCGCCATCTCTGTAAAACAGAAATTCAGGAGAACCGACAGGAGCAATTTCATAGCCGTAGTAGAAGCATAAGGCTAGATTGGTGGAGTCCCATACGGGAGCATCATTCACGAAATCGGTCTGAGGTGTACCAAGATTTTCGGGCACATCCACATCCCGGGAGTATGCCTTATTGACAATCTGGATATCATTGTAGCATTCCACCCAGCCTACCGAACCTTTTGACAGACAGATGGTATAGGTTTTCCCCTTAGGAAGATTCTGTTTGTCGAATCTGGCGATCAGAGTTCCCTGTTTACTTTTTTCACCGACATAGTTGTCAATATCAAGACTGACCGCGGTTGCCACCACTTCACCGCCGCACTTGACAGTGACCGATGCGTTGTCAAAAAGCTTGATGCAACGGTCAAAGACAAAGCCGACTTCTTCAAGCGGAGCCACGAAAGGCCGATTTGCTGACGGACTGACGGAAACGGGAGCCAATGTTGCCTCGATCTCCGTGGCTCCCATAGTTGCCGTGATGGCACACAACGCCATCAGCAAACATACCGTTCTCAATAAACCTTGTTTCTTCATACGTCTTATTATTTATTGGTTACTATCACTTTATATACATTTTACGTGTTCCCTCCGGAGTGGCCACGATATAAATATCACCCGGTAGATTCAACGATTCTCCCTGATAACAAGGTGTATTATACATGGGTATTCCCTGCAAATTATAAATCGCCAATGAATTGCCAATCAAGCTCTCACCGAAGTCAGTCATAACCTCTTCCGTGCTGCCATGCCGGGTGTTCAGTACGGCACACGAGACTCCGATTCCCAACGGATGCACAAACCAGATCAGATCATTCTTTCTGTCTATGGTAATATCATTGGCTGTGTTGAATGTCTTCTGCTGACCGGAATGCTTGTTGATCACCGTAATACCGGCACCGGATGATGACACATAAATATATTCATCATCGTGAGTAATCCTCAGAACATGATTCTTGTTTGCGATTCCCTGCCACTCAGTGAGACCCTCGCCAGCAAAACAATTGACGCTGAGCGTCACTAACGCACAAATTCGGGCGAAGTTATAAAATACTGTTTCTGAGATTGGTTTCACTTGTCAATGGTTTTATTGACAAAGTTAACAAGTATTACTGACTTGGGCGTAAACAAAAGTTTATACCCAAGTCATTTGCCCAATTTTTTTCTGATGCGGCTGAGATGAATTGGAGTGACGAGAAGATATGAGGCTATGTCACGGAGCGGCACCCTCTCCATCAGATCAGGATATTTCTTGACAATTTCAATATAACGCTCGGTCGGAGTTTTCTGATGAAGGTCAAGATAGCGGCTGTATGCTTCTACCAAAACGATTGATGATATCAGGGGGATAAGATCAGGTTTATTACTTGTCAGATAATCACGGATGGAATCCAATGGCACCTGCATCACAGTGGAATCACACCCGGCGACAATTGAAATTTTAGACGGCTTCCCAAACAGGAATGATTGAGTGAAATCAACCACACACTCATCTGCAAATGAAAAGCCGGTGACGGCATAATCACCTTTGGATGTAAGCACACAGTATTTGAAATAGCCTGATTTCACAAAACCGACATATCTCCCTACGTGTCCGGCATCCACAAAACAATCACCCTTTGCATAGCGGACGGCCTTGCCGTTTGCCATGCAATACCCGCGCATCGCTTCAAAGTCGATATACGAAAGGAAATCGTTAATGTGCGCCATCCGTAGAACAAGATTATCCGACAGCCACTACCGGGCAATTCTTCAAGAGAATCGGCAGTGCGTCCCATAACTCAAAAAAATTTGCTTTTGGCAAAGTTAGGCAAAATATCTCTGACGACACCCATATCTGACAGATTTTTCAGGACACCGACCCGCAAAGCTCCGAAACAGATCTGTGGTAAGGAACAAATGGAAAGTAACCTCCCTGATTTTGTTTCTGCAAAATTAATTGTGGAAATTTCCTAAAAGGTGCGATAATGTCACTCCGTTTGAAAAAAATTTCCTACCTTTGTAGATACATTGACTTAAATCTATCAATAACCTTATATAATCATGAAGAATTGTAAGTACCGCGGTGTGGTCGTGCCTATGGTCACACCCGTCACCGAAGAAGGAAATCTTGACGTAGCTGCAGTAAGTAGAATCATCGAATTTTTCGCTTCCAATGGTGTCTCGCCCCTTCTGATGGGCACCACCGGAGAGGGCAACAGTGTGTCTGCCGCCGACGGCATCCTGCTCGTTCGGACCGCCATCGTGGCTGCCAAGGGTCGTGTGCTTGTCTATGCCGGCCTCACAGGCAACTGCTTCTCCGAGCAGCTGGCACAGGCTGAGGCGTTCACACGCGCCGGAGCCGACGTGATCGTCGCCACCCTCCCCTCCTACTACGCCCTGACAGAGGAGCAGATGTACAATTACTACAAGACTCTCGCCGACAGCATCAAGGGCCCGCTCATGCTCTACAATATACTCGCCACCACACACATGACCATACCCGTCAATGTGGTGAAGCGCCTCGCCGACCACCCCAACATCGTAGGTCTCAAGGACTCCGAGCGCGATCTCGACCGCATGAAAGAGTGCATCGCCATCTCCAAGGACCGCGAGGATTTCGCCTATTTCTGCGGTTGGGCGGCACAGTCGGCCTACTCCCTCTCGCTCGGAGGCGACGGCATCGTCCCCAGCACCGGCAACTATGTGCCCGAGATGTTCCAGCACCTCTATGAGGCTGCCGTGAACGGAGACATGGCCACCGCCGAGCGCCTTCAGAACGACACCAACGAGATAGCCAAGATATATCAGGCAGGCCGCACACTGGGCCAGTCGCTCACAGCCCTCAAGGTGATGATGCAGACCAAGGGTCTCTGCGATCCCTGGATGCTCATGCCCCTCACCCGCCTCTCGGCTGAAGAAGAACAGGAAATCAAGGCCAAGTTATGAACGACATTCACTGGATTGACTATCTGATAGTATTTCTGTCGATAGCCTCGGCCATCGGCGTGGGCATCTACTTCGCCCGCCGCCAGAAGGACACAAGCACCTACTTCGCCGCCGGCGGCAAGATACCCGCCTGGGCGGTGGGAATGTCCATCTTCGCCACCCTCATCTCCAGCGTCACCTTCCTGGCCTATCCCGGCGCAGCGTATGCTGACAACTGGATCCTTCTTGTCCAGGGCCTCATGGTGCCCCTGGTGCTCCTCGCCCTCATCGGCGTGATCGTGCCCTTGTTCCGCAAGGTGGTGCGCCTCTCCACCTACGAGTATTTCGAACGGAGGTTCGGACTGTTTGCCCGTATGTACAGCTCGTTCGCCTTCACGCTCGGTCATTTCTCCAAGGCCGGCACCGTGTTCTTCCTGGTGTCCATGGCCCTGTCCACTTTCCTTGACTTCAATATCTATGCCATCGTCATAGTGCTGGGTATCACCATCATAGTGCTCACACTGCTCGGAGGCATGGAAGCCATCGTGTGGATGGATGTCGCCCAGGGCGGTCTGCTCATCGGAGGCGGCATCATCTGTGTGTGTCTGCTCCTGTTCCTCCCGGAAGGTGGACCGGCTGAGGTGATGCGCATAGCCGGGGAATACAACAAGATTGATTTCGGGCCATACGACTGGGATCTCACACAGCTCACATTCCTCGTGATGGCGCTCAACGGCGTGTTCTACGCCCTGCAGAAATATGGCACCGACCAGACCATCGTGCAGCGTTATCTGGCAGCCAAGAATGACACCGATGCCAAGAAAGCCGCCTATATCGGTGTGCTCATGAGTGTGCCTATCTGGGCCCTCTTCATGTTCATCGGCACCTGTCTGTTCGCCTACTATCACGCTTCGGGCGCACCTGCGCTTCCCGACGGGCTCAAGGCCGACGAAGTGTTCCCCTACTTCATCAGCAACGAGCTTCCCGTGGGAATCCGCGGCCTAATCATCGCCGCTCTCGCCGCCGCCGCCATCTCGAGCCTCGACACCGACCTCAACTGCCTCTCGGCCATAGCCGTACAGGACTACTATGTGCGCTTCAAGAAGAACGCCACCGACCGCCAGCAGCTCAGATTCGGCCGCCTCATGGTGGTTCTCTCGGGCGTAGGAGCCGTAGGCGTTGCCATCCTCTACATCTCGTGGGGTGGCGAAGGTGTGCTCGGCGCCCTCTTCTCGCTCTATGCCATCTTCTCTGCCGGAATCGTCGGAATCTTCCTGCTCGGACTCTTCAGCCGCCGCGCCAACAGCAAGGGACTGCTCGTGGGCATCATAGCCGCCGTGCTCTTCACAGGCTATGCCGTGCTCACATCCACCAAGGTAGACATCCACGGCACCGGCACACCGGTGACCCTGCTCGATCTCGGCGACTGGAACTTCACCCACCATAAATATATGCTCGGCGTCTACAGCCACCTCATCGTGCTTGTGGTGGGCTATCTCGCAAGCTATCTCTTCGCCGCTCCCCTCGCCGCCAAGGAACTCACCATCTTCGGCTATCTCGAGGATAAGAAAAAGGAGAAAGAACAGCTCGACATCGAGCCTGCATAAACCAATAATCATCAGAACAATTATAGTATGAAACCCATCACGATCTTGCAGCCGCAGAAAATCGTTTTCGGTTCAGGATGCATCCAGACTTTCACAGAAGACTATCTCAAACTCGGCCACAAGCGCCTCTTCGTGCTCACGGCACCACCCATCATCCCCCTCATCGAGCCCTCTCTGGCAGTGCTCAGAGAGAACGGTGTTGAGGTCGAGGTGTTCCAGAACATCCTGGCCGAGCCTTCGCTGAGCGACTTCAACAAGATACTCGGGATAGCCCGCGAATTCCGCGCCGACAGCGTGGCAGGTATCGGAGGAGGCTCGGTGCTCGACGTGGCCAAACTCGTGGCCGCTTTCATCGACAGCGACCAGAAGGCCGAGGACTGCTTCGGAACAGGATTCATCAACAGGAAAGGTCTCTGGCTGGCCTGTCTGCCCACCACCGCCGGAACAGGCAGCGAGGTTTCGCCCAACGCCATCCTGCTCGACGAGCGCGACAAGCTCAAGAAGGGTATCGTGAGCCCCTATCTGCTGGCCGATGTGGCATACGTGGATCCCAAGCTCACCATGACAGTTCCCGCAAAGGTGACCGCCGACACCGGCATGGATGCCCTCACCCACTGCATCGAGGCCTATACCAACAAGTTTGCCCATCCTGCCGTGGACATCTATGCGCTCCAGGGCATCAAGCTCATCGCGGCCAACCTGCTCCGCGCCGTGAAGGACGGAAATGATGTCGAGGCCCGTGAGGCCCTGGCGCTCGGCTCGCTCTACGGCGGCCTCGTGCTCGGTCCGGTCAACACAGCCGCCGTCCACGCCCTCAGCTACCCCCTCGGCGGCGAATTCCACATCCCCCACGGACTCTCCAACGCCATCCTGCTCCCGTCGGTGATGAAGTTCAACCGTCCGGCCAACCTGCGCAAGTATGCCGAGGTGGCCATCGCCATGGGTGCGCCCGCCGGCAAGGATGACGACGAGACCGCCCAGAACGGTGTCGACTTCATCTGCGAGCTCTCCAAGGCTGTCGGAATTCCCCAGAAACTCACCGAGCTCAACATACCTCAGAGCGCCGTCGACGGTATGGCCAAGGCTGCCATGGAAGTGCAGCGTCTGCTCAAGAACAATCCCCGCGAGGTCACCGAACAGGATGCCCGCGACATCTACAACTCACTCTATTGATCAGCATGAAACCGATATTAGCCATCACCATGGGCGATCCCGCCGGCATCGGACCGGAGATCGTGGTACGCGCCCTGAGCCATAAGGAAACCTACGAACAGTGCCGCCCCATCGTCACCGGCGATGCCAATGTGATGCGGGAGGCCGTGAAGCTGCTCGGATTCGACTTCAGCATCAATCCCGTCAAGGATGTCAAGGACGCAAAGTTTGAATACGGCACCATCGACGTCTATGATCTTGAGTGCATCGACATGAGCACCTTCAAATTCGGCGAGGTGCAGCCACAGTGTGGCAACGCCGCATTCGTGAGCATCTGCAAGGCCATCGACCTGGCCATGGCCGGAGAGGTGGACGGCACCGTCACCGCTCCGCTCAACAAGGAGGCCCTCAATCTCGCCGGACACCACTTCGACGGACACACCGAGATCTACGCCACATTCACAGGCACCAAGAAATATGCCATGATGCTCGCCGACGAGAACATCCGCGTGATCCACGTCTCGACCCATGTGCCCCTGCGCAAGGCCTGCGATCTGGTCAAGAAAGCACGTGTGATCGAGGTGACCGAGCTCATCAGCGACGCCTGCCGCCAGTTCGGCATCGAGAACCCCCGCATAGGCATAGCCGGTCTCAACCCCCACAGCAGCGAGAACGGAATGTTTGGCGACGAGGAGGCTCTCGAGATCATCCCCGCCATAGAGGAGCTGAGAGAGAGAGGCTTCAATGTCGACGGTCCCGTGCCGCCTGATTCCATCTTTGCCAAAGCCAAATGCGGCAAATATGACGGATGCGTGGCAATGTATCACGACCAGGGCCACATTCCCCTCAAGGTCTGCGCCTTCAACTGGAACAAGGAGACCGGCAAGATGGAGAGCGCCAAGGGTGTCAACATCACACTCGGACTTCCCATCATCCGCGTCAGCGTCGACCACGGCACCGCCTTCGACGTCGCCGGAAAGGGAATTGCCAGCGAGGATGCAATGATGCTCAGCATCGACTATGCCACCCGGATGGCCAAATACCGTCTTGGAATCAAGGAATAGCAACCGGTCATGATAGCTGTCATTGCAGATGACATTACCGGAGCAGCCGAAATGGCGGGCATCGCCCACCGTTTCGGCCTCCGTGTCATGCTCACCACCTCATACATCACCGGTGCGGACACCGATGTGATGGTAATAGCCACCGACACCCGCTCCATGACCGCGGATGAAGCCGTGACCGAGACCCGTCGCGTGGCCGGTCTGCTGGCATCCGACCCTTCGGTCAGCCGCATCTTCAAAAAAACCGACTCGGCGCTGCGCGGCCATGTGGTGGATGAACTCGAGGCGCTCATAAACGCCATCCCACACTACAACGAAGCCCTCTACATCCCCGCCAATCCCTCGAAAGGGCGTGTGATACGTGACGGGATATATTACATCGGTCCGACACCTCTGCATGAGACCGACTTCTCGTTCGATCCTGAATTTCCGGCGGTCACATCGCGTCTTGACGAGCGCTTTCCCGGCCATCTGGAACGCGGGGTA
The DNA here is from genome assembly GCA_910587165.1 of uncultured Duncaniella sp. Lineage (GTDB taxonomy): Bacteria > Bacteroidota > Bacteroidia > Bacteroidales > Muribaculaceae > Duncaniella. The sequence goes on from CAJUKP010000005.1 coordinate 51,593, forward strand.
CGTTTTGCCGACGCCACAGACACATCCGATATCGACGCGGCTCTGTCATCAGCCCCTGACACCACCCTCCCTGCGGGCGCGGCAGACCTCTTCACCTCATTCCTGCGCCTCAACTTCCCTCAGGCCGGGCAGACTGACATGGCCCTCCCTGACATCAACCTGAACGATCTGCTCATAGTGTGCGGAAGCACCCAGAGCAAGGCTATCGACTGCGGTGCCGTCACGTCATATATGCCTGTCGAAGTCTATGACGGCCTCGCATCAGGCGAGGAGTGGGCCGAAGCCATCTCCCCTCTCTATGCACGCACACATTCGCTCATCCTGGCCATGAACCACCGCCACCGCACCGGCCACGAAGCAGCCGTCTACCTACGTTCAGCCATGGCCTCGGCCGTAGCCTCACTGATGGAGACCCACAGGCCCGCCGAGCTTATAATCGAGGGTGGCGCCACCGCTTTCGCCATACTCAGCAGCCTCGGATGGAACTCATTCACCATCACCGACCAGATAGCACCCGGTGTGATACGCATGGCCACCTCTGACGGCACACATATCACCATGAAACCCGGCAGTTATCCCTGGGGAAACCTTTTTCCCGCTGCATCAGGCGCATAGTTTGTAATTATAAAAAAATTTGCTACCTTTGCAGCGACTTTTGCCGGTGTCCATAATTTTTTGTAACAGTCCCATTTTCCAAGGACTTCTGCATGACCTGACGGCCCCATCGGCGCAATGGCATTAAGAAAATTCCGTTAACAATCGAATAAGTTGCGTTTTTACAGATGAAAATCAAGAGTGTTTTATTGTCTCTGTTCCTGGTATGCAGCCTCATGGCTTCAGCCATGACCGACCAGCAGGTGATCGACTACATAAAGCAGCAGTCAGCCTCCGGCAAAACCGAGAAAGAGATAGGCAAGGAGCTGTTGGCAAAGGGTGTGACCCCCGAACAGGCCAAGCGAATCAAGGCCAAGTTCGAGTCACAGCAGCAGAGCGAGACCTTAGTGGCCAACCAGAGTGTGGGTGCCGCCAACGCCGAGCGCCGCCACGATGTCTCCAACGAGATCTCAGCCGGAGCGGCCGACGAACTCTCCCGCGAGATCGACGAGGGCCATGACGGCAAAGTGTCGGCCCGCAATATCTACGGCCACAAGGTGTTCAACGCCCGTGCCCTTACATTTGAACCCAGCGAAAACCTCGCCACACCTCAGAACTACCGCCTCGGCCCCGGCGATGAGGTGGTGATCGACATCTGGGGAACCTCTGAGGATCATCTGCGCCAGACCATCTCTCCCGAGGGCAGCATCATGATCTCACAGATCGGTCCGGTCTATCTCAACGGACTCACCATCAACGACGCCAACAAACATATCAAGAGTGCGTTCTCGCGCAAATATGCAGGCATGGAGGAGGCTGATACCGACATCCAGGTGACTCTGGGTCAGGTGCGCACCATCCAGGTTGACATTCTCGGCGAGGTGGCCACACCCGGAACATTCCGTATGTCACCGTTCTCGAGCGTGTTCCACGCCCTCTACCGCGCCGGCGGTATCAACGACATCGGTTCGCTCCGTAACATCCAGGTGCTCCGCAACAACCGCAAGATAGCCGGAGTGGATATCTATGAATACCTCTTCGACGGCAAGACCGGAAGCAACATCCGTCTTCAGGAAGGTGACGTGATCATCGTCCCCCCCTACGAGCAGCTCGTTAGCATCGACGGCAACGTAAAGCGCCCCATGTACTACGAGATCAAGCCCGATGAAACCATCAAGACCATCCTCGACTATGCTGGCGGATTCACCGGCGACGCCTACTCGGGCATGGTGCGTCTCTCGCGTCAGAGCGGCACTGAGAACGAACTCTACAACATCGACCGCGGTGAATTTGCATCCTATCAGCTTCAGGACGGCGACATCATCACCGTCGGCACCATTCTCGACCGCTACGCCAACCGCGTTGAGCTCAAGGGTGCTGTCTATCGTCCCGGTATGTTCGCCATCGGCAAAGACATCAAGACCGTGCGCGACCTCATCAAGAAAGCCGACGGTCTCACCGATGACGCATATTCCGAACGTGTGCTCCTCTACCGTGAAGGTCCGGATCTGCAGCTCGAAGTGCTCGCTCTTGACCTGAAGAGCATACTTGCAGGCACCGCCCCCGACATCACACTCAAACGCAACGATATGCTCGTGATCTCGAGCATCCACGAACTCGAGGAGCGCGGAGCCATCACAATCGCAGGACAGGTGGCCCGCCCCGGCACCTATCCATACGCCGACAACATCACTCTTGAAGACCTCATCTTCCAGGCCGGCGGCCTGCTTCAGGGCGCATCGACCGCCCGTGTCGACATCTCCCGCCGCATCATAGATCCCGAGTCGACCACCGCCACCGAACAGCTCTCCCAGCTCTTCACCGTCTCGATCGAGAACGGTCTGGCCGTTGGCAACGCCCGTGGATTCATCCTCATGCCTTACGACCGTGTCGAGGTGCGCCGCAGCCCCGGCTACTCCGCCCAGCACACAGTGTCGGTGAACGGCGAAGTGCTCTTCGAGGGAGCATACGTGCTCGAGCACCGCAACGAGCGTCTCACCGAGATCGTGCGCCGAGCAGGCGGTATCATCGACGGTGCATACATCAAGGGTGCAAGCCTCTCCCGCCAGCTGTCCGAATCGGAATTCCTCGGCCGCAAGGAGGCTCTCCGTCTGGCCATGATGAACAGTCAGGCAGGTATGGGCGACTCCATCGCGCTCAGCAAGATCGACGTGGCCCGCACATACAATGTGGGTATCGACCTTCAGAAAGCACTCGAGAATCCCGGCTCATCCTACGACGTGGTGCTCCAGCCCGGCGACGCGCTCTTCATACCTCAGGAGCAGAGCGTGGTGAAGATCTCCGGCGACGTGATGTTCCCCAACGCCGTTGTCTATGTTCCCGGCAAGAAGCTCAAATATTATATTGACCAGGCCGGTGGTTATGGCCAGCGCGCCAAGAAGGGCAAGGCATTCATCGTCTACCTCAACGGAACTGTGGCCAAGGCCAAGAAGAACACCCCCATCGAGCCCGGATGCCAGATCATAATCCCCTCCAAGCCCAACAAAGGCACCACCGACTGGACCAAGATCCTCGCATTCGCCACGAGCTTCTCGTCAGTAGCCACAATGGCAGCTACCATCACAAACATATTCAAATAAACCGGTATATCCCCCACCTACATCATGCAGGAAGATATAGATATCAGAAAGGACCAGGACGAGGAGCAGGAGATCGACCTTCTCGAACTGGCGATGAAACTCTGGAAACAACGTAAGAAACTGATCATCTGGAGCGTCTGTGGCGCGGTGCTGGGACTCGTAGTGGCTTTCAGCATCCCCAAGGAATATGCGACGTCAGTGAAACTCGCGCCTGAGATCACCGACACCAAGGCTTCGGCCGGAGGTCTCGGAGCACTGGCATCAATGGCCGGACTCTCCACCGGGTCGGCTGCCGGCATGGACGCCGTATATCCTCAGCTCTATCCCGATGTGGTCAGCTCAGTGCCTTTCGCGACAGGTCTCTTCGACGTAGAGGTGACTACCGACGAGGATGGCCGCAAAATGACTGTCCGCCAGTTTCTCGAGGAAGAGACAAGAGCTCCCTGGTGGAGCGCCGTGATAGGTTTCCCGTTCAAGGTGCTCGGTGCATTTCTCAGCTCCGACGAGGAGGTGGACGCCAACCATAAGCTTGACAGCTTCCGCCTCACCCGCGACGAGAACGATCTTGTCGAGGCCCTCACACAACGCGTCACTGCATCCGTGGACCAGAAGACCTCTGTGGTCACCATTGATGTCAGTATGCAGGATCCCCTCGTGTCGGCAATCCTCGCCGACACCGTGGTGGCACGTCTGCAGGCATACGTCACAAACTACCGTACCAACAAGGCCCGCAACGATCTCGAATATGCCGAGAAACTGAAGGAAGAAGCCAAGGCTGACTACTACAAGGCACAGCAGCGCTATGCCGATTATCTTGACCGCAATCAGGGTATAGCTTTCCGCTCCGCCCAGACCATGAGGGAGCGTCTCGAGAATGAGGCCGCCCTTGCCTTCAACCTCTTCAACCAGACCGCCCAGCAGGTGCAGAAGGCTCAGGCCAAGGTGCAGGAAAACACCCCTGTCTATGCCATCATCACCCCTGCCACCGTGCCCGTCAGGGCTGCGAGTCCCCGCAAGGCTCTGATACTCGTTGGCTTCACATTCCTTGCCTTCGTGGCCTGCGCTGCATGGATCCTTTTCCTCCAGCCCATGCTCGAGAATGCAAAGAATAAATAATCCGGAACAATAGGGCGATAAACCCTTCCAAAACCGACAACTCCCTCTAACCTCATAAAAGTGCTTCGTATATATCTCTTGATATTAGCAATCACATCAGCCACCTGTGCCGCTTCGGCCCAGGTGGCCGATGTGTTGTCATATATGCTCTCGGCAAGCGAGTCACCCGAACCTGCCGAAACGGCTTCAACCACCATCGGAAACTCAGACGACAATATGTCAGGGGTGCTCTCGCTCATAGCCTCGTCATCACCCGCAAAACCATCGCAACTTAGCCCGCTAGACTACATCACCGGGGCATATCAGTCCGGTTCATACCACCATTCCGGAGTGATGTCAGGTGTAAAACTCTCCGATATGGGCTCACTCACCATTCATCCCGGTCACCGTGGCACCATATACACTCCCGGCTGGGGCGAGGTGACGTCCGGTTTCGGTTTCCGCAAGAAGTTCGGACGTATGCACTACGGCATCGACGTGTCGATGGGTGTGGGCGACACCGTGTGTGCCCCGCTGCCCGGACGTGTCAAGCTCGTCAAATATGATCCCAAGGGTTATGGCCACTATGTGGTGATGGCGCACGAAGGTGGCATGGAGACACGCTATGCCCACCTGTCGGTGCCTCTCGTGAGCATGGGTGACTATGTGACCACAGGCGAACCCATAGCTCTCAGCGGAAGCTCCGGCAATTCCACAGGCCCCCATCTCCACTTCGAGACAAGATATATGGGCAAGGCCGTGGATCCCCGAACTGTGTTTGATTTCTCATCCGGCTTTCCGGCCGCCGGTGTGATGCCGTCCGCCGGGAGTGAGAAATCAGCCCTGAACGGAAAACGCACCTACGTAGTGCGCCCGGGGGATACCATAGACGATGTTGCCCGTAAGACGGGACTGACCACCATGCGTCTCTGTCAGCTCAATTTCATATCCGAGGATTCCCCGCTCAATCCAGGCACGATGCTTATCGTCAGATGACAGCTTTACCGGTCTGAGAACGGACGGTGAGCACCCATACAGATAGCTGTAATAAAGATTGAGAGCGAACAAATGTTAAAATCACTTGTTTTAACGCAAAACGGTGTTTTTAACCCTTGATCTCAAAAACAGCTATTGTTTATGGAATGGATAATTGAAATTTTCCGAAATAATCCCGTCATACCTATTTTTCTCACCATCGGACTCGGTTTCTGGCTTGGAGGTTTGAAATTCAAGTCATTTTCCCTCGGACCGGTCACGGCTACCCTTATCGTCGGGGTGCTTATAGGACAGATGGACATTCCGGTGTCGGAGACTCTCAAGAGCGTATCGTTCATGCTTTTTCTGTTCGCCATCGGATATAGCGTTGGCCCGCAGTTTTTCCGCTCGCTCAAGGGGGACGGTCTGAAACAGATAAGTTTCGCTCTGGTCGAAGTGGCCTTGTGTATAATCACAGTCGTGGCCGTCTGCCTTGTCATGGGTTATGACAAGGGTACAGCCGTGGGGCTGTTCTCGGGTTCACAGGCATTCTCAGCCGTAATCGGAGTGGGCACAAGTACAATCCGCTCGCTCGGTCTGCCTGCCGATATGCAACAGAAGTACCTTGATATCATCCCTGCCTGCTATGCCGTGTGTTATGTATTCGGCACCATCGGTTCGGCATGGGTGATAGCCAATCTCGGCCCGCGTATGCTCGGAGGCCTTGCTAAAGTGAGGGAACAGACCGCACAGCTCGAGGCGGAGATGGATTCCGGAGACATCGTGCCTGACGCCGGAACGTTCGTGGCCAACCGCCCCATATCTTTCAGAGCCTACAAGGCCGAATCAGACTATTTCGACAGACCGCGCACCGTGGTGGAAATCGAGGAACATATCGCGGAACTCGGACTCCGCCATTTCATCGAGCGGCTCAGACTACGCGGTGAGATCCTTGACCCGCAACCGGAGCTGAAGGTGAGGAAGGGTGACGTGATCGTGCTGAGCGGACGCCGCGAGTCGATCATCGACGATGCCGGCTGGATAGGTCAGGAGGTGACGGACCACGAGCTGCTGAACTTCGCGGCCGAGAATCTGCCCGTGACTGTATCAAGGTCGGGCGCATCAGGCATGACACTGCGCGAACTGAAAAGTCAGGACTATATGAGAGGCGTGATGGTGCACAAGCTGCTCCGCAACGATATGAGCATCCCTGTGAGGGGAAAGACGCGCCTCGAGACGGGTGATGTGCTTACCCTTGTGGGACTCCCCCAGGATGTGTCGGTGGCCGTGCCCGAGATAGGATATTCCGACAGGCCGACCGAGGATACCGACATGGTGTTCATGGGTCTCGGCATCGCGACAGGCTGCTTCATCGGTGCGCTGACAATGTATCTCAAGGGTATTCCTGTGTCGCTGAGCACCAGCGGCGGAGCTATACTGGCCGGTCTTATACTCGGCTGGCTCCGCAACAAGAGGCCGACATTCGGCCGCATCCCACGACCTGTGATATGGTTCATGAACAACATGGGTCTGAATATGTTCATAGCGGTCGTGGGCCTCGCCGCCGGACCGACGTTCATATCCGGACTCAGGGAGGTCGGGATCGAGCTGTTTATCGTCGGCATCGTATGCACCTCCGTGCCGCTGATACTGTCGATCATAATAGGCCACAAGGTGTTTCACTTTCCACCAGCTGTAACGCTGGGATGTGTGGCCGGAAGCCGCAACGCTGTGGCCGCTCTCGGAGCCATACAGGACAATCTGGACAGCACACTACCGGCGATGAGCTACACAGTGACCTACGCTGTCGGGAGCATCACCCTGATATTCGCCGGCATGGTGGTGCCTCTGGTAATCTGACGGGGATAATACAGCCTCAGATCTCGCGCACGTAGATCTGGGCGTTCTCATATTTCGTGACCCTCACGCGGGTACCGGCATGGAGAAATCCGGCCACGGCCACAGCGTCGAGGGTCTCGTCGCCAATCCTGACCTTACCGGCAGGACGCATATCGGTGACAGCCTCTCCCTCGGAACCGATGTAGCGGGCCGGGGTCATGTCGACTCCCACAAATCCGTCGGAGACTTTCAGCTCGGTGAGCAGGTCGGTGTGACGGCGTATCCATTTAGGTCCGTGTGAGGAGGTGAGATACCAGATGGCGGCGATGGCCAGCAATGTACCGGCCGCAAAGATGCCGAGCGACATCCACACTGCCCCGACATCGGCATGACTCAGGGTGAAGGTGTAGTTTTCTATCAACCCGAATATTATGGAGAGGGAGATGCACACGATGCCGGCTATGCCTGTCACACCGAAACCGGGCACGACGAAAAGCTCGAGAAGAATGAGAACAAGCCCGACAACAAAGAGCAGTATGATCCACGGCGACGCGATGCCGGTGAGATAGATCGGGAGGAAATAGAGAGTGGCGGCGGTGAGAGCAGCAGCCGAAGGGAAACCCATTCCGGCTGTGTGCAGCTCCATATAGATACCTCCGATGATGATCATGATAAGCACAGCCTGTACGGCAGGATTGGTGAGGAAGCCTATGAGACGGTCGGTCCAGGTGGGGAGATATTCGGCCATCGAATAGTCTTCCACATCGAGATGTGACAGCACTTCGCGGACACTCTCGGCCTTGCCGTCGGCATAGCCCCAGCGTATGGCCTCGTCAGGGGTGAAAGTGAGCACCCGGGTGGAGTCGATAAGTCCCGGGACTACCACACGCGAATCCACCATGGCCTCGGCTATGGCCGGGTTGCGGCGCCATGTCACCGTGGAGTCGGCGCCCATTGTCTTGCCGTGGTGTTCGGCGGTGGCGCGCATCATGGCCCGCATATATGACTGATATTTATCGGGCATGGCGGCACCGTCGGCACCGTTGACCACCGTGGCCGCGCCCATCGAAGACCCCGAACGCATGAAGACGGTGTCGCACGACAAGGCTATCAGCGCACCCGCCGATGCGGCGTTGTTGTCGACGAACGCCACCACGGGCCGCTCGAAATTGAGCAGCGATGTGCGTATTGAGTCGGCATGGACCAGCGAGCCGCCGTAGGTGTTCAGATGAACGAGCAGGATGTCGGCATCAAGTTCGCGGGCACTTCTGAGTGCCTCGCGTGTGTACCGCCATGTGCTCGAGCCAATCTCGTCGTCAAGACGAAGCATATACACGAGTTTCTCCCCGGCTCCGGCCGAGAGAGTGAAAATGCAGAGGATGAGGGAAATGAGAAGTCTGTGCATTGTATGGGTCACGTTGTTTTGTTTCTGAATCCACGTCTGAGCCATCCCGGAAGGATGAAACACCCTATGATAAGGTAGACATAATAGCTTATGATGCGCCAGAAGAGCGCGATGACGAGCGCCATGCCGGCCGATCCGAGCAGATCGCCGTAGTAGGTGGTGAAAAGCCATTCGCTGATACCTGCTCCACCGGGAGTGGGGCTCACCATAAGGATGACCCACACCACAAACTGGCGGGCGAGCACCACAGTCTGTGATGCCCCGGGAGCGAAACCAAGGAAGAGGGCGTTGACAAGCAGGAAGCGTGAGAGCCATGACGCGGCGGTGGCCCCGAATGCCCGCGCCCACCACATCGCGGGACGCCGGCGCAGCTCGCGCCCGGTGGTCTCCATATCAGCTCCGAGGGCGTCGGCCCTGGCGCTCCAGCGTCGCAGCCAACGGAAGCGGAAGAGGCGGTTGATGGCCGTCCGGATGGCCCGTGGTTTCACGAGTATGCCGAGGAATAGTATTGTGGTCCATGCGAAGACAAGGGCATAAATGCCCCAGAATGCACTCTGGAGTCCGATGGTGAACGACTGTGGCCCGAATCCGAACAACTCACTGTAGGGCACGAGGAATATGAAGAGCGGCAGCGCGATGACAAAGAAGAGATTGTCGAGGAATAGCGTTGTCATCATGAGTGTGGTTCCCTTGCCCAGTTCTATGCCTTCGCGATGAAGAAAGAGCATCCCTAACGCGCTGCCTCCGGCGGAAGTGGGGGTGACACAGGAGGTGAACTCCACAAGCAGGCACACGCGGACACACTGCACCCATGTGAGGGCTTTGTCGGTGAGCACTCTGAAACGCCAGCTCATGCCCCAATCACGTCCGATCATGAAGATGAGCGCGAGCCCGATACACCACACGACACGCGAGTCCCATCTGATGGAGTCCCATACGTCCGGATTGAATTCACGGCTGAAGAGCCACCACACCACGGCCATCCCGATTGCTATCGGGACAAGCATTTTCCACGCGAGGCTGAATATGCGGCGGGTGGGAGACTGTTCGGTGTCGGATGATCTGCTCATAGTCCTTCAAACCACAAAAGTAACGAATTTCCTTCTCAATAGCAATAATACTTATCAGGAAAAGAGATTACTTGTCATGACAAGGGTACAGAAGAACATAAGGACAAAAGAAACAAAAAATAAACTTCTGAAACAGTTTAACCTCAAAAAAATCTGTTTCTTGTGTCCTTATGTTCTTCTGTACCCTCGTTTTAACAAGTAACTTCCTCTTAGAATTTTTGTCTTTTGATTTTGCCGGAGGTTGCGGTGCGGGGGATTTCGGGAAGGTGGATGATATCGACCGGACAATGATGGAGCGGCAGCAATGGACGCAGGGATTGGAGGAGTTCGTGCCCCACAAGAGGAGAATCGGTCACCACCACAGCCTCTTCGCCCCAACGGAGCGATTGACGGGAGGTGACGTAGGCCGTCACTCCGGAAGGTAGCATTGGCATAAGCACCCGCTCCACCTCCTCGGGGTGTATCTTTACTCCGCCGGAATTGATCACATTGTCATACCGGCCGAGCCACCGGAAGGTGACATCAGACCGGAGTTCCGCAATGTCGTTGGTGATGAGTGTGCCGAACGAGAGTGTGGACGAATGTATCACGAGACATCCGCGCCGGTCCAACGAGAATTCATAGCCCGGGAGCGCATTGAAACACTCCTCGCCCACCCTGCGGAGGGCTACATGGCTGCAGGTCTCGGTCATGCCATAGGTTGCGTAGGCTCTTATGCCGGTAGCGGCCAGGACGCGCTCATCGGACGCCGGAAGTGGCGCACCTCCAATTATCAGATTGTCGACAAGTGGGAAAGCGGCTGATTCCATGAGTCCACCGAGCTGTGAGGGGACGATGGGGAGCAGCGAGATCCGCTCCGTGCAGGCAACACTGCCGAGCGGACGGGAGGAAGGATTCTCCACCACAAGCCGGCATCCGGCAGTCAGCGCCCTGACAATCTGCATCTTTCCGGCTATGTATGACGGACTGAGCGGAAGATACAGCAGCGAACCGCACCCGAGACCGAAGAACTCAATGGTGGCGCGCGCCGAAGCCTCCATGTCAGATTTGAGAAGCTCTATCTCCTTGGGTGTGCCGGTGGATCCTGAGGTATGGGCCGTGACGGTGGGAGATGCGGAGCGCCATTCTCTGACAAAGGCCTCGGCCTCAGGGGTCAGAACAAGCATCGTGTGTCCCATTTTCCAGAGGGGTTGACACTCACCGTCCCTCCGGTCTGCATGAGCGGAGAGGGTATGTTGTTGTGATAGAGCTGGCCTGTGCCGAGCCCCTGAGGCATCGTCACCTCCCGGCGCGACAGCCATGAGCCTATGGCATTCAGCCCCACATTTGATTCCAGAGCTGATGTGGCCCACCATCCGGCGCCACATTCTGCGGCGAGCCTGATCCATTCTTCCGAGCCGGAGAATCCACCGCATAGCGTTGGCTTTATGATCACGTAGGCCGGGCGCACCTTCCCGAGCATACGCTCGCGCGATGCTGTGTCGTTGAGCCCTATAAGTTCCTCATCGAGAGCTACGGGTATAGGAGAGTCGCGGCATATACGGGCCATCTCCTCCCACTGTCCGGCCCTTATGGGCTGTTCAATGGAGTGTATGCCGAATGCAGCCAGACGCTCGAGCCTGCCGAGTGCCTCGGCAGGAGTGAAAGCACCGTTGGCATCGAGCCTGATCTGCACCTCCGGAGCCTGTGAACGCAAATAGCCCAGAAGATCCAGCTCGTCGGCAAAGTCGATCCCGCCTATCTTGATTTTTATGCAGCCGAAACCTTCGGCAAGCTTGGCATCAACCCGTGCGCGCATCGTCTCACGGTCGCCCATCCAGATGAGGCCGTTTATGGGCACACACCACGGAGCCGGGTTGAAGGGACGCATCACTCCACCGGCCTCAAGATCGGCAACCGCCGTCTCGAATCCCATCTTTATGGATGGCCAGGCGTCGAGCAGAGCCGGATCCGCGGCATAGCGGTCAGGCTCGCGGCACACAGCCGAGAGCATCTCCTCATAATCCGGACGGTCATCGCAACTGAGTCCCCTGAACAGGGCCGCCTCGCCGAGACCGCTTACGCCATCACGGTGAAGCCGGATGAAATACGTGTCCTTGTGCCTGAGCCGCTCGCGTGACGTGATGGCCGTGAAGCGGAAATCAAGTCTGTAACGGCACCATTCGCCCGTCATCATCCCGGGAACTTAGGGAACTGATCGAAGTCAGGGTCACGCTTCTCAAGGAATGCGTTCTTTCCCTCCTGTGCCTCGGCCATCAGATAGTACATGAGAGTGGCATCACCTGCAAACTCCATCATGCCTCGCTGTCCGTCGAGCTCGGCATTGAGAGCTCGCTTTATCATGCGGATAGCCATCGGCGAGCGCGAGAGGATGGTCTCGCACCACTCCACTGTCTCGTCCTCGAGCCTCTCGAAAGGAACCACTTTGTTGACCATACCCATCTCCTCGGCCTCGCGGGCAGTGTACTGGCGGCAGAGGAACCAAATCTCGCGGGCTTTCTTCTGCCCCACGCAACGGGCCAGATAGCTCGAGCCGAAACCGGCATCGAAACTGCCCACCTTAGGACCGGTCTGTCCGAACCGGGCGTTTTCCGAGGCGATGGTGAGGTCACAGACCACATGGAGCACATGGCCACCTCCGATGGCATAGCCGTTGACCATCGCGATCACGGGCTTGGGTATGGAACGTATGGCCTTGTGGAGATCAAGCACATTGAGACGCGGCACTCCGTTGTCGTCGATATATCCTCCGACACCTTTCACCTTCTGGTCGCCACCTGAGCAGAATGCCTTGTCGCCTGTTCCGGTGAGTATGATCACCCCTATGTCCGAGGCCTCGCGGCAATAAGCCATGGCATCGAGCATCTCGAAATTGGTGTGGGGCCGGAAAGCATTGTAGACCTCCGGGCGATTGATGGTGATCTTGGCTATGCGGCCATACTGCTCGAAGAGTATGTCGTCATACACCTTTATGGTTTTCCATTCGCGGGTCATATCGGTATCGGTATCGGTTTTATGTGTTATGAAGAAAAAACGTTTATTGCACTGCAAGAACGCAGGATGAGAAAGGCCACAGACCGCCCCCATCCGCTTCTCCCTGCAAAATTACGCAAAATCCCAGTTTAATCCAAGGGCCGTGGGAGCGGAAGGGAGCGGAGCGGGATAATGCCTTCTAACGTTTTTTAACATCAAAATATATCATAACAACCTGTCTTTTCAAAGATTATTAATATATTTGCATTATAATCTCTACACTGTAAGTGCTTTACTTAACTTAATGGTATATTTTACCCTGCAGTGGAGTTTCGCCATAATGGCGCAATGGCGACCAAACTAATAAATCAATCCAATGAAAAAAACAATTTTTGTGAGCTTAATGGCCTTGGTGCTTACCTTTGTAAGTGGCTGTTCAGACAAAGAAGAACCCGCCCGAATTACGATCAGCGAAAGTAGCGTGGAGTATTTTCATGACCGCATGGACTTCTCTGCTGAAGGAGGGTCTAAAACTGTCAGCTTTACCACCAACAAAAATTGGGAGGTGAAAATATCTGATTCAGGAATGAATGTTGACTGGTGCACAGTGACTCCGTCAACCGGTGCCAGTGGAGAGATAACCATAACAATCGCGGTCAAGGAAAACACCTCGTATGGGGAAAGAAATGTAGTCCTGACTCTTACCGCGGGAGATGTAACTGAAAAACTGCGTGTGTCACAAAAACAGAATGATGCAATTCTGTTATCGTCATCCTTATATGAAATTCCAATGGAAGGAGGAGAGATTGATCTTGAAGTAAGGAGCAATGTCAATTATTCCGTTGAAATTCCAGAGCAATTCCGCTCATGGATACATCACAAAAGTTCTACCAGGGCATTGGAAAGCAAAAATTTGGAATTCAAGATTGACGGTAATGAAGACTATGGTAAACGAGAAGGAGAAATTCTCATAACCGATGGTAATATTTCAGAGGTCGTAAAAGTTTATCAAGCAGGAGGTGGTATCCTTGTGCTTTCTCAGAATGAGTACAATGTTCCTTCAGACGGCGGGACAATCACTGTTGATTTAAGTTCGAACTTCGAATATGAATATCAGATGCCGGATGTTGAATGGATTAGGCTTGACAATGGAACCAGAGGGATGTCAAGTCACACATTAAATTTCGACGTTCTTCCCAATGAATTATATGACGGACGCAGTGCCACTATCCGCATCTTTGATCCAAACGGGACTGTCAATGAAACTGTAACGATCAATCAAGCTCAGAAAGATGCAATTATCATTTCCCAAAAGGAATTCTCAGTTGATTCAAATCAAAATTTCATATCCATTGATGTCAACTCAAACATTGAATTTGAGGCAATCATAAATGAAACTTGCTCAGATTGGATTCGATTGGCAGAAAATCCATTGATGCGTGCATTAAATCCGTACAAACTCGACTATGTCATAGAAGAAAACAAAACATACGATAAGCGAGACGGAACAATCGTGATAAAGAGCAAAGATAATGCCCTTGCAGATACCATTTACATCTCGCAAGCACAAAACGATGCCATCATTGTTGAGTCGGCTAAAGAAGTCAATGTCTCCTATGAAGGAGCCACTGTTGACGTTGATGTCAATTCCAATGTGGATATAGAATTGGAGTTCCTTCAGGATTGGACGCACAATATAGTTTCGACAAGAGGTTTGGTAGGATCATCACATTCTTTTGTAGTTGATGAAAACGACACGCCGTATGAACGCACCGGTACTGTCGTTGTGAAGAAGGTCAACACTGACCTTCCTGCCGACACTATGTATGTTCACCAAGAGAAAGGATTTCTGACTTTGGAAATTACTCCTGGTCAATTGGCAAATGAATTGCAAAAGTATCCTGACGTAACCGTCGAGAGGCTAAATTTATCCGGATCTCTGAATGTCAAAGATTATCTGACTCTCCGAGAAATCAAGACCTTATGCAACTTGGATTTATCAAATCTTTCTGACGAAACAATGCCCAAACAAGCTTTTATGGGTATTGATAACATTAAAACTATTAAATTACCAAATAATCTTACAGAAATACCTGATGAACTATTTAACATGACTAATGGTGGAGTTATGCAGGGGTTGAATTGTGAACTGACAATCCCATCAACGGTCAAAAGAATTGGCAAAAGGGCCTTCAGTTGTAATGCTATAAAAGGAAGATTAACAATACCAAATAATGTAGAAATTGTGGATGAGTATGCATTTTGGTGTTTATGGGGACTATCCGAACTGATAATTGAAGACGATGTAAAAAGATTAGAAAATTCATGTTTTGCTGGGCTTCCGGACCTTTCAACTTTCTACATAGGGAAAAACATTGAATTCATGGGAGATGATGTGTTTAATAGTTGCGGTTATAGAGGTACTATAGTAATTCCAGATAAAATTCAATCTATTGGTACAACCTTCTTCAATGGTAGTAAGTGTTCTTCTATTGTTTTAGGAACTTCAATTTCATACATTGGATGGTTTAGTTTGGATAATATCTCGGACTTAAAATCTGTATACTGTAAATCAAAAACGCCCCCTACCTATGATTTCGCCGTTGAAGGTACTCCTCTCCTTTATCTTGGAATTCCAATAGGTAGCAAAGAAATGTATGAACAGGTTGCTCCATGGAAAGATTTCATGGTGATTGAAGAAATTGATTACGACAATTTTGTAATTCCCGGAACCGAATAAAAGATATGTCCTTGTGTGAGCCATGAGGTTAGAGACCTTGTGGCTCACTCAATTTTAATTTGTAATATAAGCATTTTATTTCCGAGGTTCATTTAAATGTATTTGATCCTTAACAAATTATTAATTTGAATAAAATAAAAGATGAGAATATACCATTATACAAATATTGACACACTTGCACTGATTCTTAAGAATAAGACTATCCGATTCAATAGACTTGACAAAGTTGATGATCTGGAAGAAGGCCGTTCGGAATGTTCCGGCATAAATATAGCGCAATATACATTTGTTTCATGTTGGACTGAAAATCCCGAGGAAAGCATCCCTCTGTGGAAACTATATACGGATAAGGAGATGGGAGTAAGAATTGGGATGGATAAGGATATGTTTAAGACGTATTCGTATCATGATGAAGAAGTCATCAATGGTGTATATATGAAAGGAGAAGTCAAAACAATTCTTTCCCCTGAGATGTTGTCTCCAGCTAAAATAGTGTTAATGCCTATTTTCAATGATGGAGTATTTTATAGAAAGGTTCAATATGTCAATGACGTATCCTCTGAACTAAAGGGAGCTGTCTCAAAAGACGCAAATGGTGGCTACCAATTTCAATTATCAAAATTTGGTGCATTTAAAAATAGCAGATGGGCTTTCCAACAAGAGAGCAGATTTGTACTGAATATCTATCCTAATCCTCAAAAAATTCCTTATACCGATGAACGACTTGCCCATTGGCTTTGTCAGGTTATTGGTGCCAACATACCGAATTCAATTTCTCATTACGATATGGATTTAGATGGAAACGCACTAAGTGCAATGGAAATCACTATGTGTCCAAATATGTCTGAAGGTAATAAAATAATTGTTGAAAGCCTATGTAATACATATTTGGGCAACGTTAAACCAAAAGAAAGTCAATTGTCTCGTTTAGTAAATTTAAAATGATTCATAGGGTCATATTATACATTATATAATCAAGAATAAGATGATTGTCAACCCTTATTAAAAACTCAATCAGACTCATATGGACACATTGAAGGAATATCTTGACGGGCTGCTTTCGGAGCAGGAGAATGTCGAAGTTGAGTTCAAGCATGCTCATGGCGGTTTCCCGGGTAGTTTCTGGGAGACCTACTCGGCATTTGCCAATACGAATGGCGGTATCATCATATTCGGTGTCAAAGAGAAGCATGACCAATTCTTTCTTGACCCGATTGACGATGCTCTTGCGGAGACTCTTATCAAGACATTTTGGAAACAGGTCAGGAGTAAGGATTGTGTGAATCTCTGTTTGCTATCAAATGATGATATTTCTAAATCAAAATATGACTACAAGAACATCATAATCTTCAATGTGCCACGCTCTCCCATTGCTGACCGTCCGGTTTATGTCGGCAGAGATCCATTGACCGGAACTTATCGCCGTGGCCATGAGGGTGACTATAAATGCACTCCTTCTGAAGTGAGGCAGATGTTTGCCGATGCAAATATAGATGCTCCGGCCGACAGCCGTCTTCTGGAATTCTTCGGGATGGACGATATTGACATTGATTCGCTCAACCAATATCGTCAGCGCATGGCCGTCGCCAATCCCGACCATGTCTGGCTGGGCCTTGACAACAAGGAGTTTCTGAAGAAACTTGGTGGTTATAGGGTTGACAGGCGCACGAAGAAAGAAGGACTTACTGTCGCAGGATTATTAATGTTCGGGAAGTGGAGTTCCATCAGGGATGTAGAAGCCATACCAAACTATGGTGTGGACTATAGAGAATATACAGAGACAAGCGAGCGTTGGAGTCACCGCATATTCTCCGATGGGTCATGGGAGGCAAATCTGTTTCAGTTCTTCTATAGAGTGCTTCCCCGTCTTCAAAGTGTGATTGACACCCCTTTCCGTCTTGAAGGGAACACTCGTATTGATCAGAAACCGGCTCATAAATCCTTGCGTGAGGCATTGGTGAACTGTCTCATTCATGCAGCGTATGGCTCTACTACGCGAGTGGTAATCAGCCGCTATCCCTATGAGATAGTCTTCTCTAATCCCGGCACCATGCTTGTGAGCCAACGGCAATTTTTCACCGGCGGGCAGTCTGTATGCCGCAATCAGTCATTGCAGGTGATGTTTTCATTATTGGGTGCCGGAGATCAGGCCGGAAGCGGTGGTGATGTCATTCTGCATGGATGGAAAGATGAAAATTTCCGGATTCCATTTATTGAAGAGACGGAACGTCCGGACAAGGTTGAACTCACTCTTCCTTTGGAATCCGTAATGTCTGATAATGTGAAGTCCAAGCTGATAAAATATTTTGGAGAGGATGTTCTCAATATCGACCATACGTCCCTTATGATTCTTGCCTTGGCGGCCAGTGAGGATGTGACCAATGAGAAACTGCAGTATACAATAGATGCACACAGCTCCGACATCTCAAAGATGCTGAAGACGCTGTGCAAGAACGGCAATCTTGTTGCTTCCGGTATTGGAAGAGGCACACATTATAAACTAAATGAAGCTTACGCGTCAACTCACACAAATGCTAAACTTAACGCTCCGGTTGATGCTACACCTAATGCTAAAGTCAAGGATAAACCTACCGATGACAAGTCCAAAGTTAGCAATCTGGCTGACAGCGATGTAACTTTAGCATTAGATACTGAGTCCAAACCTAAGGATAAAGTTAAGTCCAAAGCTGAGTCCAAACCTAATGGAAACAAATGTCTAATTTTCAATGAACTTAAGATGTTCTGTAAAGTTTGGCGTAAAAGTACAGATATGGCAAGACATATCGGTAAGACCCCAAATTATCTATCGAGAAAAATCATTCCTGAGATGATTGAGCGTGGACTTCTTATAAGAGAATATCCCGACAACCCTCATCATCCCGCACAGCGTTACCGCACAAAACCCAGGGCAACCGCATCAGAATAAATAAAAATTAAGTACGATTTATGGAATATTAAGGAAATCCCAGTTTAATCCAAGGGCCGTGGGAGCGGAAGGCGCCGGAGCGGGGGAAGAACCGAATGATTAAAAGGTTAAAAGGAAGTAAATATTTGTGTATATGCCGAAAAAGTTGTAACTTTGCGCCCGAATTTCAATCAATACAAAACACTAATTAATGGCAACAAAAATCAGACTGCAACGTCATGGTCGTAAGAACTATGCGTTCTATCCTATTGTTATCGCCGACAGCAGGGCACCACGAGATGGTAGATTTATTGAAAGGATAGGTTCCTATAATCCGAACACTAATCCTGCTACAGTAACACTCAACTTCGAGCGTGCTTTGTATTGGGTAAATGTAGGCGCACAGCCCACCGATACCGTCCGCAACATCCTCTCCAACGAGGGTGTGCTTCTGATGAAGCACCTTCAGGGCGGCGTGAAGAAGGGCGCCTTCGACGAGGCCGAGGCACAGCGTCGTTTCGACGCCTGGAAGGCTCAGAAGCAGCAGGCTGCTGAGAAGTTCAACGCTTCGATGGCCGCAAAGAAAGAATCAGATGCCAAGGCTCGCCTTGAGGCAGAGCAGGCCAAGAACCAGGCTAAGGCTGAGGCCGTGGCCAAGAAGAAGGCCGAGCTCGCTGCCGCTGCAGCCGAGGCTGAAGCAGCCGCCAATGCAGAGGAAGCTCCCGCTGAGGAGGCTCCCGCCGCAGAATAAGCAGCTCGCTTAGCATCCGAATTCCGATCCCGTCTCCCTAAGGGGGCGGGATTTTTTGATACCTCCACATCCTCAATCCCCTCACGACACCATATATCACCACATCCGTGCTGAGATTACTGATCATATTTTCAACCATTATGCTTGCCGCCTGTGTGGGCGACAAGGAGGAGCCGGCATGGGAACTCCCCGACGGGAGCCCGCTGCCGCAGTTCAGTGTGACCACCTCCACGGGGGATGTGGTGTCAACCTCCACGTTCAGCGGACGCGGAGGTATGATCGTGCTTTTCAACACTTCGTGTGCCGACTGCCGCCGTGAGCTCCCGGAGGTGCAGCGCATATATGAAGCCGCAACCGAGGCGGGGAGCGAGGAGGTGTATATATGCATAGCCCGCGATGAGGGTGAGGCTTCAATCGCGGCATATTGGGAGGAAGCCGGTCTGACCCTCCCCTACTCCCCTCAGCCCGACCGCGAAGTGTATGATCTCTTCGCATCACGCGGAATCCCACGCATCTTTCTCGTAAGTCCCGACCTCGTGGTCACCCAGGGTAAACTTACGGGAGAGCGGTGACAAAATCAGACATTCAATCATCAATATTCCACAACAATGGCAGTTAGCGCAAGCGCATCATCAACCGAGGATCTCGGCCAGAAGTCGATAGGCAGACTGCTGGCCCAGTATTCCATTCCGGCCATCATAGCAAGTGTGGCCACGTCGCTCTACAACATAGTCGACTCCATCTTCATCGGACGCGGAGTGGGCGCAATGGCCATAGCCGGTCTTGCCATCACTTTCCCGCTCATGAACCTTGTGGCGGCCTTCTGTATGCTCATCGCCGCAGGCGGCGCCACCATCACCTCGATCTTTCTGGGACAGAAGAACTACGTGAGAGCCACTGACGTGGTCAACAATGTTTTCACACTCTGTCTGATCCATGCGGTGGTGTTCGGCGGAGCCGCCCTGCTGTTTCTCGATCCCATCCTTTACTTTTTCGGCGCAACGGACGAGACCATCGTCTATGCCCGCGAGTTCATGGAAGTGATCCTGTGGGCTACCCCCATCGCATTCGTGTTCATCGGCCTCAACAATCTGATGCGCGCAACCGGGTATCCCAAGAAGGCCATGATCTCGGCGCTCATATCGGTGGCGGTGAATGTGGTGCTCGCGCCGATCTTCATCTTCGTGCTTGACTGGGGCATACGCGGTGCGGCTCTCGCCACGGTGGCCGGACAGTCGGTGGCCTTCGTGTGGGTGATGGCCCACTTCATGTCCAAGTCGAGCTCGATCCATTTCGTGTGGCGCAACCGTTGGCTCACAGGCACCATAGTCAAACGCATCTATGCTATCGGCCTGTCGCCGTTTCTGATGAATGTATGCGCCTGTGTGGTGGTGATTTTCATCAACCGCGCCCTTCTCGACGTAGGGGGCGCCGACGGAAATCTCTGTGTGGGAGCCTACGGCATCATCAACCGCACCACCATGTTTTTCGTGATGATCGTGTTCGGTGTCACCCAGGGAATGCAACCCATACTCGGCTATAATATCGGAGCCGGCAATATCGACCGTGTGAAAAGCACACTCCGTAAAGGAATATGGCTCGGAGTGGCCATCACGTCGGCCGGCTGGCTTGTGAGCGAGGCTTTTCCCGATACTGTGAGCCGCCTTTTCACCACCGACGAGACCCTGATACGTATCTCGCGCGAGGGATTCAGGATATATTTCATAGCCTATCCCGTGGTGGGATGCCAGATAGTGATACAGAACTTTTTCCAGAGCGTAGGCCGCCCGAGTCTGTCAATTTTCCTTGCACTGACGCGCCAGCTTGTGCTTCTCATCCCGTTTCTCATCTTTTTCCCACGTATATGGGGCATCGACGGGGTATGGGGGTCGATGTGTGCCGCCGACTTCCTCTCGTTTGTCACAGCCCTGCTCACTCTGATCTGGTGGATGAAAACCCGTCTGCCACGTCTCGAAAGAACCCTCTGAACAATGACCGAAGATATACAACTGCGGGTTGACCCCCGCACCGCCGCCGAGCCAATGCTGCTCCGTGTGGCCGTGTCGACCGAGACCGGAATCGACGCCAACCGTCTGAAACATATAGCCGTGACACGCCGCTCAATCGACGCCCGCCAGAAGCGGGTGATGGTCAACCTCGGAGTCAGGGTGTGGATCGACGAGGAACCGGACAGCAGATCGCTTGTCGAACCCGTGGACTACCGTCCCGTGACAGGTGACCGGCAGGCCGTGATCGTCGGAGCCGGCCCTGCCGGACTTTTCGCCGCCCTACGGCTCATCGAGGTGGGAATCAGACCGATCATAGTCGAGCGCGGCAAGGATGTCGACTCCCGCCGCAAGGATATGGCGAGGATAGCGAGGGAGAATGTGGTGGATCCGGATTCAAACTACTGCTTCGGCGAAGGTGGAGCGGGTGCATTCTCGGATGGCAAGCTATACACGCGCAGCAAGAAACGCGGGCCGGTAGACAAGATTCTCAATGTGCTGGCCCAGCACGGAGCGCCGGAAGATATACTTGTCGACGCCCATCCCCATATAGGCACCGACCTGCTTCCGGAGGTGATCAAGTCCATACGCGCCACTATCGAGAGATGTGGCGGCGAAGTGAGATTCGGCACACGCGTGACCGACCTGCTCGTCAACACAGAAGGAGAAGTGACCGGAGTGGCCACCGCATCCGGCGAGGAGGTGCATGGTCCGGTGATACTGGCCACCGGGCATTCCGCCCGCGATGTCTACCGGATGCTGCTGGGACGCGGGGTGGAGATGCAGCCCAAGGGGCTTGCCATAGGTGTGCGTCTCGAGCACCCGCAGGAGCTGATAGACCGGCTACGCTATCATTCACCCAACGGACGCGGGAAATACCTCCCCGCCGCCGAGTATACGATGCTGACACGTGTCGACGACCGCGGAGTCTACTCGTTCTGTATGTGTCCCGGGGGATTCATCATCCCCGCAGCCAGCGCTGACGGACAGCTGGTGGTCAACGGAATGTCCCCCTCCAACCGCGGCACACGATGGGCCAATTCGGGCATGGTGGTGGAGATACTTCCGGAGGATGTTCCCGACGGTGAGGGAACCGAGGGAACGGTGCTGAAAATGATGCACTTCCAGGAGCGCATAGAACGGGCATTCTGGGAAGAGGCCGGACGCACACAGAATGCCCCGGCCCAGCGAATGGACGACTTCACGGCCTCGCGCCCGTCGGCCGACCTTCCGGCCACCTCATACGCTCCGGGCATACATCCCGCCCGCATCGACCGTCTGCTCCCCAAAGGGATAGCCAGGCGCTTGCAACAGGGATTCAAGGATTTTGACCGTAAGAACCGGGGATTTCTCACACATGATGCCGTTCTGATAGGCGCGGAGACACGCACATCGTCGCCCGTAAGGATACCACGTGATCCGGAGAGTCTGGTCCACATCGGGACAGCCGGACTTTATCCCTGCGGAGAGGGTGCAGGATATGCCGGAGGTATTGTCTCGGCCGCCATCGACGGTGACCGGTGCGCCGCCGAACTCGCAAAATCATACTCCTGATCCCTGACGGGGAATACAGGCCGTCACCGACCTTTTACCTGGCTCGCCATAAGGCGGGCCAGTGCTATCTCATAGGTATTCACGGCTATGAGAACCGACACGACGCCTGTGATGACCCATGCGATGAACCTGCCGTCGAACTCCACAGGAGGTATATCAAGCATGGGCAGACTGATGCTGACAGCAGAAAGCCAACCGCTTACAAACGGGTAGAGCATGGTCAGTATAACCCCGGCGAGAAAGCCTGCCACGGCAGCTATGGCCACAGCGATACGGCTGCGGCGGCGCAAGGCGGCATTCTCCCGGCGGACAACCTCGACAGCTTCGAGACTCCGCTGAAGGCGGGCCATGAAAACATGGGACGGAGTGAGTGACGGCTCGAAGTCACTGAAAAGATCTTTTATTCTATCGTCTTCCATAATTCCGGGTGTTTCATTTGTCCAACATTCCCCTCAGATGCGAACGTCCGCGCGAAAGATACTGCTTTACGGCATCCTGCGAGGCACCGACAATTCCGGAGATCTCCCTGACGGAATACCCCTCGAGATAGAACAGGAGCAGCGAGGTGCGCTCGCGGGCCGGGAGGAGATCGAGGGCGGCATAGAGAGCCTGATATCTGAATGAAGAGTCGGCACTGTCGGCAGCAGCCACCATCCCGGCATCCTCATAGCCGGAAAAGGTGCGTTCGGAACGCTTGTGGTTGAGAAATGTAGTGTAGGCGATGCGGAATATCCACGACCTGAACCGTGAAGCATCTGCAAGGGTATCGGATGAGAGCCATGCCTTGATAAAGGTTTCCTGGGCGATATCATCTGCCATAAATGTATCGCCACAGCAGAGGGCCACAAGAAAACGCCTCAACGCCTCCTGTGTACCCTCGACCTTACCTAAAAATTGCTCTCGGTTCATTTATCTTTCTTTGCGTGTGACAAAGTAGACCACAATGTAACTTGCACCGACGGCCAGGGAAATGCCGCCGAACATGAGGGGAACCGTGACCGGATCGGCCCCGAAATCGGTTCCGGCCAGAAGATTGGCTATGCCGACCGCGCATAGGGCTATCCCGACAAAAGAGAAGATGCAGCCACGGAGCAGGCGGAGATTCAGGATCTCGCGCTCAGTGCGGTGGGGTTTCTTGAGCGACTCGGCCAGTTTGTCGGCATCAATGCTGTTGTTGCTCTCGATGGCCTTGATGATGATCTGTGTGCGTTTGTTGTCGGCGTTTATCCTTGCCAGTGAAGTGATGAGCACCACGGCTATCGGCAGGACCACACATACGAAGATGGGAACTAAATCGTGCATATTATATCGGTTATTTTTACAGGGTTGACTGAATATGTGATTTCTGAGACATCTCGCATATAAGACACACCCCGGCTGCAAAAGGTGACAGAGAGGATGAAAAAAATTTCGCCGCGGCTGAAGGATGCAGATCCCGTCAGCCGCGGCGATATGTCACTCAGGTCTGTAACTTCAGAAGGGGAAGTTCATACCGAAGTTGAAGTTGACATTGGAGTTGAGGGGCACACCCTGCTTGGCCAGCTTGCCGGGAGTACGGTCGGTGGCGAGGAAGAGGTTGAAGCCTTTTGCCTTGAAGTTGATCAACCATCCGAAGCTCGGACCGAATGTGCCCATGCCGAAGCTTGCGGTGGCCGAGAAGCACTTGACAGGCTCGATGGTGCCGGAGAGGCGGAAATCGGTCCACGAGAAGTTGCCGTTCATGCGGGTGGTGTTGAGAAGACCGAATCTCACCTTGCGGTAGACGGGGAGGGTGTATTGTGCGCCGAGGTTCATGGTAGCGCCGATTCCGGAGGTACGTGAGCCCTGGTCACCCTTGTCCTCAAGCTGATAGAGCAGGGAGAGGTTGTCCTTGAACTTGTCCCATGAGTCGTTGTTGTCGACATTGAACGAGTAGTCGTTTGTCGATACGCTCTGGAGGCCGTTGGTGGTGGCCACAACATTGTTTTTCCATGAGATGAAACCGAGATCGGTCAGAGAGGCCGAGAATTCCCAGTCCTCGTTGAGGGTGTAGACAGCACCGAGGTCGATGGCCATACCGAAGCCGTTCATTGGCTTGAAGTCGTCGATTTCGAGGTCGCTCACATATTCACGGCCGGTATCCTTGTTGTAGTCTGTCTCGTAACGGAGTCCGTTGATCGAGGCATTGATCTCTGCATCCACCTGTCCTATCCAGGTGTCGTTCTGGAGACGGAGCTGGGTGTCATTCACCTTGGCCACGGCACTGCCGACTCCGAGGAGGAACTTCAGGTTGGCACCGACACGGAGATTCTTGTTGATCTGATGGGAATGGCCGAGGCTGATCTCACCCCATGCTGCCGCACGGCTGGAGAGACCCGAGAGATCATAGACGGAATTGGAGATACCCTCCTTGGCAAGACGGAATATATCCTTGGGGAGACCGATGTTGACATCCGAACGTGCACCAAGCGAGATGGTGTTGTAGCCGCCGAAGCCCTTGAAACCTATAGCCAGTATCGTCTCACGGAGCGATACACCCAGACGGCTCTTGTCCTTGAGTCCGTCGAGCACCTCGGATGCGGAGACTCCGGGATTGAGCATGGTTGTGGTCTGGCCGTTGACATTGTAGATGAGGTGGTTCACCCCTATCGTACCATTGGTGCCGAGGTTGAGGTTGCCGAGGCCGGGCATGGAGACGAATCCGTTCTCATTGGCAAACGCGGGGTTTGACTGGAAACGGTACATATAGTTGTCATCGAAATATCCTGTCTGCAGATTCTGTGCGGAGACAGCGGGGGCGATGGCGCAGAAGGCTGCCGCGATGGTCCCCCCGATAAAGCTTTTGAAATTCTGTTTCATTGTCTTGTAGTGAATTTGGGAGGATTAGAGTTCATCTTCATAATAGCCGCTGACCTTGGCGCGGATATTTGTGAGAGTGACTGTGATTGACGGACGGAGAGTCTGGCCACCTTCGGTGACGAGGGCGCGGGCCACGTAGTGGATACCGTCGACAGCCACCACAGTGCCTGATGTCTTGAGATTGATCTGCGATTCCTTTCCGGCGGAGATTGTCACCTCACCGAGACTTACAGGCTGTTTGGTGAAGGGATCCACACACTGCTTTCCGGCCTTGTCGATGGGCCATCCTGTGAGCACGACGTCAAAGGGAAGATCGTTGACCACAGTAGCGGATACACCGAGAGTCTCGATTGTCATCTTGTCGAGGGTGTCGTCAGACCATCCGGCGTCCTCGTCCTCATATACGATCTGCGATCCGGCATCGAACGAGAGAGGAGCGTAGAAGGTGTAGCGTCCGGCCACGTCGGCGAGTGTCACTCCGAGCTCAAAATCAGTCACCTCGTCGGGACCGATGCGGGCGTTGTCAAAATCCACGTCGATCTTCTCGGGGAGGCCTTCACCCGAGAGGACATTGGAGAGAGCGGGATAGCTCACATGGGTAGCGCCGGCGAATCCCTCATAGTAAGTGTCGGGCTTCGAGGGGGAGAGGCAGATATTGTAGGGGCCTGCTATGCCTTTGTCATGTCCGATGGTGATCTCGGTACCTGCGGGAAGTGACCAGGGAGTTCCGACTCCATTTTCGCGCACTGCGGTGAGGGTCATGCCGCTGTGGGCATCGACACCGTAATTTGCGAGGGGATTGTTGATGGCAAGGTAAAGCTGGGGATTGGCGATCTTGATGTTGGTCTCGCTCTGTGTGAGCACGTCAGGAAGATCGTTGAGCGATACGCTGGATACGCTGAGGTTGTCGATGGAATATCTGAGCGCGCCGGAGAACTTGCTGATGATGATACGGGCGGGCTTGGGATCGAGGGTCATGGTGATCTGCGAGGGGATGTTGACACCCGGATCAACTGTGGCGAGCACTGTACCGCCCTGCACACCGATGCGGCCCTTGTAGACGAGCGAACCGGCACCCTCGCCCGAAGGATCGGGGGTGAAGGTGAACTCGGATGAGTCAAGCACTGAGAAATCAATCTCGCTCACGCGGATAACCTTGGAGAACGAGCCATTGTCGAGAGTGCAATCCTCGAGAGTGATCACACCGTTGGTGTTGGCATAGTCGGGTGTGACGAGTCCGTGGGGGAGCTGGAGCTGCAGGCCACGCACTTCCATGCCTGAGAGCAGACCTCCGGCATTGCTGAACGAAAGGTTGACAGTGATGCTCCAGTCAGCCTTGACACTGCGGATGCTGCGGATACTCTTGTCGACCGACGCGGTGGAGAATTCAAACGGAGTGGAGATGTCAACGATCGGGAAGGCTATTGATATGCCCGAGGGGAGACCGGGGATGTCGGGGATCGCTCCACTGTTGATGGTGGCCACCACCGGCTGGATGGAGGGTGATCCGAGGTCTACCTTGTTGACAAGCACTCCTTCGGAAGAGAAATCACCGTCGACAAGCACAGAGTAAGTGTCGCCCACTTCCTTGATGACGCTTTCGTCATCGAGGTCGAAGATGTTTGAGAGAGTGATGGCATCGAGATTGACCGGAACCTCCAGGTCGTTCACCTGTACGCGCACGGTCGTGTCGATGTCCGAGAGGTCGTAGTTGTCGTCAATACAACCCACCAAAGGCATGGCAGCGACTGCCGCACAGAACAGGGATAGGTTAAAGTTGAAATGTTTCATTACTATATATTTGCTTGTGTTTGTTTGATACGTCCGATACGTGTGTATGCTTCTGTTTCTTTCAGCAGTTGTGAATTCTGGTTATTAGCACCACAAAGATAATAAAAATATTTAACTCTTCATTGTATTATTTAGCAAAAATTCAGTGTATAAACATTTTTGCGTTCTCAAGCCTTATAATAAAAGAACTCACTAAACAACTACATATTATGAAATCGTTAGGAAAAGCTATCTTCTGGATTGGATTCATTGTGCTGATAGGCGTAGTCATGGCCTATCTTATCATAATGCTTGCCGGAGCTCTGGCATACGTCACCACCGTGTCAGTCCTCACTCTCTGCGGGGCTATACTCGTGGGGGCACTGCTGATGCTCATGGGCCGTGCATACGAACGGCGGGGGGAACGGAAAGAGGAGGCCCGCAAGCTCAAGGAGAGCGAGGCCGCCGCATCACAACCCTCCACAACCGACAACAGCGGAAGCACAATATAGGGTCTCCGCTGTCAGAAATATGGACAAAACAGAAAGAGCCGCGACCTGCCAAAGCGAGGTTGCTGCTCTTTCTGTTTTCTTTATATCTTATGAAACGTTGCGCTACGCAGGGCGGGAATCCTTACTTGAGGACGTCCTTCACAGCGTCGTTGGGAACCATCTGTTCCTGGAAGGTGTATGCACCTGTCTTCGCCGACTTAACGACCTTGATGACCTTGCTGTAGGTGCGGCCTTCTCCTTTTTGCAGAGATGCTACGGTTTTCTTTGCCATGAGTCAGTGAATTATTTAATTTCTTTGTGAACGGTCACTCTCTTGAGGATGGGGTTGTATTTCTTCAGCTCCAGACGCTCAGTGGTGTTCTTGCGGTTCTTTGTGGTGATATAACGGGAAGTGCCGGGCATACCGCTTGCTTTGTGCTCGGTGCATTCGAGGATGACCTGAACGCGATTTCCTTTAGCTTTCTTTGCCATCTTCTATTAAATGATGTCTAAGTATTTGATTTCAGTGATATATCCTTTAGCGGCAGCTTCCTTGATGGCTGCGTCGAGACCCTTCTTGTTGATGGTGCGGAGGCCGGCGGCCGAGAGGGTCAGGGTGATCCAAGCTTGCTCCTCAACCCAGAAGAATTTCTTGGTGAAGAGATTGACGTCAAACTTGCGCTTGGTGCGACGCTTGGAGTGCGACACATTGTTGCCCACCATTGCTTTCTTGCCGGTAATCTGACAAACTTTTGACATGGCTGTTGGTTTTTATCTCTTTGTTTTACTTGTTTTTATTGACGGGAAGCAGTGGGCTCCATCACACGTCTCATATCACCGCACGGTGCATCTTTTCCGGCAGTTTTCGAGGATGTGCCACAAAACTCGGCTGCAAAGTTAAGTATTTTTCATGGGTTTAGCAAATGTAATTAACGATTATTTCATGTTAATTACAAAATTTAATATATCACCATCCGGGGAAGGAAGTTTCTTATCAGAAAAAGGATACAGATGGACAAAAGGTCAAAGGAAACAAAATAGTTTTGAGTCAAACTCATCAGACTGATAATATCTGAACACAAAATAACAAATATGTTCCTTGTTTACCTTTTGTCCGTCTGTATCCTTTTACCGGGAAATCCCGGTAAATATCAGAATGGGTATTTGCCGTCGGTGGCGCCTTGCATGATGGCGTCAATCACGTAGGCGTTGATGGCGGTTCCGTTGTTGCGGTTGATGTCACCGCCGGTCTCCCAATAGAACGGTACACAACCGGAATTCTTGGCCGTTGTGGTGATGTAGCGGGTCCAGTAGGCGCGGGAGTCCTGCCAACGGGGGAAGTCGATGTCCGTGGCGGTGGATCTGAGGTTCTGCACGGCATACTCACCCATGATGACGGGTATGCCCTTTGAGACCCAGTTGTCTTTCAAGATCTTGAACTTGCCGTCGATGTAGCTCTCCTCGCCCCATGTACAGTTGCGGTCGGAGCCTGCGATGTGGAACTGTGATCCCCAATAGTATTTAATGGTGGGAGCCCACTCGCCATCCTTCGCCATGATGGTGAAGTCGGAGGGATCATACATGTGGATCTCCACGAGAGCGCGGTCGGCCACCACGTCGGTGGGGAGTCTGAATCCGTTCTTGCCCAGTTCGTCAATCTCTGTACGGGGAGCCTGGTGAATGAGACAACGCATGGCATTGTTGCCACCGGTGGCGCGCACGGCGTCGAGGAATGTCTGCTGATACTTCATGATGGCCTCGACAGCTTTTGAATCGGCGCCGTTCTGCACACCGGGTTCGTTCATACCGGCGAAAAGAAGCTGCTCACCGTAATGGTTGAGACGGTTGGCGATCTGGGTCCAGTAGTCGGACTGTTTCTTGTTGACAGCCTCATCATAGCCGTTGGAGCATGACACCTCGAGCCATCCGCCGT
Organism: uncultured Duncaniella sp.; assembly: GCA_910587165.1. Lineage (GTDB taxonomy): Bacteria > Bacteroidota > Bacteroidia > Bacteroidales > Muribaculaceae > Duncaniella. The sequence goes on from CAJUKP010000005.1 coordinate 81,132, forward strand.
CCCAATGGATGTTGACGATAGCAAACATACCTTCGTTGACAATCCAACCCACCACTTCGTCCACACGGTCGAGCCATGCGGGGTCGATGGTATTTGTCGCCTTGTCCGATACATGGCTATCCCACGCGCACGGGATGCGCACGGCATTGAAGCCGAGAGTCTTGAGCCCACTGATGTATTCACGGCTCACTTTGGGATTGCCCCATCCGGTCTCGCCCGAGGGTACTTCCATGGTGTTGCCGATGTTGATACCGGCTTTCATTCTCGCAGCAAGTTCGGCAGCGGTGCTCTTCATATCCTCGGTCTTCGGGGCCACCTCCTGGGTGAGAGTTACAGCAGCCTTTACGGACGGATCCTTGCGGAGAGAGATGACAACCTCGGCAGAGCGGGGAGCATCGGTGAAATTGCCTGAATAGCCGAAGCTCACGGCATCTTCCTGCAATGCCCTGCTTTTAAGCGGCGTGATCCATTCAGGAGCGGAGATATCCACCTCGTCAGTGGCGGCGAAGTTGACAGTGACAGTGCCTCCGGCGGGAACAAGCTGCTCCGAGGGGGTGACGGAGACAATCTTAACCGTCTCGGCACCATACTGGGTGAGGTTTACAGTGGCCTTGTGGCTGCCGGCAGTCACCTGGATGGAGGCCGTGCGGTGATCGAAAGTGTCGTTGGCATCACACGTGATGTCGCAAACGAACATCTTGCCGGAGGTGGAGGTGCGCACATCCGAGATATGCACCCACTGGGCATCGGCGGCCACCTTGGGTTTTGCCGGGGCGAGTATCGAGAGGGTCTGCGGGGTTGTGCCTGCCACAGCCATCTCGGTCTTGCTCACCTTGAAGTCGCCACCGCCGATTATCTCGGGCTTGGCGCGGTTGTCGTCGTCGCTGCACGAGGATGCGGCAAGCACTGCCGATGCTGCGAGGACGAATGATAGTAATGTCTTGCGTATTTTCATTGATATTTCTGAGAAATGGTTTCATATAAGCCACGCCGTGGGGGTTGGGTGGGTGGGCACGGCGTGGCTGGGATGTCACATCATGCCGGGCTGACCGGCATGATGTGACCGGAAAGGGAATTTAAATCAGTCAGATCACCATTCAACGGTGTTGAAGAGGTGCTTGAAGGAGAACTGCACACGCTGATTCTGCGAGAATCCGAGTGCGGGCATCACATCACCCGAAGCCTGGCCAAAGGCACAGTTGTCCTTGGTGGCGCCATAGCAGTTCCAGAGTTCGAGACGGTAGGCTCCGCCGTCGCTTGTGTCGACTACCTTGGATGCGTCGTAGCCTGTGAGCTTATCACCATCCTTGTAGATAGCGTCGAGCTGCGCATGGGTCTGGGGGAAGTAGTTGAACAGATCATTGACCTGCACGAAGCTCATGATGGTACCTGCGGCGTAGTCAAGGTCACCGGCGGGGAGATTGATGTCAAACGAAGAGTCGGAGAAAGCCAACTTGTTGGCTCCGTCAACAACAACGCTGAAAGTCGCGCCCTGATTGTAGTCCCATGAGCCGCCCCAATCCTTATTGATGGAGATCCACATAGGAGTGAAAACGGGCTCGCGGATGATGACCACGTCGAGCTCAAGTGAGGAATTGAACGAGAACGCGGGATCGCTGCCGGCATTGGTGGCGGTGCTGAAGGGGGACTCGATCACGGCTCCGTCCTTTGAGCCCTTGCCGTAGATATTGAACATCTCCACACGGAAGTTGCCGTTGTCCTCGATGTCGCCATAGAAGAACTTGTTGGCATCATACTTCATGGAAGATCCATCGAGACGGATGTCCTTGATGGCCACAATCGAGTTGGGATATGCGGCGCGGAGTCCCATCACGTCGAGATTGATGATCATGGCTCCGTTGAGAGCGGCGTTGTAGGTCAAGGTGTGGACACCGTCAAGCTCATCGGGGAGAAGAGTGGCGAGAGTCTCAGCCCAGTTGTTGTTCCAGTCGGGACCCACAGCACAGAGATTGATGGCAAAGCCATACTTCTTGTTGGCGGGGATCATGTTGATGGAAATGGTGGCAGGCTCGCTGTCGCGGAAGTAACCGAACTGAGCCTTGTCAGCTGTGAGCGAGAGAATCTTGATCTCATTCCTGCGGTTCTGGATGGCAGTGGCATCGTAGGCGGTGGGAACGAGGAGGTCAATTGTGGAAGTGATGGTCTTCGCGGCCTCGTCGATAGTATAGGTGCCGCTCTGCTCAGTGCCATCGGCATACTTGACAGTGACGGTGCCGTCGGCGTTGAGAGTCATCGAACCGTTGCAGTCGCCGAAAGCCCATGTGTTGTTCTTGTCGGCATCCCAGCACCATACATCACCGATGACAGGCTCGCCGTTGGTGACGGTGCGCCATGAATCATCTGTACCGTAGAACCATACGGGTCCGTTGAACATGAGACATTCGCCATTGTTATAGTCGATCTCCCAAGTCTTGAAGAGAAGTTCCTTCTCGAAGGGAACATTGCGGGCCACAGATACGGGGCGTACAGAGAGAGCCTCGTAGACGGGAGTGGTGGTGCGTGAGGCACCGGCGGAAGCGAAGCGGTAGGAAACGGCAAACTTCTCGTCAGAGGGGTTGGCCGAACCGGTGGCGTAACGGCCCTCGATACCGGCGGAGGTCACGTCGTTGATGGTACGCGAACCGGCGGCAGGGAGGAAGATGGAGTTGCCGTTGGGGCCTGTGAGGCGGAAACCGGCCACACCGTCCACCTCGGTCCATTCGCGCGAGCAGCTGTTGAAGAGCTCCTCGAACTCAGCGGCGGTGGGGAGAGTAACCTTGCCACCCCATGCGGCGTTGGCCATATCAGATGCGGTCTTGTAGATGTCGCCAGAGGCATAATCGGCCATGTCGATGGTGTTTTTCACACCGGTCACGTCACCGTAGCCGAAGAGGCCACCGGCTTCGGTCTCGGAAGCGGCACCGACGTTGTAGCGTGCCCACTTGACGGAGAGGCCAAGGTCAACGAGGTCGTTGTCAAGGTCGAAATCGTATGAAGCAGTGCTGAACGACTTCACATCGCCATAGACGATACCACTGCCGAGGTCGGCATAACCGGCATAATAATATGTGGTAGCGGGAGCGAGGTTGGCGAGAGAAGTGGAGAGGCCGGAAGCGAAGGGGACAATCAGACCTGAACGCACAGCCTCGACATCGTCGGAAGCGGCGATCACAATACCGTAAGCAGCATCGGAGGGAGCTCCGGTGACACTCATGCCAAGGGTGGCACCGTTGAAGGTGACAGCCTCGGGAGCGGAGGTGGTGATCTGGGTGTCGGTGGTGATGAGGCTCTTGACCTCACCGGCGTAGGTGACACGCTTGCCGAGAGTCACCACAGCCTGATAGTAGATCACGGTATTGTCGGTCAGGCCGGTCAGCTCGGCGGTGAGATTCTCACCGTCAACCAACGCCGGGACACTCTCGTTGAGATTATCCTCGGTGTAACCATAGTTGAACCCTGCGGTATAGGCAGCCGCTCCGGCACCACCCAGCCCCTTCACGGTGGCATGGAGAGTGGCGGTTGTGGCGGTCACGTCGGCCGAGCCGGTGACTACTGAATCCTCGCTGAGAATCGGGTCGGTGAAGATGTTGTAGTCATCGTCGTCGTTACATGAGGCGAGAATCAGCCCCATGAACAATGACATGAATAAAAATATTTTGGTTTTCATTTTCTGTGATAAGGTTGGAACGGTGTATTACTCGATGGTGACAGAAGTGATGTTGACAGAAGCACCGGAGATGTCATTGGAAGTCGCGGTACCGTCGAGGTCGATGGAGATCTCTATAGCATCGCTTCCGTAGAAATTGTAGGTAGAGCCTGTCTCGTTGGTGAAGGTGAGCTCGGTCTCGCCGGTGGTGTTGAGGTCAGTGACGAAAGGAGAGGCAGCGTATGCGGCGGCATCCCATCCGTAAGCATTGGCGTTCTGGGCACAGAGTACGGCCTTGGGAGTCGAGATCCAGTCGATGCCCGAGATGGTGAATCTCACCTTGATGGTCTGACCTTTCTTGAGCTTGAGCTTGGTGGGGTCGATGGCGAACGCGCTGTCATCCTTGCCTGCCCAGGGGTTGTAGAGCATCACGCGGATATACTTGTCAGCGTTGACATAGAACAGGTCGTTGGCCGGGATATTGGCATTGTTGACAGCAAGCACCAGCGGACCGCTCTGTCCACCCGAGATGGGCTTGATGGTCATCTTGGCACAGAGATATTTGTTCCAAGCGCCGGTAGCGTCCTTCTCGACGGGGATACCGAACACTACCTCATTGTCGTCTGCCGAACACTTCATGACAGTGAACTCAGTGCCCTTTATGGCTACGTTGCCGGTGGAGAGGAGTGTGATCTCCTTGTCAAAGATGATCTTGTTTCCGGAAATGGTGAAACCGGCCGCATCGCCACCTTCGGCGCTCTCGAGCTCAGCCTTGCCGGACTTGTTGAGAGTGAGGGCGAAATCACCGGCACCTCCATAGACGGGAGCCCATGATGATCCGTAACCGCCGATCCATTCCCATTCACCGGAAGCACCGTTCCACCAGATGAGGTCGTAAGGAGTCTCCTCGTCAAGGAGAAGGGTGGTCTTGGTGGCTACGTATGAGGCATCGTCGCCGGAGATTGTGAAGAGCTCAGTGGCCAGATCGTCATATTTGGGCTCGACCACGGGTTTGGTCTCCACGAATTCGGGACCTTCGGCGGGAATCTCCACTTTACCGTCGCGCACATCCTTGGCCACGAAGTTCCAGACGATCCACCAGGGGCCCTCGTCATTGGTACGCATAGTGGCGATCTGGAGCACGTAGGGGTTGACGGTGAGAATCTTCAGATCCTGCGAATAATTGGCACATACGTTGTCGCCCCATGCGGCGTGGAGCATCTCACAGTCATTGAAGGAGATGACGGGACGTTTGGAATCTGCAGTGTTGAGATTGAAGCCTCCTGTGACGGTGGTCACACCGTTGGCATCAACCCTCTTGATCTCGGCCACACAACCCTTGGCAGCGTCAAGGCTGAGGGTCATCTCGGAGTCAAGGTAGGGATCGGTTGCGGGGATAAGCCAGTCCTGGAATCCGGGATCCCAGTTGTAGTTCCAGTTGTCAAGAGTGATATCTGTGATATTGGATCCGTCATTGAGCACATCATCGGGGTTCATGTAGCCCACCACGGCGGTACCCTTGTAGGGGAGATATGCCATGTCCATGGGCACCCATGTCTTGGGATTGCCCACGCCGTTCTCGTCGACACCACCTGCGAGGTCGGTCCAGATCGCATCTGAGAGGGCCTCGAACTTGTTTGTCTCGAGAGTGAATGTATAGGGCTCGCCCCATACGAGTCCGGCACCTGTGGTGACACCGAAACGGACGGTGTACTCACCGGCAAACGGGAGAGTCATGGTGATCTCGGAAGCCTGCGAGCGACCCTGGGGAGTTTCCCAGCATGGAGTCGCGCCCTTCACGAGCGATTTGAGATGGATGACGTTGGGATCGTTCTTGTCGGCTTCCACCGAATAAGCCACATCCTTCACAAGCTCTTCCGAGGAAATGCTTGGAGCCGGTGTGTCTTTATCCTCCGGGCTACAGGCGACAAATGCGGGAACCGATGCGCCGAGAGCCAGGGCTACGAATAAATTAATTGCTTTTTTCATTGATTGGTGAAAAATTGGAGAGATAAGTTAAGACATTTGGTTTTTGTTAGGCGGTGACTACCGGCGGGAGGGGAAGCGCCGGACAGTGAGGTAGACGCATGGACTGACGTGTGTGCATATTACACAACGGAAGTTTACGTCCAAAATTATCTATCATGTTATGATTTAACATTTTATAATAAATAAAATATCCTGTCCGGCACCTTCTCCGCGACGGTTGAGTCCCGTGTCTAATGATTTAGAGATTGTTTAAAAACAACCTCTTTATTTCCAGCCGTCGTTCTGCTTGAGCACACCGTTGGAGAGTGTGATCTGATCCTGCGGAATCTGCTGGAGGCCCTTTGTGGCGATGATTTTCGCGCGGTCGTAGGTATTGATGGTCTCGGCACCTCCGTTCCAGATTTTGCCACCGGACGCACACACGGCATCAGCCATCACATCGACACCCTGACGCAGGAGGTCCCAGTAGCGGAGGCCTTCGAAAGCGAGCTCGCGGGCGCGCTCGTTCATGATGTTCTCCTTTGTGAGCGACACATCGCCGAGACCTGCACGGCGGCGCACATCGTTGAGATAGGTGGCACCCTGGGGCGCACCGAGCTCGGCGGCCATGAGGAGCACGTCGGCATAGCGCATGATGACATACTGCTCGGGGTTGTTGATCATGAAGTCAAGCGTACCCTCTGAGTTGGCGAAGGGTGAACCGTTACCGTAGATCATGGGGGTGTATTTCTTGTTGGAGTAGCCGGTGTAGTTACGCCAGTCGAGATAGCAGGCCTCGAACGAGGGTTTTGCCGCGATGCCCTCACCTTCCATGTCGATCACGGAAGGCACGAGACGCTTGTCGCCGTTCTCGTAGCCATCGACAAAAGTCTGGGTGACTGTGCAGACACCCCATCCCTTGCCGTAGGGGGGACAATCGTTGAAGTTACGCATACCCATGTTGACAATCAAACGATTGGATGCCTGAAGGGCATAATCAGTATTACCACTGGGGTAATTATAGGTGGGGAAGAACTTCATGGCAAGGATAACCTCCTTGTTGGCATCGCCTGCGTAGGAAGAACCTTCGGCCCATCCCAACTCGCCGGGTATGGGCACGAGGGATGCTGCAGGCCAGAGATCCTTGTATTCGTCAAGCAGGTCAAATTTCTGCGATGAGATGACATCGGTCACAGCCGCGAGAGCATCGGCCTTGCTGACCGCACCTATGGTCTGGCCCTCGGCGGTGGTGAAACCGGGCTCCTTGCCGTAATAGCCGCTGTAATACAGATAGGCGCGGGCGAGGATAGCCTCGGCGGCATATCTGGTGATACGGCCATGCTGGTCGGTGGAGATATTGGCATCGGCGGGAATGTTGTCGATGGCAAACTTGAGATCCTCGAAGATCCAGGCATACACCTCGGCGGGGTCGGCCTGCTCACGGTTTTCGGTGGAGGGTTCGAGGAAAAGGGGGATATTGCCCCACAGACGCACCATGTCGAAATACATGATGGCGCGTATGGCGCGGGCCTCGCCTAAATAGAGACCTTTGTTGTATTCGCTCAGCCAATTGATGTCCTCGGCACGTGTGATGAGCTCATTGCAGCGGTAGACACCGGCATAGTAGAGTTTCCAATCGTAGGTGTAGATGGTCATGTTTCCGGGACCGTAGGAGAGGTCGAAATGGTCAACCACAACGTTGGCCGAACCGTCGCCCATACCGCCGCCGGCGAGAGTCTCGTCGGAAAGGATGTTGGATGCGATGAGGAATGTCAGAGGACCGTCGGTGGACATGACACGACGCCAGCCGTCGTAGCATCCGAGAAGCGCGCGCCATGCGTCCTGCTCGGTCTTGTAGAAGTTCTCGGTGTTCGATTCGGTCTTCGACGTAACGTCAAGGAAGCTCTCCGAGCATGAAGTCATGCCCAGGAAACCGACCAGGCCGAGTGCGAGTATGGTGGATTTATATTTGTTCATTGTGAATGGGTGTAATTTCATTTGGATTTATCACCAGTTATATCAGAACGTAAGGTTCACGCCGAATAGATATGTGCGGGGACGGGGGTAGAAACCGACGTCGATACCCGAAACCCAGTCGGATGTACCGTAGCCGATCTCGGGATCCATGCCGTCATATTTCGTGAAGGTGTAGAGATTCTGCACCTGGAAATAGAGGCGGGCGTTGGAGAGCCAGCTCTGGTTGATGAGCGGGGCGAAGTTGTAGCCGAACGTGAGGTTGGAGATACGCAGGTAGTCGCCGTCCTGAAGATAGATGTCGGAGAACTGCCAGTTGGTGTCGGAGTTGAGCAGACGCGGGATCTTGTTTGATGTGCCCTCGCCGGTCCAGCGGTCGAGGATACGGGTGGTGTAGTTGGACTTGAAGGCGTCCGGACCGCGGTAGCTCTGGAGAATCTGGAAGCCAGCGGCGCCGTTGGCCACGATGCCGAGGTCAAAATTCTTGTAGTAGAAGTTGAGGTTGAAACCGTATGTCCACTTGGGCATACCGTTGCCGAGGTTGACCTTGTCGTTCTCGTCGATGGAGCCGTCGTGGTTGACGTCCACGTAGATCACATCGCCGGGAGCCACGTTGGGCTGGAGGAAACCGTTTCCGGCGGCGGCCCACTGGTCAATCTGCTGCTGGTTCTGGAAGATACCGGCTGTCTTGTAGCCCCAGAAGTAACCGATGGGCTTGCCGTTCTCGGCACGGTAGCATTCCTGCGAGTTATTGAAGATCATGCCTGTGGCACCGTGGATTATACCGTCTCTATTGGGGATTGAGCCCACCTTGTTCTTGTTGTAGGCGCCGTTGATGCCGATGCTGTATGAGAAGTCGCGGCCGATCACGTCGTTCCATGTGAGGGCGAGCTCTATACCGGTGTTCTTGACACTGCCGCCGTTGATGAAGGGGGCGTCGCTACCTGCTGTGGCGAGCACGGGGGCCTCGACGAGCCAGTCCTTGTTGGTCTTCACATACCAGTCGAAGTTGACGGCGAGACGGGAGTTGAGCAGACGGGCGTCAAAGCCGATATTGGTCTGTTCGGAGGTCTCCCATGTGAGGTCGAGGTTGCCGAGACGGGAGGGGAAAGCACCCCAGTTGGTGGATACTGTGCCGGAGTAGTCGGAGAGCACACCGTTGGGGCCGATGTACTGGCCGAAGAAAGCATTGGTGTTCGACACGGTGATGGGCGCGAGATACTGATAGTTGTCCACATTCTGGTTGCCGACACGGCCCCAGCTTGCACGGATCTTGAGGAAGTCAAGCCATGAACGGGTAGACTCCATGAAATTCTCGTTTGAGATGTTCCAGCCTGCCGAAACGGAGGGGAATGTGCCGAAGCGGTGTCCGCGGGCAAAGCGCGAGGAGCCGTCGCGGCGGACGGTGACGTTGATCATGTATTTCTCCTTCCAGTCCCATCCGAGACGTGCGAAGTAGCTGACAGAGCGGGCCTCGTCGTGGGGGAAACCTTCCACCTTCACGTCATTCTCGCCGAGAATGGAGCCTGTGCCGTTGTTGATCCATGCGTGTGACCAGTCATCGAATCCGTACTTGAGGTTGGCCTGGCCACCACCTACATACTGGCCGCTGTAACGGTAGGATTCCATACCGACGAGGGCGTTGAAGTGATGATCCTTGATGTCAAAGTCGTAGGTGATGGTATTGGTCCATGTCAGACCCAGTGTGTGGGTCATGTTCTGGCTCACCTTGGTGATGGGGTCGGAATTCTGGGCGGTGAAGTGGGTGAGCGGAGAGAAGCTGCGGTAGTCGCTCGAACCGTAGACGGCACCGAACACGGTGCGTATCTTCAGATTCTTGATCGGCTCGATCTGAGCATACACGTTACCGGAGAATGTGGTGGAGACACTTCTGTTGCGGCCACACATCATTGATCCGTAGGGGTTGCCGTCGTTGACATTCCAGCTGGAGTTAGATGAGTCATAGTACTTACCGTCGTTGATCACCTCACCGTTATAGGTCGGGGTCTCGGTGGCATAGACGGGTGTGAGGGGAGAAGTTCCGAAGGCACCGCGCAGCGAGTTGCTGTAGGGGTTGCCCACCTGTATACCGTTGCTCTTGCGGTAGATGAACGAAGCCTGCTCGCCGATGGTGATCAGGCCGTCGAATGCCTTGTGGTCAGAGTTGATTCGGAAGTTGTAGCGTGAATAGTTCGATGCATCGCTTCCGCCCACGATACCTTCCTGGTTGATATAGCCGAGCGAGAGGGCGTATGTGGAGGTCTTCGAACCACCGGTGACACCTATAGTATAGCTCTGGGTGGCGGCGTGGTCGACGATCATCTCGTCCATCCAGTCGGTGTCGTATGTACCGATGCGTTCACCCTCGGCGTTTGTGCGCCAGATAGATGTCATGGAGTCCCAGTCGTAGGGAGCGAGACCTGAGTTGACATTCTGCTCGTCCATGATCATGCGATACTGGTCGGCATTGAGCATATTGATCTTGCGGGGGTTGGTCTGCCAGCCATAGAATCCGTCGAAAGTGATCTTGGCCTTGCCTTCCTTGCCCTGCTTCGTCGTGATGAGCACAACACCGTTGGCGGCCTGCGCACCGTAGATAGCGGCCGAGGCGGCATCCTTGAGCACGTCGATGCTCTCGATGTCGGCAGGGTTGAGGGTTGATATGTCACCGCCGATACCGTCGATGAGATAGAGGGGAGAACCGTTTCCGATCGTACCGAGACCGCGGATGGTCACCTTCATGCTCTCGCCGGGCTGTCCGGAATTTGATGCGATCTGCACACCAGGGAGCTGGCCCTGCATGGCCTGGAGAGGTGAGGTGGTGTTCATCTTGGCGATGTCGTCACCCTTGATCTGGGCAGTGGCGCCTGTCACGAGTTTCTTTTTCTGAGTGCCGTAGCCCACGACCACCACCTCGTCGAGCACTTCTGAGTTCTCAAGAAGCGCGACATCGAGTCTCGGGCCGTCCACTACGATCTCGCGGGTCTGGCAACCCACGTAGGAGAATGACAGAGTGGCACCGTTCTCGACATTGATGGAGTAGTTTCCGTCAATATCGGTGGATGTTCCCTGGTTAGTGCCCTTGACAAGGACGCTGACGCCGATCAACGGCTCACCATCCGATGCCTGGGTGACTGTGCCCTGCACTGTGATAGGTGCGGCGACGGCGCCAAGACTCCAAAGGAGACACAGCGCCAGTAGGGCAACTCGGAATAGGTGCGGCGACGGCGCCAAGACTCCAAAGGAGACACAGCGCCAGTAGGGCAA
>CAJUKP010000005.1:92086-141836 GCA_910587165.1 uncultured Duncaniella sp.
CTCGGAATAGGTGCGATGACGCGCACCGTTCCAAACATTTTTTCCCATTGTTTTTTTGATTTACCGGTTAGTATTTAAGATTGTTTTCGTTTAGAAATATGGTAAGAAGAGTCAGTGGAATCTCAGGGTGTCTATGTCGGTTTGCAGCTTTTGTGGTTAAGCTTGTAGCAGGCTTTACCTATTTTTTCATAATTAAGTTTAGCAAATGTAAAAAGACCTTTCGAGACTTGCAAGTCCACGCGCAGGTTTATTTGGGTGCATTTCTCTCGCCAAGGGGTGGTATTTGTTATATCTTTATGCGCAATTTGTTTTGTTTCCACAAGCTTACAGGTTGAAAATCAAGGGGAAGCCGAAATGTTAAAAGTTTTGTCAACACTTGGAGATATCACAAAGATTCATTTACTTTGCATTACAGATCCGCAGTCCCCCGGAGAGCACGTTCTGCCGCCCCGGACCCATACCCTGCACTACCCTGACACAGACCTTGCAACGCACACTTGCTATTCATGAAAAAACTGTTACTGCTTTCACTTTTCATTACCTTGCTTATTGTCGGAGCCAAAGGCGAACCGCTCAGGCTGTCGCGACTCAACATAGAGGGCGGCCTCACCAACAATAAGATCAATGCCGTGACACGTAGCCGCGACGGATTTCTCTGGCTCGGCACAGTGGCCGGACTGCTGAGACACGACGGCTACAACTACCGGCTGTATTACATAAATACAGATTCGGTCTCCCACACACCTTGCGGTGAGAATGACATAGACAATGTGATCGAGGACACATCCGGACGGCTTTGGCTCTTCAGCCATAACGCCTGGTATGTCTACAATCCCGCCACCGACAGGATAGAACACAACGCTGATTCCCTGCTTGCCTCCATGGGGGTAAGGGGAAAACCCAAACGGATAGAGAAGGATGCGAAATCGGGGATGTGGGTGTTCACCGACACTGAGGAGGTGTTTCATATCCCTGCAAACAGGCCGGTGGCCAGCGCGGTGGATTTCGGCACATTCCCGTCGCTCGAAGGGAAGGAGATCACCGCTTTCGCCGATTCGGGGCGCGGGATGACCGCCGTCACCGACCTGGGAGAACTGTACGAGATCTCCCACTTCACACACCGTGTGGAGAGATATGACAACCATATCCCCACTGTCACCGGAAACAACGAGCGTCTGGTCCACTCCATATTCTACGACCGCGAGGGTCTTGCATGGATCTACACCACCGAACGGTTGTGGCTGTTCGATTCAAACCTGAGAATCTGGAAGGAGCATGAGCTGCCGGGCGGAGGCAAGAACATGGTGGTCAAGTCGATATATCAGGATTCCTTCATGAGACTGTGGCTCGCCAGAGACCATCACGGGCTCGAACGCATCCGCCGCGAGAACAACCGGTATGTTTTCACCGGGGGCGCCGACTATTCCACCCTACCCTCCAACTCGACAGTCACATCGCTGTTCGAGGACCACAACGGAATCCTCTGGATCGGCACCTACAAGCACGGGGTGTTCATGGCCAACGAGAGCGCCCACAAATTCTCGCTCGACAAGCTTCCGGACACCAACTGCCTGCTGGCCAGAAAGGACGGAAGCGTATGGGTGGGCACTGATGCCGACGGTCTGATGCTGTGGAACCCGGCCGACGGGTCGTGTGTCTCCATCAATGATCCGGCCGATTCCAGCGACCCGGCACCCGTCACCGCTCTCTATGAGGATGAAGGGGGCACTCTATGGATAGGAAGTTTCTCACGCGGACTGCGCACCATGCGCGACGGACATTTCACACGGCTTGTCACCGGATCGGCCATGGACAACGCCTACGTCTGGGCCATTTCCCCGTCAGGCGACGGCTCCCTGTGGATCGGAACCCTCACAGGAGGAATATTCCACTACAATCCTGTCACCGGTGAAGTGAGAAGCTATACCACTGCCGACTATCCGTTGAACTCCGACAGCGTGCTCGCTCTCGAGGAGGCATCCGACGGCACACTGTATGCCGCCACCGCATACGGAGTGTTCACGATCTCACCCGACGGAGGGACAGTGAAACAGCTCGCCGGTCTACCTCCGGTGACGGTAAACGACATCATGATAGACCACCGCGGGCTGGTGTGGATAGCCTCACAGCAGGGAGTTGACATCTTCGATCCAAAGACAGCAACCCTCCACTCCGCCCAATACATGGCATCGCCCGGCGCCCGCTTCGCCATCGGCCTGCAGGAAGACAAGAGCGGAGCCATCTGGGTGGCAGAAGGGGGCAAGCTGGTCAATTTCGAAGTGGCATATAACCCCACGGAAGGCACGATCACCACCATTCCCAGAGTCTACGACTCAAGCGACGGACTGCAGAATGTGGACTTCAACCACCGTTCATTCTCACTCCTCCCATCGGGAGAGCTGCTTGTGGGTGGTCTAAACGGAGTGAGCCGTTTCAATCCCAACGAGATAACCTACAACCAATCCATACCCAAGGTGATGTTCTCGTCCATCTCGGTCAACGGCAAGGAGATTGGTGTGGGCGAAGAGATCGACGGACGCGTAGTGCTGCCGTCGTCGCTCAACTCGGATGTCACCGTGAGCCTCGGCCATGACACCTACGACTTCACAATAGCCTTTGCCTCAGACAACTATATCCTGCCCGGAAAGACAATCTTCCACTACAGGCTCGAAGGTCTCGACGAGGACTGGAAATCGGCCCCTGCGGGGAGCAACTTCGCGACATATACCCATCTTCCGCCCGGAAAATACCGCCTGGCGGTCCGGGCCGTCAACAACGACGGTATCGGTGGCGACGAGACATACCTTGACATAGAGGTGAGACCTCCGTTCTACCGCTCCACCATCGCGTATATCTTCTACTTCCTGCTCATCATCGGGTCAGTGGCCGGATCAATCATATATGTACGCATACACGAGAGGCGCAAATTCAACGAACGCCACCGCCGCGAGGCACTGAAAAAGGAGGAGGAGCTCAACCAGCTGAAATTCAAATTCTTCACAAGCGTGAGCCACGATCTGCGCACACCTCTCACCCTCATCATCTCCCCTCTCGACTCAATGCTCAGGGAAGCCACCGACGACACCCACAGGATGCGCCTCAGTCTGATGCGCAAGAATGCCGGACATCTGCTCGACATGGTGAACCAGCTGCTTGACTTCCGCAAGAGCGAGATGGCCGGACTGAAACTACACTCCTCTCCCGCCGACCTGGCCCTGCTCATATCCAACTCATGCAACTCGTTTGCCGAGCTGTCAAACGCAAAGAATATAGAGGTCACCTACCACACCGACATAGCATCACTCCCTACTGTCGTGGACGAGGACAAGATATATAAAGTGATGCTGAACCTGCTCGGAAATGCAGCCAAATTCACGCCGGAGGGTGGAAAGATAGACATATCCCTCGCCCTGTCGCCGGACAAGCTCTGTGCCATAGTCAGGGTGGCCGACACAGGACGCGGTATCAGCGACGAGGAGAAACCGCTGATATTCGAGAGGTTCTACCAGGGGGAGACCGAACGCTCGTCAACAGGCTACGGAATAGGTCTGAGCCTTGTCAAAGATTATATAAGCCTCCACAACGGCACCATCACCGTGAGCGACAACAAGCCTGCAGGCACTGTGTTCGAGTTCATCATCCCGCTTCATCTGCAGCCCGGGCGACCTGTGGTGATGAAAGAAGAACCCAAAACGGAAGAGGCTCCGGCAACATCCGATGCAACAACGCCCGAACGCACATCAGAAACCGAAGGCGCGAAAGAGCAACCGGCCGCAGACAGCGGTAAAGACACCGCGGAAACGGCTTCAGCGCCACAGCAGGCACCACCGGCGATGCCGAAGCCACCCGCACGGTCCGAGAAACCGCTGGCGCTGGTGATCGACGACAACACGGATATGCTCCGGTTTCTCAAGGACGGGCTGTCGGGGGATTTCAGGGTGTTCACCGCCACCGACGGCGAGGCCGCGCTCACACTGCTCGGATCTGTCAAGCCTGCCATCATCATCACCGATGTGATGATGCCGGGTCTGGACGGAATCGAACTGTGCCGCCGGGTGAAAGGCAATCCCGATCTGGCAGGAATACCCATCATAGCCCTCTCGGCCAAGACTGAGGAACAGGCGAAAGTGGAGATGCTCACCATAGGCGCCGACGACTATATAACCAAGCCGTTCAATATCGAGCTCCTCATCCTGCGCATGAAACGCCTTGTGGCTCTGACCACCGCCCTGTCGGGCCGGCGGCTCATCACCCCCGAACCGGGCAACATAGACATCACCCCTCTCGACGAGAAAATGGTGGAGAAAGCCATCAAATATGTGGTGAGCAATATGAAGCGCACCGACCTGTCGGTGGAAGAGCTCAGCAGCCACCTCGGCATGAGCCGTGTGCACCTCTACAAGAAACTCAAGACCGTGACCGGAAAGACTCCCATCGAGTTCATACGCCTCATCCGTCTGAAACGTGCGGCCCAATTGCTCCGTGAGAGCCAGCTCAACGTATCGGAAGTGGCTTACAGTGTGGGATTTAACAACCCAAAGTATTTCGCCCGCTATTTCAAGGAGGAGTATAATCTCCTTCCTTCCGACTACAAGGATCTGAAGGAGCAGACAACATTCCGACCACTTTGATATAACATTTCACACCCCCTCGTGAAACATATCCATCCCCGAGTCTCAACATATCATGAGGCTCGGGTGCTTTTATATGCGTAACTTTGCAGAAAGAATCTTAACATCCGGAACAAACAATCATCAAGAATACAGAAATCTAAAAATCCCGCAATTCTCCAATCCATGAAACTAAGGCACATATCAGCGATGTTGCTCTCCGGGCTGCTCATGCTCAGCTCATGCGGATCGGGCAAATATGACAAGAACGGCGACGGCATCACAGTCAATGTCGACCAGACCGAGGAAAACGGCGTCCGCAAGGTGCGCCTGAAAGTGCTCGGCGACAAAATCATCCGCGTATCGGCAACCCCCGACAAGAAATTTCCGGCCGAAGAGAGCCTGATCACAGTTCCCGTGGAAGGGAAAACCGAGTTCAAAGTAGAGGAAACCGACTCCACCGTCTCGGTGATCACATCAGAGGTACGTGCCACAGTGTCACTTGCCACAGGTGACGTGAAATTCTATAATAAGGAAGGGAAACTCATCGTGGCCGAGGCTGACGGAGGCCGCACGTTCTCACCCATCGAGGTGGAGGGAACCAAGGGCTATACCGTGCGTCAGGTGTTCGAATCGCTCAACGACGAGGAAGGCATCTACGGTCTCGGACAGCATCAGAGCGATGAATTCAACTACAAAGGTCTCAACGAGGAGCTTTTCCAATACAACACCAAAGTATCTGTTCCTTTCGTGGTGTCGACAGACAACTACGGCATACTCTGGGACAGCTATTCGCTCTGCCGTTTCGGCAATCCCGAGCCTTACAAGCAGCTCGGACAGGTATTCAAGATATATGACAAGGATGGCAAGGAAGGGGCCCTGACCGGCACCTACGTACCCGCCGATCCCAAGCAGGAGACTCTCGTGCAGCGTGAGGACTCGATCTATTTCGAGCACCTTATCCGCAAGGAGCTCAAACACGTGGTCAACCTGCCTCAGGATTTCGTATACCAGGGTTCACACGTCACCTACGAAGGTGAGATCGAAGCCCCCGCCACCGGCGAATACAAGTTCATCCTTTACTATTCGGGATATATCACAGTGTTCATCGACGGCAAGGAAGTGGTGCCCGAACGCTGGCGCACGGCATGGAACCCCAATTCCTACAAATTCGCCGTCAATCTCGAAGGTGGCAGGAAAGTGCCTGTCAAAATCGAATGGCAACCCAACGGAGCTGTGGCCTACTGCGGACTCCGCGCCTATTCACCCCGCGACAAGGAGGACCAGATGGACATGAGCTGGTGGGGAGAGATGCAGAGCCAGATAGACTATTATTTCATCTATGGCGACGATATGGATGACGTGATCTCAGGCTACCGCACCATCACAGGCAAAGCATCCATCCTGCCCAAATGGGCACTCGGCTACTGGCAGAGCCGCGAGAAATACAACAATTCAGACGAAGTGCTCTCTACACTCAGCGAATTCCGCCGCCGCGGTATCCCCATCGACAACATTGTGATCGACTGGCTGCACTGGAAAGAAGACCAGTGGGGCAGCCATGAGTTCGACCCCGTCCGTTTCCCCGATCCCAAGGGAATGGTGGATTCAATCCACAATATGAACGGACGTGTCATGGTGTCGGTATGGCCCAAATTCTACGTCAACACCGAACACTACAAGGAATTCGACGAGAAGGGGTGGATGTACAAACTGCCCGTCCAGGACAGCATACGCGACTGGGTAGGCCCCGGCTACCTCAGCTCATTCTACGATGCCTACGACCCCGATGCCCGCAAACTCTTCTGGCATCAGATGGAGGAGCACTATCTCCCTCTCGGCATCGACGCATGGTGGATGGACGCCTCCGAGCCCAACATCCGCGACTGCACTGACATCCAGTATCGCAAGGATCTCATCACCCCCACCGCCCTCGGCCCCTCGACAAAATACTTCAACGCCTACGGACTCATGAACGCCGAGGCCATCTATGACGGCCAGCGCGGCGTCGAGCCCGACCGGAGAGTGTTCCTCCTCACCCGTTCCGGATTCGCAGGCCAGCAGCGCTACTCCACCGTCACCTGGAGCGGTGACATCGCCACCCGCTGGGAGGATATGAAGGCCCAGATCTCGGCCGGCCTCAACTTCGCCGCATCCGGTATCCCCTACTGGACCCAGGACATAGGCGGATTCTGTGTGGAGGACCGCTATGTGGCGGCCGCTGCAGACAACCTCAAGAACGGAGGCGAAAGCCCCGACCTCAAGGAATGGCGCGAGCTCAACACCCGCTGGTATCAGTTCGGAGCATTCTCCCCTCTCTTCCGCGCACACGGCCAGTGGCCCTACCGCGAGATCTTCAACATCGCCCCTGACAATCATCCCGCCTACAAATCGGTGGTCTACTACACCAACCTGCGCTACGATCTCATGCCCTACATCTACTCGCTGGCAGGTATGACATACTTCGACGACTATACCATCATGCGTCCCCTCGTAATGGACTTCACCTCCGACCTCCGCACACGCGGCATCGGCGATGAATATATGTTCGGTCCGGCTTTCCTCGTGGCACCGGTCTACAGCTATGGCGCCACCTCGCGTGAAGTCTATTTCCCCGAAGGTGCCACATGGTATGACTTCTACACCGGAGCGACAGTCAAGGGCGGTCAGCTTCTCAACGTGGCAGCACCCTACGAGCGTATGCCGCTCTATGTCCGCTCAGGCTCGATCGTGCCTTTCGGGCCCTCCATGCAGTGGAGTGCCGAGAAACCCGCCGAGCTCATAGACCTCTACGTCTACGAGGGTGAGAACGGCGAATTCACACTCTATGAGGATGAAGGCCTCAACTACAACTACGAGAAAGGTAAATATGCCATGATCCCCCTCAAGTGGGATAACGCCACTTCTACCCTCACCATCGGTGAACGCAAGGGCGAATTCGACGGGATGCTGAAGACACGCCGTTTCAACATCGTGAAAGTCACACCCGCCAACAAGCTCTTCTTCAACCGCTCGAACAAGGGTGTCGAGGTGACATACGACGGCAAGGCACAGGAGATCAAACTCTGACACGCCGGGCCATACCCCACCACAACCCAATACCAGGCATTCTCATGATTTCTAAGGTAAATATGATGCGTTTGGCAAGCCTCGCCCTTATGGGCGCGGCTGCCAATTTTTTTGCCCTGGGGGCTGACTCAAGGGCTGTGAGTTTCAACGACGGATGGCGGTTCTCATTATCCGACTCGGCCATCTACGCCTCCCCGTCATATAACGATGCCTCATGGCGCAGTCTGTCGCTACCCCACGACTGGGCCATCGAGGGAGACTTCAGCGAGAGCAATCCTTCAGGCACCGGCGGGGGCGCGCTGCCGGGTGGCACCGGATGGTATCGCAAAAGCTTCACCCTATCCCCTGAACAGGCAAAGGAGAACATCTACATAGATTTCGACGGAGCCTACATGAATTCGACCGTATATATCAACGGTCACGAACTCGGCACCCGTCCCTACGGCTATGCCTCATTCTCCTACGACATAACCCCATGGCTCAACCGTGAGGGAGAGAATGTGATAGCAGTCAGGGTCGACAACGCCGAGCAGCCCAACTCACGATGGTATTCCGGATGCGGAATCTACCGCAACGTATGGATGCGCTCACTCGGCGACATACACATCCCTCTCTGGGGACAGTATGTACAGACAGATGTCACCGACAGCAAGGCGGTGATAGACATCACCACCGACATCGTGAGCAAGTCGCGCAAGACCGCCGAAGTAAGTGTCCACTCAACTCTCACCGACGCTGCCGGACGTAAAATAGCCAAGACACCGGTCTTGACCGCAAAAGTGAACCGGAAACATCCCAACACACAGGTGAAAGGGAGCATGACTGTGGCCAATCCTCATCTATGGAGCACCGACGATCCGTATCTCTACACAGTCACCACCTACGTGTCCGATGCCCGTACAGGAGCGGTTCTCGACAGCTGCATGACCACCACCGGTCTGCGCTACTTCAATTTCGATGCAAAGAAAGGTTTCTCGCTCAACGGCAAGCCGATGAAACTCAACGGGGTGTGTATGCACCACGACCTCGGCGCCCTCGGTGCGGCCGTCAACACTCGTGCTATCGAACGACAGCTCGAGATACTCAAGGAGATGGGAGCCAACGCTTACCGGGCCACCCATAACCCTCCTGCACCGGAAGTGCTTGATCTGTGCGACCGTATGGGAATACTTGTGATGGACGAGACTTTTGATATGTGGCGCCGGAAGAAGACCTCGCACGACTATTCCCGCTATTTCGACGAATGGCATGAGCGCGATCTCTCCGACCTGATCAAACGTGACCGCAACCATCCGTCTGTGATAGTCTGGAGCATCGGAAACGAGGTGCTCGAACAGTGGAACGACGCGTCAGCCGACACCCTCTCGCTCGAGGAAGCCAACCTCATACTCAATTTCGGCCACGGCAAGGACAAACTCGCCGCCGAAGGTGGGGAGATGAGTGTCAACTCGCTTCTCACCAAGAAACTGGCCGACTACACCCGGTCGCTCGATCCGGGCCGTCCCGTCACCGCCGGATGCAACGAACCGGATCCCGGCAACCACCTGTTCCGCTCAGGTGCGCTCGATCTCATAGGCTATAACTATCATGACGACTGGTTTGACTCCGTGCCGAAATGGTTTCCCGACAAACCGTTCGTCATCACCGAGAGTGTCTCGGGCCTCATGACACGCGGATATTACAAGATGCCTTCCGACTCGATGAACATCTGGCCCGTGCGCTGGGATATCCCCTTCACCGACCCGACATTCTCCTGCTCATCCTACGACAACTGCCATGTGCCCTGGGGAAACACCCATGAGGGAACCATGCGTCACGTCGAGGAGAAGGATTTCATCTCCGGACAGTTTGTCTGGACCGGATTCGACTATCTCGGCGAGCCGACCCCATTCGGCTGGCCCGCGCGCAGCTCCTATTTCGGCATAGTGGACCTGGCCGGTATCCCCAAGGATGTCTATTATATGTATCAGTCGCAGTGGCGTCCGGAAAAAACGGTGCTCCATCTGTTTCCCCACTGGAACTGGACTCCGGGACAACAGATTGACCTCTGGGCCTACTACAACAATGCCGACGAGGTGGAACTCTTCGTCAACGGAGAATCAAAAGGGGTACGCACCAAGGAGCCGGGCAAATATCACGTGATGTGGAGGCTTGACTTCGAGCCAGGCACAGTCAAGGCTGTGAGCCGTAAGGACGGACGTGTCGTGGCCGAGCAGACCATCCGCACGGCAGGCGATCCATTCGCAATCCGTCTCACACCGGACCGTAACATGATAGCCGCCGACGGCAGCGACCTGAGCTATGTGCTGGCCGAGGTGGTGGACCGCGATGGCAACCTCTGTCCATTGGCCGACAATCTCATCACTTTCGAGGTGGATGGCGCCGGATATAACGCCGGAGTAGACAACGGTTCACCCATATCGCTCGAACGCTTCAAGGATGACAAGCGCAAGGCATTCTACGGCAAGGCGATGCTCATAGTCCGCAACAACGGGAAGGAAGGTCCGGTCACTGTCACCGCCACCTCTCCCGGCCTTCGTCCCTATACGACAACCATCAACTCCAATGCAAGATAAACCATGAAATATCAACTTATTATCGCGATGGCGCTTCCGCTGTTGACCGCAAGCGCCGCTGAGCTCCCGG
Organism: uncultured Duncaniella sp.; assembly: GCA_910587165.1. Lineage (GTDB taxonomy): Bacteria > Bacteroidota > Bacteroidia > Bacteroidales > Muribaculaceae > Duncaniella. The sequence goes on from CAJUKP010000005.1 coordinate 102,412, forward strand.
TCTATCTCGACGAGAACGCCCCGATCGAACAGCGTGTGGAGGACGCGCTCTCACGCATGACCCTCCGCGAGAAAGTGGCCATGTGTCACGCCGAAGGCAAATTCGCATCACCGGGTGTGGCCCGGCTCGGCATTCCCGACCTGTGGATGAGCGACGGCCCCCACGGAGTGCGCGCGGAAATCAATTGGAACGACTGGGGTTATGCCGGACGAACCAACGACTCCATCACCGCGTTTCCGGCCCTGACAGCCCTGGCCGCGACATGGAACCCCGCTCTCTCCGAGGCATACGGCAACGCCCTGGCCGAGGAGGCACTCTACCGCGAGAAGGATGTGATGCTCGGACCGGGTGTCAACATCTACCGCACCCCGCTCAACGGCCGTAATTTCGAGTATATGGGCGAGGACCCTTATCTGGCCGGCGAGCTTGTGGTGCCATACATCACCGGAATGCAGGACAACGGTGTCGCCGCCTGTGTGAAACACTATGCCCTCAACAATCAGGAGCTGTGGCGCGGCCACATCAATGTGGAGCTTTCGGACCGCGCGCTCCACGAGATATATCTTCCGGCGTTCAAGCGCGCCGTTGAAGACGGTAAGTCATGGTCGATCATGGGCGCCTACAACAAGGTGCGCGGCCAACACGCCTGCCACAACGAACTTCTGCTCAACAAAATCCTCAAAGACGACTGGGGATTCGACGGAGTGGTCATAACCGACTGGGGTGGAGCCCACGACACCCGTGAGGCCGCTCTCTATGGCCTTGACCTCGAGATGGGTTCCTTCACCAACGGTCTCACATCGGAGAGCGAATTCACCACCGATGACTACTATCTGGCCAATCCTTACCAGAAGATGCTCGAGAGCGGCGAGGTGCCGATGAGCACTCTCGACGACAAGGTGCGCCGCCTGCTGCGCCTCAACTTCCGCACCGCCATGAACCGGCGCAAGCCCTACGGATCGGTGGCAACCCCGGCCCACTATGCCGTGGCTGAAGAGATAGGCAACGAAGGTATCGTGCTTCTGAAAAACGCACCCTCCACACCCAAGGGACAGCCCCTGCTGCCCATCGACCCCTCGCGATACGGGAAAATACTTGTGGTGGGCGATAACGCCACACGCAATCTCATGGCCGGCGGCGGCTCATCGGAGCTCAAGCCCAAGGACATCGTGACACCTCTTGCAGGACTCGAGACACTCTGGCCCGGAAAAGTCGAATATGCCCGGGGGTATATGGCCGGCCGCCCAATGTATGGCCACGCCGACGTGATTCCGGCCCATGTCGAGGACTCGCTGCGCCGCCAGGCCGTGGATATGGCCCGCGAAGCCGGACTCGTCATTTTTGTCGGTGGTCTCAACAAGAACCACTTCCAGGATTGCGAGGGTGGCGACCGCCAGGAGTTCGCGCTCCCGTTCGGACAGCCCAAGCTCATCGAGGAACTGCGCGCCGTCAACCCCAACCTCGTCGTGGTGCTTCTGACGGGCAATGCCGTCGAGATGCCCTGGGCCGACAAAGTCCCTGCCATAGTTCAGGCTTGGTATCTGGGCTCGATGGCCGGAAAATCGGTCGCGAATGTGCTGTCAGGCAGTGTCAATCCATCCGGCAAGCTCCCCTTCTCATTTCCCCGCCGTCTGGAAGACAACGCCGCCCACCACTTCGGCACCCTCTCCTATCCCGGCGACTCCATCAACCAGGAATATAAGGAAGATATCCTTGTGGGCTACCGCTGGCACGACACAAAGAAGATCCCGGCTCTCTACCCCTTCGGACACGGTCTGAGCTACACGACTTTTGAATATGGCAAACCTGTGGCCTCGGCCCGCAGCATGACCGCCGATGGCTCAATCACCGTCAGAGTGCCGGTCACCAACACCGGCTCACGCGACGGCAAGGAAACAGTGCAGTTCTATATCGGCGACGACAAGGCCTCCGTGATCCGTCCGGTCAAGGAGCTCAAAGGCTTCGACAAACTCAGCATAGCACCCGGCGCCACAGTCGAAGCCACATTCACCATCACACCTGATGCGCTGAAATTCTACGATCCCGCATCTGCATCATGGGTGGCTGAACCCGGCAAATTCAAGCTATACATCGGATCATCATCCACCGATATCCGCGCCACCCTACCCTTCGAATTGAAATAGTATCGGAAAAGACCACACCCCCGCGGACAATCTTTTTATAATCAGACTGTCCGCGGGGGTTAGTTTATACATAGGCCACCAAGAATATATCAATGCAACCGGTCATTTATGTCCTTTCACCGTAATTAAAACTATTATAGAAAGAACAATGAAGTATTGTCAGCTTTAATTTGAATATTCTAAACATTTTTCCTATTTTTGGCAAAAATTATAATATCATGGAGACTTACTTCTGAGATAACAGTTCATGAATAGTCCATCAAAACCGGTTTTTAACAATGAGAAGGCTATCCGCATTAATCATATCTCTTATCTATATCTTTTTTTGTCAGGCGCAGACAACTTTCAATGCAGAGGCTGTCAACATCTCGTCAGAGATTAAAAGGATTGAAAAAGAAAGATCCCGAATACTCAAAAAAAACGAGAAGCAAAAGTTGTCTGCAAAAAAGAGCATGATAAAGATGAAACATATTGCTGACAGTACTTCATACGCGGATTACATGATTGAACTTGGTCAGGTCACAGCCTACGCTGAAAAAATGTGGCCATCATTCGAGGTATATCCAAATCTCAAAGCCGCTAAAAAAGCCTTCAAGGAACTATACTTTTCCGGAGGATACACACGTGTAAAATCCAATCTACGCAGCAACTTCAAACAGCCGGAACATCTTGGCTCTTATTTCAGCATAGGCACTTGGGGCTATATCACTATCCGTCTGCTTGTTGATCAGGAAGGAAATATTATCCGGACCAAAATGAAGACTCGCATCGCACCAGATATTGATGAGAAGGTAGAACTCGCAGTGCTCGGTCTTCCGCAACTGTATCCCGGAGAATTCGGAGGAAAGAAATATCCGTCAGCAGGAACTCTGGTCATTGAATATGAAATTAATAACGTAAGTGACAGTTACAAATTAAGACTCCGGCGTAAAGGAGTGGACACGGGTGGCTGGGGAAATTACTTCATGCTTCTGAAAGACTATTACATAACATGGAGTCCTGCTATCACTCCTATGCTATAGAGACATCCCATACCATTACATCGGGAGATTTCACTTCGCCAGTTTGCATTTCCTGACAGTATTGATTATATTTGCAGTCCCATTCAAACTATCAATCATCACCATGAAATCCTCACTGTTTTCTCTTGTTCTTGTGATAACGCTTATCCTGCTGCCGGGACTACCCTCATACGCACAGACCACAATAGGAGCTCAGGAAAATGATGTCCGGTCAGAAATCTCACGCATAATAGCGAAAAAGGAGCTTCGAGAGAGACTCAGGGACAATAAACGCATGAAGATGTCGACAAAGGGCCGGATAAAGAAGCTCAAGAAACTTGCCGACAGCACCGCCTATGCCGACTATATGGTGGAATTGGGACAGGTCACGGCCTATGCGGAAAAGGGATGGCCACGGTTTGAGGTCTATCCGAGCCTGATGGAAGCAAAGAAGGCATTCAAGGAACCATATTTCACAGGCGGATATTACAGGATCAGAAACAACCTTACATCCAGGTTCAGACAGCCTGACGATATGCTGAATTTCATGAGCATAAGCTCATGGGGGTACTTTACCGTGAAGTTTCTCGTGGACGAGAACGGGAATATACTGCGCTCGAAGAACAAGACAAGCCTGTCGCCTGATATAGACGAGGAGATTGCCAATGTGGTCCGGGGTCTTCCCCCTCTCCATCCGGCTGAGTTCGGCAAAAAGAAATATCCTTCCACCGGAACCATGGTGATAGAATACGAGATAGAGGAACTGACCGAAGATGATGTCAGGAGGTACCGCAGAAAAGGTGTGGACTATGGCGATGGATCCTTCTTCTTCAAGATCATCGACTACCACATCACATGGACACCGGCAATAACGCCTATGCTGTAGCGGCCGATTGAAAAAAAGCAGACATTTTGCGTGAATATCGGTAAATTTGTATAAATTTGCAATTAGATTTCATAATCAAACAACCTATTTGCAACAAAACCCAATCATTCACCAAACAACACATTATGTCTAAACATCTACTTTTGTCTGCTTTTGCATATCTGACGATGTCGACGGCATTCGCCCAGAGCGGGCTCGTGCTCGAGGATATGTCTCCGGCGCCCGAGTCGACCGTCAAGTCCTTTTCCAAAGTGACCCTCACATTCAAACTCTCCAACGGAGAGAATATGGTGCAGGGCGTACCTGAAAAGATTGCCGACGCCACTATATGCAAGGATGGCGGCACAGCCGTGCAGGCCACAGAATGGCAGATGGTCGAGGCCTGGCCCATGAATCAGGTGGATCTCATCTTCCCCACCCAGACCGAGGCCGGCAACTACACCATGACGATTCCGGCAGGTGTAGTGGGCGAATATGCCTGGAACGATGCCGCCGGCGACTTCGCCATTGTCGACGGTATGATCAACGAGCCCATCTCTGCAAGCTATACGGTGGATCCCGCCGCAGCCGGCATACTTGACAACTACCGCCTCACCCCCGCCAGCGGCGAGACAGTGGGCAACCTTTCGGAGATCTCGCTCATTTTCCCCGAGGCCCCATACGATATGGAGGTTGACGAGAGCAAATCGGTGACACTCTCGAACGGCACAAAGACCATCAGCGGCGAGATCGGCGGCTGGGGCAACGAACGTTCAATAATGTTCAGCGAGGCTGTGTCGGCCGATGGCGAGTGGACTCTCGTTGTCGAGGCCGGAGCGTTCAGCGCATCAGGCGAGACCAGTCCCGAGATCACCGCCGTCTATACCGTGAACACACAGATGGCTCTCGAATATACCGTCTCACCCGCCAACGGAACCACTCAGGAACTTCCCGACGGCCATGCCATCACCGTGACATTTGATTTCGCCAACGCCACAACCGTTGACTATGAGCCTTGGGAAGACGGCAGTTCCACCGGCGGCGACACAGCAGGATTCCGTGTGACCTACGGAGGTGTCAGTGTGCCCCGCGTGAAGAATGCCATGACCGAATATGGCTACCAGACCGTAGACAACTGGGGTGATCCCGTATTCATGATCCGCCTGAGCCCAGAAGTGTTCAATGTCAACGGCAAGCTCGAGATCGAAGCTGACAAGGGTGCATTCACCGTCGATGGCCTTCCCTCACCCGAGATCAGCTATTCGCTCAATTTCGGAAAGAACAAGAATTACGAATACACCCTGTCGCCCTCCAACGACACCGCGCTCGACCAGCTCGGCACATTCACCATTGAATTCCCGACCGCCGAGACTGCAAAATATGTTGAAGGTGCATATATCGTGCTCCGGGGCACCCGCAGCTATCAGATCTATGAAGTGGAGGAAGTCAAGGATGCCGCCCATCCCACATTCACCATCAACTTCGACCCCGCACCGTCGTCAGAAATCGGTGGCAGCTATGAGCTTATGATCGACAAGGGCGCATTCATCCTCGACAATTCATATCAGAGCCCGATGATCAAACGCACATACAAGCTCAACCGCACATCGGAGATAGACATGACCTGCACTCCCTCGCCCACAGAAGGCAGAGTGTTGGCCGGCGAATACGGCACATACGTGGCATTCGTGTTCAGCGAGGATGAGACTGTCTACTATAGCTCTCTCTCATCCATCGAGGTGCTCTTCGACGGCGAACCAATCCCGGCCGAATACCGCGAGGTGACATTCGCCGGAATGGACGGCAACAAACTGCTTATCAATATCTACGGAGACCAGAACCCGTTTGTAGGAAAAGAGGGCACACTCAGCGTCACCATCCCCGCAGGAGTGTTCACTATCTCCGGACAGGAGTTCGAGGGCATCACCCATACATGGGAGGTTGTCAAGCCCAAGGAATACACCTGGTATACCATCCCCGCTGACGGTGAAACCGTCAATACACTCGACGAAGTGACAATAGTGTTCGAGAATGCCGAGACAGCCGGTTTCGAGGCCATCAGCAATGTCAACCTCCGCGCCACCGATTACAGCAGCTACTTCAACGCCACTGCATTTGAGGCGACAACTGTAGAAGGACATCCCGCCTACAAGTTCACATTCGATCCCGCACCCGAGAAAGCCGGTGACTACATCCTGCTCATCAACTACGGAGCCTTCCTGCTCGACCGCGCTCAGGAAACACCCAACATCGAGGTGACATTCAAGTTCGATCCCACAACCGTAGGCATCAACGGTATCGCCACTGACAACGATGGCCTCTACACCGTGGTGAGCCTCGAGGGACGCACCGTGCTCCGCAATGCCACCGCCGACCGTGTGAAGTCTCTCCCCATGGGCTTCTACATCATCAACGGCAAGAAGACCGTGATCCGGTAATATACCGGAAGCACCCAAGGTGACCGAAGTCACCGTCCGACCGAAAGGTTGAACAGAACATAAATGCATAGGGAACAGATTTCTTGATTTGTCCGATCAGACAAACGATAAATCTGTTTCCTATGTTTTTCATATACTCCCTACACTTCAACCCATAGTGGCCATCATGGAATTACAGGTCCAGTTGGAATATTATCGAATCCCGATCGAGATAATCATATTCAATCGCCAATGCGGACTTGGATATCCGTCGGAATCCGGCACGCTCATAAAACGAGTGTGCTTTCTTCGCTACCGATGGAGTGTCAAGTATCATGTGCCTGAAGCCTTTAGCGTTGGCAAAATCAAGTAGTCGTGAATAAAGCGCAAGTCCTACTTTTTGTGAACGGTAATCAGCGCGGACAAAGAATTTCTTCATCACACTCCATTCATCGTTGATTCTCATCAATGCGATTGTTCCTATAACGTGACCATTATCTATGGCAACCCAGAAATTTCCGCCTTGCTTCATATAGCAAGCTGGAATGTCAAGCAAGTCAGGTTGTCCTTCCAAAGGCATATTTATTTTAGCCTCATCATTCTGAATATGAAGAATGAGCTGGATCACTTCATCCTTATATTTGTCCCGGTATTGTATTATTTCCATATCATACTTTTATTTTATCACTGAATATATCATACTTACTTGGATGGTGAACATGATTGAGCCGAATCCGTGACTAATGAACTTATCCCGTCCATGTGTGAAATCAAAGATGTAATTTGCGCCTCTGTAAGATGGCCGTATATCTCCTTTACTGATTGATCAGCCGATTTATCCAGCTCGTGATATATTGCTATTCCGGATTCTGTAAGTGATATTATCACCTTGCGGGCATCCCCCTTGCAAGTGGAACGACATATATAGCCCTGTCGTTCCAACTTTTTCAGCAACCGCGACAAATAACCCTTATCCATATTAAGTTCCTCCGAGATCTCGTTGGCACTTCTTTGCGGATGAAGGAATATATCTTGAATCACACGGATTTCAGGAAGCCCGAAACTACTACCCATATAATGCTTGTTCAAGACGCCTAACAATCTGGTATACTTGCGGTTAAAGGCTCTTATTATGTCTATCTGATTCTGTTTCATGGGTGCAAAGGTAATAATATTAGTTGACAAAATCAACTAATCAGCAATTTTTCCCACACCTGACCACACAGAGGAATCATCCTACGGGACAGTTCCATGAATTCCTCTAACTTATTTTAAGTCTCCACTCTGAGGGGTTGTGAGGTTTTTTTGTTAATTTTGCAGATTGAAAACACTTTAAGCAAATAATTTCATGCCTCACAACATAGCCCTCCTCGGTTCCACCGGTTCAATAGGCACCCAGACACTTGATATAGTGGAACGGTTTCCCGACCGTTTCCATGTGACGGTTCTCGCAGCCGGCCGCAACGTCGATCTCCTCATAGAGCAGTCGCTCCGCCACCGTCCTTCTCTGGCCATCATAGCCGATGAATCCAAGTATGCCCGTCTCCGCGAAGCGCTCTCGCCTCTGGGGATAGAGACCGCCGCGGGCGACCAGGCCCTGGCTGATGCCATGGAGCGCCCGGATTTCGACACCGTGGTGACCGCCACCGTGGGCTACAGCGGTCTCCTCCCCACCGTCCGCGCCATACGCGCCGGAAAAGACATAGCGCTGGCCAACAAGGAAACACTCGTTGTGGCCGGAGAGCTGGTGACACGTATGCTCGCCGAGTCAAGTTCGAAAGTCATCCCGGTAGATTCGGAACATTCCGCCATCTACCAGTGTCTGCAGGGAGAAGATCCCGCATCGGTCAATAAACTCATCATCACAGCCTCAGGAGGTCCGTTCCGTACATGGACCCGCGAGCAGACCGCCGGTGTCACCGCCGAGCAGGCTCTCAAGCATCCCCGCTGGAACATGGGCGCAAAGATCACCATCGACTCAGCCACCATGCTCAACAAGGCATTCGAGATCATCGAGGCCCGCTGGCTTTTCGATATTCCTGTCTCACGCATAGAGGCAGTGGTGCATCCCCAGTCCATAGTCCATTCCATGGTTGAGTTCATCGACGGCGCCGTGAAGGCGCAGCTCGGCATCCCCGATATGCATCTCCCCATCCGCTACGCACTTGGCGACGCCACCCGTCTGCCCCGCGACGAGCGGGGCATGAGTCTCACCGACTATGCCCAACTCACATTCGAGAAACCGGATCCGGTGAAATTTCCCTGCCTCAGCCTCGCTCCCCTCGCTCTCGAACGCGGAGGCAACGCGGCCTGTATAATCAATGCCGCCAATGAGGTGGCAGTAGCCGCATTCCTGCATGGCGAGGTATCGTTCCCCGGTATTTACGACACCATCACCGAGGCGCTTGACCACATTCCGTTCATAGCAACTCCCACACTCGACGACTATGTGACAACACACCACGAGACCATCAACTACTGCAAAGACAAACTGAAAAAGTAGACACACCACACACCAGCATGGAAACATTCCTGATAAAAGCGCTGCAACTCATAGCAGCTCTTGCATTCCTTGTGATCATCCACGAGTTCGGCCACTACATCTTCGCCCGCATCTTCGGCATAAGGGTCGACAAATTCTATATGTTCTTCAATCCCCGCTTCAGCCTTCTGCGCTACGATCCGCGCGCCAACAAGGTAGGACTTTTCGTGTCACAGGGTGATGAGGAGAAAAAAACACCCGACCGCGCCGCAATCACTTTCAAGGTGGGCAAGGAGCATCCGGCCCCGGCCGACGGCCGTCCGGGATGGCGCGACACAATATACGGCATCGGATGGGTGCCCCTCGGAGGTTACTGCGCCATCAACGGAATGATCGACGAGACCAACCAGACTCTCGACAGTGAACCCAAGCCCTGGGAATTCCGCACCAAACCCGCATGGCAGCGTCTGCTCGTCATGGCCGGAGGTGTGCTCTTCAACTTCATTCTCGCCATACTCATATATGCCGGCATAGCCATGCACTGGGGTGAGAAATATATACCGTTCGAGGCTGCTACCGAGGGATTTGACTTCGTTCCGGCAGCCCAAAAGGCCGGATTCCGCAACGGCGACATACCGCTCATGGCCGATGGCGAGAAACTCGACGCCTCAAAGGGTGACTATATGCTCCGCATGGTGGAGGCCAAGGAAGTGAAGGTGCTCCGCAATCGCCGTGACACTGTCACGATAGCTATCCCCGATGATTTCATCTTCCGCGTCAACGACGAGAAAGGTTTCATGGCCTACCGTCTGCCGGTCTACATTGACCGTATTGTCCCGGGCGAGGCCGCTGCAAAGGCCGGGCTCCGCGATGGAGACCACATCATTGCTGTCGACACAGTGGCCACCCCGAGCTTTTCCGAGCTTTCCCCCGCCCTGGTCGCTGCCGCCGGCAAGGAAGTGCCTCTCACCGTCGAGCGCGACGGGAAACGCATCACCGTAAGCGCCACTCCCAACGAATATGGCAAACTCGGCTTCCAGTTGCGTCCGATAACCGACATATACACTCCCGTGACCGTAGACTACGGATTCTTCGCATCGTTCCCGAAAGGATGGGAGATCGGCACATCGACTCTCGGCAACTACGTAGGCTCGATGAAACACGTCTTCTCGGCCGAGGGCGCCCAGAGCATCGGCGGATTCGGCGCCATCGGCAATATGTTCCCCGAGCGCTGGAGCTGGCTCTCGTTCTGGGAGATCACCGCATTTCTCTCGGTGGCGCTCGCGTTCATGAACATCATCCCCATCCCCGGACTTGACGGCGGCCACATCATGTTCCTGCTCTGGGAAGTGGTCACACGCCGCAAAGTTCCCGAAAATGTGCTTGTCGCAGCACAGTACGTGGGCATGGCATTCCTGCTCCTGCTCCTCATCTATGCCAATGGCAATGACATATTCCGTGCATTCCTGAAATAACCTCAGATATGAAAACAATCACGCTCAAACGCGGCAAAGAAGACTCACTGCTCCGTTTCCACCCCTGGGTGTTCTCCGGAGCCATAGCCACCCTCCCGGAAGGACTCGAGGAGGGAGAGACTGTCCGCGTCACCGCTTCCGACGGCAGATGCCTCGGGACCGGCCACTACGAAATAGGTTCGATCGCAGTGCGGATGCTCTCTTGGGAAGATTCGGAGATCACCCGCGACTTCTATGCCGACCGTCTCGCGGCCGCATGGCAATTGCGCGAGCGCCTCGGGCTTGTCAGACCCGACAATACTACATTCCGCCTCGTCCACGGCGAGGGTGATTTCCTGCCGGGATGTGTGGTGGATGTCTACGGCAATACCGCCGTGCTCCAGGCCCACAGCCCCGGAATGCACTTCGCACGCCACGACATAGCCCGCGCACTCACCGAACTCGACGGCGCAGGCATCAAGAATGTATATTACAAATCGGAGACCACACTCCCCTTCAAGGCCAGACTCGATCCTGTCAACGACTATATTATCGGAGGGTTCGAGACCAATGTAGCCGTGGAGAACGGACTGAAATTCAACATTGACTGGCTGAAAGGTCAGAAGACCGGATTTTTCGTCGACCAACGTGACAACCGCGCTCTCATCGAACGCTTCAGCCGCGGCGCGCGTGTGCTCAATATGTTCTGCTACACTGGCGGCTTCTCGGTCTATGCCATGCGTGGCGGGGCCTCGATGGTCCACTCCGTCGACTCCTCTGCCAAGGCTGTGGCCCTGACGGATGCGAACATAGCTCTCAACTTCCCCGGCGACGACCGCCACACGGCGTATGCCGAGGACGCCTTCAAGTTTCTCACCGACATGAAGGAAGACACCTACGATCTCATCATACTCGATCCGCCGGCATTTGCCAAACACCGCGGAGCCATAAAGAACGCCATGGTGGGCTACCGCCGCATCAACGCCGCCGCCTTCCGCAAGATCGCCCCCGGCGGCATCCTCGCCACCTTCTCCTGCTCGCAGGCCATCTCGAAAGAGCAATTCCGACTGGCGGTGTTCACCGCCGCCGCAATGTCGGGACGCAAGGTGCGCATACTGCATCAGGTCACCCAGGGTGCCGACCACCCGGTGTCCATCTACCACCCCGAAGGTGAATATCTCAAGGGGTTGATACTCCACGTGGAATAAACTCATCCTAAACCAATCAATAATGTCATTCACGAAATTCATAATTCCCGCCATGGCAGCATTCGCCATCACATCATGCGCATCATCGGGCGATAAACAGACCGCTCCCGCCGATGATTTCGACTACACCGTGGACCGTTTCGCCGACATCGAGGTGCTCCGCTACAAGGTGCCCGGATTCGAGGATCTGACACCCCGCCAGCGCCTCTATATCTACTATCTCACCGAAGCAGCCCTTGCAGGCCGTGACATACTCTGGGACCAGAACGGAAAATACAATCTTGCCATCCGCGATCTCGTGGAGAACGTCTACACCAACTATAAAGGTGACCGCGACGACAAGAACTTCAAAGATCTCGAACTCTACCTCAAGCAGATAGAATTCGGCAACGGCATACACCACCACTATTCCACCGACAAGTTCACACCCAAATTCGACCGCACCTGGTTCGAGACCCAGGTGGCAGCGCTTGACACAAAGCCTTCAGATGAGGAGCTCGCCACACTTCTGCCGGTGATTTTCGACCCCTCCATCATGGCCAAGCGTGTCAACCAGGCCGAAGGTGCCGACCTCATCCTCACATCGGCCAACAACCTGTATGACGGAGGAGTCACACAGGCTGAAGTGGAAAACTACTATAACGCCATCAAGGACACCACCGATCTGACTCCCGTATCGTGGGGTCTGAACGCCCGCGTCGTAAAGGAGAACGGCAAGGTGGTCGAGCAGGTCTACAAGGCCGACGGTCTCTACAGCGATGCCATCAAACGCATCATTGCCAATCTCGAGAAAGCATCCGAATATGCTGAGAACGACTCGCAGAAGGCTATCATTGCCAAACTCGTGGACTTCTACCGCACCGGCGACCTGAAGAAATTCGATGAATACTCCATAGCCTGGACCGAGGACACCGCCTCGCGCGTCGACTTCATCAACGGTTTCATTGAAAGCTATGGCGATCCCCTCGGCATGACCGGCGCATGGGAATCAATCGTCAATTTCAAGAACGAGGAGGCCAGCGAACGCACCCACACCATAGCCTCGAATGCAAAATGGTTTGAGGAACACTCACCTGTCGATCCCCGTTTCCGCAAGGATGACGTGAAGGGAGTCAGCGCCAAGGTGATCACCGCTGCCATTCTGGCCGGCGACGCCTATCCCGCCACCCCCATAGGCATCAATCTCCCCAACGCCAACTGGATACGCGCCGCACATGGCTCGAAATCAGTGACTATCGAGAACATCACCGAGGCATACGACCAGGCCAACCACGGCAACGGATTCAATGAGGAATTCGTTATCGACGAGGCCACCGGCAAACTGCTCGACGATTATCTCTTCATCACCGACAATCTCCACACCGACCTGCATGAGTGTCTCGGCCACGCATCCGGCCGTCTGCTCCCAGGAGTCGACCCCGATGCTCTCAAAGCCCATGGTTCAACCCTCGAGGAGACCCGCGCCGACCTTTTCGCCCTCTACTATCTGGCAGATCCGAAACTCCTTGAGCTCGGTCTGCTCGACAATCCCGAGGCTTACAAGGCTGAATATTACAAATTTCTTCTCAACGGACTCATGACCCAGCTCGTCCGCATCGAACCGGGCAAGGATATCGAGGAGGCACATATGCGCAACCGCCAGCTCATCTCGAAATGGGTGCTCGAAAAAGGAGCGGCAGACAAGGTGGTCGAACTCGTCAAGAAGGATGGCAAGACATTCGTACAGGTCAATGACTACGGCAAGCTCCGCGATCTCTTCGGCCAGCTTCTCGGAGAGATCCAGCGCATCAAGAGCGAAGGTGACTATGCCGCCGGCGCCGCACTCGTGGAGACCTACGGCGTGAAGGTGGATCCCGAGCTCCATAAAGAAGTGCTCGACCGCTACTCACATCTCGACATCGCCCCCTACCGCGGATTTGTCAATCCCGTCTACACCCCCGTGAAGGACAGCGACGGCAACATCACAGACGTCACCGTAAGCTACGAGGAGGAATATCTCCCCCAGATGCTCCGCTACTCTCGCCAGTACCGCACACTGTAACGGCAACGAGGTGACTTAAAGTTACCTCGCCGCAGAAAGATACAGAAAGGCAAAAGGCCAAAAGAAACATTTTTTATTATTTTTTCAGATTATCATGATTAGTCTGAATCTTATAAAAAACGGTTTCTTTTGGCCTTTTGCCTTTCTGTAGCCTATTCCGGAATAACATCTTTCGGAAGACGCATTGATGAATTCAAATATACTTTTAACACGTATTAACAATAAATTTGTAAAAATTATACTACATTTGCAAAAATATCTGATATCAATCATCACTCTATACCTTAAATAATCATTTCATCTTGAACCGTATGAAAAATGATCATGAAAAGCGGTACTTTCTGACAGGTACAAAGGGGCATACCCTTCTGGCTTGCAGTCTATCTGCCGCCATGCTGTCATTAGCATCAACGGCTATGGCTGAACCTATCATCGGGGGGGGGTAATTACCCTGTAAGCCAAGTAGTTAACAACGAGCAAACAATCACCGGACAGGTGGTGGACGAGACAGGAGAACCGATGATCGGCGTATCCGTACTCGTCAAAGGCACACGCAACGGCTCTGCCACCGACATTGATGGCCGTTATTCAGTGCGCGCTCCCAAAGGATCCACCCTCACATTCTCCTATGTCGGCTACACGCCGGTCAATAAGACCGTGGGCTCATCCGGCACCATCGACGTGCGTATGGAGCCCGACAACGCCGTGCTTGACGAAGTTGTGGTGATCGGTTACGGCTCCGTGAAAAAACGCGACCTCACCGGCGCCGTATCGTCAGTCAAGGCAGAGACCATCACCCTCACTCCGACCCCCAACCCCATGGACGCTCTCCAGGGCCGTGTGGCAGGACTTGACATCAGCCGTTCATCGGGTGCTCCCGGTGCCTCAGTGGACATCCAGCTCCGAGGCAACCGCTCATTCTCGGCCTCCGGCACACCTCTCTTCATCATCGACGGTATGCCCGGCAACTACGAGACCCTCAACCCCAACGACATCGAAAGCATCGAAGTGCTCAAGGATGCCTCGTCGACCGCAATCTACGGTTCGGCCGGCGCCAACGGTGTGATCATCATAACCACCAAGAAGGGACAGACGGGCCATGTGCGCATCAACTTCGACGCCTACTACGGCTACAACGGATGGGCCACCCTTCCTGAAATGAACACAGCCCAGCAGTTTGCCGACACCAAGATCGCGGCCCTCAAATATGCAGGTCTTGCCACCGACCAGGATGCCGGCATCAACGCCGCCCTCCAGGCAGCCAAGGAAGGCCGTACCATCAACTGGCCCGACGAGGTGCTCAAGAACGGCTCGGCACAGAACTACTCGCTCAGCGTCAGCGGAGGCACCGAGAAAACCCAGGTCTATTTCTCGCTCAACTACAACAAGGTGAAAGGCCAGTATGTGGGCTCGAACTACGAGGTCTACTCCTCGAGCCTGCGCGCCAACCAGAAGATAGCAAATTGGATAGAGGCAGGTGTGCACACCCAGTTGAGCTACTCCGACCAAAACAAGGCCTCCATGAATATGGAGGAAGCGCTCTTGTATGCCCCCTTCGGTGACCTCTACAATGAAGACGGCTCCATCAAGGTATATCCTTTCGAGGCCTACGACACCGACCGCCCCTCGCTGCTGCTCAACACCCAGCCCGGAGTCTACAAGGACAACACCAAGTATCTCCGTGCCTATGTGCAGCCATATCTGCGCATCTATCCCATCAAGGGCATGACATTCGAGACCCGTCTGTCGGGCAACTTCATCTTCCGCCGCCACAACACATGGGAGGGATTCGGTTCCTATAAGTTCTTCCAGACCGGCAACGCCGGTGCAGGAGCGGTGGGCAACGAGACCGACGAGGCCTTCCGCAAGTTCGTGACAGCCGAGATAGAGAACTACGACAACATCGGCTACCAGTGGGAAAATATCCTCACCTACAACTTCAAGGTGGCCAACGACCATGACTTCACCCTCACCGGTGTGACCACATGGCAGAGCAACTCGGTGAACACCTCCACATCCTCCAACAAGGGCTTCGACACCAACACCTACTACTGGACCAACCTTGGGCAGCCCGGTGTGGACGGCTCACGCACCAGTGTTGATTCAGACTACACCATGGGCAAGTCCATGGGTCTCGTGGCCCGACTCAACTACTCCTATCTGGGCCGCTACCTGTTCAGCGCATCTGTGCGCCACGACGGCAACTCCGTGCTCGCCAAGGGACACCGCTGGGACACATTCCCCGCTGTTTCCGCCGGCTGGCGCTTCTCCGACGAGAAGTTCATGGAATGGTCGCGCAACTGGTTAAACAACGGTAAGATCCGTGTGGGATACGGTGTGACCGGTGCCGCCGGAATAGACGCCTACAGCTCCTACAGCATCCTCGGCAGCAGTATGTCAGCTCTCGGCAACCAGACATTCATGCAGTACTACTATCCCGACCTGCTCTCCAACGCCACTCTGGGCTGGGAGAAATCAAAGAGCTGGAACTTCGGTCTTGACCTGAGTGCCTTCAACTACCGCATCGACGCCACTCTCGATTACTACATCACCGACACCGACGATGTGATCTGGAAACAGACCCTCCCCATCACCAACGGCGGCGGTGTAAGCGGCAATCCCTACACCATGAACACCAATATAGCCAAGACACGCAATCATGGTATAGAGCTGACGCTCAACACACAGAACATCGTGACCCGCGACTTCACATGGTCAAGCACCCTCACTCTCACCCGCAACTGGGAGAAAGTGAAATCGCTCGGAGCCGGCGCAGAGGACTACGTGACCAACGGCGACTACACACTCCACGTCGGAACCCCCGTCAAATCCTTCTACGGCTACAAGCTCGACGGTATCTGGCAGAAAGGCCAGGAGGCCGACGCGGCAGTATTCAACCGCCAGCCCGGCGACCTGCGCGTCAAAGTCCCCAATATGCGCAAAGTCAGCGACGGTGTATGGGAAAAGACTTTCCCCGACGAGCTCGACGAGAACGGCAAGCCCATCACACGCATCTTCAATGCCGAGAACCCCTACACCATCAACACAACCGACCGCCAGATCATAGGCCACAACAACCCGGACTGGACCATCGGTTTCAACAACACATTCACCTACAAGTGGTTTGACCTCTCCATCTATATGCTCTACCGCGGTGGACAGATGATCAACTACAAGATGATGAACCAGTACAACTCGAGCGGCGGCGCCTTCCCGTCCTACTTCAACTACTGGACACCTGACAACCCCTCCAACGACTTCCCCTCGCTCAACGCCCAGCGCGACTGGAAGGAGACCACCGGATGGGATTCGATGGCCTACCAGGACGGCTCGTTCTTCAAGATCAAGAACATCACTCTGGGCTACACCCTCCCCTCGGCAGCCTGCAAGAAACTCCGCATCGACAAGCTCCGTCTGTATGGCACGATCACCAATCCCGTGGTCCACGCCACCAACCCCCTCATCAAGGGTTACGACCCCGAAATGAACGGACGCTACAACGATCCTCTCACACGCCAGCTCGTGTTCGGCATCAACCTCTCCCTCTAAGCCACACCAATCATTCATAGCAAATCATGAAAAAAACATTCAGATATATCATAGGCAGTGCCCTCGCCACCTCAGCTCTCCTCCTGACAGGATGCAGTCTTGACGAGGACAACCCCCATGCCGGCGACGCGACACTCAACAACTTCGCCGCCTGGTCAGGTATGCAGGAAACAACTTACTTCCCCCTTGTCGAGAACCTGTTCTCCCGCTCGGACTACTTCATGATGGCCGAGACTGGCACAGATATGTGGGTATGTGCCGGCAACGGCGACAACACCAAGCAGGCCATCTACTACGAGGAGCTCAGCCCGGACACCAACGCCGCCAAGCAGCTGTGGAAGCAGGGCTACCAGACCATCTCGACCTGCAACACCATCATCAACGAGGCAGGCAACCTCACTGACGGCGACCAGAGCACCATCGACATCCTCGTGGCCGAGACCAAGACCCTCCGCGCCTTCTACTACTCGTTGCTCGTGACCTATTTCGGCCCCATCACGCTCAACACCGAGAGCTCGTCGGCCATCACCGGCATCGTGGAACTCAACCCCACCCGTGCAAGCGAGAAGGACATCTACGACTTCATCATCAACGACCTGACCGAGGCTGAGAAGGTGCTCCCCGTCACCCCCTACCAGAACAACCGCGCACGCGTCTCCAAGAAGACAGCCAAAGCCCTGCTTGCCCGCGTCTACGCCCAGCGTGCCGGTCTCGGCGACAAGTTCTACGACGACGGTGAGAAATACTGGGATCTCGCCCGTCAGACCGCCGAGGAAATGATAGACAACCCCTCGACCTATGGCGTGCAGCTCTACAACGATATAGCCGATATGTGGGCCGAAAGCAACAACCGCGACAATAAGGAAGCCCTCTTCCTCATCGCGGGCGCCGATCCCTACAACCAGGCCTATTCGTATGAGAGCGGCCGTTTCAACAACCTTTCGGTCTATGCCGGAGGCGGCTTCATCGACAACCAGGAATTCTACAACTCGAAGTTCTACAACAACTATCGTCCGAGCCGCGGACAGTCATACTTCTATGGCCGTCAGAATGTCAACGTGCTGATGCCATCGGAGTATCTCATGTACTGCTTCAACCCCGAGTGGGACCGCCGCTGGGAATACCAGTGGATCTATGCCCAGAGTGACTTCTCATTCCTCGACTGGGGTGGAGCCGCCACAATTCCCCTCGAGAACGTGGTATTCACATGGAATGAAGCAAGCTGCGCCAAGTTCGGCGTGGATCCGTCGCACGCCGGAGAATCCATCCAGCCCTACGCCAACCTCGACTGGGTGAACAACGGTGCCGCCGCCAACCAGTATAACGTCCGCATCTGGCCCGAAGGCTCCACAGCGGAATCCAATGCCTCGCAGCTGCTCCGCGTGGCCAACAGTTCAGCCGAATTCGGTCAGGCCGGCGTGGTCAACTCCACAAGAGCACTCACTGTGCCCTACCCCGTATCGGCCACCGACAACCGCATAAAGGTGCTCTTCCTCCACGACAAGCTCAGCGCCGCCGAAGAGGCCGCCCGTCCCTACATCACATTCTGCATCAGGGATCTCTATGTCGACACTTATCCTTACGGTGCCACACAGTCCGGCTCCCCCGCCAACTACCTGCCAAAGGGTGACAGCCAGACATTCAACGGCAAACAGTATCCCTCGCTGTCAAAGTTCAACTGGACATACGACGGCTGCTTTACCGCCAATATGCAGCGCAAGACAGGCGACATCTACATCATGCGTATGGCCGAGGTCTATCTCCTCGCCGCCGAAGCCAACCAGAAACTCGGCAAGGGCGAGCAGGCTGCCAAGCACCTCAACGTGTTGCGCAAACGTGCCCTCCGCCCCGGCTACACCGGCACATACGAGCTGACCAACGCCACAGAGGACGATGTGCTTGATGAATATGCCCGCGAGATGTGCGGCGAGTTTATCCGCTGGTCGGTGCTCAAGCGCCACAACAACATCGCAGAGCGTCTGGCCCGCTACAACAAGCGCGCCGCCAAGACTTTCAAGCCATATATGTACAACCGTCCCATATCACAGGAGTTCCTCCGCGTCATCCTCAACGCTGACGAATATGGCGACAACGGCTACGGCACTACCGCTAAGACCGGTGTGCTCGAAGGTGAACAGTACCAGTAATCAGGTATCTGTAATTTATGGTTCCCTGTCCGGTTCCGCTTGTTGCGGAGCCGGACTTTTTTCTTGTCAATACGATATTTTTTTAATACATTTGCCAACAGATTCATACAAACCGTCACATTTATGTCAAATTCAATCATCTCAAGTAAAATTATTCTGGCCCTGACCGTCGCCCTGCTATACCCGTTGCAGAGCATCCATGCCGCCTCACTACCCGAGGCGCAGGATGTCACGGTGAAGAAAATGAACCGTTTCGCCCGTCTGACATGGAAGGCTCCTCCGACAGATGCCTCAGACCTGCTCTACACCGTGAGACGCTCTGCTCCCGACTCTACCTTCGTGGTTCTCTCCGAAAAACAGAAAGGAACCGACTACATCGACGTGATCTCGGACATCGACACCCGTCAGATCGTAAACTACACCGTCACCGTGATCTCCGGCTCCGACTCGTCAGCAGCTGTGGCCTCCAATCCTATCATAGTAGGTCCGGCATACGAGCTTCCATTCACCGAGACTTTCGGAAAAGATACCGGCGGGACCTGCAGACCTGACAACCTTTGGCTCACCGACGGGGATAAATGGAAATTCACCAACCATCCCTCCTATAGCTCCGGAGGAACAACCGTCGACGTGGTATCACCCGCGGCTGACGGAGTGGCCATGACCGGTTTCGGACCTCAGACCGCAGCCGGAACCACAGCTGCCCTCACTTCCGGATCCATCAATATGGGCGGAATCAAAAACGCGATGCTCTCGGTGGACTATTACGCCGTCAGCTCGTCAGGCAACATCATAGAGGTACAGATCTCGGTGACCGACGGGCCTTATGAGACTCTCGATATCATCGACGCGGGCGAAGGTGACACGGGATGGAAGAAAGCCACATTCCTTCTGGACGCATACGCCAAGGATGTGATCAACTTCAGGTTCATGGCCGTGGCCGGTGAGGCAGGAATCCCTGTATTTATCGACGCAGTGACCGTAAGCGCCGACGCAGTCGATGACGTGAACGAATTTGTCAGCGACGGAATAAAATATTCCGTGACCGATCGCTCGGCCCTGACAGTGGCCGTAGCAGGATACCCCTCTGATAACATAGACGCCGTGATCCCCGCGAAAGTCACTTACGGCACAAAGGAATATACTGTGACCGGCATCGCCGACAAGGCATTCTACTCCATGACAACTCTCAACTCCGTGGTGATACCGCAGTCGGTCACAAGCATCGGCAAAATGGCGTTCTGGGGCTGTCAGGAACTCACATCTGTGACCATGTCAGACAGCATCACCTCGATCGGCGAGGGTGCGTTCCTATATTGCTACGCCCTGTCGGATCTGACATTCCCGGCAGCGCTTGAGGAAATCGGATCCTTTGCCTTCGGAAATTGCCTCAGCTTGGAGAAAGCCATATTGCCGGAAGGACTCCGCACGGTGGACGAAAACGCCTTCCAATACTGCCTCTCCATCAAAGAGGCTGTCATTCCCGCATCTCTCGCGGAGCTTCCCCCCTCAATGTTCGTCGGCTGCTCCTCGCTCTCGGCTCTCACCCTCCCCGCCTCTCTGGAGTTTATCGGTGCAGGAGCGTTCGAGGGATGCTCATCACTCACAGCCATAACCATCCCGGACATGGTGGAGGGTATCTATGCCTATACATTCAGCAATTGCACCTCATTGCGTGAGGTGCAGATGTCGGCGTCGCTCGCAAGCATAAGCACCGGAGCATTCGATGGTTGCACCTCTCTGTCGCTCGTCACCTTCAAGACTGCCACACCCCCCGTGACCGCCGATGACGCATTCAACGGGATCGCCCCGGAGGCCAAGGGCGTTTGTCCTCCGGAAGCATACGAGGCATATTCGGCAGTGACCGGTCTCAAACCGCTCGACTTCACAGCCTGCTCGGCCATTGACGACATCAAGTACTCCGGAAACGATGGCACAGTACGTTTCTATAACCTCAAAGGCATCGCCACCGACAGTCATGACGGTGAGACCCTCATACGCGTCGTCACCTCCCCCGATGGAACAGTCACAGTAAGCAAAATACGCAGATAATCCCTCCAGCGACCGGAAAATCATAAGAAAATAAGAGACAGATTATTCGATTCCCTGTCAGGAAAAGGATACAGAAAGACAGAAGGACAGAAGGAACAGATTTTTAAATTTTCAGGCACTATCAGCTTGATTCGCCGGACCAAGAAAATCTGTTTCTTCTGTCCTTCTGTCATTCTGTATACTTTTCCTGACAGATCCCTTTAATTAATTAAAAATTTTTTAATCAAATATTTGGAGAGGACATTCTAAAAACTTACATTTGCAAAAATTCAACATATCCTTTAATACAACATAGTATTTTTTAGTTGACATCCGATCACGTTTATCCCTAATTGCGAATCGTATATCTGAAACTTACTGAAAACAAGTTCAAACAAGCTATATCATAAATCCATAATCAATGCACAACAAACAGTTAATCACAATGCTTGCCCTCGCTCCAATGCTGTGGAGTTGCTCGTCAGACGAACCGGGGAAAAATGAAGGAACCAAAGACGAGGTGAAGAACAATCCCCGCAAGGAGATAGTGCTGAGCCGTGGTCAGCAAGAGATAGTGGCCTCACAGAACGATTTTGCCTTCAAGCTTTTCGGTGTAGCTGCAAAACAAGGAAACAATGTGATCTCTCCGATGAGTGTGTCGATGGCAGTCTCGATGACCGGCAACGGGGCTGCAGGTGAGACCTACGAAGAGATATGCTCGGCTCTCGGACTTCCCGGAGCTTCGCTCGAGGAAGTCAACACTCTCAACCGCCTGATGCTTGACCGTCTGCCGGTGGCCGACAAGACCACGACACTATCCATAGCCAACTCGCTCTGGAGCCAGACCGGTTTCAATATCCTTGACGGCTTCATCGGTAATATGGCTAAGTATTATGACGCTGAGACTACCAGCCTTGACCTCGCCGACAAGATGAGCATCGCAAGAATCAACAGTTGGGTGGCCGACAAGACCGACGGACATATCCCCATGATACTTGACCAGCCCATCGAGGCCACAGCCATGATGGTCAACACACTCTACTTCAAATCGGTGTGGAGCACTCCATTCTCCAAGAAAAACACTAAGAAAGAGACATTCAACAATCAGGACGGCACCAAGGCCAAGGTGGAGATGATGCACTCCGATCCCGCCCATCTCGGACTCACCGACGAAGGCGCCACTGTGGTGCGCCTGGCCTATGGCAACCGCACCTTCACATTCACAGCCATCCTGCCACCCGAAGGGATGACCACCGCTGAATATGCAAACTCCCTGTCAGCCGACAAGATGGTAGAGTGGAACAACGGCTTCAAGGAGGTGGACTACATAGCCGCCCGCCCGGTCAAAGTGGGTATGCCTCGGTTTACCGATAGTTCCGACTTCGACCTGATCCCCATTCTCAAAGAGCTGGGCATAAAGAAAGCTTTCACCCCCATTGCAGAATTCACGAATCTGAGCACAGTCCCGGGATTTCATCTCACCAAGGCCGCCCATAAGGCAACCATCGAGGTTGATGAGGAAGGCGTTGTGGCCACAGCATCCACAATAGTCGCCGGAGGCTTCACATCCGTTGGTCCCGTCAAGGCAGACGAAGTGGTGTTTGACCGTCCTTTCATATACATCATCAGCGAGAGCAGCACAGGAACAATCCTCTTCATAGGCGACGTCAACAAGTTCAACTGAACACATCATCCAGGAAAACGGATACAGAAGGAAAGAAGGTCAGAAGATACAGATTTTTAAGCTGATAGTAATTAATAATCTGTATCTTCTGACCTTCTTTCCTTCTGTATCCGTTTACTGCCAGGTAACATTACTATAATACATCTTTCCAAATTTGCCACCGTGGGGAAAAAAGTTTATCTTTGCAAATTGAAATGTAACAATCAATATCTCAGAAATATGATGACCCATGTATCGGAGCGCGTACAGGCGCTCGCACCATCGGCCACACTGGCAATGTCGCAGAAAAGCGCCGAGCTCAAAGCTCAAGGCGTTGATGTGATCAACCTCTCGGTCGGAGAACCCGATTTCAACACTCCCGACCACATCAAGGAGGCTGCCAAGAAAGCCATCGACGACAACTTCACGTTCTACACTCCTGTGGCCGGCTATATGTCGCTCCGAAAGGCTGTGAGCGAGAAGCTCAAGCGAGAGAACGGTGTGGACTATGCTCCCGAGCAGATCGTGGTGGCCAACGGAGCCAAACAGGCGCTCTGCAACGTGATTCTCGCCTCCATCAATCCCGGCGACGAAGTGGTCATCCCCATGCCTGCATGGGTCAGCTACGTCGAGATGGTAAAACTCGCCGGTGGTACTGTTGTGAGTGTCGATGCCGACATCACACAGGATTTCAAGATCACACCCGACCAGCTTGAGGCAGCCATCACCCCCGCCACCCGTATGCTTCTCCTCTGCTCGCCGTCCAACCCCACAGGAAGCGTATATTCACGCGAGGAGCTCCAGGGCCTCGTGGATGTACTGGCCAAGCATCCCGACGTGATGATACTCGCCGACGAGATCTACGAGCATATCAATTTCACCGGATCGTTCACTTCAATGGCCTCCTTCCCCGAGATAGCCGACCGCGTCACCATCATCAACGGTGTCAGCAAGGCATACGCCATGACCGGATGGCGCATAGGCTACTGCGCCGCTCCCCTCTGGCTGGCCAAGGCTGTCACAAAACTGCAGGGACAATACACCTCCAATGCCTCATCAGTGGCCCAGAAAGCCGCCGAGGCTGCCTATACCGGATCGCAGGAGTGTGTGGCAGAGATGAACAAGGCGTTCCTCCGCCGCCGCGACCTTGTGGTCGAGCTGGCATCACAGATACCCGGACTCGGCGTCAATATGCCCCAGGGTGCCTTCTATCTTTTCCCCGAGGTGAGCGCCTACATCGGCAAAACCACTCCCGACGGGAAGAAGATCGAGAAATCGGCGGATCTCGCCATGTATCTCCTCGAGAGCGGCCATGTGGCCACCGTTGACGGCGGAGCCTTCGGAATGGAGGGATATATCCGTCTGAGCTACGCCACATCCGACGACAATCTCCGTGAAGCGCTCCGCCGCATACGCGAGGCACTTCTCGCACTCAAATGATATAAACCTACCCGAGAATATGGATTTTATTGAAGAACTCACATGGCGCGGCATGATCCACCAGATGATGCCGGGCACTGACGAACAACTCAAGAAAGAAATGACCACGGCCTACCTGGGCATTGACCCTACGGCCGACTCACTGCATATCGGACACCTCGTGGGAGTGATGATGCTCAAGCACTTCCAGCGTGCAGGCCACAAGCCCATAGCTCTTGTGGGCGGAGCCACAGGCATGATAGGCGACCCCTCGATGAAAAGCCAGGAGCGCAAGCTGCTCGACGAGGAGACCTTGCGTCACAACCAGGAGGCTATCAAGGCACAGCTGTCGAAGTTCCTTGATTTCGATTCCGATGCCCCCAACGCCGCCGAGATGGTCAACAACTATGACTGGATGAAGAACTTCTCATTTCTCGACTTCATCCGCGACGTCGGCAAGCACATCACCGTCAACTACATGATGGCCAAGGATTCGGTGAAGAAACGTCTCAGCGGCGAATCGCAGCAGGGAATGTCGTTCACCGAGTTCTCCTATCAGCTCTGCCAGGGCTATGACTTCCTGCACCTCTACAAAGAGAAGAACTGCCGTCTGCAATTGGGCGGTTCCGACCAGTGGGGCAACATCACCACAGGCACCGAGCTGATACGCCGCACCGCAGGCGGTGAGGCATACGCCCTGACCTGTCCTCTCATCACCAAGGCTGACGGCGGCAAATTCGGCAAGACCGAGAGCGGCAATGTGTGGCTCGACCCGCGCTACACCTCCCCCTACAAGTTCTATCAGTTCTGGCTCAACGTCTCCGATGCCGATGCCGAGAAATACATCAAGATCTTCACCTCGCTCACCCGCGAGGAGGTGGAGGAGCTTGTGAAGCTCCAGGCCGAGGATCCCGGACAGCGTCCCCTGCAGAAGCGTCTTGCCAAGGAGATCACCACCATGGTCCACTCTGCCGAGGAATATGAGAAAGCCGTCGAGGCATCGCAGATCCTCTTTTCCAACAAGGCGGGAGATGCACTCCGTCAGCTCGACGAGAAGACCCTGCTTGATGTGATGGAAGGTGTGCCCCAGTTCGAGGTAGACCGCAAGGCTATCGAGGAGGGCGTGAAACTCGCCGATCTCATCACCGACATGGCTCCCGTATTCCCCTCGAAGGGTGAGATGCGCAAGATGGTGCAAGGCGGAGGCGTGTCTGTCAACAAGGAGAAAGTTTCTGACCCCTATATGACCGTGACCCCTGAGATGCTGCTCAATGGCCGCTATCTGCTCGTACAGCGCGGCAAGAAGAACTACTTCCTGCTCAGAGTGAACGATTGAGTTCAGGATACGACATAACGTACAGGAGGGCGCTTGATTACAAGCGCCCTCCTGTTTTTTCAGCATCCATGAGACACAAAAAATAAGCCCCGCCGGTTCCATGACGGATATCCCGGCGGGGCTGTGGTTTTTATCTATTCAACCGTAGATCAATCGGCAATCTTGGCCTTGATGAACTCGCGGTTGAGACGGGCGATGTTGCTGAGCGAGATGTTCTTGGGGCACTCGGCTGCACAGGCACCGGTGTTGGTGCAGTTGCCGAAACCAAGCTCGTCCATCTTTCTCACCATTGCGCGGGCACGGCGGGCACGCTCAACCTGACCCTGGGGCAGAAGAGCGAACTGGCTTACCTTGGCACTCACGAAGAGCATGGCAGAACCGTTCTTGCAGGCAGCCACACAGGCACCGCAACCGATGCAGGTAGCGGAGTCCATGGCCACGTCCGCCACCTCCTTGGAGATGGGGAGATTGTTGGCATCGGGTGCGCCACCGCAGTTGAACGACACATAGCCACCGGCCTGCTGGATCTGATCGAAAGCGTTACGGTTGACCATCAGGTCGCGGATCACGGGGAAGGCAGCCGAACGCCAGGGCTCGATGGTGATGGTGTCCTCGTTGTTGAACTTGCGCATATGGAGCTGGCAGGTGGTGATGCCCTGTACAGGACCGTGGGGATGTCCGTTGATGTAGAGTGAGCACATTCCGCAGATGCCCTCGCGGCAGTCGCTGTCGAACACCACGGGCTCCTCGTTCTGGTCGATGAGCTGCTGGTTGAGCATATCGAGCATTTCGAGGAATGAGCTGCCGGTGGAGACATTCTCCACACGGTAGGACTTGAACGCCCCCGGTTCTTTCGGGCTACGCTGGCGCCATATCTTGAGATTTACATTTATAGTATGTTCCATTTTGTAATATCTGTTTTTGAAAGTCGTGGGGGTTGTTTATGACTTGTAGTTACGGGTCTGCACCTTGATCTCGGTGTAGTTGAGGGGCTCCTTGAGAAGGATGGGCTTCTCGTTGTCGCCGGTATACTTCCAGCAGGATACGTACATATAGTCCTTGTCGTTACGGGCGGCCTCGCCGTCGGCAAGCTGATACTCCTCGCGGAAGTGGGCGCCGCAGCTCTCGTTGCGGTTGAGGGCGTCGATGGCCATCATCTTCGCGATCACGAGGAAGTCCTCGAGACGGAGTGCCTTCTCAAGCTCGGTGTTGAGGTCGTCGGCACGGCCGACGATGCGGAGGTCGGAGTAGAACTCCTTGCGCACCTGCTCAACTTCGTCGAGTGCTTTCACAAGGCTTTGGAGTGTACGGCCCATACCCACGAGGTTCCACATCACGTGGCCCAGTTTCTTGTGGATCTGGTCGGGTGATTTGGTACCCTTGATGGCCATGAGGCGGGCGATACGGTCGCGAACACCCTTCTCGGCCTCGTCAAACTCCTTGGTGTCGGTAGTGAAGTGGGGCACCTTGATCTGGTCGCTCAGGTAGTTCTGCATGGTGTAGGGCACCACGAAGTAACCGTCGGCAAGACCCTGCATGAGCGCCGATGCACCGAGACGGTTCGCACCGTGGTCGGAGAAGTTGCACTCTCCGATGGCGAAGAGGCCCTTCACGGAAGTCTGAAGCTCATAGTCAACCCAAATACCACCCATGGTGTAGTGGGAGGCGGGGAAGATCATCATAGGAGTCTCGTATGGGTTGTCATCAGAAATCATCTGATACATATCGAAGAGGTTGCCGTAGCGGTCGCGGACAACATCCTCGCCAAGACGCTGGATGGCATACTTGAAGTCGAGATATACAGCATTGCCGGAACCTACGCCGAAACCTGCATCGCAACGCTCCTTGGCGGCGCGGCTGGCGATGTCGCGGGGACAGAGGTTACCGAAGGCGGGATAGCGGCGCTCCAGATAGAAGTCGCGGTCCTCGTCGGGGATATCGGTGGGTTTCTTCTTGCCTGCACGGATGGCCTCGGCGTCCTCCTTCTTCTTGGGCACCCAGATGCGGCCGTCGTTGCGGAGCGACTCGCTCATGAGGGTGAGCTTCGACTGATCCTCGCCATGGACGGGGATACAGGTGGGGTGGATCTGGGTGAACGCGAGGTTGGCCAGATAGGCACCCTTCTTGAAAGCCTGTACAGCGGCAGAGCCGTTGCAGCCCATAGCGTTGGTGGAGAGGAAGAATGCGCGTCCGTAGCCACCGGTGGCGAGCACCACGGCGTGGGCGGCGTAACGCTCGATCTCACCTGTGATGAGATTGCGCACGATGATACCGCGGGCGCGGCCGTCGATGATAACCACGTCGAGCATCTCGCGGCGGTTGAATGACTTCACTGTACCCTTCTTGATCTGACGGTTGAGCGAAGCGTATGCACCGAGCAGGAGCTGCTGGCCGGTCTGACCCTTGGCATAGAATGTACGTGACACCTGTGCGCCGCCGAACGAACGGTTGGCAAGCAGGCCGCCGTATTCGCGGGCGAAAGGAACGCCCTGGGCCACGCACTGGTCGATGATATTGTTTGACACCTCAGCCAGACGATATACGTTGGCCTCGCGCGAGCGGAAGTCACCGCCCTTGATGGTGTCGTAGAAGAGACGATATATGGAGTCACCGTCGTTCTGATAGTCCTTTGCAGCGTTGATACCACCCTGTGCGGCGATGGAGTGTGCGCGGCGGGGTGAGTCCTGGATGCAGAAGTTGAGCACATTGAAGCCAAGCTCGCCCAGCGAGGAAGCGGCTGAGGCGCCGGCGAGGCCGGTGCCCACGACGATCACGTCAAGGTTACGCTTGTTGGCGGGATTGACAAGCTTCTGATGGGCCTTGTAGTTGGTCCATTTCTGTGCAAGGGGACCTTCGGGTATCTTGGAGTCTATCTGAAATTCAGGTAGCTTGGAGGATTCGATGTCGGCATAATCCTTCATGATAGGGGTAGAGTCAATCATCCCCTCGAGATTCTTTAAGTCTGCCATTTCGGTTTTTGGATGTTTTTGAGAATTGAAAAATGGTGTGGGGAGGATTGATTATTCGCAGACGGGTGCCTGGAAGGGCTCGCCACCGTTGAAAACATCGGTGTCGAGGGCGTCGGCGGCCGATTTCCACTCAACATATTCCTTCACTTCGGTCTGGAAGTCGTTGGAATTGGCGCGGACGGTGAACACGACAGCCTCGATGATGAAGAGAGCCACCACGATGGTGGTCCACCAGCAGGCGATGGATTTGAGACGGGGAAGCCAGATGGCGCCGTTCCAGCCACATGACTGGAACATCGACCAGAAGCCGTGGTTCATGTGGAACCAGAGAGCGATGAAGCCGATGATGTAGACGATGGGGGTCCATACCTGCGAGAATGCGAGGTGGATGAAGAGTGTACCGGCAGCGGGAGCCACTTCGATACCGTCGTGGGTGTACTCACAGCCAAGTATCTCGGCGAGCTGCATCTTGGCCCAGAACTGAATCATGTGGACAACGAGGAACGCAAGTACCACGATGCCGAGAACGAGCATATTCTGTGATGCCCACTCTACCTGCGGGGGCTTGCTGACAACGTTGTAGCGGTCGTTGCCACGGGCCTTGCGGTTCTGAATGGTCAGCCAGAAGGCATAGATGATGTGGATGAAGACGAGTGCGGCAAGGCCAACGGTGGCCACGAGGGCATACCAGTTAGCTCCAAGGAACTCGCAGACAGCGTTGTAGCCCGAGGGCCAGAAAATCGCCACGCCGTTCATCAGGCAGTGAAACGTGATAAATAGGACGAGGCAGGCGCCTGTGACTGCCATCACAAGCTTTCGTCCTATGGATGAACAAGTTAACCACATAGTAGTTCGGATAATTTGTTAAAGTAAGGATTTATTGATTAATTATTGTCTTGTTTTTCTTTTTTACCTACAGTGATAATTCTTTGCAAAGATAATGCAATTCCACGTCTTTGACAAATTTAAAGAAATTTTTCCTTAATTTTTGAACCCACTGGTCCTCACTATCAGAAAACATATCCGAATCCCACATTGAGATAGATGGGATACATATTGAATGACACGGTCTTGAACGAGGATTTGAATATGTTGTTGCATCCCCATGCGAGGTTGGCGTTGACAAGCAGATGCTTGTAGGCCGACCAGCTGACACCGCCCTGGAAGCCCCACTGGAACTTGCGCAGGTCATTGCCGAAATCGTAGGTGGCACGGGCGCCGTCCTCGAACACCACCTTGTCTCCGGTCGGGTCACCTACCCTGAGATAACCGTCGCTCACATGGCCGTCAAACGCACCGTTGAACGAAAAGGCGAAATAAGGACCTGCATTTACTTTCAGACGCTTGTGTATGCGGTAGACTGCCGTTACAGGTACCACGAGCTGCTGTGAATGATACTTGGTCTGCACACGTCCGGTCCAGCGTCCCGACAGCTTCCTGCCGTCCTGATAGATCTCCATGCCATAGTTTTTCACCCTGGCCTTGGTCTCCATACCCTTGGTCTCGAAACGGAGGCCGACAGCCACACCCCATTTCTTCTCCACGCCGAGCCATTTTGTGGCTGTGGCGCCTATCTGGAGATTGAGGTTAGGGCTGTAGGAGTCAATGTGGCGTATCTCTGCCGGGAGGGGCATTGGAGACGCACCTCCGATATTTGTTCCGGCATTCACCTCATATTCAAGCGCGGTCCAGATCGGTCCGTCACTTGCCTCCTCTATGGCCGCGGCTGAAGTGGCCACGGCGAGAGCGGCCGCAGCCGCCATATATCTAAGAAATCTCATCGTTTTCAGTTGTTTTCTTCGTCCTGACATACTATTGAAAGCTCATCCACCATCAGGGTGCTGCCGATGGCACCGCAGAAAAAGTCGCCGTCCTGGCTCGAGCTCATCACCACTGCTATGCTGTAGCGTCCGGCCTTGAGTTTCTCGGGGTCGATGCTCTTGCCCGGACGGTAGACGAACGGCACGGTGAACTCCTTCCACTCTTCCGAGGGGCCGCGGTCGGGTATCAGAGCTGTGGATATGATCTGCTCATTATCCTCGGCCAGCACATTCTCTCCGTTAAGGAAGTCCTTGCCGTCGATCGACTCGAACATCACCGCATAGAGATTGAACTGGTCTATCTTCCCGGGGACAGGAACAAGCTCACCCTTCTCGTTGGCCTCGCAATAGGTCTCGCCGGGGGTGAATTTGTAGAATCCGCTGAATGTTGTGGGCACCTTGGTGAACGGTGTGCCGAAATTAGTGGCGAGCAGAGGATATTTCAGGGCGTTTGTCATATCAAACTTACCCATGAACAGATTGCCCGCGGCAATGGGCTTGCCGACGCGCTTGCCGAAATCTCCTGTCGAACGGGTCACGAGCACGGCACACTTTCCTTTCACTCCGTCAGGGCTCTGATAGGTCGGGAATGTGTTGGGAGCGGAAGCCTGAAGGGTCAGCGCATAGGCGGCGTTGGCGCTCGCCCAGGCCCAGCGTTCCTCTCCGCTTGTCCCCACTTCAAAGAACACATCATAGGAGCAGCTGCCGCCGAGGGCCGACACCTCCCTGACATTCTCGAAGTCATAGTTGAGATTCACGGAATTGTTGCGCCGGACCTCCACGACATATTTCTTATGCCACTCGCCGTCCTCGGACGTCACGGTATATTCCTGAGGTATCAGGAAACTGCGTGGAGTTCCGCTCTCGGGAGAGATGGTGGCACCGGGTGTGAGCTCAAACTCCGGAGCCAGCGAGAAGAGCGAGACATCATTTCTCACATATAATATTATCTTGTCGTTCGAGATGACAGGCGCACGATTGAGTACTCCGTCGGGCAGCGACACCGACACGATATCGCATTCGGAATTGCGCGGCTCGTCCTTGATGCAGGACACCGCTGACAGGCACACCGACAAGGCGAGCAGAATTCTGAAGATTTTCATTATCCGGGATTGGTTTTAAAATGCAAAATTACTAATAAATACCAAAAAAACAGCAAAAATGAGACGTTTTCATGAAGATTTCCGATAAAAATACAAAAAACATAACGACAAAATTCATACCTTTGCACAGTTTTTTGAATACTCACGTTAAACGGCATATAATTGCCAAAAGAATCACCAACAACATCACACACAATGAAAAAGAACATCTACTGCCTTCTCGCGGCCCTGTTCACAATGTGCCTTTTCACTGCCTGCAGCGACGACGATGATCCCGTCGTTCCCGGCAGCAAGCTCGAGGACAAGGTCTATACCGACGAAGCCGGACTGAACCTCTCGGTCAACGGCATCCCCACCCTGGGCAAAACCATCGACTTCAAGCACATCGACGGCGACAAAGCCACTGTGACCCTCGCAGGCGAACGTCTCAATGTCAGCTCCATCATCGGCGGCATCATGTCAAAGGCCGACAACCAGCCCGCGGCCGGTATCATGATCCCCACCCCCGGTGTGATCCCCGGTTCCGCATCGGTCGAGATCCCCGTAACCCTCCAGGGAGACAGCAAAAAATGCACTTTCGAAGGCTCACACGACACCGAGTATGCCACATTTGACTACACAGGCGTGATCGACGGCGAGGCTCTCAGCTTCGAGGTGAAGAATCTCAAGCTCAAGAACACCTCCATGGCCGCAACTTTCGCCACCAACACCAACTTCATGGAAGATGACGGCTGGGGCGGACAACAGCCCAACGCTTACAGAGTGTTCCGCCTCATCTGGGAGTCTGAGAAGGGTCTCGAGGTAATGCCCGGCGTGGCTTTTCCTCCTGCCACGGTTATCGGCCTTATGACAGCAATGCCCATGATCAAGGACGAAGAGGGCAATCCCGCCCAGATGGTCACCATGCTCAGCAAGGTGCTCAAGAACATCAAGCTCGGCGAGGACGGCTCCGTGACAGCCACATACGCCGACACCAAAAAGCCCGGATGGCCCGAGACCACCTCTCCCACAGGTTTCGCCCAGTATGTCGTGAAGGCTGACGGAACCATCCTGCTCTTCGTGAATCCCCAGGCCATCATGGCATCCGTCATCGCCAAGGCGAGCAAATCGCGCGCATTCGACATCAACGCCGTGGTCGAGGGTCTCATGACCGATGTAGTCCCCATGCTTGTCAACGGTATCCCCGTTAGCTATGGACGCGCCATCTTCGATCAGGAGGGCAACGAATCAGAAAGCGCTTCTGACATCAGCTTCTATATTGACGAGAACGTGCTTCTCCCCATCCTCAATATCGTCAGCCCCCTTCTCGAGGACGAGGAGGTCGTGAATGCCATCGTTGAGGCAGCAGCAAGCGATCCCGATATGGGCTACATGGCCGAGATGCTCCCCGGCATCCTCGCTTCTGTTCCCGGCGTGGTAGAGACCACTACCAAGATCCAGCTCGGCATCAACTGCGTGCGCGAGTAAAAGATAGACCCACCTTAACAGGACA
The DNA here is from genome assembly GCA_910587165.1 of uncultured Duncaniella sp. Classification (GTDB taxonomy): domain Bacteria; phylum Bacteroidota; class Bacteroidia; order Bacteroidales; family Muribaculaceae; genus Duncaniella. The sequence goes on from CAJUKP010000005.1 coordinate 135,553, forward strand.
ATGGCTTCCCGGACGATTTCCGGGAAGCCATTGTCTTTCATATCCATCAGATCTGTATGCCCCATCGGGGCTATGCAATGGTAGGCGCGGGTGATAACCCGTGCATCAAATCGAACAATAGACATATTGCGGCGCTACGCGACGCAATTATAAACATACATATAATGCACGGGTTGTCACCCGCGCCTACCATTGCATTGCCCCGATGGGGCATGAGACAGGCAGGATGACACAACATGACGCGCAGGACAACATAAATTCCTGTCAAACATAAATCGGGAGACTGTTTTACAACAACCTCCCGATTTATGTTATCATTTTACCCGACCGGTTTATCTCTTCATCACCTTGACCACTGAGCCGTCGGCCTTGCGGACAATGTTGAGGCCGGGCTTCATCTCGTTGAGTCTGTAGCCCTCGATTGAGTAGATGGCCTCCTGAGCGCTTTCTGACACCACACTGTTGATCGAAGTCGTTCCATCTACATTGATAACCCATGTGGCATAGAAGGGGATGGCCTCCTCGGCAAAGTAGTCCTCGCAATAGAATCCATAACCCATGATCACCTTTCCATCGGCTGATATCGCCATGGGAACGGAGAAACCGAACTGGTCGCACATACCGAACATCTCGGCATAGGCGGGGAAAGCTGTGATCATAGCCTCGGCCTGGGTCTCGCCTGCCTTCATGATGAATGTGCCGGTGCTGCCCATGAGAGGTTGACCGATGACTCCGATGAAAGTGCCGTCGTCGGCGATCGCCACGGGACGGAGACCGAGACCGGCCTGATCAATTTCCTGAGACTCGTCATAGATCTTCATGGTCGAGGTCTCGGTGTCGTAGACGGCAGCCACAGTGACCGAATTGAAGATATCATCGTCCACCATCACATTGCCCTGGAGAAGCACATATTTTCCATTGTTGCTTATGTTGAGGGGCGAGAGTGACGCGAACTTGGGTCCGGTGGCGGTGCTGTCGCCATTGACAAGGTAGCGGTGATAGAGAGGATCCACCTCATACTCACCGGCCTCGTTCATTTCCCAGAGCACGGCGGGGCCGAAACTGCCCACAAAACCAAGTATGACCTTGCCGTCGCCGCTGACATATTTGGCAGCGGATGTCTTGGTCTTGGCATACGCGCCGAGAATCTCGTCGGAGGGCATGGGAAGATTGGTCCATTCACCACCATCCTTTGAGAAAGCCGCGGAGGTCACATAGCCTGTACCGACAAGCGATCCCACCATTACGGATCCGTCGTTGCTTATGTCCTCACCGAGCACATACTTGTAACCCTCGGGGGTGGCGAGGACTGTCTCAACGCCGTCTATCGAATAAGTCACACCGGGGCCGTTGAAACCGATGGCGAGACCGTTGGAGTCGATGTTGCGAAGCTCCGCACCTTCCGGATCCTCAGAGAGGGCATACCTGAATTCATCAGTCTCGAGATTGCCGACAAAATAGCCGGTTCCCTCCTGAAGGGCGCCACAGATGTATTTTCCGTCGGCCGACAGGCCCTCGCCCATCATGCCGGGCTCCTCGATACCGGGAGCACCCTGGCCAAATGTGAGCATCTTGACAGTCTCGGCATTTACGGAGCCACATATCACTGCCGCTGCTAAAAGAGTAAAAGTTTTTCTCATTTTTATGATAGGTCGGTTCTGTTTATTTAACTCAATACGGATGTGAGAACCATGACACATCCATAATGGTCTGCGGGACATCCGCGACCGCAAATTTATGAATAAATAATTTAAAATCCGTTATTTTTACGGCAAAAATTCTATCATTTATTAAAAATAACCATCAGTATGTTAATATTCAATGGTTTTATTATTAATATTAACAGTCTTATTAACCATATCTGTGGAGTGCGGATAATGTTGTTAATATTTTTTAACTGTCAAATATGTCTCAAATACACTTTTTATGCAAATTAATATTTACCTTTGCCACGTTGCACCTAACAATGCACCTTAAATCAACCTATTAACAACAAATTAACAACAAAATCCTAGTGAAAAAACCCTACGCATCAGTTCTGATGCTGGCTGCGGCAATTACACTTTCCGCCCAGCAGACTGTGCCTGAAGGTGTGGAACTCTCGAAATTCATCACCGAGAATATCCCCATGGGAAGCACAGAGACAAAAGCATTCCAGCTTCTTCCCGGCGCCACCTATCAGCTCTCCGACACAGCCGACTTCCAGTTGACAAACGTATCTCTCACCGGCGACGCCACCAACCGCCCCACAGTGGTAATCTCGGGCAACGGCCTGTTCGTGACCCAGAACGGCCTGCAGTTCAGCGGCATCAACTTCGACATGACCGAAGCACCCGTCAGCACACTCGTGGCCATGACAGAAAATCCTGACTCGGCCTTCACCACAGAGAGTCTCGGACTTAAAGCTCTCTCCGGCAACGTGAAGGACGGATATGTCTGCATGAACCCCATCTCGTTCACATCCTGCAACTTCCGCAACCTCCCCGGCAGCCTGTTCCAGAGCGGAACAAAAGACTGGGCCCTCCAGACCATGACCATCAGCGACTGCGTGATGCAGTTCAACAAACAGAACGGCAAAGCAGTGATCTCGTTCGAGGATGCGTGGAGCGGCGTCAACGGCGTCAAGGAGCTCACCATCGAGAAATCGACCTTCTACAACACAGGCTCGACCAAGAACGCCCGCTTCATACGCTACGGCAACAAGAACAACGCCCGTCCCTTCGCCATCTGGGGCCCCGATGCTAAGTCAAACCATATTATCGACGGCTGTACATTTGACGCTACTTTCTCCGACAACAAGTTCGCCAACAATATGCCCGAGGTCAGGGACTTCACCGTCACCATCAACAACACCATCCTCTACGACATCTCCCGTCCTGACGAATGGTTCTCACGCAGCGGCAGGATCTCATGCGAATCCGACGGCAACAATATGGCATGGCTCGCCGGAAACGACGACGGCAATCCCCAGCCAATGCGCCAGGAGGTTGAGGAGATCGCAATCATCGAGGATCCCGACTTTGTAGGCCCCGTCGACAACGAATGGAATCTCTTCGAGCCCTTCGGCGGCGTGAACTTCTGCCCCCGTAATGCCACAGCAGTGGAGAAGAAGATCGGCGACCCCCGCTGGTTCAACGCTCCCTCGGAGAGCGGCCTCACCATTCCCGCCGGATCTGAGATATCGGCATTCGTGGCCGGGAATGTACCCGACGGTACTATGAGCGAGATTACCATCAAGCTCATACCGGGTGCTGCATACACACTGACCGGCAAGGCTGACACCAAACTGGCCAATGTCACCTTCATCGGTGATGCCGACAACCGTCCCATCGTGACAATAACTGAAGACGGATCGTTCTCACCCTCGAACGGTATGCGCATCTCAGGTATCAACTTCGACATGACCGATGCACCCGCCACCAGCTTCATCCGCCTGCAGACCAATCCCGATTCATGCTTCTCCACCAAGGCTCTCGGCATGATGAACGACTCAAGCTCCGTGGTGGAAGGCTATATCATGCTCAATCCTATCACCGTAGAGTCATGCGACTTCCGCAATATGCCCAACTCGTTCCTTTGCAACGACAGCGCGAGCTGGGCAGTCAAGGAATTCAATATCAATAATTGCGTGGTGCAGTTCAACAAGCAGAAATCCGATCCTGTGATCAACTTCGCCACCCCCACCCGTGACGGGAACTGGCTCCACTTCGGACAGGTGCTTGACATGAACTTCACCAACTCGACATTCTACAACACCTCCGACGACATCAAGGTCTACTTCGTCCGCTACATCAACAAGAAGTCAGCCATGCCCTATCTCGCCTTCGGTGCAGGGACTAAGTCATACCACTCCTTCAGGAACTGTACATTCTACAAGACCTTCACCAAGGGCCAGTTCGGCAACAATCTGCCTGAATCCAAGAATTTCATTGTCACCTTCGATAGCTCGATCCTCTACGGCATCTCCCGCCCCGACAAATACAAGGCTGAGCTTCTCGGCGAGAACAATGTGGTGTGGGACGGCGGAATCGACGACGATGGAAACGCCCAGAACCTCCGTCCGTCGATCACAGCCATCTCCTCCGTGGTTGCCGATCCGGAATTCGCAGGAGCCACCGATCTGCCTTTCGACCTCTCCGAGAAATTCGGTGGCGTAAGCTTCAATCCGCTCAACGCCGAGTGCCGTGCCACCGGCGCAGGTGACCCCCGCTGGTTTGACGCCCCCACCGCCATCGAGAACATTGGCGAGGATGCCGAAATCACCGACGGCCCGGTTGAATACTTCAACCTCCAGGGTGTCCGCGTAGGCAACGCCAACCTCATGCCCGGCATCTACATCAAGCGTCAGGGCGGCAAGGCTTCAAAAGTATACGTGAAGTAAACAACCCGCTATTACAGACAATCTGAGAACCAACCCGTGCCCCCGGTCGTTCATATAGAAACGACCGGGGGCATTTTTCCATCTGAAAATTTCGCGCCGTCGGTCTTTTTCACTATATTTGCCCTCACTAACCAACTAAAACACTGTTACGATTATGGAAATCACCCTCACCGAAGCCATCAAGCTTTTCTATCAGAAGTACACAGATTTCAGCAGCCGCGCCACCCGTGCCGAGTACTGGTATGTCTTCCTCTACATCTTTGTGGTCAGCGGAATCCTCTCCTGGATCAATGAATATCTCGGCTACGTGTTCGGCATAATCAACTTCGTTCCCAATATAGCCATCGCCATCCGCCGTATGCACGACATCGGCAAGAGCGGCTGGTGGATACTCATCAACCTCATCCCCCTCATCGGCTGGATCTGGTACATCATCCTCGCCATCAAGCCCTCCGACGGCCCCAACCAGTATGGCGCGTGACCACGCTGACGATAATCTCTTTTTGAGTTTTTAACATTCCGCCCCTCTATTTGGGGCGGTTTTTGTTGGGTGAGGGATGAAAAATAACTAATTTTGCATCTATTATCAAAAAACCAATACACCACATATATAAATATATGAACGTACTTGAACTAAGTGAGCAGGAGATTATTCGCCGCCAGAGCCTCGAAGAGCTTCGCCGCCGCGGCATAGAACCCTATCCCGCAGCCCTCTATCCGGTGGACGCATACACCGACGGCATCAAGGCTGACTTCAGCGACGACGCGCCCCGGCGCGAGGTCACTGTGGCCGGACGCATCATGGGCCGCCGCATCATGGGCAAAGCCTCGTTCATGGAACTCCAGGACTCAAGAGGACGCATCCAGGTCTACGTGAACCGCGACGAGATATGCCCGGGTGAGGACAAGGATCTGTATAATGTGGTGTTCAAGAAACTCCTTGACATCGGTGACTTCGTAGGTGTGAAAGGCTACGTGTTCCGCACACAGACAGGTGAGATCTCAGTCCACGCTCTCGAGCTGACTGTGCTCGGAAAATCGCTCCGTCCCCTGCCTGTCGTGAAGATGAAGGATGGCGTGGCCTACGATGCCTTCGACGATCCCGAGCTGCGCTACCGCCGCCGCTATGTGGATCTCGTGGTCAACGACGGCGTGAAGGAGATCTTCATCAAGCGCACCAAGGTCTACAACTCAATGCGCGAATACTTCAACACCGCCGGCTACATGGAGGTCGAGACCCCCATACTCCAGTCAATTCCCGGCGGAGCAGCCGCGCGTCCCTTCATCACCCACCACAACGCGCTTGACATACCCCTCTATCTCCGAATTGCCGACGAGCTCTACCTCAAGCGCCTCATCGTGGGCGGTTTCGAGGGGGTCTATGAGTTCTCCAAGAACTTCCGCAACGAGGGTATGGACCGCACCCACAACCCCGAATTCACCTGCATGGAGATCTATGTGGCCTACAAGGACTACAACTGGATGATGTCGTTCACCGAGAAGATGCTCGAGAAGATCTGCCTCGACGTCAACGGCACCACCGAGGTGAAGGTGGGCGACAATGTCATCTCGTTCAAGGCTCCGTTCCCCCGCGTCACCATGCGCGAGGCCATCCTCACCCACACCGGATTTGACATCGAGGGCAAGAGCGAGCAGGAACTCCGCGAGGCCGCCCGCTCAATGGGCATCGAGGTTGACGAGACCATGGGCAAGGGCAAGCTGATCGACGAAATGTTCGGCGAGAAGTGCGAGGGCACCTATATCCAGCCCACATTCATTATCGACTACCCCATCGAGATGTCTCCCCTCACCAAGCGCCACCGTGACAACCCCGAGCTCACCGAACGTTTCGAGCTCATGGTCAACGGCAAGGAGCTTGCCAACGCATACTCCGAGCTCAACG
>CAJUKP010000006.1 GCA_910587165.1 uncultured Duncaniella sp.
GGGGGTAGTGTCAATTATGACGTGTGAGTTCGAGTCTCATTTCGGACACGTGAAAGTCGCAAGCAGTTATTTTTAATTGCTTGCGACTTTTTCTTGTAATATATCGCCTGCTAATATCGGAGACTTACGTATCGCGGATACGGGAAGAACAGGGCATATTCAAATAATACCTATAAGCCTCACGAATATGAATTCTCATATTCGTATATAGAATGCAAAAAGCTGTGCCGTGAAACAATATCACGACACAGCTTCTTTACTTAGAGCAGGGGAACTGCTTCAGCCCTGTTTATTCCTCATTTTCAAGGATCTCAAGCATCTTGATGGCCGACACGGGGATACGTGTACCGGGGCCAAATATAGCAGCCACACCGGCCTTGTAGAGGAAATCATAGTCCTGTGCGGGGATAACACCACCGGCAGTGACAAGAATATCCTCGCGGCCAAGTTTCTTCAGCTCTTCGATCACCTGAGGCACAAGAGTCTTATGTCCTGCAGCAAGCGATGAGACGCCAAGGATATGTACATCATTCTCGACAGCCATACGGGCAGCCTCGGCGGGAGTCTGGAAGAGGGGACCCATATCAACGTCAAATCCACAGTCGGCATAACCGGTGGCAACGACCTTAGCGCCGCGATCGTGACCATCCTGGCCCATCTTGGCAATCATTATACGGGGCTGACGACCCGCACGTTTAGCGAATTCCTCACACATCTGCTGTGCCTTGAGGAAATCCGGATCCTGTTTAGTCTCGGACGAATACACTCCTGAAATGGTTCTGATTACTGCTTTATAACGGCCTACGACCTCTTCGCAGGCATCGGAAATCTCTCCGAGGGTAGCACGGACACCGGCAGCCTTCACTGCAAGATCAAGCAGGTTACCCTCTTTTGTGCGTACACACTCGGTGATGGCTTCAAGCGCCTTCTTGACAGCCTCCTCGTCACGATGAGCCTTCAGGTCAACCAGACGGGCCACCTGATCCTTGCGGACTTCAGTGTTGTCAATTTCGAGGATGTCAATAGGATCCTCATGATCAAGACGATACTTATTGATTCCGACTATGGTCTGACGGCCGGAGTCGATACGGGCCTGTGTGCGTGCGGAAGCCTCCTCGATACGCATCTTAGGAAGTCCGCTCTCGATAGCCTTGGCCATGCCGCCGAGTTTCTCGATCTCCTGGATATGTTCCCATGCACGATGGGCAATCTCATTCGTGAGCGCCTCAACATAGTAGCTGCCTCCCCAGGGATCAATCTGCTTTGTGACGAGAGTCTCTTCCTGAATATATATCTGAGTATTGCGGGCAATACGTGCAGAGAAGTCCGTGGGAAGCGCGATAGCCTCGTCAAGAGCATTGGTATGCAGCGACTGGGTATGACCAAGTGCGGCACCCATAGCCTCGATACAGGTACGGCCGACATTATTGAAGGGATCCTGTTCGGTGAGAGACCATCCTGAAGTCTGGGAATGGGTACGAAGCGCGAGCGACTTGGGATTCTTGGGATTGAACTGTTTGACAATCTTGGCCCAAAGGAGACGTGCGGCGCGCATCTTGGCTACTTCCATGAAGTAGTTCATGCCTATAGCCCAGAAGAAGGACAGACGGGGTGCGAAAGCATCTATGTCGATACCGGCATTGATACCGGCCCTGAGATATTCCAGACCGTCAGCCAGTGTATATGCGAGTTCGATATCACAGGTTGCTCCTGCCTCCTGCATATGGTATCCGGAGATGGAGATTGAGTTGAACTTGGGCATATTCTGTGAGGTATACTCGAATATGTCGGCGATGATACGCATCGAGAACTCCGGGGGATATATATAGGTGTTGCGCACCATGAACTCCTTGAGAATATCATTCTGGATGGTACCGGCCATTTCCTCAAGCTTGGCACCCTGCTCAAGACCGGCGTTGATATAGAACGCGAGCACAGGAAGAACAGCTCCGTTCATTGTCATCGAAACAGACATTTTATTCAAGGGAATTCCCTCGAACAGAACCTTCATATCCTCAAGAGAACAGATGGACACACCAGCCTTGCCGACATCGCCGACCACGCGTTCATGGTCAGCATCATAACCACGGTGGGTGGCAAGGTCAAAAGCCACCGACAGACCCTTCTGTCCCGACGCAAGGTTACGACGGTAGAAAGCATTGGACTCAGCTGCTGTGGAGAAACCTGCATACTGGCGTATGGTCCATGGGCGAAGCGGATACATCGCACTGTACGGACCACGGAGGAACGGAGGAATACCCGACACATAGTTGAGATGTTCGAGGCCCTCGAGATCAGCCTTGGTGTAGACCGGTTTAACGGGGATCAGCTCGGGGGTGAGCCACTCTTCCCCCTTTGTTTCGGGAACTCGGTGTTCGCCGAAAGCATCTTTTACAATATCAATATCTTTGAAATTGGGTTTCATATCATTTAGGGGATGAATGGATTATTTTTTCAGGAGACGGTTATTGAAATCCCGGAGGGTATCAAGCACATTCACACGAACATGAACATAGTCATTGATACCGACAGCCTTCAGATCTTCCATGCAGGCAGGAGCTCCAGCCACCACAAACTCGGCGCGGCCGTTGAGATACTTGTATGCAGCGGGGGCAAACTCGGCATATTCGTCATCGCTCGAGCAAAGCACGACAATGTCGGCACCCTTCTCAAGAGCGGCATCGACACCCTGCTCTACAGTCTCAAATCCAAGATTGTCAATAATCTCATAGCCGGCGCATCCGAAGAAGTTGCTTGAGAACTGCGCACGGGCAAGACGCATGGCAAGATTACCGATTGTGAGCATGAACACTTTAGGACGGTTGGATGCGGCCTCGGTATCAAGACGGAGTTGTTCGAAGTCGCTGGCAGCACGGGCAGTGGGCAGACCTGCTGCATTGTCACAACCCTCATGCTTATGATGACCACATGAGCAGGCGAGAGCGCCATTGAGCTCTACGATCTTGTCAGCAGCCATTTCGTTGATATTGGGATACTGGTTTGTTCCAAGAAGTATCTCCTTGCGACGGGCAACGTCTGTGTGGCGCTTCTCCGAGCTCTCACGTACAGACTTCTGCACCATTCCGGCATTGCAGGCAGCAAGGAAACCGTCATTCTCCTCAACTTCAAGGAAAAGCTTCCAAGCCTCCTTGGCCAAAGCCACTGTGAGTGTCTCCACATAGTAGCTTCCGCCTGCCGGGTCAATCACCTTGTCAAGATGGCTTTCCTCCTTGAGAAGATGCTGCTGGTTGCGGGCTATACGTTCCGAGAAATCATCGGGAGTCTTGTAAGGCACGTCAAATGGAGTGACAGTTATGGAATCGACACCTGCTATCGCGGCCGACATTGACTCTGTCTGGCTACGGAGCAGATTGACATGGGCATCATAAAGTGTCTGATTGAAACGTGAGGTCGTGGCGTGTGCAAGCATCTTGGCAGCGTCCTCGCTTCCGTTATACTGTGCCACCACCTGTGCCCACATCATACGGGCAGCGCGGAATTTGGACAATTCCATGAAGAAGTTGCTCGATACACCCATATTGAATTTGATGCGCGAAGCCACTTCAGAAGCGTCACATCCGGCCTCAGTGAGCAGAGTCATCCATGACGCGCCCCAGGCGAGAGCATACCCAAGTTCCTGATATATATAAGCGCCTGCATTGGAAAGCATATCGCTATCGACAGCAAGAACGCGGAGACCGGCCACATCTTTCACTGCATCAAGAATAGCCACAGCCATATCTGTGACATTTCCGGCAGACATTTCCACACCCTTGCGGAGCGGCTTCTTGAACGGATTGAAATCAATCGAGCCCTTGAATGTGGATGCGCATCCATGCTCCTTGACATACGCCACGAGAGCTTCGGCAAGGGGGAGAGCCTTCTTGAGGCAGCAGGTGAAATTCACCTCGACCTTAGCCAGGTCAATACCTGCAAGAAGAGTATCAAGATCGGCCACATCCGCCACACGGAATCCAAGGGAGTTCACTCCCTTACCAAGCACGTCAAGAGCTATTCTGTTGGCATCGGCGGGAGTCTCAGCCTCTATCTCCTGACGGACAAGCCAATCATTATCGGTTCGTGTGCCACGGACATAGGGGAATTCTCCCGGAAGCGAATTTGTGGTTGCGAGGCCTTCAATATCTTCGAGCCTGTACATGGGCTGTACATTGAATCCCTCGTTGGTGCGCCAGACAAGCTTCTTGTCGAAAGGCGCGCCTTTCAGGTCAGCCTCCACCTTGGCTCTCCATTCTGCAGTGGAGACCGGGGGAAACTGGTCAAACAATTTTTCTCTTTTTTCTGCCATGATTATGGTATTAAATCAGTTTGTTTCAAGTAGTAAGAGTGGAGGAGAACACTTTCAATGTGCAAAGTTAACATTTTTCATGTAATTCAAGAAAAATTTCTTGATTTTATGCACCTTTGCCGGACAAGCCCTGCGAAAAGGATTGTCACTTTCTTCTACGCGCACGTTTTTTCCTTCGCGGAGCTTTCCCTTTCCTTGAATATTTTTTATAAGTCAAACCCTTATAAGCTTCTTTTGACTTGTCTACAATATCAAACCCCGGAGCTACCGGACGTGCCTCATCATCAAGACTATGCATAAACAGCCAGTCATAAAGATCTCCAAGGTAAAAGAACCTCGCCGGACGCCCATGATTCATCCCCGGGACTCGATTGTAGATCAGCCTCGGAGACTCGCGGTCGACCTCCTTGATAGCCGACACAACCCTGTCGCTCTGTCCCACGGACACAGCCCGGTCAGCTGTACCGTGGACAATCCACAACGGCAGATCATTCAGCCCCGAAAGATCTTTGACGGACGCACCACCGCATAATGCCACTGCAGCAGCTATACGGTCAGGATATGTCGCCGCCATATCGAGTGTACCATAACCGCCAAGACTCATTCCGATGACATAGACACGAGCGCTATCCACGTCATATTTATCAATGGCCCAATCAATTATATCCATGATCTTCTCCGGCTTCCAGGCTCCGCCCGGATTCTGCGGAGCCACCACATAGGCATCAAGTTTAAGACCGCGTTCAATGGCATCAATGGTGCCGTAATTCCGCACCCGGTCAAGATTGTTGCCACATAAGCTCGCTCCATGCAGGAACACGACCAATGGTTTGGTATTTTCCGAAGATGCCGAATCTGGCTCATGAAACCAGAAGTTATAACTGCCTTTGACAGTTCCTTTTTCTGCAACCGGAGCCTTGGCAGAAACAAATTGGGAACAAAAAAAGATAGCCAGAAGAGAGATAAGATAACTATTGATTTTCATTTTATGGAAAGCTTGTAGATATTAGTACCACGCGAGCCGACAACAACAGTATTGCCGACAACCACGGGAGAAGATTCAAAATTAGATCCAACCTGACGTGAGCACATCAGAGCGCCGTCATTTCCACGGAACAGATAAACCCGCCCGCCGCAGTCAGCTGTCAACACGTACATTCTGCCATCACTGTCAAGGAAGCCGACAGGGGATGACCATGCGTAACACCTCAGACCGACACTATATGATATACGTCCGGTGTGTTTGTCAAAAGCCACAAAACTTCCGTTACGTCCCTTTGTATTCTCCACAACATTTGTGAATATCAGATCAGAGCAATCGCCACAGCCGGGTAGGGGAGAAGCATAGAACCCGCCATCAAAATGCTTTTCATCCACATCAGCTCTTAATGCGGGTATTCCTGTAGACCATATTTCACGGCCAGTCAGAGCATCAAGTTTTGCAAAAACCGCCTCCATCACACCCTCATGTTCCACCTCACTTCCAACATAGAGATACACACCGTCGGCCTCGCATGATAATACCGGGGTGGCATCAACATCATCGGGAAGCCTATAGTGCCATACAGGTGTAAGATTGTCAAGATTCACACATAGTATATTTCCACCATTATCCGCCGTAAAACCATAATTCCTATATACAGCTATCGAGGCTTCCATTCCCGGTGATCGTCCGTTCACAGTGTAGGTCATGGAGCTATGCAGTGACAGGGAGCCTGCATGAATGAGAAACTTGTATAATGTACCGTTTTCCCCTGGCCTGAATAAGAATTGTCCTACTCTGACAGGCGACGAATCGTAAGCGTTCCATCCTCGGAGCGCCCTCGGGTCCCGTCCGAAAAAATGCGATACACAATTATCATAAAGATCAATCACAAGAGCTCCGAACTCGCCCTTTGCCGGAACACCATGGCCAACATACAGATTACCGTTCAGGGACGGATCAAGAGAGATTGTACCCTTCACCGGATTATCTACCGGAATAGGCATCCTGGAAGCCTGTCCTGTCTCATAATCAATGAAGTGAATCTGTCTGTCAAGAGAGCCAAGGATAATTTCCCTCTTCGACACACTTGTATTAAACCTTCTTATACAAGAATCCGGCCATTCCACATAAAGCGGCTGTCCGGTCCAACCTGTCCCTCCACCCCAACGTCCATATTTTGTCGTCACCGTATCAAATGGGGTTTTGTAAACCCAGTCTATACATATCTCAGACGGCACAGTATCGAGATAGCCTACAAAATCAGCATTCCTCAATGTCCCTTTCCGGAAGGTGAACGCACCCGGAGTGTCGGCATACCGGTCAACAAGAGAAGACAACAAACCTTCAGCCGTGGTGTCCGGCATATATACTGAATGACGTACAATCCCGGCAGAGGGATACACTGTATCAGGCAGGCGCTCAATCCCGGTTATAACGGACGGCAGTTGATCCTGCATCGTATCATTCGATACAGAGTATGCTACCTGTCGTCCGGAATCAGCACCACCACAAGACAGACACAGCGATAAAACCAATAAAAGAGAAGCGACTGATGGATATTTCATGGGCAATCATAAGGTGAGGGCAGATAGTCAGAGTAATTTCTGATATATATAAGCGTCCTCATATCTACCTGCCTCCCTAAGCCACGACCTTAAACGGCCCGATATGGTAAATCCGGCTGATTTGAAAAGCTGTCGGCTTGGTAGATTAGAGTCAGCCACAGTGCAATATAACTGATGAAGCGACAAACGGATACGGCAGTATTCCACAACCAGTGAAATGGCCTCAAGTGCGATGCCTCGCTCTCTGAAATATGGGAGCACGAGAATACCGAGCCCGCACCTTGAATTGACAGGATCAAAATCAAACAAGTCCACGGTCCCGACCGGAACTTTCCCCTCATTCAATTCTATCATGAATCTCAACTGACGGGATTTGAAAATATCAGCCTCGTATGTGTCAATATACTCCCACAGTTGTTTGCGGGAATATGGAGCGACAGTGTTTCCCACGCACCACACATCAGGATCGTTCTCCCATCGGTATAGAGTATCCACATCAATGGGTTCCGGAGCCCTCAGTGTGATGCGCGAAGAAGATAACATCAGTTCTGTTCGGCAAGGAAACGTTCGACATCAAGAGCAGCCTTGCATCCCATACCGGCAGCAGTGATAGCCTGACGGTAATTAGGATCGGCCACGTCTCCAGCGGCGAAAACTCCGGGGACATTTGTTGATGTACCGGCTCCATTGACCTTTATATATCCGGTCTCGTCAAGCTCTATATACTTGCTGAACACTTCTGTGTTAGGCTTGTGACCGATAGCCAGGAAAAAGCCATCGAGAGGCAAATCGAAACGGTTTTCCTTGTCTGTGCCGATATGCTCCACAAGATGCGCTCCCTCAACGAATTCCTCGCCATAGAGACCGGCTGTGTTTGTATTGAAGAATACCTGAATATTCGTCTTGTCAAACACTCTCTGCTGCATCACTTTAGAGGCACGGAGATAGTCCTTGCGGACAATAAGATAAACTTCGGATGCGAGATTGCTGAGGTACAGGGCCTCCTCACAGGCAGTGTCGCCGCCACCCACAACCGCCACTTTCTTTCCGCGATAGAAAAATCCATCGCAAGTAGCACAGGCTGAGACACCCATTCCATTGTATTTTTTCTCATCATCTATACCGAGATACTTGGCCGAAGCTCCGGTACAGATGATCACTGAATCGGCAAGGATCTCAAGTCCATTATCCGTGACAGCACGGAAAGGACGGCTTGAAAAATCAACTTCGTTGACATAACCGGCCCGGATATCAGCCCCAAACCGTGCCGCCTGAGCACGGAGGTCTTCCATAAGCTGCGGACCTGTGACACCTTCGGGATAACCGGGAAAGTTCTCCACATCTGTGGTGATAGTCAATTGGCCTCCAGGCTGGTAGCCCTCGATCAGAAGAGGTTCTATGTTGGCTCTGGATGTGTATATTGCGGCTGTGTAACCGGCAGGGCCGGAACCGATAATAAGACAACGGGTTTTTGTAATTTCCATATAGGGTTATTATTGAATTGATGACATTTGAATTATCTCAGATCAACGACCTCGACGGCAGGATATGCTTTGTGATCAAACCGGAATCTCGATACAGGGAGCAATCCACCGGGCGAAACAGACTTCACACGTATGCCTATGGTCTGTCCGCCGTTCATCACAAGCTTCACGGCAGTAGGATAACCGGTGGTATTATTAATTGTAATGGTAGCACCTGTAATATCCAGATTCTTTCGCTTGGCCGAAAGTCGTATATTGGAAAATCCGCCGGGAGATTTAAGCAGCGTGGCTGTATAGTCAGTCGAAAAAGATTGTATAATCGCAAAGGGGTTAACCTGCAGCAGCTCCTCTCTTGTCGGTTCGGTGATATTTATCTCACCGATGTGAGTCGAGTAGGTCCACTGGGTTTTCCCATCATACCATGATTTTACTTCACTGGAATTAAGTTGGAAACAGTTTCCTGCTATTGTCAACACTCCATCCACGGTCTGCCCGCCGGCAGTGAGAGAGTAATCGACAACAAGAGACTTGGCAGCACGGATCTTTGCCGCTGTGCGCTCGAGCACAGACGAGGCCGTCTCCGCGCCCCACACCGAAGCTGAGACAAACAACAGGAGTATAATCAAAGAGATTTTCTTCATGATAAACTGATTAACACAGCCGGAGCTTCAATTGTTTTCAAGAATACGTTCAAGCATAACGGGATCAACGAGCACCTGACGTGGTTTGCCACCCTGTGACGGACCGACAATACCTGCAGCCTCCATCTGATCCATTATCTTACCGGCACGGTTGTAGCCTATCGAATAACGGCGTTGCAGCGATGAAGTAGAGGCAGTGTCCGTAGTCACTACCAGACGGGCACACTCGTCAAACAGTGGATCACGGTCTCCGATTGAAGCGAGTCCTGATCCGCCGTCATTGTCAGGCACATACTCCGGAAGCTCGTAAGCATGGTCATATCCCACCTGCACATCAATAGCCTCGCATATAGCATTTACCTCCGGGGTATCAATGAAGGCGCACTGCACACGCTCAATCTTACCATTGTTGGAAAAAAGCATATCACCACGTCCTATCAATTGATTGGCACCGGGTCGGTCAAGAATAGTGCGGGAATCGACCATCTGGAACACCCTGAAGGCTATTCGGCCGGGGAAGTTTGCCTTGATTATACCTGTGATCACATTTGTCGACGGCCTCTGTGTCGCAAGAATCATGTGAATGCCGACAGCACGTGCCTTTTGCGCGATACGGGCTATCGGGGTCTCCACCTCTTTTCCGGCTGTCATGATCAGGTCTGCGAACTCATCTACAATCACCACAATATATGGCAGATAGCGATGTCCTTTTTCAGGATTGAGCAGATGATTTGTGAACTTCTCGTTATACTCCTTGATATTTCTCATCGAGGCATCCTTCAATAGAGCATAACGGTTGTCCATTTCGATACAGAGTGAATTCAATGTAGCCACAACTTTGGACGGATCGGTTATGATAGCCTCTTCCTCGTCAGGAAGTTTCGCGAGATAATGCCGTTCAAGCTTTGCATACAGGCTGAACTCCACCATCTTAGGGTCAATCAGCACGAATTTAAGCTCTGACGGATGTTTCTTGTAGAGCAGGGAGGCGATTATCGCGTTAAGACCCACCGATTTACCCATGCCGGTCGCTCCTGCGACAAGCAAATGAGGCATCTTGCACAAATCGGCCATAAAGACATCGTTGGATATCGTACATCCCATAGCCATCGGAAGCTCCATCTTACTGTTCTTGTAGATATCGGAGTCTATGACTGAACGCATCGACACTGTCTGGGGATCCTTATTAGGCACCTCAATGCCAATGGTTCCCTTGCCGGGGATTGGGGCAATGATACGGATTCCGAGAGCCGACAGACTGAGAGCTATATCATCCTCAAGATGTTTGATACGGGCGATTCTGACTCCCTCGGCAGGAATGATCTCGTAAAGTGTGACAGTCGGGCCCACAGTAGCCTCTATCCTGCGGATAGGTATCCCATAATTGTTAAGAGTGTTAGTGATGCGCTGTTTATTCTCTTCCATCTCATGGGTATCGACACTTGGCCCTTTCCGGTCAGATTCTCGCAACAGATCCAGCGAGGGGAATCTATAGCCCGACAGTTCAGCTCTGGGGTCAAATTTTGGCTGATCGGCAACCATAGCCGAGGTTCTTATCTCTTTTTTCTCCGGTGCCACGAAAAGAGGCTCATTTATATCCTCATCCTCCACTGGCTCTACAACAGTATCAACAGGTACGGATATATTGAACAGAGAAGGCTGCTCCTCTTCATCCTCGACATCTGATTTCGCGTCCACAGTCTCAGCGACAGGCTCCACAGGATCAGATTTCACCGGTTCAGAAGGCTTGATTTGCGACCCGGTTTCTGTTTTTTCCGGAACAGAAGTTGCCGGCATCGGCTGAACAATATTATCAGGTTCCGGAGAGACACGCGATGCAGAAGGAGCAGACACCGCAACAGCTGCAGCCGGAATGGCAGCCGCACGCGCTTCCGCCTCTGCTTCTGCCTCTGCCTCAGCTCTACGCTGTGCCTCCAATCTTTCCTCCTCAAGGCGTTCCTCCTCAATCCGGGCTCTTTCCTCTTCCTTACGTCTGCGGCGTTCTTCCCTGATTGTTCTGTTACGTTCGATAAATACCGACACATGAGATGAGACAGCACGTGTGGCTTTGCTCAATTCAGTGAGATATAGAAAGACTACCATGCCACCCATGATCAGACTCACGCCTATCGCTCCCCATATACCGGTAAATGTGATAAGGCGCTCATTCAATATGTGACCATGACGGCCACCCCAATAAAACGGGGACGCGATCTCGCAAGTGACAAGGCCACTTATAACGGACACCGCTACAGCAGAAAGCAGGCAACGCATAGTCAGCCCCCAGAAATCCGACTTATAATATTTCATAAGGGTCAATCCGGTCAGGATCATCCAGATAATAAGCAGGAAAGCACCAATTCCAAGCCAATCATTTATCAAAGTATCTGAAAGCCATGCACCAAGAGGCCCACCGGTATTACCGATCATTTCCGGATCAAGCTCGCCACTCAATACAGCACTCTGGTCAGAACCGATATGGGCGAAAAAGGATATTGAGACAATCAAGGCATAGAATGCCACGATTACGAGAACAAGACCAAAGAACCGCACGGTGCGGGAATCAAGCAACAGTGTCACAAACCTGCTAAACGGAGAAATGCGTTTATGAGTGTGTGTCTGAGTTTGAGTCTGCGCCGGTTCCTCGGCAGCATGAGTCTGCCCGGATATTTCAGGAGCAGGGGCTTCAGCTTCCACTTCTGCGGCCGGAGTCACAGTCGGTTTTTCCACTCCGTCTGATTCAGTGATTGAGACAGGTTTCTGCCTGGGTTTATTTAATATAGCCTCAGGATCGTAGGCCGAGGTGTCAGAGAATGAAGATTCGTCGATAGGGGAGATGGTTGATGCCATATATCGGATTAAGTTTGAAAAGCAAAGTTACTAAAATATCCCCGAACATTCAAACGCAATCCGCCCAATAAAACAAAAAAATTAATGATGAACCATCACAGGCTTATAAACGTTAAAAAATCAAACAACTTAAAAGATAAACTATGAAGAAGATAGGAATATTCTATGGGACCACAACCGGGACCACAAAAGATATCGCTGAAATGATCGGCTCTGAACTCAACGTGGCCGAGAATGATATCCATGATGTAGCAACAACATCACCATCAACAGTCGGGGATTATGATGTTTTGCTCATCGGAGCAAGCACCTGGGGTGACGGAGACCTTCAGGCCGATATGGCGACATGGCTCGATGGGGTTGGCGCACTTGATCTCAGAGGCAAGGAGGTGGCCATCTTCGGATGTGGCGACGATTCCATGAGCGAGACTTTCTGCAATGGAGTAGGGGAAATATATCATCGTCTTCATGATGCCCATCCGGAATTTATTGCCCCGTTCAACAACGAAGGCTATGAATACAGCCATTCCGAGAGCGACGTGAAAGGTATGATTGTCGGTCTCTGCATAGACAACATCAACCATCCGGACGAGACCCTCTCCAGAGTACGCGAGTGGTGCGCCATTGTCAAATCAGAGATAGTCTGACACTGTCCGTCCGAGACAAAAGGGCTGTACAGATGCTTCAGTCCACACCCATTTAAAATTTTTGGGATGGAAATTGTTAAAAACATTTGCCGTTCTGAAAAAATATTCTTAAATTTGCACCTCAAATTGTGGAATAACAACAAGAATAAAAATAAACGGCAATGAAAAGAACATTCCAACCTTCTAACAGAAAGAGAGTTAACAAGCACGGCTTCCGTGCCCGTATGTCCACACCCGATGGCCGCAAGGTGCTTGCCCGTCGTCGCGCAAAGGGTCGTCTCCGTCTCACCGTATCAAGCTCTATCGCAAGCAAATAATTCATACGGAGCTTACAAACTCTCCCCGATATAAAAGATCAGGCCATCGCAGAAATGCGATGGCCTGATCTTTTATATCAAAGTTCGATATTCCACTTGTCAGCCGCTTGAAATGCCGGGAATTTTCGACGCCCTTGCTCCAGCTCCTCATGATCGAGCAATGCGTAGAGATAACCGTTGCGACGTGTCTCATGTATGGCATTGCCCCAGTTGTCATATATGGCAGAATCAATCCTCGGATATTCCCCGTAGGGATCCGATCCGGATCTGTTCGCACCAATCGCATAGACCTGATTCTCAACCGCACGTGCCGATAAAAGTATCTTATACGGTCTATTGCGGGAATGAGGCCAATTGGACGGGACAAGCAGGACATCATAGAGATCACCGGGGATATTACGGCACCATACAGGGAAACGAAGATCAAAACATATTATAATCTTGAAATTCCATCCCCTGAACCTTACTACCGGAGCTAAATTCCTACCGGGGGAATATACCATATCCTCTGTGGAGAGGGGAAACAGGTGACGTTTATCATAGAAGGTGATATCACCGAGCGGTTCTACAAAGAAAGCCCTGTTGAAATAATGTCCTTCTCCATCAGTGGCAAGAAAGCTGCCTGCAATGGCAAAGCCGAAA
The DNA here is from genome assembly GCA_910587165.1 of uncultured Duncaniella sp. Classification (GTDB taxonomy): domain Bacteria; phylum Bacteroidota; class Bacteroidia; order Bacteroidales; family Muribaculaceae; genus Duncaniella. Next base: position 13,438 of record CAJUKP010000006.1, read on the forward strand.
AACTGTGACCACCTCCTGAGAGTATCGACAGTCTTTCCTTTATTGGTTTCGGCCAAGGCCGCCACTCTTTTCTCGTCAGGAATAAACGCCGTGGTGAACAGTTCCGGAAGCACCACAACATCAGTATCAGATTCTACCTGACTGAGCGCATGAGCCACACCTGAAAAATTCTCCTCGGGGGCCCCATATATTATGTCATAAGGAATGGTGCAGATTTTCATTCAGCAGAGAAATTTTCAGGTATTATACCCTGGAAGTTGCGGTAATAATCCTTTATAGCCCTCATGTCGGACTTAAAATCACCTGTGGGATAAAATGTCCTTTCTATGCGCACTGTCTTATTGGCAGCGTCAATCGCGCCAAGCACAATGGGGACCTGCGCCTCATAGGCGATATGAAGGAAGCCCGTGCGCCATTCGGTCACACGTGATCTCGTTCCCTCCGGTGTGATTGCAATCGACATTCTATCAGAATGCCTGAATTTCTCCACCAGGACTTCCGTCAACGACGAACCGCGCTTCTTTGCGACCGGGATCCCGCCAAGAGCCTTGAAAATAAGATTCATCGGGAAGAAGAACCAAGCCTCCTTTATGAGGAAACCGGCATGGCCACCCACCGACCAATAGGCAAACTTGCCGAGGACAAAATCCCAATTGGAGGTGTGCGGGGCCACACATATTATACTTTTGGGGTATTGAGGGACAGTGTAGATCACCTTCCAGCCGAAAAGTTTCAGAAGAAATTTGCAGAATGACTTCATCATGCCGAGGGTGAGGAAAAAGGATTATGGTTTGATGTATGGTTATTCTTTAGTGGCTGCAGCCTTGTTGGCTTTCTTCTGTTCTTCGGGAAGGGCAGAGTTCATTTCCTTGACAAGCTCCTCAACACGTTTGTTAAACTCGAGCTTCAATTTGGTAAACGACTCCTTGAAGTAGGCATGACGGGCGTCACGATAAGCCTTCATGCTCTCAAAAGATGATGGCGACTGAGGAAATTCAACACTTACAAGACGGACTGCCGATTCCTGAAGATCAGCCAGCTTATAGATGATATGGTTGAAATCCTCGGGATTGATACCGGGTACTGTGAGTTTTGCGATTACGCACTCACCTGCTAATGCTCCGCATATCCTGCGGATTTCTTTTTTCAGAAGGCGTTTGTTGGCTGCCATTATTGATGGAAATTAGATGATTACTTACGTTATTATATTGTAACGTGTGTCAATTATGAATAGTTGGTGCGAGTAGTATTTTTTTGAGGGCATCAGCAGAGGCCGATATCCGTGGAGTATGCACCTTGGCTCCTGTCGGAATTGTCTTGTCAAACCTCATTCCGGTGGCAAGGGTCACGCTACGGGCGAATTTCGAGGGATGCGCTGTTTCAAGGAAAAGTCCTTTCTCGCCCGGTTTCAGATCATCTTTCAATGCCTGAAAGGCTGTTGCCCCATGAGGATCGACTATATAGTTGTCATAAAAATGAGTCTGTGAGATAGTATTGATTATCTCCATATCAGAATATGAGTACCCCTTCATGAACTGTCTCATCCGTTCGATATCGCCATCAAACAGTTCCTGAATACGCGACATATTGGAGGGATTACCGACATCCATGGCACAGGCAACCGTTCTGACGGCTCGTTTTGGAGTGAATATACCCGAGTTAAGGAATCCGGACGTGACATCATTGACATTATTGGCCACGACAAAACGCGACACCGGGAGTCCCATCCTCCAGGCAAGAAGGCCGGCCGTCAGATTTCCAAGATTACCACACGGAACTGAGATCACAACGCGGCAATCTCTACCCTCAGCATGAATGAGGGATGCATACCCATGAAAGAAGTAGAACATCTGGGGAAGCAGACGACAGATATTGATGGAGTTGGCAGATGTGAGCGAAGTCTCGGACCTGAGATCATTGTCCATGAAGGTCTCCTTGACAATACGCTGGCAATCGTCAAACGTCCCTATCACCTCTATCGGGTATATATTGGAATCTGCAATGGAAAATTGCGCCCTTTGAAAAGGGGTCAATCCACCCTGAGGAAAGAGGACATAGACCTCAACACCGGGAACATTGAGAAATCCGTTTGCCACTGCGCCACCGGAATCTCCCGATGTGGCCACAAGCACTTTCACCTTACGCCCAGATGACGGCGAGCCGAAATGACTGATGATCCTGGCCAGGAATCTTGCGCCCACATCCTTGAACGCAAGGGTAGGGCCATGGAACAATTCAAGAGAATATATATCTTCCTCAAGCCTCACCAAAGGGACATCAAAGGTGAACGTATCATTCACGATACGTTGGATATCCTCCGAGTCAATATCATCGCCAAGCATCATGTCTGCCACAACGTAGGCGATCTCCCGGATATTCATCTCGCCGATATTATTGAAGAAAGCCTTGGGAATGACAGGTATATGCTCGGGCATAAAAAGACCGCCGTCAGGAGCAAGTCCCATCATGACAGCCTCTTTCAAAGAGACTTTCTGGCATTGTCTATTTGTGCTATAGAATTGCATTTGGTATCAAAACGTGTTGACACAAAAGTAATAACTTTTACAATGAAAACCAAACGTGGATATGCTGATTTAGGAAAAATTCAGAATATAATGCTAAAACAACAGACGTGCGAGCGAATCTGAGTTTGCCTCTATGTAGCGGGTAAAACCTCTCTCATAGTCTGCGGCGGATTGCGCCCCAAGCTTTTCTCTGATATTTGTCACACGGGCATGGACCTCAAGCAGCTTATCCTGGACGGCCGATTCGTCAGCCGCGATCCCGATAAGTTCCGCTGCATGATTCTCGCCAAGAGTATATGCCTCATGATCCTTGACTCTCTGAGATACCTTCCCTGACACTTTCCCATCGCCTCCGCCACATGAAGCCATTATCATCATTGTCACGAATGAGATAAAACAGATGTATAACTTTCTCATAAGATTGCCATTGCTATTTTTGCACACGCCTCGGCATCGGCAAGTGCGTTGTGATGATTATTGAACGGTATACCCATAAACCCGCACAAGTGGGGTAGGCTGAAAGAACCGACAAGCGAACGCGGGAAAGTCTGCCTGGATTTTACAAGAGTACACAGGAACTGATAGCCCGGATACTCCATGCCATAACACCTGTGGGCGGCACGGATACACCTTTCATCAAAACCTTTGTTGTGGGCAACAAGAGGAAGGCCGTCTATGATACGGTCAAGATCCCGCCACACCCGATCGAATGTACGGGCATTTTCAGTATCGTTTCTTCCTATCCCATGTATGTTTTCAGTAAAATGCCTGAAATAATACTCAGGCTCAGGCTTGACAAGTTCATAGAACCGGTCGACAATAATTCCTCCGACAACCTTTACTGCACCGATGGCACAGATTGAGGTCGGCTCATTATTAGCGGTCTCCACATCGACAGCCACGAAGTTATCCATTGCCCGACAATGATTTCTTCACAGTATCCCTCACTTGCTCCATCAGCCATCGCGGAGTTGATGTAGCGCCACATATACCGATAGATGTAGCACCATCAATCCATTCGCTTGAAAAATCACCGGCACGTGACACAAGATAGGATCTCGGATTGACATCGAGACACTCATGAAAAAGCACCTTGCCATTGCTGCTTTTTGCTCCGGCCACAAAAAGTATCACATCATGACTTTCGGCAAACTCACGCAAGTGATTGACTCGGTTTGCCACCTGACGGCAGATTGTATCAAAATACTGGAAACGCACATCAGGACCGATACGGCGCGAGATCTCCTCAACCATCTCTGCAAGTCCCTGCAGTGACATGGTTGTCTGTGAATATAGCGAGATGTCACGGTTGAAATCTATTTTGGACAGCTGATCGAGCGACTCCACAACAATAGCCTCTCCATTGGTCTGGCCAACAAGACCGTTCACCTCGGCATGGCCTGATTTCCCATATATAACTATCTGGGGGCGGGGAGTGGTGTTGTCATAGACCTCCTTGATCCGCTGCTGCAGACGCAGCACTACCGGGCAAGTAGCATCCACAATCTCTATGCCCCGCTCAGAAGCGCAACGATATGTGGACGGTGGCTCTCCATGTGCTCTGAGAAGCACACGCACTCCGTTCAGATCTTTCAGATCAGAATGCGTGATTGTTGTCAATCCTGCTTTCTCAAGTCTTTCCACTTCATCACTGTTATGCACGATATCACCAAGGCAATACAGCGGTTCGGAACTACGTGATAGTTCTTCCTCCGCCTTGCGGATAGCCGTGACCACGCCGTGACAGAAACCCGAGCGGGCATCAATCTCAATGATCGGTTCAGCCATTTACGATTCGATTATAGAGGTTCATCAGCCATTCGTTCTGCTCATCTATTGTCATCTCGGAATTATCAAGCCGGACCGCATCCTGAGCACAACGCAAAGGACTCTCATCGCGGTTCTCATCAATATAATCTCGAGATCTCACATTCTCAAGGACTTCATTATAGGTCACCTGCGCGCCCTTTTCAGTAAGCTCCTTGTACCGGCGGCTGGCCCTCTTCTCAGCACTTGCATCACAGAAAACCTTCATCTCTGCAGCCGGGAAAACCACAGTCCCTATATCACGGCCATCCATGACAATACCTTTCGATTCACCCATGAGACGCTGCATATCCACGAGTGCATGACGCACCTCGGGAATCGCCGCGACAGGAGATACACATGACGAAACTTCGAGTGAACGTATATCCTTCTCTACATTCTCTCCATTGAGCATGGTGTTCTGGCCATCAGCAACAACCTCAAAATCAATCGAAAGTCCTGGCAGAATAGCTGCTATAGCCTCAGACGAGGGCGCCATATCCCTGGATACAAGTCCGGCTCGCATTGCAGCAAGTGTCACGGCCCGGTACATCGCGCCGGAATCTATATAGCGATAACCGATCGTCTTGGCAAGATGTCTGGCCATAGTGCTTTTGCCCGACGAAGAGTATCCGTCAATGGCTATGATGATTTTCTTATCAGAATTCATATAACTTAGTTGAAAGATTGAGCATAAACGTGGTTGCGCCTGTATGGGGCTGGGCAAGAGCGACTCCTATGCTGAAGGATCTGACATCAAGTCCCATATCGACTGAAAAACCGGAAAGGAAACTCCGTTTGTAAGTAGACATATCAGTACGGGTCTTGTAGTTATATCCAAGGCCTATCCTGAAATTGTCGCTTGGAGTGAAATCAGCACCGAAAATAAGATGTCTGAAAAAGTTGGACATGAATTTATCCTTGACCTCACCGGCATCATCCTTGGTCCCGTCACCATTATCGAAGTAGGGGAGATGCCATTTGGTCAGATTCCACGCCGTTACAGAGAATACAACCGGAAGTGTTCCGAATGACTTTGACACACCGAGCCGCAGGTCAATGGGCAAGCGGTCATATTTATCGTTAAATCTCTTGACCTGACCACCGAGATTGGCGACCATCGCAGAAAAAGAGAAATCGGCATCCGGATTGAAATAATTCACACCTATGTCCGTAGCAAGAGCCATTGCTGAAAACGAATCATAGGAAGAATAGATATATTTGACCGTGGCACCACCACGCCAATTGCTGTTGATATCATGAGCATAAGTGACATTGAACACCATATCTTTTGGCGAAAATTCACCGGTCAACACACCGTTGACATCAGCTCCCTTTATTTTCCCGTAGCCGAAATATTGAATACCGGCAGCCCATGCGCCATGTTCACCGGCCCTTCGTCCGAATTTGACACCGGCGAAATTGCTTTCACCCACATATCTCATATAATTCACTCCCAACTGCATATCAATCTCAGCCCCAAGCAGTCCCGGGTTGCGGTCAGCCGCATAGACATCGTCATGGATGTTAGATATATTTACTCCACCGAGACCATAGGCGAGGGTAGAGGTCGGGATATTCAAAAAAGTATAGGCGTTTGTTCCATCCTGTGCAGCGATACGAGCGGGAGCAAGTATCAATGTGCAGAATATGAACAAATTATATATGAGAATTCTCTTGAGTAATTTCATGTGGCAACGGTATTCTTCTATATAAAACGGCAAAAGTCCGGAAATATTATAAATTGCAACGATTCATTTGTTTGTAAACAAATACAAAACAATTGTAATCAATCTCAAAACATTTGTGACATTGCCTTTCACAACCTATCTTTGCATCATCATAACACTCTACTCCTTTTCTTAAATGAAATATATAGTCCTCATATTCATCTCATTGGCTTGCTTTATCCGGACAAAGGCCGACAATCCGTCGGAATTTGTCGAAGTCTATGAAACATATATGGTTGATCTCATGCCGCAATTTCCCGGAGGAGACATCGCCATGATGAAATTCATCAATCGCGAGCGGAAATATCCTCGTGAAGCTTATCATGACGGGATCGAGGGGAGAGTAAGATGCAGTTTCGTTGTAAATGAAGACGGCAGGATTTCCAACGTCTCTGTATTGAGAAGCGTCGAAAAATCACTTGACGACGAAGCCATCAGAATTATTTCGGAGATGCCTCACTGGGAAGCCGGTGAAATCAACAACCAGCCAGTTCCGGTTTATTACATTCTTTCAATCCCGTTCAGAAAATGACATGGACGACAGGAGTGGGGTGTGACGTTTTGAATAGTATTGATTTCGTTCTTCCCATAAGTCTATTTTACATAATAGTGATTATGATGCAAAATAGTGAATACTTTCATATATGGCATTAACAAACACCTGAGGACGGTTTCAAGTCTAAAATTTGGAGATGACGGATTTTTACCTTATTTTTGCTAATGCAATCCGTTTATACATCCATACACCCACTATGAATCCTCTCATTTCGATTATAACTGTCACCTATAACGCAGAAAACACATTAGGCCCGACATTACGCAGTATCGAGGAACAAACTTGCAAATTATACGAGTTTATCCTGATTGACGGAGCGTCAAAAGACGGGACCGTGTCCATGGCCGAGAACTCCGCGATTGATAATAAGACCATTGTATCTGAACCTGACAAAGGTTTATATGATGCAATGAACAAGGGTCTTGGAATAGCGACCGGCGACTATGTAGTGTTTCTGAACGCCGGCGACTCATTTCATAGTCCGCACACACTTGAGCATTTTGCTGAAGCAATCATGGAAAATGACTATCCCGGAATACTCTACGGACAGACCGATATTGTGGATGAAGGAAGGAATTACATAGGCCCACGACATCTGACAGCTCCCGAGGTGCTCACGCTCGAGTCGTTTAAACATGGGATGGTAGTATGCCACCAAGCCTTTGTAGTACTCAGGAAACTGACTAACAATTTTGACACAAGGCTGAAATTCTCAGCTGATTACGAGTGGTGCATACGATGTCTGCAACGGTCAATGCGCAACTGTTATCTCAATGAAACAGTGGTTGATTACCTTTCCGAAGGAGTAACCACCGCAAATCATCGTAAATCGCTGACTGAGAGATTCTTCATAATGAGCCATTATTACGGCTTCTTCCCCACCCTATTCCGCCATTTCAAATTCATCGGAAGATATCTCAAACGTAAAAATAAAACTACTTGACGCGATCGGGATTGCTGGCAATGAACTCTTTCCACGACTTCGGGCCGGATGGTAGAACCGGACGGGACGATTCATAGAAGTGGCATAGCGCCGCGGCAAGCCCGTCTGTCGCATCGAGTTCTATATCAAGCTGATCCGAAGGGATTGAGAGGATCCTCCTAAGCATTTCTCTCACTTGTTCCTTAGACGCGCCACCGTTTCCGGTGATAGCCATTTTGATTTTTCGTGGTTCATATTCGACAATAGGAAGATCTCGGGTCAATGCGGCCGCCATAGCCACACCCTGAGCACGGCCAAGCTTGAGCATAGACTGAACGTTTTTCCCGAAGAAAGGAGCCTCTATGGCCATCTCATCAGGCAGATACTGCTCCACCAGTCCCTGCACTCGTTCATATATACGGCGCAAACGAAGGTAATGACTCTCAAACTTGCTGAGTTTCACGACTCCAAGAGCAACAAGCACAGGTTTTTTTGATTTCACGCCAAGGATACCGTATCCCAATACATTTGTACCGGGATCAATACCTATTATTATACGTTCAAATTCCTTGATATCCATCCCTAAAGCGGAAGAACTTCCATATATGTAGAAAAGAACAACGCCTTCTGTCCGTATCTGGAGAGGAAGGTCTCGCGTACTGCTGCCCCGGTACCATCGTGCCACCTCTCGGCTTCTTCAAGAGAGTCACAATAAAGGTGCATGGCATATCCGGTGACATCCTCCCCGACATCAGCCATTATACGGCTTAATGAAGCATCATAGAGTCCGCTTCCAAGTGCCGACGGGAGATATTGCTCTTTTACCCAGGTTGAAAATTCTTCCGTCAACGAAGGGTGTATGTAGAATGTGGTATTGAGAAGTATCATATCGAAGATGGTTCTAATGATTTCATGACGTTAGCCCTTCTGAAAGCGAGATAAGCAAACAAAAGTGTGATGGCTCCGGCAAGCGGCAAAGATATGTGACGATCCTCAATACCTAAGAACTGAGGGGCATAGAACACAAAAAATGTGTCGATGAAGGTCATGAAAATCGCCGGAACAAGCGCGATCCAATAATTCTTGCCACGCTGTACGAGCCATACATAGATAGACCACAGGACTACAGCGGCAAGTGTCTGATTGGCCCATGCGAAATAACGCCATACAACATCAAAATCGACAAGAGTTATTCCATACCCGACTACAAAAAGCGGGATACATACAAGGAAACGGTTGAGCACACGCCGCTGATCATAACTGAACATATCGGCCACGATGAGCCGAGCTCCTCGGAAAGCGGTGTCACCGGATGTGATAGGTGCAGCAACCACTCCAAGAAGAGCAAGCACAGCGCCCACTGTTCCAAGTGTCGACCTGGAGATCACATCGACAGCCCATGCGGCATTATTCCCATGCTCGGCAAGTTGTTCGTTGAGCCCGGTGGGGCCATGGAAGAAAGCCATGGCAACAGCAGCCCAGATCAGTGCTATCACACTCTCGGAGATCATAGATCCATAGAATACAGACCGGCATTTTCTCTCGCTCGTCACACATCTCGCCATCAACGGTGACTGTGTGGCATGAAATCCGGAAATGGCACCGCAGGCGATGGTTATGAAAAGTGTGGGAAGTATCGGCAGCGCCTCGGGGTTAAGCTGATAGTTATGCAACGTAGCCGCTGATATCTCCGGTATAGGATATGTGCCGGAAAGAAGGACACACAACAACCCCAGGGCCATGGCCACGAGTGCCACGCCAAAAACAGGATATATCTTTCCTATCACCTTGTCCACAGGCAGCATAGTGGCAATCACATAATAAGCAAGGATCAAATATATCCATACCGATTGGCTTATCGACGGGAGGAGAGAACTCAACAGCTGTGCGGGGCTTAGAATGAACACCGCACCGACAAGCACAAGCAAAGCGATGGAGAAATACCGCACCATACTGCGTGTGGTCTGACCGAGATAGACTCCGATGACCTCAGGCAGACTCTTGCCATCGTGACGAAGAATCATCATTCCGGACATATAATCATGCATAGCCCCGAAAAAAATTCCGCCTAAAGTAATCCAGATGAAAGCGACCGGACCGAAACACGCGCCAAGAATAGCCCCGAATATCGGGCCTGTACCGGCTATATTGAGTAACTGAATAAGAAATACGCGCCAACGGGGGAGTTTCATGTAGTCCACGCCATCTTCCATTCTGAATGCGGGAGTGGGCAATGAATCATCGGCACCGGCCTGACGTTCAAGATATTTTCCGTAAGTGAAATATGCAGTTACAAGTAGAGTCAGACAGACTATGAATGTTATCATGATCGGGTTAAAATTTTATTCTTTTAAAAATACCAGGAATGGCTTTTGATACTCTTTATACCTACGCATTCAGGCGAATCAAAGACACGCCTTGCCCCACGATAATATCTATGCGAAAAATCGGGGTCGTTTTCCGACATACCGCTCACCTTTACCTTACCGGAGCAATGTATGTATCGGTTGTCATTATCATAAAGTGCCACATGGGTTATAGCTCCTTCGGGAGTGGTGCTGAAAAACATCAGGTCACCCGGTCTTAAATCCTCATGAACCTCGGTTCCAGTCTTGAACTGATCACACGCATCTCTGGGAAGCAGGAGACCATAATTCAGAAACAACAGCCTCACAAGTCCTGAGCAATCCATACTCTTCGTGGAACAACCGCCCCACAGATATGGAGTATCCATGAGAGAATAACACTTATCAATCAACTCCTCCATATCAAGCTTAGGCATGGAGTCAAGTGGAGCCACACCCGATGTTTCAATATACCCCATACGTCCGTCCGGAAGAGTAATTTTTACAAATTCAGATCCGGCGCGTATCACGCCCTCGACAATTGAACCATTGACAAGAGATGAAAGGACATTGCGGCCCTCACCTGCCGTCAATGAATCCACAAGCACCACCGCCTCCCGTATTGAATTAACCATCAGTCTCCGAGAGTTCTTCCATGCCTCCAATCTTTCCGTCGGCATGGGGACAAATCCCGAGATGTTGACATAGCCCTCATAATCGTCAGGGCCTTTAAGCGCCCACCATTCGCCCTCTTTGGCAAGGACCTTCATCGGTGTGCCAAGGATCGTCTGCGACACAAGTTGGGATGAATGAGATCCTTCCTCCCTCATGCAAGCGACCGGAATGCTTATCTGGACATACGACGCATCATCCTCTCCTTTGGCGAGAACAAAAGCACATATCATTATGAGGGTGATGAAGTATCTCATAACCATCTAACGCAAAATCAACACATTTATTGCTTGAATCTGAACAATTCAAAAGCGTTGCGCGTGGTGATATCACAAATTTCTTCAAATGACAATCCAAGCGCATCTGCAACAGTACGTGCCGTATTGACAATATAGGCACTTTCATTACGCTTTCCTCTGAAAGGAACCGGAGCGAGATATGGCGAATCTGTCTCAAGGAGAATACGATCCGCACCTATCACAGGAAGCACCTCCCTCAGACGGCTATTCTTGAACGTGACTATTCCGTTTATACCGAAATAAAAGTCACCCACTTCCCTGATTGAGGCAACATCCTCAGCCGATCCTCCGAAACTGTGGAACACAGCTCTTGGCAATTCCGATTTACTCCTGAGAACATCCAAGACTTCACGGAGTCCGTCACGACAATGTATTATCACAGGCAAGTCAAGACGGATGGCAATATCAACCTGTCTGGAAAAAACGTCAATCTGTTCATTGACATACGTCTTGTCCCAATACAAATCAATACCGACTTCACCAACAGCGATATACTTCTTTTCGCCATCAATCAGTTCCGACTCAATCTTCCGGAGATCCGATACATAGTTCTCCCCTACTTCTGTGGGATGCAGTCCCATGGCCATACTAGTAGAATCAGGATAACGTTTGTTCAGATCATGCATGGGCCCAACTGTATCAAGTCCGACGTTGGGCAACAACATCATCCCTACCCCGGCCTCAATGGCTCGCTCCACTGCTCCGGTTGCATCCTCATCAAACTCAGGCAGATATAGATGAGTATGGGTATCGACAATCATCACTTGTCTCGATTGACAGAGTTCAGAGCAAGATCCATAAAGAATGTCCTGGCCTCTGGAGAGATCTCAAGCAGATCAAGACATTTTATTGCCGAATCCACGTATGCACTGATAAGTTCGTGAATGCGTTCAGGCAGATTGAGACTATTGTAGACACTCTTTACGGCCTCTATCTTTGCGGCAGGATTATCAGTACTTCCGAGAAGTGATTTTACAGTACCTGTGGTATCCTCATTCATAGCCATTATCAGAAGCCATGTCTTCTTGTCGTTGAGGATGTCACCTCCGATCGCTTTTCCAAATGTCTCGGGATTACCATACGTATCGAGATAGTCATCCTGAAGTTGGAATGCAAGACCGAGATTCACCCCATATTCAAAGAATTTGACCTGAGTCTCAAAAGGAGCATCAGCCATAAGAGCACCCATTCCACAGGCACAGCCCAACAGTACGGAGGTTTTCAGACGAATCATCTCCATATATTCCTCGACAGTGACATCTGACCTATTCTCGAAATCCATATCAAGCTGCTGTCCCTCATATATATTCATGGCAGTACCGTTGAACAGTTCCAGAGCCTGTGCAAGATGATCTCCAGCCTTTACGGAAAGGAGCATTGTCGAGGTTGTGAGCATCGCATCTCCCGAAAGGATAGCCGTCTCATTGTTCCATTTCTTGTGGACAGTCGGACGGCCGCGTCTCACATCAGCATTATCCATCACATCATCATGAAGCAATGTGAAATTATGAAACATCTCGATAGCCACAGCCTGGTGTATAGACCTCATCGGGTCTGCCCCAAGAGCCTCACAAGCTGCAAGAGTGAGCACCGGGCGCAGTCGTTTACCACCGCAATCAAGGGTATACACTATTGGAGAATACAATCCGGCAGGCTGCTCGGGCAACCTGAGATTGGATAACGCGTCGTTTACTGTCTGGAGATATTCGTTGAATTCCTTCATGATATGTCGGTTATTTGCGGCGGTGTTTCTTTTTGCCGTGCTGTTGTTGATTGAGAATAGCCTTGGAACTACCTTTTTTGCCCATGTAATCCTCACCTCTCAGATCATTGCCCTTATCATCGAGAAGCACAAAATCAAGCTGCTTCTTTTCAAGATCGGCACGGGCCACCTTAATATCCACATTATCGCCGAGACGATAGCGGTGATTGTGCCTACGTCCAATAAGACAATGATTCTTCTCGTCGAAATCGTAAAAATCGTCGGCAAGATCACGCATGGGTATCAGTCCTTCGCAAAGGTTGTCATTGAGCTCAACATACAGTCCCCACTCTGTGACACCTGAGATGATGCCCGAGAATGACTCTCCGAGATGCGACTGCATATACTCAACCTGCTTGTACTTTATCGAAGCGCGCTCAGCTGTGGCCGCGAGCTGTTCCATCTCACTGGAATGCTTGCACTGGTCCTCGAGCTTCTGCAGATTCACGCTCCTCCCGCCTGCAAGATAACGGGCAAGCAACCTGTGGACCATCATGTCGGGGTAGCGGCGTATCGGCGAGGTGAAATGTGTATAGTAGTCAAACCCAAGTCCATAATGGCCGATATTATCAGTCGTATAAATAGCCTTTGCCATAGAGCGTATGGCGAGAGTTGCGAGATAATTCTCCTCACCCTTGCCTTTCACCTCTGCAAGCATCTTGTTGATGGACCTGTTGATCTCTTTCGGAGTACCCGATGACTTGATCTTGTAGCCGAAAGCCCTGGCAATAGCCGCGAGATCGGCCAGTCTCTGCGGATCAGGCACATCATGCACACGATAGACAAACGCTTTGGCTTTCTTTTTGCCCTGTGGTTTGCCCACGAATGCAGCCACCGTCTTGTTGGCAAGGAGCATGAACTCCTCGATAAGTTTATTGGCATCCTTTGACACCTTGAAGTATACTCCGGTAGGTGTGCCGTCAGGAGTTATGTCAAATTTGACCTCCGCTCTATCAAACTCTACCGAACCATCCTCATAACGTTGTCTGCGGAGCTCTTTGGCCATGGAATCAAGTTTGAGTATGGCTTCTACGCAATCACCCATACCTGTCTCGATCACACTTTGCGCCTCCTCATAGGAGAATCGGCGGTCGGACCGGATGACTGTCCGGGCAATCTTCGAGCTGTGCACTCTCGCGTCATCATCCATTTCGAATATGACCGAGAAAGCAAGCTTCTCCTCGTCCGGACGCAGAGAACATATACCGTTGCACAGATGCTCGGGAAGCATCGGAACCACCCTATCCACAAGATATACCGAGGTAGCTCTCTTCTGAGCCTCCTTGTCTATGATAGTGTCAGGCAGCACATAATGGGTGACATCGGCAATATGAACGCCGACCTCATATCTCCCGTTTGGAAGACTCTTGAATGACAGCGCATCATCGAAATCCTTAGCATCGTGCGGATCTATCGTGAACGTGAGAGTATCACGCATATCAATACGTGTTGCCACCTCTTCGTCCGTTATACCGGCGCCAATCTTATTGGCTGCAGTCTCAACTGCCTGCGGATATTTATACGGAAGTCCGAACTCCGCAAGTATGGCATGGATTTCCGTGTTGTTCTCTCCGGCCTTGCCAAGAATGTCGATCACCTCACCGCTGGGGTTCTTCATGTCATCCTTCCATTCGGTGATACGCACGACAGCCTTGTCACCGGTCATTCCACCTTTGAGCTTTGCCTTGGGAATGAAAATATCGGTAGCAAGAAATTTGCTGTCAGTAAGAAGATATCCGAAATGACGGTCAACTTTCAATGTGCCTATGAAAGTCTGCTCCTTCTTCTCGATAATCTCGATCACTTCCGCTTCAGTCTCAGCCCCTCGGCGATGGGCGGCAATATTAACACGGACACGGTCGCCGTTGAGTGCGTGCATCGACTTGCGTTCAGCCACGAATATGGTCTCGCCATCCGCCTCTGTCACAACGGAGTTCTTTCCATTGCTACGCCGGACAAAGATTCCGATAGCCTCATTGCCTCGTTGGGGAGATTTGTATTTGCCCGGGGAAACTTCAATGATCTCCCCATTGAAAGCCATCTCGACAAGCATGAGAGCGATATTGCGCTGCTGGACAGCAGTTTTAGCACCAATAGCATGGGCTACCTGCTTATAATTATATGTATTGTTTTTCTGCTGTGCCACAAACTCCTCGACACTCTTCTGAAGTGCAGACTGTGTACGGCTTATAGCAGATTTGCTTGTTGTCTTAGCCATAGTGATGATTTTAATGGGATATGCTTTTTATATTATATAATTATAAAAAGCGGTCTAAAGTTTACCCCGCCGGCAAATTAAGCGTCAATATTTGCGTAATTGGCGTTTGTCTCGATGAAATCTCGACGTGGACCGACATCCTCGCCCATCAGCATAGAGAAAATACGGTCAGCCTCTGCTGCATCGGTGATTGTGACCCTCTTGAGGAGACGCTGCTCGGGATCCATCGTGGTGTCGCGCAGCTCCTCGGCTGACATCTCACCAAGACCTTTATATCGCTGCACTTTGGTTTTCTCGCCGTTCACAGCAATAAACTGCTGCACCTGGGCATCCGTCCAGCAATATTCCTCCACTTTGCCACGCGAGCACTTATACAAAGGCGGTGTGGCCAAATACAGATAGCCATTCTCGATTACAGGACGCATACGGCGGAAGAAGAAGGTCATGAGTAGAGTGGCGATATGGCTTCCGTCCACATCGGCATCGGTCATGATTATTATCTTGTGATATGCAAGACGGGAGATGTTGATGGCCATGGGATCTTCATCCGTACCAATGCTCACACGCATTGCCCTGTAAAGGCTCTGGATCTCCTGATTGTCAAGTATCTTGTGATCCATAGCCTTCTCCACGTTAAGGATTTTTCCACGCAGAGGAAGGATGGCCTGAAATGTTCTGTCGCGACCCTGCTTTGCGGTTCCACCTGCAGAATCACCCTCGACGAGGAAGAGTTCACAATCCTCGGCATGACGGGAGGAGCAATCGGCGAGCTTACCGGGGAGTCCGCCTCCGGCAAGCGGAGATTTGCGGAGGATCTTGTTTCGGGCGTTATATGCCGCATGACGGGCCTGGGCTGCAAGAGCCACTTTCTCTACAATTGTTTTTGCCTGCTTGGGATGCTCCTCCAGATAATAGCGGAGAGCTTCACTCACAGCCGATGAAACGGCACCGGCCACCTCACTGTTACCAAGTTTGGTTTTGGTCTGCCCCTCGAACTGTGGTTCGAGGACTTTTACGGATATGACCGCGGTCAGACCCTCACGGAAGTCATCGCCACTAACCTCTACCTTTACTTTATCGAAAAGTTTGTTATCCTCGGCATACTTCTTCAATGTAGTGGTCAGGCCACGACGGAAGCCACTCAGATGGGTTCCACCTTCGATAGTGTTGATGTTATTGACAAATGAATGCACGTTCTCATTGAAAGTGGTATTATAAGTCAACGCCACCTCGACCGGAATACCCTGTCGCTCTGTCGTGAGATGGATCACATCATTTATAAGTGACTCCTTGTTGGAATCAATATATTCAACAAACTCCCTGAGTCCGTCCTTGGAATAGAACACATCTCTCTTAGGATTTCCCTCTCCGTCAAGCTGGCGCTTGTCAGTAAGCGTCAGTGTGATTCCTGCATTCAGGAATGCAAGATCACGAAGGCGGACAGAAAGTGTATTGTAATCATATACGGTTTCGGTGAAGATAGATGCATCAGGTTTGAAAGTGACTGTCGTACCGGTCTCATCACTCTCTCCGATCACCTCAAGCTGAGAGGTCGGCTTTCCACAGGAAAACTCCTGCATATATATCTTGCCATCTCTACGCACCTCCGCACGGAGATATGTCGAAAGCGCATTCACGCAACTTACGCCGACACCATGAAGACCACCTGACACCTTGTAGGAACCCTTGTCAAATTTACCTCCGGCATGAAGAACTGTCAACACAACTTCAAGGGCGCTTTTGTGTTCTTTCTCATGCATATCCACCGGGATACCGCGGCCATTGTCAACGACTGTGATGGAGTTATCCTCGTTGATAGACACCTCGATATGAGTTGCATATCCAGCCAGAGCCTCGTCGATGGAGTTGTCCACCACCTCATATACGAGATGATGCAGACCTTTGGCACTGATGTCGCCGATGTACATGGCAGGGCGCTTTCTTACTGCCTCAAGTCCTTCGAGCACCTGAATATTGCTCGCACTGTATTCGTGTTGTTTCTCTTTATCTTCTGCTGACATTGCGTGATAAATGATTATTCTTCTTTTTATATTCTTATCCTCGGCCGGCGAGCCTGTCGCCTTCCTTTGGAGCATACAAATTTACGCATTTTTTTTCGAACCGCAAAACCATTTGGCCCATCTCGCTCATTTTTCCGCCCGCAATCGGAGGCACACGGCTCAATATAGCCCCCTATTACTTCACCTTTATCCGCGAAAACAGAGGCTGATCAGTCTTTTACAAGTATTTGTGACAACCGGTGCTCAAGATCCGTAGAACTAAGACGGGTAGTGAGAGCACCCTTGTGTGCGACAGATATATTGCCGGTTTCCTCAGACACAACTATGGCGAACGCATCTGTGGCCTGTGAGATACCAAGCGCCGAACGATGGCGCAGGCCAAGAGCTCTCGGGACATTCCGGTCATGACTCACGGGAAGTATACAGCCGGCGCTGCAGATTCTTGTACCGTCTATGATCATTGCTCCATCATGAAGCGGAGAGTTCTTAAAAAAGATATTCTCTATCAAACGGGAATTGATATCGGCATCTATTATATCCCCGCTCTTCTCGTATGATTCAAGAGGCATCTCCTGTCTTATCACAATGAGTGCCCCGGTCTTGGTCTTTGCCATATTCATACAAGCATAGACAATCGGCAGCACATACTTGCGAGCATCCGAGTTTTCGGCCGCCTTGTCATGCCTGAATAGATTCTTGAGAAACCTCCACCTCTTATGATCACCAAGCTCAACAAGGAAACGCTTGATCTGATCTTGAAAAAGGATGACCAGAACCAGCATACCGATCCCCATAAACTGATCGAGGATACTTCCGAGAAGCTTCAGCTCAAGTATCTGAGAAGTTATGACCCAGACCACAATGAACGCGAGCACCCCGAAAAAGATATTGATCGTGCCGCTCTCCTTCATTATCCTGTAAAGATAAAAAAGAAGCAAAGCCACGATGGCTATATCAAAGGCATCTTTTATTCCAAACTGTTCCACGATCAATTATCAGTTAAAGTAAATAACTTCACAGCCTCAACAGCCTCCTTCACATCATGCACACGAAGTATGGACGCTCCGGAAGCCAGGGCAAGAGTATTGAGAACCGTCGTTCCATTAAGAGCCTCATCAGATGTAATCCCGAGAGGTTTCGTTATCATGGACTTTCTCGAGACACCGACAAGCAAAGGTTCATCAAAGGCTTCGCAAAACGCGCCGAGATTGCGCATCAGTTCATAATTCTGCTCCATTGTTTTACTGAACCCAAAACCGGGATCCAGTATTATGTCGGACACACCGGCAAGACGCAGGACACGAACCCTCTCTGACAGCTCACCAATCACATCCGCTGTCACATCATCATACTCAGTGTGCTGCTGCATCGTCGTCGGATTACCTCTCATGTGCATCAGCACATAAGGCACACCGAGTTCAGCCACCGTAGCCGGCATCATCTCATCAAGAGTACCGCCGGATATATCATTTATTATATCCGCCCCAAGTCCCCTCACACAAGCCGAGGCAACCTCTGACCGGAACGTATCGACCGACACCATGACATCCGGAGCCATCTTCTTTATGACTCCCAGACCCATTTCAACCCTTCGGAGCTCACGGTCCGTACAAACGTCATCAGCACCGGGACGCGAGGAATATCCACCCACATCAAGAATATCCACTCCTGCCTCGACCATCTGCTCCACTTTGGAGATTATTTCCGCATCACAATAATTACGCGATCTCCCATAGAAGGAATCAGGCGTGACGTTGACTATACCCATCACCAGAGGGCGGTCGAATACGCGGAGCTTACCACGAATATTTAAGGAGAACTGTCGGAACATGGTCTGAAATATATGCTGCGAAATTACCACTTTTTTACGACATATTAAAACAAGTATACATAAAAAACACTATGGGTCTCGCCTCCCGGCGAAACCCACATGCAGTCTTAGTAATAAGGCTCTACAAACCTAACATAAAAAACACATTTACTATTATGCAATTCGTTTACGGTAATCCATGCATCAATAATACGAAAAGTATAATTCCACTAACTAATTTCTTCTCGGAAATACCTTGTCACAGGCTTTTCACATCACAAAATTACGCACAAATACGAATGAAATCAAGCAGGCATGATTCCAAGTGAGCCGCCTTACAAGGTTTTATAATAATAAATTGCTTATTATCAATATTTTAATATTAGGATATGCAACTAATTATATAGATAACAATGATAGCCTAAAGTATATAAAAAGATAAATCCGACGGTATTAAATGATAATCGGCAATGGGTATAGAATGTTAAATCACGATATGGATTTTATACCCATGACGTTTTTCTCAAATCCGTCCCTGTCCACTGCACGGGCCTTGAACTTATTTCTATATGTATATATCGTATACACTGAATAATTCAACATCTGGGCGATACGCGAAGTATCATCTATTCCAAGCCTCATGAGTGCCAAGATACGCAAGTCAGTATTAAGTTTCTCGCCCTCCTTCAGGATAATCCTTCGCTCCGGATCAAGAAGCGAGTTTACATCATCCACAAAGGTGGGATATATGTGAAGGAACGCATCATCAAACACCTCATAGAATTCCTCGGATTGCTCCTCTATAAACTTACCTGATTTTGTAAGCTTGAACAGATCCTCTACTTTTCCGGCAGAGATCTTACGGTTAACCATCTTATTAAACTGAGTCAGCTTGTCCATATATATTGAACAGAGATTCAGGAATTGCGTAATGTACACATCCTTGGTTTTGTTGGCTTCCTCAAGATTAACGGCCATACTTTTAAGCTGGATATTCTTCTTCTTCACAAGCAGCGCGACGAGTCCGAGCACCACAATCAGCACAGCCATCAGAATTATAAAAGTATAAATCCTCCTCTGTGATGCCTGCAATTCCGCTCTATGGGCATTCTCTATATATGGTATCGCCTGCGATGTCTGTATAATACGGAGAGACACATTGCAATCCACAGCATTTTTCAGCGCGATGGATAGATAATTGTGCGCTCTCTCCACATCCTCATGCTTGAAAAGCATCTTGCCCAGCTCTTGCAGAGATGTCACCTCAAGTGTCGCACACTTGGTGTCGGATATTGCCGAAAGTGCAAGATAGTACATATAGCCCAACTCATCACCTTTCGCATGAGCGATATCGGCCAGCATATGGGTGGCTCTCGCATAGAAAGGATGCGTCACATCTATCTCATCAACAAGTTCAAGCAATATCCCCTTCGCCTTGGAATATTCCCCTTTCAAGAGAGATACCTCTCCGCTGTTCAGCCTGTACTTCTCGGAACTGCTGTCAAGTTCCCTCAGCAGCCCGAGCTGGGCATCATGGTGTTTTTCCGAATACTCTTTGTATACCTCAGGCGAGGACACGAAGAAATTACCAATAAACGATGACATCTGCCGCACAGCATCGAAATATTCTGCCCTCAAGCCAGGAGGCACCCCTGCCAAGGCGATGGAATCCATGAGCTCATTGGCTCTTTCGATGCGCAATTGCAGCGGAAGATATGTCGCCGCCCTCAGGGCAAATCTGACAGCAGTAGAGTCAAGCCCCTGAGCTATCGACCTGACATATCCCTCATTAAAAAAAAGGACTGCCGAGTCTGTATTGAACGCACTGTAGTTATCCCCGATCTCGAGCATGACAGCAAGTTTCAATGACTCCGCCGCATCTCGTCTGACAAGGAGACCCTTCAGGGAGTCGATACTGGATCTTCTCGAATCAATATACTCCTCGCGTCTCTCAAGTTCACTATCGAGTACCCTCAAAATAGAGGCGACATCGCCATCGGTTACCGGAACGGCAACCGAGGCGATGACGCCCGCTATAAATGAGAAAAATGATATTATCTGTCTGAAACAGCGCACATCTCTGTCTATTTTACATTTACTTTAAGCTTTTCATACGCGCGTTCAGCCTTTGCCCGCGCCTCTTCAACTGAATCAGCGGTTGCGAGAATCACACCCATACGACGGTGACCCTTGATCTCGGGCTTACCGAAAATACGCATCTGGACCCCGGGCTCTTCAAGAACCTTTTCAAGATTGTCCATCTCTATTTCACAAGTGTCACCTTCGACAACAACCGCACGCGAAGCAGACGGGCCAAGGAAGCGGATTGCAGGAACAGGAAGACCGAGAAGAGCACGGGCATGAAGTGCAAACTCGCTCTGATCCTGCGAAATCATGGTGACCATACCGGTGTCATGAGGACGGGGTGACACCTCGCTGAATATCACATCATTGCCCTTGACAAACAGCTCGACGCCAAAAATTCCGTAGCCACCGAGCGCATCAGTTACCTTGCCGGCTATCTCACAAGCCGCCGCTTTAGCCTCGGCAGTCATAGCCTGAGGCTGCCATGAGTAACGATAGTCGCCATCGACCTGAACATGGCCTATAGGCTCACAGAAGCAGGTGCCGGCCACTGATCTGACAGTCAGGAGCGTGATCTCATAATCGAAATCAACAAAGCCCTCGACAATCACGCGTCCGGCTCCGGCACGTCCACCCTCCTGAGCTATACGCCAGGAGCGTTCAATGTCATCCTCGGTCTTGATCACACTCTGGCCATGACCACTCGACGACATAATGGGCTTCACCACACAGGGAATGCCTATCTCCTTCACTGCCTCCACAAACTCCTCGTAGTCGGAAGCAAAACGATAGGGCGAGGTTTTCACGCCGAGTTCCTCGGCAGCCAACCTGCGGATACCCTCACGGTTCATAGTGAGAAATGCGGCATTTGCGGTCGGAGTCACATGATAACCCTCTTTTTCAAGAGCCACAAGTTCAGGAGTGGCAATCGCTTCCACCTCAGGAATAATATGATCAGGATTCTCCTCCACAATAGTCTTGCGGAGTTTGTCTCCATCGAGCATACTGAAGACGTGCGAACGATCTGCCACGTGCATGGCAGGCGCATTGGCATACTTGTCACAGGCAACTACCTCGACCCCCATTCTCTGGAGCTCAATTGCCACTTCCTTTCCCAATTCGCCACTGCCAAGCAGCATTGCCTTACGGCCACTCGGAGTAAATTTGCTACCGATTTTTGACATAATTCCTTACTATTGTGATTGGTTATATTGTTAAAGAAATCTCTGAATCGCAAGCCAGGGGATTTGCCATGGCTTCGCGACTGCAAATTTACAAAAAATTCCCTTAAAAAGCACAACGGAAAATAGATTTGAAAAATTCACGGGAAATTGTTAATTTTGCCACACGATTTTACATCAATAATTTTCATAGGTAAAAATGAGAAAAAACATTGTAGCAGGCAACTGGAAAATGAACACCACCCTGCCCGAGGGCATCAAGCTCGCCGAAGAGGTAAATGCAGCTCTTGCCAACTCGACTCCCAAGTGCGACGTGGTAATCTGTGTGCCTTTCACCCACCTTGCATCCATCAACAACGTCATTGACAAGAACAAGCTTGGCCTTGGCGCTGAAAACTGCGCTGACCACAAGTCCGGCGCATATACCGGCGAGGTTTCAGCCCCCATGGTTGCTTCCACCGGAGCCACCTACGTAATCCTCGGCCACTCCGAGCGTCGCCAGTACTACGGCGAGACCTCCGAGACTCTCCGCGAGAAAGTGCGTCTCGCACTCGACAATGGCCTCACCCCTATCTTCTGCATCGGTGAAGTGCTCGAGCAGCGCGAGGATGGCAGCTTCTTTGACGTCGTGAAATGCCAGATTGAAGAGGGTCTGTTCAATCTTGATGCAGCTGAATTCGGCAAGATCATCCTCGCCTATGAACCCGTATGGGCTATCGGCACAGGCAAGACCGCTACCGACGACCAGGCACAGGAGATGCACGCCTTCATCCGCAAGACTATCGCTGACAAGTATGGCGCTGAAGTTGCCGACAACACCTCCATCCTCTACGGAGGCAGCTGCAAGCCCACCAACGCAGCACAACTCTTTGCCAAACCCGACGTGGACGGTGGCCTCATCGGTGGCGCTGCCCTCCAGGCCGAATCCTTCATGGGAATCGTCAACGCTTTCTGACAACCAAACTACTTTATATAATGAAGGGAGGCGCCTATGCACTCCCTTCATTATCATCACAAACAACCGACACTCCAAACGAGATGAGATTCATTTCAGCCATATTGCTTTTCACAGCCTCGTCGTCACTGCCACTCTTTGCCGATGTCTCCACAACCACAATAGTTGATCATATCACAGTCGGCACCGAGAATACTGTGGTTCAGCCCGACGCCCTGCTGCAACGCCTCTTTCCCATTGAGAACGAGGCCGCCGAAGAGGAAAAGGAAGAAGTGATACGCCCGACCAGCGGGAGAATGGCGGGATATCGTGTGCAGGTATTCAGCGACAACAATGCCCGCACCGCAAAAGCTGAGGCTAACTCAAAACAAAGACTCATCTCCTCACGCTTCCCCCAATACCAGACATACGTGATGTACACATCGCCTTACTGGAGACTGAAAGTCGGTGACTTCCGCACACAGCAGGAAGCCAACGCCGCCGCTGCAGAACTCCGTTCTGCCTTTCCATCTTACAGCAAGGAAATACGCGTGGTGCGTGACCGCGTAAACATATCAGCTGATTGAAATGTCAAAACAACTATCCGAAGAAACGATCAATGAGATAGCCGGACACTACGCCGCTATCATCCGACTTCTCGGGGAGGACATCACCCGTGAGGGACTTGTGAAAACACCCGTTAGGGCGGCAAAGGCCATGGCCTTTGTCACACGCGGCTATCGCCAGGATCCGGACGAGATCATAAATGGTGCAATCTTCTCACATGAAGGCTCACGTATGGTCATCGTGAAAGACATCGAATTCCACTCCCTCTGCGAACATCACATTCTTCCGTTCTTCGGACGGATCTCAATCGGATACATACCACAAGGCAAAACCATAGGCCTAAGCAAACTCGCACGGCTTGTTGATTTCTATGCCCGTAGACTGCAGGTACAGGAAAGGCTCACAAAACAGATATGCGACATTGTGGCTGAAAAGCTCAATGCAGCCGGAGTCATCGTAACCTGCACGGCCGACCATCTTTGCATGAAGATGCGTGGTGTCGAGAAACAGCTTCCTTCCACTACCACGACAGAAACCACAGGACTGTTTTCAGATTCGGCGTCGCTCCGTGAGGAGTTTTTCGCGTCACTCCGTCATTGATATTAACAATTATTTAGTGAAATTAATTGGCTTTTCGGGGTTATTACTCCGAGAAGGTTAAATACGTGCGTCTTTTGACCAATTAGAGTTAAAGCTATTGGGCAACAACAAAATATGACGTAACTTTGCAGTGCAAAAAGCAAAATCCCCCCGGACGCCGGGAGCTTAAAATACCGAGGCGCCTGTCGGAATCATTGCACAATGAATGACATCTACACATGAATTACACATAAAGATATTTTAAACGCCAATCAACAATCTTATCTTACGAAAAAACACGAAACCATAATCTTTTTTCCTAAATCTGTCTAAATGAAAATCCATTTTTGATCATCCCTATTATCACACCTCCGGATTAATCCGATGATTCAGGGGACAAGTTTGAGAAAACGAATTACCGATAATTAGAATTGATGATTATAATTTCGGGCGCTCGCTGCGTGACGCAGAGGGCGCTTTTTCTTTATCAGTACCACTTGACACCGTTTGACAGCGACGAGCGCTTGTCATACTTCAGATCGGCAAGGAGAGATGACTTGACCGAGATGTGGAAATTATAGCTCTTATATGGTCCCACAGGCACGAAGCTCGCCCTCATGGTGAAACAATGCATATCTCTGGATATATTGCAGTTCATATAAGCAAGCTTATGCGTATCGAAGTTGTAGCTCGCCGAGAATCCGAAGTTCCAGTTGGCCGTAGGCCTTATATTGCCCGAGAAAGATAGATTCTGGGTAATCTTACCCTTGTATTCAAGCTTCTTCTTGTCAAATTCTCCATAGCCGTAGTTGACAGAATAGTTGAATGTCAGGTTCCAGGGCACTGACCATTTCATGTAACCGTTATCACCGATCTGGATACCGCTTTTCTTCGATCCGGAACCCGATCCGTTTCGGTTACCGCCCTGATAGTCCGACGTATCGTCAGCAAACTCCTGATCCTCCGTCGTATCCGACTTCTTACTATCATCGCTGTCACCACCGCCGAAAAGTTTTTTGAAAGTCTCGTTATTGAGAGTATAGCTGAACGATGTTCCCGTACTTGACAACTTACCCCAACCTTTACCTTGCGTGATTCGGAGCTTGTTGACCCTGACAGGATTACCTGATGCATTAAGAGCGTATGTGTAGACATCCCACGTCGCTGAAAGATTGAGATTGAAATTCTTCATCAGTCTCAGCATCAGAGATGTGTTGAGATTTGACCATCTCAAGGAATCGGCGGCAAAGTTATAGCTCTGTGACAATGTGAAATTCTCTATCAGTGAGATCTTCTTCTCTCCAATGGAATCATTGTCCGTCTTAACCTTCATCTCAACATTATTGGCAAGCGAGAAGCTTACAGCACCTGTTTTGCCACGTCCGGGAACACCGAAAAGACTGTTGGGGAAATAAGAGTAGTCTCTCTTCTGGAGCTGGCCCTGTGAGTCTGTATAATTGTAGGATCCGTAATACCCGAAGAAGGGAGATCCGAAATCAGGAGCTCCGGAAAATGACACTGTAGGCGTGAGCACGTGGCGGATCATCTTGACCTTGTCGCCAAGGAACGGAAGCGGTTGGAAAAAACCATAGATCTTTGTATCAAGCGAAACAGATCCCGAGAAATCCCATACATTATAGAAGCTGTATGTGGTGTCGAGCACCTCCGCCGAAGCATTCGGATCCCACTGACGA
This sequence comes from uncultured Duncaniella sp., assembly GCA_910587165.1. Classification (GTDB taxonomy): domain Bacteria; phylum Bacteroidota; class Bacteroidia; order Bacteroidales; family Muribaculaceae; genus Duncaniella. The sequence goes on from CAJUKP010000006.1 coordinate 39,144, forward strand.
CGCACCTTGGTTGTGTACATCCTGTCAGTTATACTTATCGAGGGGGTCACATTTATATACTTCAGCACATTGAACGTAGCGGAAATAGGTATTGAATGTTTCATACCGTTGCGCCAGTCCTTGATCAGACTCTTCTTGAAGAATACATCCTGCTTGGCTGTCAGAGAGTTGTTGAACTGACCGGAATATGACATCTTTATCTTCTCATACCACTTCTCCTCACCCACAGCACGCTTTCTCTTGAACGGATATATCTGCGACATTGTGAGTGTGAAATTGGGGAATGACACGGCAAGAGTGGAATCCTGTGTTCGCTGTGACACACTGGCAGTTGTAGACAACGACCATTTTGAATTCGGGAAACGGTATGTCATGTTGACTGTCGAGCTCTTGGTATTCTCCGTAAATGCGTTGGAGTAATAGGAGTTAAGGTCATTTCGTGTATAACCGCTCGTGGTGAAGTTCACACTTGCCGAGAATGTCATGTTCGGATTTGCCTTTGAATCCTGGGAATGGCTCCAAAGTATCTGGAAGTTGGTTGCCTTCGAGTAGTCAGGCATTCCCTTGTCTCCGGTAATGGTCTTGAGATATGATATATTGAAATTACCTGAGTACTTATATCGTTTCAGATACGCCGACTGAGCTCTGAGTCCCCACGAACCGAGAGTATATATCTCTCCTGTCAAAGCAAGGTCGATATTGTCGCTGATCGCGAAATAATATCCGCCATTACTGAGATAATATCCCCGGTTGTAGTCATCTCCGAATGTCGGAAATATGACACCTGAAGAATATTTCTCCGAGAACGGGAAAAATCCGAAAGGCACAGCGAGAGGCAACGGGAGACCCTCAAGCACCATATAAGCCGGACCCATCACCACATCCTTGCCCGGGCGCACTTTCGCCTTGGTCAGCTGCATATAGAAATGCGGATGCTCATGGTTGTCACAGGTGGTATACTTTCCATTCTGGATATAGAATGTATTCTCATCAATTTTCTTGGACTGTCCGCCGGTCAGATATCCCTCACCCTGCTGGGTAATGACATCCGTGATGAAGCCATATTCAGTCTTGAAGTTATACCTCATGGTCTTTGCCTCATAGGTTGTACCCTTGTCATCAAACACAGGCGAACCCTGCACCTCTCCTGTCGAGTCCGGCACACCGACAGCATAGACTGTGGAACTGTCAAGATCCATCTCTATACGGTCGGCATCAAGCTTTATATCACCATAGGTCACATTGCTCTTTCCGAACATATATGCAAGATTCCTTCCTACGAGGAGCATGGAATCCTGAGCAGTGAACTCAACGGGATTGTCAAGATCAACCTTTGTCCTGACAATCCTGGGGCCGTTTTCCTCATTCTTTCCACCGCTTATCCTGCGTCTGCTCAGACGCGGACGGGTAGCCGTGTCAGTTGATGCCACATGACGGCGCAGGGATGAAATCGAGTCCTCTGAATCCGGGGTTAAAACAAGGGAATCTCCAACGGACAAAGAGTCGCCTTCCGCGACATCGTGACGTTCCGCCCCTTCCAGCACACTGTCAATCCGCTCGAGGAACGACTTTCCACGTCCTGTGCTGTCTACATCCACTGAGTCAAGCTCAGGATGTGCTGCTGCCGTGAAGATACCGTTGGATTGCTGGACGGGGCGTGACAGCGCCCCTACCGTAAGGGCACTCGTCAGCACTATAAATATAATATATAGATGAGTCTTGCTCAAACTGTGTTCTAATATATAATGTGTCTGTGGAGGAGTAGAGATTGCTTCTGATGAAAGACGGTGCAAAGGTATAACTTTCTGCCCAATCAGACAACATACATTGCTTTTTTTAACCTAATACGCGAATGACGACAGCTCTTCAAAAAGTCAAATTCCTTCTCGATGTCAAAAAAATCCCATTTTTATTATAAAAGAAGACAAAATAGTATATAATTATGAAAAGATTTACTATTTTTGCAGACTGAAAATCATTCATTTTTTGCAACTATCATTATATATCGAATCTAATGTCACGCCAACACTTTGATTCCTTGGACCTAAGAATCCTGGAAATGCTTTCAAACAATGCGCGGAAGCCCTTTCTTGAGATTGCGCGCGAAACAAACATATCCGGTGCCGCTATTCACCAGCGCATTCAGAAGCTGACTGCCTCCGGAGTCATCAAAGGGTTCAAGACCGAGATAGACCCCACATCTGTCGGCTACCAGACCTGCGCATATATCGGATTTATACTCACCGATCCCACCAAGTTCAATCAGGTGGTAGAGCGTCTGCTCGAAATCCCCGAGGTGGTGGATTGTCATTTCACTACGGGATCCTACGATGTGTTCGCCAAAATATACGCCAGAAACAACGAGCATCTTCTTCAGATCATCCACAATAAGCTTAATCTTGGCACTGGCCGCACAGAGACCCTCATCTCATTCAAGGAAGTCTTCAAGCGCCCCATACCCATCCTCGCTGAGAATGTGGACTGATCGCCCTTAGAATACGCAATTCCAAAACAACTTGACTGACAATAATATTTTCCGCACACGCACAGCCCTGTTCCACACGCTGGGCTGTAAGTTGAATTTTGCAGAAACGTCAACCATTGCCCGGATGTTTGCCGAACACGGCATCCACCGGGCAACTGTTGATGAAGACCCCGACTATATCGTGGTCAACACCTGCAGTGTCACCGAAGTAGCCGACAAGAAATGCCGCCAGACAATACGGTCTTTCGCCCGTCGCTATCCCCGGGCCTCAATTCTCGTCACCGGCTGCTACGCCCAGCTTCGGCCTGACGAGGCCTCAAAGCTGCCGGGAGTGAAGGTTGTCGCCGGAACAGATCGCAAACTTCGGCTCTTGGAGTATTTAGAGAGTATGGATTCTGACAACAATGAGTCTGAAACCGTATGCCATCACACGGCGACACGCGATATCAGGGACTTCAATCCCTCATGCTCGAAAGGAGACAGGACCAGATATTTCCTCAAAGTGCAGGATGGGTGTGACTATTATTGCTCTTATTGCACTATCCCGATGGCCCGTGGACGTAGCCGTTCCGGATCAATAGATCAGATAGTGGCACAAGCTCGTCAGGTTGCAGCTGAAGGTGGAAAGGAGATCGTGATCACTGGAGTAAACACCGGTGATTTCGGGAAAGGGACAGACCATAATCTCCTTGACTTGTGTCGTGAGCTCGACCGAATTGACGGCATCGAGCGTTACCGCATATCTTCTATCGAGCCAAATCTGCTCACAGATGATATAATAGATTTCACAGCCGCATCAGGCAAATTCATGCCTCACTTCCACATACCGCTCCAAAGTGGTTCCGATAAGGTGCTTGAACTGATGCGCCGCCGATATGACACCGCACTCTTCCGTAAAAAGGTGGAAAGGATCAGGTCGACCATACCTGACGCCTTCATAGGCGTCGACCTCATAGTCGGGGCTCGTGGAGAGACCATTGAATGCTTCGAGGAATCACGTAGATTTGTAGAAAGCCTGGATATATCCCGCCTGCACGTTTTCACTTACAGCGAACGAGCCGGGACCAAAGCTCTCGAGATCACGCCCATTGTCAGTCAGGAGGAGAAACACCACCGGACACGTATCATGCTTGATATATCTGACCGTAAACTCAAGGAGTTCACAGCGAAATATACCGGTACCACCCGCCCTGTCCTGATCGAACATCCGAGAAGCGATGGCTCGATGGCCGGATTTACTGACAATTATCTCCGCGTCACACTCTCCAATCCCGATCCCGCGGAAGCAAATACCACCATGCCGGTAAAAATCGGGACATTCATACCTGAGGATGAATTGTCCGATGGAACTGTTGTACGATGAAACCTGTAGCAGTAGTAATATTGAATTGGAACGGCGAGAAGATGCTGCGTGAGTATCTCCCCTCCGTGGTCCGGCATACTCCGGCAGGACTGGCAGATGTGGTGGTGGCCGACAATGGCTCAACCGACACTTCTCTCGCATATCTTCATGATGAGCAACCTGATGTCAGAGTTATACCGCTGCCCGAGAACTATGGCTTTGCTGAAGGTTACAACAGGGCCATATCAATTCTTGAACCTGATTATCGCTATGTGGTACTCCTTAACTCAGACGTGAAAGTGACTGAGGATTGGCTCACACCCCTGTATGATTTCATGGAATCACATCCTGAGGCCGGAGCTGTGCAACCGAAGATCCTATCGCTGTCCGAACCGTTCAAATTCGAATATGCAGGAGCTTGCGGAGGTTTTCTCGACCGGCAGGGCTACCCTTATTGCAGAGGTCGGATATTTGACACTGTGGAGGATGACAAAGGTCAATACGACACACCTTTGCAAGTATTTTGGGCCAGCGGGGCCGCTTTTATGGTCCGTACAGAAACATATATTCAAGCCGGTGGACTTGACAGGCTATTTTTCGCCCACATGGAGGAAATTGATCTCTGTTGGCGCATCAGATTGCTCGGGAAAGAGATATGGGCAGTGCCGTCAGGAAAAGTATATCATCTCGGAGGGGGAAGTCTTCCAGTGTCTTCACCTAAAAAGACATATCTGAACTTCCGGAACAACCTCCTCATGCTCTACAAGAACCTGCCTGTATCCACAGGCAGACCGCTTCTCATACGACGCCGCCTGCTTGACACTTTAGCATGGGTGAAATTCATTGCATCGGGTGACTGGAAGAATGCCAAGGCTATTTTAAAAGCCCACAACGACTTCAGGAAGATGAAGAACAATTACACGTCCCAACCGAAAGAGAACCTTCTGAACGGAGATGTCAATATAGTGTTCGACTACTACATACGGGCAAGGAAGAGATATTCCGAACTGAAAAATTAACATTACTTAACCCCTCACACAACCGATTCTCAGCGCAAATCTCCTATATTTGCAAAAATTATCCATCATTAATCATGGCCGACGAAAAGCAACTTGACGACAAAAATCTCGTAGCCCGCCTCCGCGACCCATCGGAATGTCGCAAAGCTTTCGGTGACCTCATACGTCTGTACTCCGAGCCACTATACCGCCATATCCGACGGATGGTGCAATCACATGACGATGCAAACGACCTGCTCCAGAACACATTCCTGAAAGCCTGGCAGAATATCGAAAATTTCCGTGGAGAAGCCAAACTTTCCACCTGGCTCTACAAGATAGCCTCCAACGAGGCCATCACCCATCTTGAGAAAGAGCGCAAGAGAGCCGGCATATCTCTTGATGACGAGGAAGCGCACCTTGTCAACCTCATAGCCTCGGACACGAATATTGATGGCGACGAACTTGCGAGGAAACTGAGAGAGGCGATCGCAGCACTCCCTGAAAAACAACGCCTCGTATTCAATATGCGATACTATGATGAAATGAAATATGAACAGATGTCCGAGATTCTCGGCACATCCGTCGGCGCATTAAAAGCATCATATCACCTCGCCGTTAAAAAAATCGAATCTTTTTTTGAACGGAACGATTAAACCACAGAGCCTTTTCATTGTCAATACTACAAAGAACCAACGATTATGAAAGATATACTCGACCAAGTCAACCATAACGACGGAATGACGGTCCCTGAAGGATACTTCGAGGATTTCGCGCTCCGGATGACGGCTATGTTGCCCGAACAGGAGTGGGAGAAGAAGGAGGGTGTCGTGTTACCCAGATCCTGGTGGCAGAAGGTGAGACCATACGTATATCTCGCTGCAATGTTCATGGGGGTATGGTGCATGATGAAAATGTTTGATATCATGCGCCCGAACTCATCAGGGATCATGTTCGACAACAATCCGGTTCTCACAGCTGCTATTGACAATGACTACTTTTTCAACGATTACATAATCGTCAACGAAGAGCAGCTGTATGAACACGAGATAATTGATGACCTCTATGAAACCGGATTCACGCCAACAGCCTATCCTGACAGCGATGATTCTGACCCCTCACTTGTAGAAATATAAAGACTATGGGCAAAATAAAGATTTTATTCATCATCTTCCTGTTCACCTTCGCGTCCGCCTTACAGACAGCCGCACAGAAGCAACCTTCAAGACAGGACAAAAACGCATGGATGAAGGAACTTCAGCAAGTAAAGAACGACTATCTGCTGAAGCAACTCAATCTCAACCATGAGCAGAAGGCAAAATTTTTTCCTCTCTACAACAAGATGGAGAAGGAAATAAACAAAAATACCGAAGAGACCTTCAAGATGGCCCGTCAGGTGAAGGAAAAAGGCGACAAAGCCACCGATCTCGAATATGAAAAGGCTGCCGAAGCCCTGTTTGAGAGCAAAGCGAAAGAGGCTGCCATCGAGATGAAATATTATGCAGAGTTCAAGAAAATACTGACACCAAAACAGCTGTTCAAGCTCAAACGTGCTGAAAGGAACTTCACGAAACAACTCATGAGGGAACATCGGAAGATGAAAAACGAGAAGGGCAAGCACAAATAATCATTTCTGACAACGCACATAGGGAGGGGAGCGTCAACGCTCCCCTCCCATACTTTTAATAAACCCGATCAGGCAATCTCCATCGGACCCCCCTGACAAACACCAGCTTATTATGAAACATATAATCTTGTCTATCGCAGCTGCCGTAGCTGTCAATTTCGGGATATCGGCACAGAAAGTGGCCCAGCCCGACTTTGCCTATCCCAAGACTGTGAGTAAAAATGCCATCAAGGAACTTGACTCATCACTGTCAGCAGGAAATATCAACGGTTCCATGAGGGCGTTGATTGACTACACCATAGCCAGCCAGATGATCGGGGCAGACAATCTGCCATCAGTCATATCCAAGATCGACTCAGCCAGATCTGCATTATCAGAACCTGTAATGAGAAGCCTCACATATCTTCTCGAAGCAAAAATATACAGGGACATATATAATTCAAACCGCTGGATCTACGACAAACGGAATCTGCCTCTCACTCCGCTTCCCGGCAACTGCAAGGAGTGGAGCGGTCAACAGTTCGGGATGCGTATAACACAATTGGTTGACTCAGCTCTCCTTGAATCTGATGTTCTCAAATCTGCACGCCTGTCGGACTATAAGAAAATAATCACACAGAATGCCATGACAGCCGTGTATTACCCTTCTGTCTATGACTTCGTGGCAAACTCGGCCATAGACATGATCGAATCCCTGAGTGGCGGGAGAAGACGGTTCATACCATACGCCAACGTGCAAAGCGCACTCTACGCATCTCCGACCTACGTCCCCCCTACCCTGATCGGAGATCCACTTGGCGAGAAGGTACTGTCTTTATATACATCCCTGATATCTCCGGCCTCACCATATTCGGCACCATCCATCACCGCGATGGTCGGACGTCTCAGATTTCTTCTGGTCAATTCTGTAAATCCTGAGACCGGTAATTCTCTCGACTATACCGGTGCATATCTCGAACTCTACAAAAACCTATGCAATAATGAAGGTCGCCCGTTTTCCGAATACGTCGGCGATATCCTCATTGACATACCGCGCGATTCGAGCCTGTATGGTATCTCCAAGCAGTTTCTGCAGTACTATCCTGACTACTGGAGAGCCGACTGTATCTCAAACATTATTTCAGACCTGTCATCCAAGAGCCTGACAGTCAGCACTCCGACCCTGGTTCCGATTGGAAGAGCCGTTACCTTCAACGTGTCCATCACCAATGCACGTAAAGGCACAATAGACATATATGATGTGTCATCGCTGCCTATCTATGAAAATGAGGTGAACTTGAGAAAAAACCAGCCCGTTCCGGGAAAGAAAATTGCCACCATTCCCGTGTTGGCAGAATCCACCTCATTCCCTTTTGATGAAAATCTGACTGTCACCTATACATTCCTAAAGGCAGGAAACTACATCGCCGTTCCAAGACTGGAAGGTGTAGAGAACAACTATCATAGTTACACCAAGATCCATGCTTCCGGCGTGGTGCTCACCCCATCGCGCTTCATCTCCCGCGATATATGGGCCATGGACCCTGCCGATGGTTCCCCGCTTCAGAATGTTGACATCCGGTTCTTGAAACGCCCGTATAAGACTTCACAATTAAAGAATCTCGGCAAGACTGACAAAGATGGAAAGATCTCGGTTCCCGGACTGACAAACGGACTTGTATTGGCAACATCCGGCAATGATCGGTTCACAGTTCCGGTCTATTCATATAATTATGATGCACCGGTCCCTACCAGATGGACTCCATTTGTAGAGGGTTACTCTTCGCTTCCACTATATCATCCCGGCGACACTGCCCAATGGTGTGCGGTTTGTATGGAATCCAAAGGTGGTCTTCGCCGCCTTATGGCCGGGAAGGAACTCCAGGCCGTACTTTTCGATGCTAACTCCATGCCGGTTGATACAGTAAACGGATTCACCGACGATTTCGGCAGAATCACCGGAAGTTTTACTCTCCCGGACGGAGGTCTCACCGGCAGATACAGAGTGTCACTGGCAGGGATCGGTGACGCAATATCATTTGAAGTCTCCGACTATAAGCTCCCGACATTCTCCCTTGAGAACCTCTATGCCGAGAATGGTATGCCGGCTGCAGGTGAAGTGACACTCCACGGTCGCGCAGTGACATACTCCGGATTCCCATTATCAGATACCGGAATCACTATTGACCTCTCGGTTTTGACCGGACCTGTGTGGTGGAGACAGTATTCTCCATTCCAATTCTACACAGCAAATGTCAGCACCGGGAACGATGGCGAATTCTCATTCCGCGTCTCCAAGGATATTCTCGCATTGTCACCGATACCCGACGGATATTACAAGGCCGATCTGACTGCCACTTCATCTACAGGTGAATCTCAGACTGCCTCCATATCATTCACTCTTGGCGAAAAATATGTTATCAAGGACTATACACCGAACAATATTGACATCGCCGGTGGGAAAGTCCATCTTGATGTCAAGGTCGTGGACTATCGTGACTCAACCGTGTCGATTCCTGTCCATATTTCCATATACGATAAAGACAAATCTATCAAATCGTTCACTCTTGACAGTGTCGCAGATCTGACAGGTATCAGACCCGGCAGATATACCATGGCATACTTCCTCGAAGGACAAGCCTTAGCCGACACAGTGAAAAGGGAAGTTGTCCTGTACAATCCTACGGATACTGTCACACCGGTACCCGGCACATTGTTCTGGACACCTGACAGCAAGTTGTCAGTAAACTCATCATCAAAAGCCCGTTTGCTCTATGCGACAGATGCAGACAGCCACATTCTGCTCTCGCTTACTTGTGGTGACTCTCTCATACGTACATGGTGGCAGAAAGCCCCGGCCGGCATTGGATACGTTGAAATCCTTATGCCGGAAAAAGCAGAGAAAGGAAGACTCGAACTTCTCTGCACCGGAGATTACAGGCAACACTCCCAATCATTCCTCATCGAGCGTAGAAACCACGCAAACAGTTTAAAATTTGTCACTGAGACTTTCCGTGACAGGATTTCACCCGGGAATAAAGAGACCTGGAAATTCTGTATCACCGATAACAACGGCGAAGGAAAGGAAGCCGCTGTAATAGCCGACTTATACAATACGGCTCTTGACGCAATAGCTCCATCTGACTGGACATTCAACACTCCCTCCACATACTACCGGAACTGGAGCTGGGGCTCCATGCCGCTTACATTGGAGACATTCTCCTCAATAAGGCAATTTGGCAGAAACCGTAACTGCCCCGGCTTAACTATACCGGGATTCGAAACATTCGGTCATTCATTCTCTTCAAACTGGAATGATGGCATACGGATCAGAGGTAGAGCCTATGGAGCGGTACTTATGAAAAGTTCCGCCAATTCGGAATTAGCCTCTGCTGATGGTGAAAGTGATACGGTGGTTGAGGAAGAAATGGCTGTAGCCGACTTCACCTCGATGGATATGGCTTCTGCCCCCACCGCATCCAACGATGCAGGGGGAATGCTTCAGATGGATGAAGCAGAAGGCTCCCCAGACAAGAAAGCTTCATTCCAATACCGCAAAAATGAAATCCCTCTTGCTTTCTTCCGGCCGTCACTCACCACGGACAAGGATGGCAGACTATCGCTCACATTCACTGTGCCGGATGCCAACACCCGCTGGGGTTTCCGCGCTATAGCATTCACCGATTCGCTGATCAGTGCCGGATTCTCCGCCAATGTCATTGCATCCAAGGCGGTGATGGTTCAGCCCAATCTGCCGCGTTTCCTCCGTACCGGCGATACGTCCGTTATCCGGGCTTCTGTGATGAACAACTCCGATATTGACAGGATCGTTGATACAACTGTGGAGATATTCAATCCGTCAGATAATTCAACAATTGAAAGCATCACACACACCGATACAGTACCTGCAGGTTCATCCGTTATTGTCCCTGTGGAGATCAAGGTACCGTCAGGGCTGACATTCCTGGGCTACCGGGTGAAGAGTGATGCCGGAGAGAATATAGACGGTGAACAGGCACTTATTCCGGTCCTTTCCACCATCACTCCTGTTATAGAGACATCGACATTTTTCATGGGCCCCGACGAGCATGAGTTTGCCACTACACTCCCATCGCTTCCTTCCGGAGGGAAACTTTCATTGACTTTCTGTGAGAATCCCACATGGTATGTTGTGACCGCTCTCCCCGGACTTCTTGAAAAGAATGCTGACACTGCCCCGGAAGCCGCACTCTCCCTGTATTCAGCCGCTATTGCAAGTGGTCTTCTGCGTGACAATCCGGAGATTGTGAAAGCCCTGAAGGCATGGTCCGAGAGTGACAAGTCCGACGGGACACTCTCATCTATGCTCGATCGCAACGAGAGCTTGAAAATTCTTCTGCTCAACTCAACCCCATGGATGACCGAAGCCGCTGACGACAACGAACGTATGACAAGACTCTCTCTCCTTTTTAACGAGAATCTTGTAAGGAGCACCATTTCATCAAATATCGCCACCCTGAAATCTCTTGAGTCTTCAGATGGCGGATGGCGTTGGTGCAAACAATCTACCGAGCCATCCCAATGGGCCACCTATCGCGTTCTCAACATGATAGGGAAACTGACTGGACTCGGCTTCTGTCCTGATGACAGGACGTTGGCTGAAATGGTCAACCGGGCTCTTGAATGGGATAACCGGGAAACTGCACGTCTGTTCGCCCGATATCCCAAAAATGACTATACCTCATACGTCCGTATACATGATATGTTCCGATCTACGGCCGGAGCTCCCTCCCCACTCAGAAGGGTGGTAGACACAACCACACAGAACATATTGAAGGTCTGGCGCAATGCCTCTCTACCTCTCAAAGCGGAGTACGCCCGCATTCTTTATAACAACAATTACCCGTCGGTATCCAGACGGATACTTGCCTCCATCCGCGAGTTTGCCTCTTATGATCCGGCAAAAGGAATGTGGTTCCCTACACTTGACAACCAATGGTTTGACGGCCTTGACAAAGTCGGAATCACATCCAGGATTATGTCCTGCTTCCATCTCATTGACCCTGATTGTCCGGAAGTCAGTCAGATGTGTCAATGGCTCATACTCCAGAAAGGAGCCCAGAACTGGGGAAATGGGCCTGTGGCAGCGTCTGCCGTATCATCAATCCTGACCACATCAGGGAAGTGGACAACCATCTCAAAGGGAACAAGTCTCTCCGCCGGAGGACATGAGATCAAATCAGATGCAGCCGACAGATTCACAGGCGAGATCCACACCCTGTTGCCATCCTCATCTTATGGTAAAGAACTTAGAATCAACAGAAATGGCTCCACGCCATCATGGGGAGCAATATTCAGTCAATTTGAAACGGAGATGTCAGATATCAAAAGTGCGTCATGTCCTGAACTGTCAATCACTAAGGATGTCTATGTGATTGGCAGCGGAGACAACGGAAAACCCCAGCCTGCCAGAGCCGAAGACAAATATGCGCTTGGATCCAAGGTGCGTGTCACTCTTACATTAAAAGTGAACACAGACATGGACTATGTAGCCATCACTGACGAACGTCCGGCTTGTTTCGAACCGGTGGACCAACTTTCCGGCACAATATATTGTGATGGACTTAGATTCCATCGGGAAAACAGAGACTCTTCCACCAGAATCTTTATAGACCGTCTTCCTAAAGGTACATATATACTCACGTATGATATGTGGGCCAACAACGAAGGATCCTATACATCCGGCATAGCCACGATACAAAGTCAATACGCACCGCAATACACCGCCCATTCCGCCGGATCAATGATTCGGGTGGAATGAAACCATTCTGAAGCGAGTCCCCAAGACCGGATCATAATCAATTTGGATTATGGCCCGGTCTATTTCTTATGTCTGGATATATCGCCAAAATACATTTATACTTTTTTAACAGATATGCATTATAATTTATAGATTTATTGTCAAATAATATGTATCTTTGCAAACATAATACCAAGGGCTTGACTTTATCTGCCATAATAACGGCTTATTTACATACTACTACGTTCAACCACCAACACTTAGCGTCAAAGCATGAAAGGCTTAATTCTGTTTTTTTTCGCTACACTTTTTTTCGGGTCTTCTCTCTTTGCCAAATCAGTCCGGTCACATCCTGATTCCCGCAGCGCATCTGAAATTATAAGTGAGCTTGACGAGCTTCTTAAAGTCCGTCACATCTTCATTGACCGGAAACGAAATCAGGCTGATTCCCTGAAGAAACTTCTGGAGTCCACAAAACTTACTAAAGAAAAAATCAGGCTCTCCTTCGAGATAGCTAATACTTACAGCAACATCTCGACTGATTCATCCATTGCCACATTGAACAGAGGTTTCGAACTCGCCAAAAGCATAGATGATTCCATCTCGGCCGAACGGTTTGTGATTCTCAGGGCGAGAGAGTATTTTTTCCATGGTCTCACCCATGAATGCTTCCTTGATCTGGAACACGCAAAAATCAAGGGAATCCATCCAAACAACTGGTACTTGTTCCATCATGTCAGCGCTATAATCTATACGACAATAGGCGAGCTGAACAAGTATCAGCCATTTGATGCCAACTTCAAGGAAGTCGGGGCCAACCATGCGGCCATCGAGATGTCACTTCTATCTAAAAACGATCCTACCTACTATGTTGCCGATGCACTTTCGCTTTTGGGGAGGGGACATATCCAACAGGTGATTCCAACTCTTGAAAAAGCCATTTCACTCATGGATGAGAATCATGAGCTTTACCACACGGCACAGGTTATTCTTGGCGAATGCTACTACCGAACCAATAATCCTGAAAAGGCTATTAAGCATTTTGCACTTTCATCAATCACAGAAGTAAAGAAGGCGTTACTGTTCGAAGTCGCAATCTTGCGGCTCGGCGAAATACTTACCGAACAAGGAGACTATGGTCGCGCATACAATTATCTTACTGTTGCCTTTGACAATACGGTTAAAGCCAATACCCGACTGAATCTGCTGAGAGTGTCAAACGTATGTATTGATTGTCTCAGCCATATCAATAAACAGAAAAACGAGCGATATCTCACTCTTGTAGCCGCTCTGGTGATAATGATCATCCTCCTGCTGATAATTGCAAAACTCATCATCGACAACCGTAAGGAGGTGAAATCGCTCCGACACACCGAGAAATTGCTCGCCAGGTCAAATCTTGCCAAGGATACTTACATCGGGGAATTCATGAACCTGTGTTCAAGCTTTATGGAGAGCCTTGAGGAATACAACAATATGTGCAAACGCAAGATCTCCACCGGACAAGCCGACAGCCTGCTTGCCTACATAAAAAGCGGAACAATCCTTGAGGAACAACGGAAGAAATTCTATGAGGTGTTTGATGACGCTTTCCTTATACTGTTCCCCGACTTCGTGAATGAAGTAAACAAGCTCCTGCTTCCGGATAAGCAGTTCCCAGTAGATACCGTTTTCAATACCGAGCTGCGAATTCTTGCCCTGACACGACTTGGCATAGACGATTCGGCAACCATAGCACGGTTCCTTGGAATTTCGACAAATACAATATACACCTACCGCAACAAGATGCGCTCACGAGCCATTGACCGCACGACATTCGATGACGAGATAAAACAAATTGATGCCGTATAAAATGTTATATAGGCACCTGTATAAGGTTCTGATCAATTTAGTTTCAGTTTAGTATATCCATTGGTTAATTTATTGATTAATAACTTTTTAGTATTTAGAATAGGCTTATACATATTAGATACCTGCACTCAGGGGTTGTTTCTTTAGGAAATAGCCCCTAATTTTGTGATGTCGCAAGGAGAAAAGAGCTTCTCCTGACCGGCAACACCATCGCTATACTAAATACAAAAAGCATTTTGATAAACACCAATTTTTAGAGATTATATCATCGACAATAGGTAATAGGTAGAAAGATTAGTTTTCGTTAGATTTATACGTTTTCACTACGTTAGATTCTGTTTGAGCGGTCCTCGGGAGAAGACGGCTCTTTTTTTTACTATCATCTTTTTGATTCAATGAAACTTAGCTGATTATCAGGAAACATTTTGAAACCTCAATTCACCGCAAGGGAGGTTCGTTGTAACATGATGCATTTCAGATATTTACACTCAATAATCCAACTATTGCAGCTATAATTTATATGACAGTCATGTTTTTTCAGCCTTTCACATCGTATCTTTGCCGTCGGGAAAGCCCGTGTTGGGCTGATACCACTTGACTTACTGATGAATATATAGGTTAAAAGGTAAATAGAGATTCATCATTATTTAGGTTTCATTGAACGTAATGCAGAAAAAATCCGGCTGTTTCGTGAGAAACGACCGGATTTTAATATTGCAGATGGATCTGGCTATCTGATCATGTCGAGGAATTCATCCTCCCCGATAATAGGTACACCTATTGATTTGGCTTTCTCCAGTTTCGAAGGGCCCATATTCTCCCCGGCAAGCACAAACGAGGTCTTCTTCGATATTGAACCGGTATTCTTTCCGCCGTTCATTTCTATCATGGCCTTATACTCCTCACGTGAATGCTGTGAGAAAACGCCACTGACGACGATCACTTTACCGGCAAGTTTATCTGATGCGGATGTATCCACAGGCACCTCTATCTCAGTTCTTACTCCTGCTTCGCGCAGCCGATCTATTATATTACGGTTGAATTCAATCGAGAAGAACTCAACTATACCTTCAGCGATCTTAGGGCCTACATCGTCTATCGCCACAAGCTCCTCGGCTGACATCGACATAAGCCGGTCAAGACTTTTGACGGCCCTTGCCACCTTACGGGATACTGTCTCACCGACCGATGGAATAGACAATGCATACAGCACCCTCTCAAACGGCACATTCTTGGATGCTTCTATTCCATCAATGATCTTTTGCGCTGTTCTTGGTCCCATTCCCGGAAGATTTTCAAGATCACCTGCCTTGAGTGAATAGAAATCAGCGATGTTTCTTACAAGTCCGGCATCATATAACTGCATACAGTTTTCCTCGCCGACTCCTTCTATATCCATCATGTGACGACCGACAAAGTGCTCAAGCCGTCCGATAAGCTGTGGACGGCAACCGTATTTGTTGGGACATTGCCATGCCGCCTCACCGGCTATACGCACAAGCTTGGATCCACAGTCCGGACATTCTTTTATAAACCTGACAGGCTCGGCGCCGGGCTGTCTCGCATCAAGATCCACCCCGGTTATCTTGGGGATGATCTCTCCACCCTTTTCCACATAAAGCATATCATGTTCGTGAATATCGAGTGACTTCACTATATCCTCATTATGAAGGGAGGCTCTTTTCACCACCGTGCCCGAAAGCAGAACAGGATCGAGATTTGCCACAGGTGTGACCACTCCCATCCGTCCGACCTCAAATGACACATATTCAAGTCTCGTGAGTGCTCTTTCGGCTGCAAATTTATAAGCAATGGCCCAACGGGGAGACTTGGTGGTGAATCCGAGATTAAGCTGCTGACGCAAGGAATTGACTTTAAAGACAAGCCCGTCTGTCGCCACAGGAAGTTCACGGCGCTCCTTGTCCCATCGGTTTATGAAATCATTGACCGCCTGCTCCGAATCAAGGAGAGTCATAGCCTCGCTGACCTTGAACCCCCACTGACGGGCTTTGAGCATATTATCATAATGATTGTCTGAAGGAAGACTGTCGGAAAGCAGATAATAGAAATAAGCATCGAGCCCTCTCTTGGCCACAACAGCCGGATTCAAAGTTTTCAGTGTACCGGCAGCAGCATTGCGGGGATTGGCAAACAGAGGTTCCTCATTGAAAGCCCTCTCCTCGTTGAGGCGGTCAAAAGCCTTCCAAGGAAGGACGATCTCACCCCTTATCTCAAATTCAGCCGGCCAGTCGCCGGGAGAGAGCACAAGCGGAATACTGCGGATGGTCTTCACATTATCAGTAACATCGTCACCCTTCTCGCCGTCACCTCTGGTGACAGCCCTTACCAACCTGCCATTTTCGTATGTGAGAGATATACTTGTTCCGTCAAACTTCATTTCGCCGACGATAGGCACTGAGACAAGACCACCGGAATTACCAAGCATATCATTGCAACGCGCCACCCAATCGTCGACCTCCGGCACTGAATATGTATTGCCCAATGAAAGCATCGGACGTATATGCTTTACCTGAGCGAAACCACGGGTGAGATCCGATCCTACCCTTCTGGTAGGCGACAGAGGATCGGCGAGCTCCGGATGTGAAGCTTCAAGAGCCTCAAGCTCCTTCATCATCATATCATACTCCCTGTCACTTATCTCGGGGGTATTATTCACATAATAAGCATGATTGTGTCGGTTGAGCTCATCACGCAACCACGCTATTCTTTCAGATTCCTGCGACATATATGGTGGATATTTCTTAACTTTGTGCAAATTTAAGAAAAATGTTCGATTATATTAAAGGTATCGTCACTGAAAATACACCTACCTATATAGTGGTTGAGGCCAACGGTCTCGGCTATCTTCTCAACATATCACTCACCACCTTCGAATCCTTGCAGAATTGTCAGGGAGAGGTGAAACTGCTCCTGCACGAAGTGATCAGGGAAGACGCTTGGACCCTCTATGGCTTCATGACTGCAAAGGAGAGGGAACTTTTCAGGCTTCTCATCGGAGTCTCTGGAGTGGGACCGAACACAGCTTCGCTTATCCTCTCCTCCATCTCGCCCTCCGATCTTGAGGCGGTGATCACCTCAGGAGACCATTCAAGGCTGAAAAATGTCAAGGGAATCGGCATAAAGACCGCACAAAGAATAATTGTTGACCTCAAGGATAAAATAAAACCGTCCGACATTACGTTATCTATACAGCCCGGACTATCGGCTCCCGGTGGTGAGGTCTACGAAGAGTCTCTCGCAGCCCTTACAGCGCTCGGCTTCCCGCGGCCGCAATCACAGAAAGTATTGCGCCGCATATTCGATGCCGATCCCACCGTGAAGGTCGAGGCCGCCATCAAGAAGGCGCTGGGCATGATGTAAGTGAGAAGACGCAATCACATATACCTTGCAGTGCTTGCTGTGGGCCTTTTGACAGGGCTCACGGTATTCTCATTGCGTCTCGGAGCCCAGTTTGTCACCCCCGGCTTCACGCCTCCCGCCCCGGTCATGCCGGCTTCACCGCTCGTCCAGGCTGCCGACACAATTCTCACCACCTACCCTGTCGGCCAGGCAATACCGCAGACCTACAATGACATCGTGCGTGATGAGCTCGCTGCCGATCTCACCACACCATCCAATATCAAGACAATATCGGAATACGATCCGGAACTTGGATGTTATGTCATACGCACCAAACTTGGAGATCAGGACATAACGACTCCTTTCTATCTCACCCCCGAGCAATTCAACGAATGGCAGAACCGCCAGTCAATGAGAGACTATTTCAGAGCGCGGAATGCAGAAAGCGCACAGGGCGGCAAAGACAAGGAGCCATTCAACATCCTTGACATGAACTTCGCACTCGGGCCTCTTGAAAAGATCTTCGGCCCGGGAGGAGTCAGTCTGAAGACCCAGGGCTCGGTGACCATGTCGATGGGCATCAAATCCAACAAGACGGACAACCCGGCTCTGAACCTTGACTCCCGTAGAAAGACATATTTCGACTTCGACCAGAAAATCCAGGCTACGGTGCAGGCGTCGGTAGGTGACCGTATGAAGTTCAATATGACTTACAATACCGATGCGACCTTTGACTTCGACTCAAAAAATATAAAACTCGCATACGAGGGGAAAGAAGATGATATTGTCAAGTCAATCGAGGCCGGCAATGTCTCCATGACCACAGGATCGAGCCTTATCAGAGGTAGCACAGCTCTTTTCGGTATAAAGACTCAACTACAGTTCGGTAAGCTCACTGCCACGGCACTTGTATCGCAACAGAACTCGCAGTCAACCTCCGTGAGTTCCAAAGGTGGCGCACAGACTACTGAATTCACTGTCCGTGTGGATGATTACGACCAGAACCGTCACTTTTTTCTCGGCCATTATTTCCGTGATAACTATGACAGATTCGCATCCAAACTTCCGTTTGTAAGTTCCGGAATAAAAATCACACGAATAGAGGTATGGGTGACAAATAAAAACAGCAAATTCGACCAGAGCCGAAATTTTGTCGCCTTCATGGACCTCGGCGAGAGCAACCACCTGTCGAGCGACTACTGGCAGCCCAACATATCGGTTCCCGTACCCAGCAACTCCTCAAACAATCTTCTTTCGGTCATCAAGACCGACTATCCCGGAGCCCGCAGTATCAACACTGTAACCCAAGCCCTTGCCCCGCTTGCCGCCTATGGCATAGAGGGTGGCATGGATTATGAGAAAGTGGAGTCGGCCCGGCTTCTCTCATCAAGTGAATACACACTCAACTCCACCCTTGGTTACATATCACTGAAAAGCGCACTGAGTGCCGACGAGGTGCTCGGTGTGGCATACGAATACACATACAACGGACAAGTCTATCAGGTGGGTGAATTCTCAGCCGATATCACCACTACTGACCAGTCCATCTACCTGAAGATGCTCAAGTCAACCACCGTTGACCCGAAGCTGCCCATGTGGGACCTCATGATGAAGAACGTCTACTCACTCGGAGCCTATCAGGTGCAGAAGCAGAATTTCAGACTCAACATCAAATATCTCAGCGATACAACAGGTACAGAAATCAACTACCTCCCGGTTCCGGCAATAGCCAATCAGCCGCTTCTGCAGGTGATGAACCTTGACCGCATTGACACAAATGAGGCATCGAACCCCGACGGATTCTTTGATTTCATCGAGGGCTACACCATCCTCTCATCGCAGGGTAAGATCATTTTCCCTGTTGTCGAGCCTTTCGGCCAGCATCTTGCCGAGAAGATTGCAGACCCTGTATTGGCTGAGAAATATGTCTATCAGGAGCTCTACGACTCCACTCTCATTGTAGCCCGTCAGTTTGCGGACAAGAACAAATTTGTCCTCAAGGGACGGTATCAGGCATCCAACGGCTCTCAGATCCGTCTCAATGCCATGAATGTGCCACGCGGTTCGGTGGTCGTGACAGCCGGCGGTGTAGTGCTCACGGAAAACTCAGACTATACCGTTGACTATGCGATGGGCATCGTCACGATCACAAACCAGAGCATCATTGACTCCGGACAGAGCATAAACGTGAGTCTCGAAAACCAATCGCTCTTCTCCACACAGCGCAAGACCCTGCTGGGACTTGATCTCAGCTACAGGTTCAATAAAGATTTCAATATCGGGGCCACCATACTCCATTTCTCGGAGAAAGCGCTCACAGAGAAAGTGAACATAGGTGACGAGGTGGTTAACAATACAATCTGGGGACTCAACACTCAATACAACACACAGTTCATGTGGCTGACCAATCTTCTCAACAAGATCCCGACGGTCAATGCCACATCCCCCTCGACGTTGAGTCTGCAGGCTGAGTTCGCCCATCTCATACCTCACGCCCAGAAAAGCGGGTCAAACAAAGGCTCAAGCTATATTGATGATTTCGAATCCGCACAGATAGGCATCGACCTGCGCTCGCCATATTCATGGTTCCTCGCCTCCACTCCCTACGATCCGTCCGGCGACGCTCTGTTCCCGGAGGCCTCACTCAGCAACAATGTGGACTATGGTAAAAACAGGGCGCTGCTGAATTGGTATTTCATTGATCGTATGTTCACGGCCAGAAACTCATCCATGTGCCCGGGATATATCAAAAGCGATCCCAAGCAGATCAACAACCCATACGTTCGTGAGATAACCTTGCGCGAGGTATTCCCCGGCCGTCAGCAGACCTATGGGGAAAGCAATATAATACAGACCCTCAACCTGTCGTTCTACCCTACCGAACGCGGCCCATATAACCTTGATGCCACTAATATAGACGACCAAGGCAATCTGCTCAATCCGGAGAAGAGATGGGGCGGAATAATGAGGAAGATGGACAACACCAACTTCGAGGCATCGAATATCGAATATGTTCAGTTCTGGATGCTCTCGCCGTTCCTTGATCCCGACAATGACAACCTGTCGGGCGGTGATCTGTATCTCAATTTCGGCGAAGTATCGGAAGACATACTCAAGGATGGTTTGAAAAGTTATGAGAACGGAATGCCTGTCGACGGAAACAATCAGTTTCTCGAGGAAACGGTTTGGGGTCGTGTGTCGCGACAGAATTCACTGACCTACGCTTTCGACAACAACGCCGGCGCACGCAAGCTTCAGGATGTTGGTCTCGACGGCCTCCCGAATGATGATGAGTTCACATTTTCATCATATCAGAAATATCTCGAGGCCTTGCGCACCAAGCTCTCTCCGGCTGCCATAGAGAAGATGCAGGCCGACAAATTCTCTCCCTTCAATGACCCGGCAGGCGACAATTATCACTTCTTCCGTGGATACGACTACGATGAAGAGCGTCTCGGTGTGCTTGAACGTTACAAGCGATACAACGGCGTGGAAGGCAACTCTCTCTCTCCCGAGGATGCCCCGGATCCGCTGTATCAGTCATCACGCTCTCTGCCTGATGTTGAAGACATCAACCAGGACAACACACTGAATGAATATGAGCGATATTTCCAATATAGAATCTCCATCCGTCCCGAGGATCTCGAAGTTGGCAAGAACTATATCACAGACAAACAGGTGAGCATCGTGCCCAACAACGACGGCACGACACAGGAAGTCGTATGGTATCAGTTCAAGATACCCTTGAGCGATTATGACAAAGTGGTGGGCAACATCACCGATTTCTCCACGATACGCTTTGCCAGAATGTTCATGACCGGTTTCAAGGCCACCACACATCTCCGTTTCGCTACCTTCGAGCTCGTAAAGGGAGAATGGCGCCCATACGAATTCAACCTGAATTCGCGTGGTGATGCTCCGGCCGAGGGCAAACTTGACATTTCAGTTGTCAATATCGAGGAAAACGCTGACCGTCAGCCCGTGAACTACGTCCTGCCTCCCGGAGTGACACGAATAACCGATCCCGGACAGAGTCAGATCGTTCAGCTGAACGAGCAGTCAATGTCATTGAAACTCACCGGCCTTCAGGCAGGTGATGCGAGAGGCGTATATAAAAACACGCTGCTCGACCTGCGTAATTACAAGAGGATGCAGATGTGGGTCCATGCCGAAAAACTCATAGACGATCTCACCAATCTCAAAAGTGGAGAACTCGCGGTGTTTATCCGCCTTGGCTCAGATGTGAAGAGCAACTACTATGAGTATGAGGTGCCGCTTGAGCTCACACCGGCTGATCATTACGACAACGACAGCCCGTCGGACCGCAAGATCGTCTGGCCAAGAAACAACTATATGGACTTTGACCTGCAGACCCTTGTGAACCTCAAGAAGGAACGTAACAAAGCCAAGAATGAAAACGAGCCGGGCGTAGGGTTCGCCACTGTCTACACATCCAGAGACCCGGAGAATGAACGCAACCGCATATCAGTGATCGGCAATCCCTCATTGAGCGATGTGCGTGTAATGCTCATCGGTGTGCGCAACAACTCCCCTACCACCAAGGACGGCACCGTATGGCTCAACGAGCTCAAGGTGACAGACTTCAACAATGAAGGCGGATGGGCTGCAAAAGGTAATCTCAACATCGGTGTATCGGATATAGCAACCCTGAATATGGGTGCTCATATCGAGACAGCAGGTTTCGGTTCTGTCGACCAGCCCTTGAACGCGCGCCGCATGGATGATTACGAGCAATACAACTTCGCCATGCAGGTCGATGCCGGCCGCTTCCTTCCCGAAGGTGCCAAACTCCGTGCGCCAATATATTACTCCGTATCAAAGGAGAAAGTAACCCCGAAATACAATCCTCTTGACCAGGATGTGGAGCTCAAGGATGCACTTGATGCC
Source organism: uncultured Duncaniella sp. (assembly GCA_910587165.1). Classification (GTDB taxonomy): domain Bacteria; phylum Bacteroidota; class Bacteroidia; order Bacteroidales; family Muribaculaceae; genus Duncaniella. The sequence goes on from CAJUKP010000006.1 coordinate 61,473, forward strand.
TGCGCTACAAAAGCACAGAAGGATTCCATAATGAATTATGCCGTGGAAAATTCCACGGTGAAAAGCTTCTCCATATCCGGTCTGAAGTTTGATGTCAAGTCAAAGACTCCCAAACCCTGGGATCCGGCTAACTTCACATTCAATTTCTCGTTCAATAAGCAGTCGAAAACCGACCCCACCACCGAATATGAATACACCAACGATTACCGTGGGTCATTCCAGTATTCCTATTCGCCATACAATAAAGGATGGAAACCATTCGGCTCACTCAAAAGCAAATCGAAGAACGCCCGTTTCCTGAAAGAATGGCAACTCAACTATATGCCGACCAATATCTCGTTCCTCACCACTATCTCACGATATTACTACGAGATGCAGACAAGATCTGAGACCGATGTGGATTTCAGACTTCCGGTATCTGTGAGCAAGAATTTCATCTGGGACCGCCAGTTCTCTCTTTCGTGGAATTTCACCAAGTCCCTCAGTATGACTTTCAACTCCAATACCTCGGCCCGCATCGAGGAAACTATGGGAGCCGTAAACCGCAAGCTGTTCCCTGATAAGTACAAGGAATGGAAAGACACTGTGATGCAGAGCATTCTGAGCCTTGGAACGCCTTGGAGTTATAACCAGTCATTTGTGGTCAACTATCGCGCACCTTTCAGCCGCATACCGTTCCTTGACTGGCTCACAGGCAACTTCTCATACAATTCCACATACCGTTGGGACCGTGGAGCGGAGGTTGACGGAGTGTCGATGGGAAATTCCATAGCCAACCAGGCCGCAATAAATGCTGACGGCAGAATCAATTTCGAGACTCTGTACAACAAATGGTCGTTTACAAAAGCTGTCAACCAGCGTTTCCAGGCCAAGAGAGCCAGGGTATCCGAACGCAAGGCCAAGAAATATGAACGCACATTCAGCCTTAAACCCGACACGACTCTCACCATCAAGCATAACCTGCGCAACAAGAAAGTTAAAGTCACAGCTGCCACTACAGATGGCAAACCGTTCCGTGTGACCCACAAGGTAGTCGATGCAAACAACATTATTGTCACCACCCGTGGCACCGAGAATCTAAAGTTCACGATCGAAGAGATTCTGAAGGAGCAGAAGTCATTCTGGCGGGAGGTTGCCGAATATGGCTCGCGCCTCGTCATGTCTCCAAGAAATGCTTCGATACGCTTCCGCGACACCCGGTCGCTGTCGCTCCCGCTCTTCCGTCCGGAGATCGGCGACATATTCGGACAAAGCACAAACTACGGTCCTCTTTCTCCCGGCCTTGACTTCGCATTCGGATTTGCCGGGGAGAATTATGTGGACAAAGCACTGAGCAAGGGCTGGCTCATCACTGATGACGGACAGACCTCCCCTGCCATTTTCGCACGCACCAAGGAACTCAACATAGAGCTGACTCTCGAGCCTGTTAAGGGACTGAAGATAACATTGACAACCAACAGGACCGACAACCGGACACGCTCCACCCAGTTCATGTATGAAAATATGCCCACAACCTTGGCAGGATCATACACAAAAACCCATGTCACCCTCAAGACAGCATTGCGTCATTTCAAAGCCGACAACGGTTATGAATCGGATGCCTTCAACAAATTCCTTGCGAACATACCGGTAATAGCCGGCCGAATCGAAGGAAGCTATGCGGGAGTAAACTATCCCGAAGGAGGTATCATGAGCGGAAATATAAACGCCGGCCATCCGTTCAATCCGGAGGTTGGCACCGTGAGCCGCACCTCAAGCGATGTGCTGATTCCGGCATTCCTATCCGCATATTCCGGATCTGATCCAAAAAAACAGTATCTCACACCATTCCCCTCCTTTGCCAATGCACTGCCAAACTGGCGCGTGACATACGATGGCATCATTTATCTCGGGAATCTGCGCAACATATTCAAGAGTTTCACACTCAGCCACGCATATCAATGCACATACAGTGTCGGCTCATATTCATCGTTCCTTAACTGGGCTTCCACCGGTTCAGGCGACCAAGGGTTCATAATAGACGAACTCACCGGTAATCCCATACCGTCATCGCCCTACAACATATCATCTGTTGCCATAACAGAGAAATTCGCGCCGCTCATCGGAGCCGCTGTGACAATGAAGAATGATATGACCGTGTCGGCTGAATACCGTGATTCGCGCACGCTCACACTCAACACCTCTGCCGGCCAGGTGGTCGAAGCCAACCAGAGAGGTATCACACTCGGCCTCGGCTACAAAATTATCGGGTTCAACACCGTCCTCAAGATGAAAGGCTCGGGACGCGGCATCTCAAATGATCTCACAATCAACGGCGACTTCTCTTTTGCAGAGACCCAAGCTCTGATCCGCCGCATCGAGACCGCATATACCCAGGCCACTTCTGGCACCCGCACATTCAATCTCAATCTGTCGGCAAGCTACATCATGTCACGTCGTCTCACATTGGGAGCGTTCTTTGATCATCAGATCAACACCCCCATTGTGTCATCGACATCCTATCCCACCACAAGCACAGCCTTCGGGTTCAATATCAATCTTTCCCTCTCGAGATAGCGGGCAGGTATCAGCGGCGTATGCTGTCGGAGAAAAGAGTACGGTTCACAAGTGAACGTCCGAGCGTGATCTCGTCGGTATACTCGATCTCATTTCCCACCGAGACGCCCCGCGCGAGCTGTGTTATCTTCACCCCTTCATACGGGGCAAGACGTCGATAGATATAAAAATTCGTGGTTTCACCTTCCATAGTAGCGCTGAGGGCAAGTATCACCTCATCCACATCACCACGGGCCACCCTCTCGACAAGCGAATCTATCTCAAGCTGATCCGGCCCGACCCCATCCATCGGGGCTATCACTCCACCGAGCACATGATACAGGCCGGAATACTGTCCGGTATTCTCGAAACTCATGACATCCTTCACTGTCTCGACCACACACACAGTACGACGGTCACGACGCTGGTCGGCACATATCGGGCAAAGGGCTGATTCGGATATATTGTGACATTCACGGCAATATGTCACACCCTTCCTCATGTTTATTATGGCCTCACCGAGGGCCACTCCGGCACTTTCGTCAGCGCGCAGAATATGTAAGGCCAGACGGAGAGCCGTCTTGCGCCCTATGCCCGGGAGGCGTGAAAGTTCTGTCACCGCTCCCTCGAGCAGCCGTGAAGCAAATTCCTGTTGCATTATTCTGTATTGTTTACCTCAAAATTACTCCAAAATCCTCACTCGGCCAAATAAATTTGTTTTTGGTTGAGGAATTATGTAATTTTGCACTCTGAAAATTTCGACAGAAGAATGGAAATAATTCGCACTGTTTCAGAACTCCGCAAAGCTATTGCCGAGGCCAGAAGCCACGGCACTGTCGGGCTTGTCCCGACCATGGGAGCACTCCATGACGGACATCTGTCACTCGTTGGCAGAGCCCGTAATGAAAACGACACCGTGGTGGTCAGCGCATTTGTCAATCCCACCCAGTTCAACAATCCCACTGATCTCGCCACTTATCCCCGCACAGAGGAAGCCGATTGCCGCTTGCTCGAAAGCGCAGGGGTCGACATAGCATTCATACCGACAGCCGAGGAGATGTATCCCGAGGAGGATACCCGTGTATTCGATCTCGGGCCTGTGGCCGATGTCATGGAAGGGCCCATGCGTCCCGGCCATTTCAACGGTGTGGCACAGGTGGTGAGCAAACTTTTCGACTTCACCCGGCCCACAAGAGCTTATTTCGGTGAGAAAGACTTCCAGCAGATAGCGGTGATACGCCGGATGGTTGAACTTGAGGGCGGCTTCGATGGCCTTGAGATTGTATCATGCCCCATCAAGCGCCATGAGGACGGCCTGGCTATGAGCTCCCGCAATGTCAGACTCACTTCCGAACAACGCGTGATAGCTCCATGCATAGCACTGACACTCAAGTCAAGTCTCATCAGACAGCGCGAATGGTCGCTTGAAGAGACCCGCCGCTGGGTTGTTGAGACCATAAACCGCTTTCCCTTCATGGATGTGGAATACTATGAGATTGTCGACGGAATCACCATGCAACCGGTCAAGGAATGGTCTGACACAGATTATGCCGTCGGATGCATCACATCCTATTGCGGAGAGGTGCGGCTCATTGACAACATCACCTATTATAATAAGACTGCCAAATGATGCTTCAGATACTAAAATCAAAAATTCATAGGGCTACGGTCACGGAAGCCCGTCTCGATTACATCGGAAGCATCACTATTGACAGGGATCTGCTCGACGCTGCCGGTATATTTCCGGGAGAAAGAGTGTTTATTGTCGACAACAACAATGGTGAACGGTTTGACACATACGCCATCGAAGGTCCCAGAGGCTCAGGCGTGATATGTCTCAACGGCGCCGCTGCACGAAAGGTACAGGTAGGCGACGTTGTCATAATCATGGCATACGCGCTCATGACTCCTGAAGAGGCGGCGTCATTCTCACCGAAAGTCATATTCCCCGATACAGCGACCAACCGTCTGGTCATCGGCTAATCCCCCACATACTATAAATTACAGCAAATGTTTGAAAATCTAAGCGAAAGACTCGAAAGAAGCTTCAAGATACTTAAAGGTGAGGGTAAGATCACCGAGATCAATGTAGCGGAGACTCTCAAGGATGTGCGCAGAGCTCTTCTTGAGGCCGACGTCAACTACAAGGTGGCCAAGCAGTTCACCGATGAAGTCAAAGCCAAGGCTCTTGGCCAGAATGTGATCAACGCCATCAAGCCCGGCGAGCTCATGGTCAAGATTGTTCATGACGAGCTGGCGCGTCTCATGGGTGGAGACACCGCACAGGTGAATCTCTCGGGAAATCCCACCGTCATCCTTATGTCCGGTCTGCAGGGTTCCGGTAAGACCACTTTCTCCGGAAAGCTTGCCCGCAAGCTCAAGAGCGAGCAAGGCAAGCGACCGCTTCTTGTGGCCTGTGACGTCTATCGTCCGGCAGCCATCGACCAGCTCAAGGTAATCGCGGGACAGATTGATGTGCCCGTATATACCGAGGAGGGTAATCAGAAACCTGTCGAAATTGCCGAAAACGCCATACGATATGCCAAGGCCAACCATCACGACCTCGTGATCATCGACACCGCCGGCCGTCTTGCCGTCGATGAACAGATGATGCAGGAGATAGCCGCCATAAAAAAGGCTGTGAAACCACAGGAGATCCTTTTTGTGGTCGACTCGATGACCGGTCAGGACGCTGTGAATACCGCCAAAGAATTCAATGAGCGTCTCGATTTTGATGGAGTTGTTCTCACAAAGCTTGACGGCGACACCCGTGGCGGTGCCGCACTCTCCATCCGCACGGTTGTCAACAAACCCATCAAGTTTGTCGGAACCGGTGAGAAACTCGATGCCGTGGACCTTTTCCATCCGTCCCGAATGGCCGACCGTATCCTCGGCATGGGCGACATCGTCTCACTCGTTGAGAAAGCACAGAATGCCTACGACGAGAAACAGGCACGTGAACTCCAGCGTAAGATTGCCAAGAACCAGTTCAACTTCAACGATTTCCTCCAGCAGATCCAGCAGATCCAGAAAATGGGTAATCTCAAGGAGCTTGCCTCGATGATACCCGGTGTCGGTAAGGCGATAAAGGATATCGACATTGACGACAATGCATTCAAGAGCATTGAAGCCATCATCCAGTCGATGACCGAAGAGGAGCGCCAGCATCCCGAGATTCTGAATGGTTCGCGCCGCAAACGTGTGGCAAGAGGCTCCGGCACCAACATTACAGAAGTCAACCGCCTGATCAAGCAGTTTGATGACGCCAGAAAAATGATGAAGGCTGTATCAGGCATCAAGAACCCCATGTCGCTCATGAGAGGCATGAGAGGTATGCGCCGGTAAACAAACAGAATATCCACCCATATACACTATACTCTGACTATGACTCTTATCGACGGAAAAAAGGTAGCCGACGACATCAAGCGTGAGATTGCGGCCGAAGTCGAGGAAATGGTTGCTGCCGGACAGCGCCGTCCCCATCTTGCCGCCATACTCGTCGGTCACGACGGCGGAAGCGAGACCTACGTAGCCAACAAGGTAAAAGCCTGCGAAGTGTGTGGCTTCAAATCGACACTCATCCGCTTTGAGGATGAAGTTTCGGAAGAGGAACTGCTCGCCACCATAGACAAGCTCAACAACGACCCCGGCGTGGACGGTTTCATCGTTCAGCTTCCCTTGCCCCGTCACATCTCCGAGCAGCGTGTGATCGAAGCCATAGATTACCGTAAGGATGTCGACGGATTTCATCCTGTCAACGTGGGACGTATGTCCATCGGGCTTCCCTGCTTCGTGTCCGCCACACCGTCAGGCATCATAGAACTTCTCCGTCGCTATAATGTCGAAACCAAGGGGGCCAAATGTGTGGTTCTCGGACGCAGCAACATTGTCGGCAAACCGGTGGCCTCCCTCATGATGCAGAAGTCCGAGCCGGGCAATGCCACTGTGACAGTGCTCCACAGCGCGTCGCGCGACATCAAGGAGACCTGCCGTGAGGCTGACATTATCATAGCAGCCCTTGGCTCTCCGGGTTTTGTGACAGCCGATATGGTCAAGGATGGCGCGACAATCATCGACGTCGGCACAACACGTGTCCCCGATGCAACACGTAAGAGCGGCTTCCGTCTCTCCGGAGATGTTGATTTTGCCAATGTCGCTGAGAAATGCGCCTTCATAACCCCTGTCCCGGGTGGTGTAGGACCTATGACAATCTGCTCTCTGATGCGTAACACACTCCTCGCTGCAAAGAAGGAGATTTACAGCTGATCTTTATCCAAATAATATAAATAAGGCGAAGTTACCGTCCATCCGATGGCAACTTCGCCTTTTTCATCATTACACGGCTGTCATTTTTGCAGTGACTTTAACTATTTTTGTCAGTATTTCAGTTTGGCATTTCTTTTGCTGAAATGTTATACAAAAGAATCAAAAACTAAAAAACGATATAATCATGCAGAAAGGACATATTGGTGTAACAACCGAGAATATTTTCCCCGTCATCAAAAAATTCCTCTATTCCGATAATGAAATATTCCTTCGCGAGCTCGTGTCAAATGCAATCGACGCCACATCCAAACTCAGGACCCTATCGTCGTTCGGCGACTTCAAGGGCGAGCTTGGTGATATGAAAGTGGAGGTCAAAGTCGACAAGGAAGCCGGAACACTCACAGTATCGGATCATGGCATAGGAATGACCGCCGATGATATTGACAAATATATCAATCAGATCGCGTTCTCAGGTGCCGAGGAATTTGTAAACAAATACAAGGACACCGCCACAAGCATCATCGGACACTTCGGTCTCGGATTCTATTCCGCATTCATGGTCTCAAGCAAGGTTGAGATCCGTTCGCTCTCATACAAAGAAGGAGCCGAAGCAGTGCACTGGACCTGCGACGGTTCACCTGAGTTCACCATGGAGCCATGCGACAAGGCAACCCGTGGCACTGACATCATCCTGCATATCGACGATGAGAACAAAGAGTATCTTGAGCAGGCACGCATCGACACACTTCTGAAGAAATACTGCCGCTTCCTCCCTGTACCCGTAGTGAGTGGCAAGGAACAGGAGTGGAAAGATGGCAAATATGTCGACACCGACCGCGACAAAGTGATCAATTCCACAGAACCCGCATGGACCAAAAAGCCGTCTGAACTCACTGATGACGACTACCGTAATTTCTACCGTGAGCTTTATCCCGGTCAGGAAGATCCCCTCTTCTGGATCCATCTCAATGTGGACTACCCGTTCAATCTCACGGGCATACTCTATTTTCCCAAGATCAAGAGCAATCTTGATATCCGCAAGGATCGTATCCAGCTCTATTGCAACCAGGTATTCGTGACAGACTCCGTTGAAGGCGTTGTCCCCGAATTCATGATGCTTCTCCAGGGTGTGATCGACTCCCCCGATATCCCGCTTAACGTATCCCGTTCTTACCTCCAGAGTGACTCTGCCGTCAAGAAAATCTCAGGATACATCACAAAGAAAGTCGCATCCCGTCTTGAGGATCTTTATAAGAATAACCGTCAGGACTTCGAGTCCAAATGGGATGATATCAAGATATTCATCGAATACGGTATGCTCACCGACGAGAAGTTCTGTGACTCAGCATTGAAGTTCACCCTTCTCAAGGATACCGAGGGGAAATATTTCACCCTTGAGGAATACCGTACACTCGTCGAGTCAGCCCAGACCGACAAGGATGGGAATGTGGTATATATCTACGCCACAGATCCCGTGGGACAATACAGCTATATCCGGGCCGCCAATGACAAAGGATATAATGTGCTGCTCATGGATGGCCAACTTGACGGACACTTCATCTCCCTGCTCGAGAGCAAGATCGAGAAGACCCGTTTCGTGCGTGTCGACAGCGACTCAGCGTCAAACCTCGTACCCAAGGAGGACAAGAAGGCTTCTGATCTCACCCCGGATCAGATATCACTTCTCACAACACTTTTCAAATCCCGTCTTCCAAAGGTTGACAAGGCCGAGTTCCTTGTATCGTTCGAATCTCTTGATCCCGCCGCTGATCCTGTGCTCATAACTCAGAATGAGTATATGCGCCGAATGAAAGATATGGCCGCCACTCAGCCCGGAATGAGTTTCTATGCCGAACTCCCTGACAACTACAATCTTATCGTCAACACATCGCAACCCGTAGTCGTCAAGGTGCTTGAGGAGGCAGAAAACACCCTCGGCAACAAACTCGAGCCATTGAGAAATACAGTAAACTCTGACAATGAGAAACTAGCTGCTGTCCGTGCGGAAATCAAGGACAACAAACCCACTCCCGATCAGGAGGCCGAGGAGAAGAAACTGATGAAATCAGTGGAAAATGCCCGGAAGGAACAGGAAAAACTCATCAGCGAATATGCAGGCGGGAAACCTGTTGTAAAGCAAGCCATCGACCTCGCGCTCCTCGCCAACGGTCTGCTGCGCGGACGTGAGCTCAGCGAGTTCATCCATCGTTCCGTATCACTGCTCTAAACTTCAAATACATTATAAAATCAGCCCTTTTCGAGAGGTTTTCTCCGGAGAGGGCTGTTTTTTTGGAAATAATTACTACCTTTGCGGACATAAATCCTAATCTTTTGATCACAATCAACTATTTCAAAAGCATGAAATCATTCAAACTCATCCTCGCTGTCATCGCCATAATGTTCGGCACCATGTCAGCCCAGGCCGGAGGCCCCATCAAGTTCGGACCAAAAGTCGGTCTCACAGTCAACAAACTCCATTTCAATCAGGACGTGCTCAATTCCGACAACCAGACCGGATGGACAGCAGGTGCAATGCTCGAGGCCACCGTACCTGTTATCGGTATTGGCGCCGACATCTCGCTCATGTATGTGCGTCGCAATGCTGAGTTCATGCTCCAGAACAACATCAGCAAAGACAACCGTGACTACATCGAGATACCCCTCAATCTCAAATACAAATTCAATCTTCCCGTAATCAGCCATTTCCTCGTTCCCTATCTTGGAGTCGGTCCAAGCGTGTCCTTCCTTACAAGCAGGAAAAACATCGAGGGTGCCTACAAGAACAAGTCTGTGGACTGGGCCTTGAACTTTGGAATCGGCGTCCAGCTCTTGAGCCATCTCGATATCAATGCCCGCTACGGACTGGGCCTCACCAAAGCTGTCAATGCTATCGACAACAGCACACAAGCAGCCGACATCGAGGGAAAGAACCGCTACTGGACAATCACACTGGCATATCTTTTCTGATATTCGCATCTGAATCACAGCATCATAACCGTCCGGATGGAACACTCTTCCTTCCGGACGGTTTTTCTGTCTGCATCCTCCCCGTATGATATGCTAAAGCTTGCTAAAACGGTTGCTTTTCAGACGCATTTTTTGTAACTTTGTAAGTTATGAACAGCAAAAACAAAGATAACGAACAGAACATATATGTACGCGGGGCAAAGGTAAACAATCTTAAAAACATAGATGTCGAGATTCCCCGCGGCAAACTTGTGGTGATCACAGGTGTATCAGGCTCCGGAAAATCCTCTCTTGCTTTCGACACCCTCTATGCAGAGGGACAACGAAGATATGTGGAGAGTCTGAGCAGCTACGCGCGCCAATTCATGGGAAAGATGCCAAAACCTGAATGTGACGCGATTCTCGGTCTTCCTCCTGCCATAGCAATAGAACAGAAAGTCAACACCCGCAATCCGCGAAGCACAGTGGGTACTTCCACGGAGATCTATGACTATCTCAGACTGCTATTCGGACGGGTAGGCAAAACCATATCTCCTTTGAGCGGCCAGGAAGTCAGGAAACATACTGTGGAAGACGTCATAAAGGCTACCGCATCCTATCCGGACGGTACACGTATCGCCATACTGTCACCTATAATTCTTCCCGAAGGAAGGAAATTCATCTCCCAACTCGATGTATATCTCAAAGCCGGTTACGCACGTTTGATTGATAAGAACGGAAGATTTCTTGAAATAGAGGATCTGATAGCCGAACTGCGGGATTCAACCGATATTGAGAAATTCGATCCTGCCGATTATGCACTCGTGATTGACCGTCTGGCTGTTAGCCATGATTCCGACGAAGTGAGCCGCCTTGCCGATTCTGCAGAAACCGCATTCTTTGAAGGTCATGACAAACTCAGTCTTGTTGTCTGGACGGATGGCGGGAAGACTGAGGTCAAGGAATTCTCAAAGATATTCGAGGCTGATGGGATGCGTTTCGAGGAGCCGTCTGACATGATGTTCAATTTCAACAATCCTGTCGGAGCCTGTCCGAAATGCGGAGGGTTCGGCAAGGTACTTGGAATAGACGAGAAGCTCGTGATTCCGGTACCCACAGCCTCGGTCTATGACGACGCCATAGCTTGTTGGCGAGGAGAGAAAATGGGCGAATGGAAGACAGTCTTCATAAAGGACAGCGCTCTGTTCGGATTCCCCATCCACAAACCATATATGGACCTCACAAAGGAAGAAAAGGATCTGTTGTGGCACGGTTCAAAGGACGAGGATAAGTATCGCAACCGTCTTACATACGGGGAATTCCCGTCAATCGACCGTTTTTTCAAGATGGTGGACGAGAATCAATACAAGATCCAATATCGTGTCATGAAGGCCCGGTTTCAAGGTAAGACCATTTGTCCTGACTGTGGAGGCTCACGTCTGAAACCCGAGGCTTCATTCGTCAAGATCGCCGGTAAATCAATCGGTGAACTTGTGAAGATGCCCGTCACAGATCTGGCTGAATTTTTCAACAGTCTTGAGCTTGATGAGAAAGACACCCTGATAGCCCGCAGACTCCTCACGGAAATACGGAACCGGATAGGCTATCTTGTTGAGGTTGGCCTCGGTTATCTCACTCTTGACCGTCTCAGCAATTCACTTTCCGGCGGTGAGAGCCAGCGCATCAATCTTGCCACATCTCTCGGCAGTAGTCTCGTAGGCTCGCTTTACATCCTTGACGAACCGTCCATCGGTCTGCATTCCCGGGATACAGGCCGTCTGATCAGCGTCTTGAAAAAGCTGCGCGATCTTGGCAACACGGTTGTCGTTGTAGAGCATGACGAGGAAATAATGCGCGAGGCTGACTATCTGATTGATGTCGGCCCTGACGCGGGTCGCCTCGGCGGCGAGATTATTTTCCAGGGAAAGCCGCTCGCAATCGGAGACCTGACATCCGCTCCCGGTGCCGACAGGAGTTACACCGCACGTTATCTAAGCGGAGAGCTTTCAATCCCCGTGCCATCCGGCAGACGCAAATGGCGTGACTATATAAAGATAAACGGTGCAAGCGAGCACAATCTCAAGAATATTGACGTCACATTTCCACTTGGTGTGATGACTGTGGTCACCGGAGTCTCAGGTTCCGGCAAATCGACTCTCGTCCGTGATATTCTGTACCGTGCCCTTAACAGGCAGTTAGGAAATCCGGGTGACGCACCGGCTCAGTTCAGGTCAATCTCCGGAGACATCTCCCGGGTGAAAAATGTGGAGTTTGTTGACCAGAATCCTATAGGAAAGTCAACCCGCTCCAATCCGGCCACATATCTGAAGGCTTTTGAGGAGATACGCCGTCTTTTTGCCTCTACCCAAGCCGCCAAGCAGATGGGATTCACCCATTCCCATTTCTCCTTCAATTCCGATGGAGGACGTTGCGATGCCTGCAAAGGTGAAGGTGTCATAAATATAGAGATGCAATTCATGGCCGACATCACTATTCCCTGCGAGGAGTGTCACGGACAAAGATACAAGAAAGAGATTCTCGAGATAACGTATCGCGGAAAAAACATTTACGATATACTTGAGATGACCATCAATCAGGCCATCGAATTCTTTGGCGAGGAAGCCGGCACCCAGGAGAAACGGATCATCCGACGTCTGAAGCCACTGCAGGATGTCGGACTTGGCTACATAAAGATCGGTCAGAACTCATCGTCACTCTCAGGAGGCGAGAACCAGCGTGTCAAACTTGCATCATTTTTTGCCGACGAGTCTCGCGAACCAACAATGTACATATTCGACGAACCTACAACCGGCCTTCATTTCCACGACATTGCCACCCTGATGAAATCGTTTGACAGACTTATCACGATGGGGCACACCGTGGTTATAATCGAGCACAATATGGACGTGATAAAATGTGCCGACCATATAATCGACATTGGCCCGGAAGGTGGCGATGGCGGAGGCAAGGTCGTGGCCACCGGAACTCCGGAAGAAATAGCATCATGCCCGGAATCATATACCGGACAATACCTTAGAGAGAAACTTTAGACTATTAATCTGACATTACCTCCGGCATTGATCCTGTAACGTTCCGATATGCCGGAGGTTACATCTGTCACTACATAGACAAAGGCTTCCCGGTCTGAATTCTCATTCATCTTAGCATCAAATGCAGCATTTACGGCATCACTGACGCTGTGGAAACCGGTTCCTTTGTAGGTAGCCACCTTATCGCCGTTGGTGTTGAAGATTTCCACCTTTATATTGTCGGAAGTGTCAATACGCTCATTCATTCTTATATGCATTTTAATGTTTAAAATAGTTAAACAACAGGAGTAATTGATTTGTTCCGTCACACATTTTGTAATTTTACAATAAAATAGAACTGATATGGCAAAAATAGGAGATCACGTCCGCTTCCTCAACTCGATCGGAGGCGGAAAGATTACGAGAATAGAAGGGAACATAGCATACGTTGACGACAACGGATTCGAGACCCCTACCCTGCTTCGCGAATGTGTCGTTGTAGCCCCGGCTGAAGAGACAAGAGGAAAGGTGGCCAATAATATGGCAGCCCTCGAGGTTGAAGTGAAGCCGAAATCCCCGGATCACAACCGCAGCGTCGAGACAGCGCCACAGCCCGAGGAAACACCGGAGGGGGAGAAGCTTAATATCACTCTTGCGTTTGAACCGTCCGATATAAAGCATCTCAACACCTCAACGTTCGATACATATCTTGTCAACGACTCAAACTATTATCTGTATTTCACATATATGTCACGAGCCGACGAATCGACAGGCTGGACCACAAGATATGCAGGCGTTGTCGAACCAAACATACAGGTATTCCTTGAAGAGATCGCCGGAACCGATCTTCCGGCTATGGACCGGATTGCTGTCCAGATGATCGCTTTCAAGGATGGTCGTGAATTCAAACTGAAATCTCCTGTAGCTGTCGAGACAGCGCTCGATACAACTAAATTCTTCAAAATGCACTGCTTCAAGGAGAATGTTTATTTTGAGAAGGATGTAATCGCTCTCAATATAGTCACCAACGACCGTCCTTTGTCAAGAATGGTCATCGACTCAGGTCGCCTGGAGGAAGGGTTGAAACAGAAAAAAGCCGCCGACCGTCCTAAAAGACAACCGGTGAAGAAACAAAAGCTCACCTCTGTGCTCGAGGTGGATCTGCACATCACGGAACTTGTCGACTCTACAGCCGGTCTGTCTCCGGCTGATATGCTCAATCTGCAGGTCGATGAATTCCGCAAGGTAATGGATGAGAATCTCAAGAACCACGGAAGAAAGATAGTCTTCATCCATGGCAAAGGTGAAGGTGTACTCCGGAGCGCGCTCATGAAGGAACTCAACCACCGGTATAAAGGCCATGACGTTCAGGACGCATCGTTCCGCGAATATGGCTTCGGCGCCACGCAAGTCACCATAAGATAGAACCGGGATGATCATCTGGTTTTCGGGAACAGGCAACAGCCGCGCTGTGGCTGAAGAGCTCGGCAAGCTGACGGGAGGAGAGACAATAAGTCTCCCCTCCGCCATTGCCTCCGGAGGAAATGTCAGTGTTCCATCGGGCGACAATGATGTGATATGGGTATTTCCCGTCCATTCTTGGGGCGTTCCGGAGGTCGTCAGGCAGATGATACACGATATTGACATCACCGGAGAAGATCTGACACACCATCTTGTTGCCACCTGCGGTGACGATTGCGGCTACACCGACAGAATGTGGCGACATGATATGGAACAGAAAGGATGGTCCACTGGCGGGGCCTACACTGTCATAATGCCGAACACATACGTCACCTTCCCATTCTTTGATGTGGACACACCTGAGGTAAGAGACCGCAAGCTTTCGGCCATGAACGACCGCATAGCAGCCATAGCCAAGGATATAACGGAGCGACAGAATCACACAGATGTCAAACATGGTTCATTTCCGTCACTAAAAACCGGGGTTATCTATCCTTTCTTCATGAGACACCTCATCCGGCCGGATAAGTTCAAGGTGTCAGACAGCTGTATCTCATGCGGGAAATGCGCCGGAATATGCCCGTTGGACAACATAACACTCGACAGGGACCGGAAGCCATCCTGGGGCAAAAGATGCTGCACCTGTCTCGCGTGCTATCATATATGCCCCTCACGGGCCATTTCATACGGCTCGTTGACAAAGGGAAAGGGCCAATATTATTTCGGCATCAATGACAGGAAGCGGTAACGCACTCCGGTGCGCGGATCAACCTCCGTGAACTCAATGTCATCAGGTAAGTCTATGTGAGGAAATTTCACTTCCGCATCAGGAGATTCCGCATCAATCAGAGTAAGCTCTATCCTATCTGCCAAAGGAAGTGCCTGACGGTAAATCTCACCACCTCCAATCACAAAAACCGACTCCGACTCCCGGCACATATCCAAGGCTTCATCAAGTGAATGGGCTATCTCAACCCCTTGATGCTCATATCCGGGCGAACGGGTAATAACTATATTCCGCCTCCCGGGGAGCGGGCCGTTCGGAAATGACTCGAATGTCTTCCTTCCCATAATTATAGGGTGTCCCATGGTCAAAGCCTTGAATCGTTTCAGATCTGCCGATATATGATATAGAAGATCTCCGGCATGACCGATTGCAAGATCCCTGGTAGCGGCGACAATAATAATCATCTTCATACGGCCACCTCTCCTTTTATATGAGGCTGGGCCTCATAACCCTCAAGTGTGAAATCCTCATACTTGAAGTCAAAAATGTCTTTCACCTCGGGGTTCAGTTTCATAACCGGAAGCTTTCCGGGCACACGCTGAAGCTGAGTCCTGACCTGTTCGAAATGGTTGTGATATATATGTGTGTCACCCAATGTATGTATGAATTCTCCGGGTTCGAGACCTGTCACCTGTGCCACCATCAGCAGCAACAGCGCGTATGATGCTATATTGAACGGAACACCGAGAAAACAGTCGGCGCTACGCTGATACAGCTGCAGCGACAGACGGCCGTCGGCAACGTAGAACTGAAACAATATATGGCAAGGGGGAAGAGCCATACCGGGAATGTCGGCAACATTCCATGCGCTCACGATTATACGCCGTGACTCCGGATTATTCTTTATGGTCTCGATCACTTCCCTGATCTGGTCGATATGTCCACCGTCATAGTCGGGCCATGAACGCCATTGATATCCGTAGATATGGCCTAAGTCTCCGTCGGGACGGGCCCACTCGTTCCATATCCTCACCCCATGCTCCTGGAGATATTTCACATTCGTATCCCCTTTCAGAAACCACAGCAACTCATAGATAATGGACTTCAGATGCAATTTTTTTGTCGTGAGCAATGGAAATCCCTCACGCAGGTCAAAACGCATCTGATATCCGAAGATACTACGGGTGCCCGTACCTGTACGGTCGCCGCGGTCGACACCTTCAGTCATTATCTTGTCAAGGAGCTCGAGATATTGTCTCATATCAGTCTGTATAAATCTATGAAAAACCGTTTACAACAATGGCTTTGTGCGGAGTGGCAGGACACACGAACTGACAGGCCCCGCATCCTATGCAGAGAGTTGCATCAACCACCGGGGCAAGCCCACGGTGAGCGATGCCCTTATCCACCATTTTTATGGCCTCCGGACGACAGGCCTCGGCACATCTGCCGCAATGTCTGTTACCGGAATAGGAAATACAATTGGTCAGCGTGACTGTGGCAAGCCCTACGGATGAATGGCGTTTCTCCTCCTTTGTCAATGGTTTCAGCGCACCGGTCGGACACAACTGCGTGCAACGTGTACAGCCGATCGCGCACTTGGCGATATCATAGTCCTTGACAGGATGGAGCGCTCTGAGAATACCATACTCGGTGGTTGACGGCCGCAACACTCCGGTCATGCAATGGGAGATACAGAGACCGCAACCCGTACAGCGGTCAAGAAATTCCTTCCGGTCAAAGACGCCGGGAGGTGTTACTGGAATCTGCACTACCGACGGAGATTGCTTGTCGGATAGTCCCCCGGCAAGCCTGGTCGCTTTCTTCATCTTACCTATCACCGGAGAAGCGGCCATCACAAGTCCTGCAGTCATGAAGGCCCTCCTGTCAAGCATAAGCTTCGCTCCGGGCAGGGTGTCCTTACCGCTTGCCTCGACTCGCCCTCCTCCAAATCCGGCGGCACTGCCGGCTACAGTATGCCGGCTACGCATCATCATAGGTATGGAAAGCTGGTGGCGTGTCATTGTGTAACGTATGGCATCGTTGGGACACACCGGAAGACAATCAAAACAGGTGACACAACGCGACATATCAACCACATGGGATGTCAGGTCAATACATTGCGACTTGCAGACGTGCTCACACACCCGACACTGTATGCACTTGTCAGTATCAATGTCAATCCGGAACACCGAATATCTTGACACATATCCGAGCGTTGTCCCGACCGGACATATAGTGTTGCAGAACAGTCTTCCACTTCTTGATGCGACGGCTGCGATGGCGCCGAGAATGACAAATGAAGATATGATACCTGTGGCCGAAGCTGCCCCAAGTGTAAGAGGACGTGATGAAAACAGATTGGACACCCATATCCATACGGGCTGAAGCACGTAGACACATCCTCGTGAATACAGGCTGTAAGGATCAAGAAATGTTATCACAACCGACATACCGAGAATGATCGACACTGCCACGATTGAAAGGGTGAGATTTCTCAACTTTCCTGACGGTTCGCGGTAATGATAGTCCCGGCGGTGGTCATGCATCCGGAGACGTGGCAACCGAGCAAAAAGATCCTGGAATGTACCGAGCGGACAGACTGTCGAGCAATAGAGCCGCCCGAACAGAAGTGTGGCTATGAGGATAACCACAATTGTAGCAAGGGAAAAGGCCATCGCAGCCGGGATGAATTGGATTTTAGCAAGGAATCCGGCAAGCTTTGGCACTGTCATGGAATGGCTCACGACAACAGCCGTGAGCATACCCGTAACCACCGAAGCCACTACTATGCGGCTCCAGCGCAATATGTTCGGTGTCTTATTAGCCATTACACCGCAAAGTTAGCAAATTATAAGGATATAACCGATGGTTATGACTTGACTTTTTCATTATTCAATAGTGGCGATAGCCTCGGCGGCTATACCCTCACCCCGTCCTGCGAAACCGAGTTTCTCAGTCGTTGTGGCCTTGACTGAAACCATGTCGGTATCCACGCCAAGGTCTGAAGCCACATTGGCTATCATCTGCGGAATGAAATCAAGCAGTTTGGGACGTTGCGCTATTATGGTCACATCGACATTATTGACCTTGTATCCCTTTTCCTTCAGGAGCTCCACAACCCGCCTCAGAAGCACACGTGAGTCGGCCCCCTTGTAATCAGGGTCAGTATCAGGGAAGTGATAACCTATATCGCGCATGGCGGCAGCTCCGAGCAGTGCGTCGGAAAGAGCATGAAGTGCCACATCCGCATCACTGTGGCCGAGAAGTCCATGTATATATGGTATCTTAACCCCGCAGAGTATCAAATCTCTGCCCTCCACCAACCGGTGGACATCATATCCGAGTCCGCATCTCATGATTCTTACTTTCTACCGAATATTTCTTTAAGACCATCCATATCAAAGGTCAGGGTGAAACGAAGTGTCTGATCGAGTGGTGATGTCTGGGCTGTCGCAAGCATATACGATGCATCGAGCCTGAGGACATTGAGAGCGAATCCTGCTCCAAGTCCGAAATACTGGAGATTACCCTTGGTCGGGTGCTGGTAATAGTAACCCGCACGGAGGAAGAACTGCTGGTTGTAGTTATACTCCGCACCCAGAGAGAAGGATATCTCCTTGAACTCCTCCGACATTCCACCGGGAGCATCGCCGAATGACTTGAATATGCCCTTGATCGACGACATATTCTGCCAATCCTCATAAGCTTTTACGTATGCGATCTCACCGTCTGTTCCATCCTCGAAGTCATCGCGGCGCGGCATGGTCGGGACAAGAAGTTTGTTGAGATCAAGATTGAGAGAAAGGTTGTGGTAATCGGCCAGAGGGAATGTGAATGATGTACCTATTCGGAGGTTGGTGGGGAGAAAAGCCGGATTGTCACCATGATTATAATTGACCTTTGATCCGATGTTCGAGATGTCGAAACCCCACGACCACTGACACTCATTACGGCCGATTATGGGATAAGTGGTATAGAATCCGGATATGTCAGCCGAGAAAGCGGAGGCACCTGTGGACTGGTCTCCGGCATAGCTCTCCGAGAAGCCGAGATCGGAATATATGTAACGGAACACCACACCCATCGAGAACTTCTCGGACAGCTTGCGCGAGTATCCGACATCAAACGACATCTCGTATGGATTGAGCGATGTACCTCCAGTGTCACCGGCGTTGTCCAAGGCAACTTCTCCAAGTGAAAAATAACGCAATGATGCCGAAACGGCCTGATTGTCATCCTGTCCGAGTTTCCAATATCCCGCCAGATTGGCAAGGAATATGTCATTGACAAGTTTCCGGAGCCATGGAGTATAGCTGATACCGACTCCACCACGGCTGTACGCGAATGCATACTTGGACGGATTCCAGAACTGACTGTTGACATCGGGATCAGTGGCAGCACCGAGATCACCCATGGAGGCTCCACGTGCATCGGGGGCTATGCCAAGTGAGGTCACACCGGTCTGGATCGGGTTGAAGTCGTTCTTACCGTCGGCATGGATGGCCACAGGGACTCCGGCGGCTATCGACAAGGTTAGCAATATCTTGGTTGTAATATTCATCAGTGGGATAAAATGCGATTATACACATTATTAATAACTCAACTTTCATCCATTTATTGCCCCGGTGAGGGCTAAAATAGATGAAAGTCTCTGTTATCACACTCTTTTTTCAAGTAGAATCACATTTTCAACGTGCTGCGTATGTGGGAACATATCCACAGGCTGGACCGCCTTGAGGTCATATTTCTCATGAAGCAGCGCCACATCACGGGCCTGGGTGGCGGGGTTGCAGCTCACATAGACAATCTTTTCCGGCTCCGCCGCAAGTATCACCTTGACCACATCATCATGCATTCCGGCACGTGGAGGATCGACAATCATGACATCCGGGCGTCCATGTTCTTCTATGAAGGCCGCATTGAGCACATCTTTCATGTCGCCGGCGTAGAAGTCGGTATTGTCAAGACCGTTGGCCGAAGCATTGACTTTCGCATCCTCTATAGCCTCAGGCACATACTCTATACCGACAACCTTACGGGCATTGCGCGCGATGAAGCAAGCTATCGTACCTGTCCCTGTATAAAGGTCATAGACAAGCTCATCACCTGTGAGACCGGCAAAATCACGGGCCACGCTGTAAAGACGATAGGCCTGCCGTGAGTTTGTCTGATAAAACGACTTCGGGCCTATACGGAAACGCAGGCCCTCCATATCTTCCTCAATATACGGTTTACCTTTGTATAGCACCGGTTCGAGATCGTTCATCGAATCATTCAGCTTGGTGTTGACCACATAGAACAGCGACGTAATCTCCGGAAACTCGGCGGCTATGGCGCTCATCAGCGATTCTATTCTGGCTTTGTCATCCTCGCCTACCGACATGACCACCATCACCTCGCCGGTATCGGCAATGCGTATCATCAATGTGCGCAGGAAACCATGATTGGCCCGGATATCATAGAACTCAAGATCGTTTCTCTTTCCAAAGTCCTTGATGAACAGCCTGATCCGGTTACCCAGATCATGCTGGAGATAACATTTATCTATATCAAGCACTTTATCAAAACCGCCCGGGATGTGGAATCCGGCAGCTCTACGGTCAGGAAACTCCTCGCCTGACCGCAGCTGATCGAAAGTGAGCCACATCTTTGACGAGAATGTATATTCCATCTTGTTACGGTATTGCCATATTGTCTCCGAGCCCAAAATCGGCGAGAGTTCAGGAAAGGGAACCTTGGCTATACGCTGGAGTGCATCCTGGACCTGTTTCTGCTTGCATTTCAGCTGAAACTCATACGGAAGGTGTTGCCATCTGCATCCGCCGCATACAGTGAAATGGCTGCAGCGCGGCTCCTCCCTCATAGCGGATGCAGCCACAAGCTTTTCTATGTGCCCTTCGGCATAATTCTTTTTCTTACGGTCAAGCTTGACGTCGGCCACATCGCCTGGAGCGCCGAAAGGTATAAAGACAACCATATCATCCACTCTGGCAAGAGCATTGCCCTCAGCAGCGACATCGGTGATCTCGACATTCTCCAACAGCGGGAGTTCTTTTTTCTTTCTACCCATTTACTGAATAAATCATCCTGCCCACCACAAAAATTTCGCCGGCAATGGCAAATAAGCGCCATTGGCCGACGATTCGTCTATATGATAGGTCAGGTTAGTTTAGTTGTCATTTCTATTTTTGGCAAAATTATTAAAAATCGGCTGCATCGCAATAATTCGTTTACATATTTTACGCCTTATTCACTTCATTTAAGAATTAAATCTATTGATCATCCTTCCGGAACCCGACTGTATCTGAAACATTGCAAGGTCAAAAGAAATTCACTAAATTTGCACTATGATTTTCCCTAAAAAGATTGAAAGCAAAATAGGTTTCGACAGCGTGCGCGAGCAGGTGTCCGGCAGATGCAGATGCGCCGGAGCGCGTACATTATGTGAGGAAATGTCTTTTCTCACTGACTTTGCCTCCGTCAGCGATGCGCTTGCCGAGACAGCCGAGATGGTAGCCTCTAACCATAGCGACGAGGGAGTGCCGTTCACCGGACTGAATGACATTGACTCTTCGTTGTCTCTGGTCAGGATCCCCGGCACCTTCATGGAAGTGAAAGAGCTCGTCAAGGTACGCAGGATGTTGGGATGTTTCAATGAGATAGACACATATTTCCGACGCAACCGCACAGAAAACGGCAATACCCCCTATCCGCACCTCGACAACATCAGCCGGCCGCTTGAATTGATTTCCCCTACCCTCGCATCAGGCATAGACAGAGCAGTCGATGAGACTACGGGCACTGTGAAAGACACCGCATCCCCCACTCTCGCCGACATACGCCGCCGCTTGCGCAGTATGTCAGGACGTATCAATTCCATTCTCCGGAATGTGCTTTCAAAGGCGATATCGCAAGGATTGCTCGATGCCGACACCGTCCCATCCGTGAGAGACGGACGCCTCGTCATACCGGTGCCCCCCATGCACAAGAGACAGATACAGGGTATCGTGCACGATGAGTCTGCCTCAGGCAAGACCGTTTTCATAGAGCCGGCTGAAGTGGTGGAGGCAAACAATCTGACACGCGAGCTTGAAATGGAAGAGCACCGTGAAGTGATAAGGATACTCACAGAGATCGCCGACACTATCCGCCCCCATATCCCGGAGCTTCTCGAGGCTGCATCGGTAGTCTACCGTCTTGACTTCATCAACGCCAAGGCCAGATATGCCGATGACATCGGAGGAATCATGCCGCATCTTCACGACAGGGAGGAACTTGAATGGTACCATGCCTGTCATCCCGGACTGAAAATGACTCTCGAGAAACAGGGACGCGAGATTGTACCGATCGACATAACTCTCAATTCCAAAGACAGGATACTTGTCATATCCGGCCCCAATGCCGGCGGAAAATCAGTATGTCTGAAAACTGTGGGCACCCTGCAATATATGGCTCAGTGCGGACTGCTGCCGCCAGTCTACGAAAATTCCCATTTCGGTATATTCATGGATATGTTTGTCGACATTGGCGACGACCAATCCCTTGAAGATGACCTGTCAACATACTCGAGCCATCTCAAAAGCATGAGATTCATGCTTTCACACGGAAGAAAAGGATCACTGTTTCTCATTGACGAGATGGGTTCGGGCACCGAGCCCCAGATCGGCGGAGCACTGGCCCAGGCGATTCTTGACGAAATGAACAAACAGGGAATGTGGGGTATAGTCACCACACATTACCAGAATCTGAAACTGTTTGCCGATGACACGGATGGTCTTATAAACGGCTCGATGCTCTATGACAGGCATCTGATGCAGCCACTGTTCAAACTCTCGATTGGTAACCCCGGCAGCTCATTCGCGGTAGAGATAGCAAGGAAGACCGGACTTCCGAAAGAGATAATAGACCGTGCTGAGCAAATAGTCGGCAGTGACTATGTGAACATGGACAAGTATCTCCTCGATATTGCCCGTGATAAAAGATATTGGGAAAACAAGCGTGCCGACATCCGTAAGAAAGAAAAACAGATCGACGAGCGGTTGTCCCGTTATGCCGATGACGCCGACACTCTCCGCACCATGCGTCGCGAGATAATTGAAGAGGCCCGTGCCGAGGCAAAGCGCATCATTGACTCTTCCAACGCCATGATCGAGCGCACGATAGCAGACATCAAAAAGGCCAATGCCGAGCGTGAGGCTACCCTTGAGGCACGCCGCAGGCTCAAGAGCGACCGTGAGGCGCTTGAGAAACAGGCGAACACAGGCGAGCACACTTTGCTCGCCCGCGCGCCTAAAAAGAAAAAGCCGAAGGAGCAGACCATCCGTCCGGATCTCCGTGAGGTAAAAGCGGGTGAAAACGTGCGCCTTGACGGACAAGGCACCGTTGGAACCGTGCTCGAAGTGAACGGCAAGAACGCCATTGTGGCATTCGGCAATCTGAAAACCACAGTCAAGACAGCGCGTCTCACCGTCACAGACGCCAAGCCGAAGACCGAGAAGAAATCAGTGCTCAGTATGTCGACCATCGACTCCGGCTATGAACGCCAGCTCAGTTTCAAACAGGAGATAGATGTGAGAGGCATGAGAGCCGACGAAGCCATCCAGGCCGTCACATATTTCATTGACGATGCGATCCGCTTCAACGCATCACGTGTCCGGATTCTCCACGGAACCGGCACAGGAGCCTTGCGCCAGGCCATCAGAGCATATCTGGCTACTGTGGCCGGTGTCATGAATTGCCATGACGAGGATGTCAGGTTCGGAGGTGCCGGAATTACTGTGGTCAACCTCGATTAGTATGGTCAAGGGCATAAAGTCTACAAAAGAGGTCATTTTGTAGAAATATTGCTTCCCCATGAAGCGATTACTCTATTTTTTTGTAATTTTGTAGAATCAAATCTACTCAAATCATTTAAACACAAAATACTTCCCGCTATGGCGACAAAACCGTTCAAGTATCAGGAAATGTTCCCTTTAGGACCTGACACTACCGAGTATTACAAACTCACATCCGACTATGTGAAAGTTGAGAACTGGGGTGGGCACGAGTTCCTCGTTGTTGATCCTCAGGCACTCACAGTGCTTGCCCGCGCCTGCACCCATGACAACGCATTCTATCTGCGTCGCGAGCACAACGCCATGGTGGCGAAGATCCTCTCTGATCCGGAAGCTTCGGAAAACGACAAGTTCGTGGCTCTCACCATGCTCCGTAACGCCGAGGTGGCAGCCAAGGGACAGCTCCCCTTCTGCCAGGATACCGGCACCGCCATCTGCCATGGCGAGAAAGGACAGAATGTATTCACTGGATGCAACGACGAGGAACGCATATCCGAGGGTGTCTACATCACATACACCACTGACAATCTCCGCTATTCACAGAACGCACCCCTCACCATGTATGATGAGGTCAACACAGGTTGCAACCTTCCCGCACAGATAGATATCCACGCGACCGAGGGTGATGAATACAAATTCCTTTTCGTGGCAAAAGGCGGAGGCTCGGCCAACAAGACATATCTCTATCAGGAGACAAAGGCAATCCTTAATCCCAAAACACTCATCCCCTTCCTCGTCGAGAAAATGAAGAGCCTCGGCACCGCTGCCTGCCCTCCCTACCACATTGCAATCGTCGTAGGCGGAACATCAGCCGAGAAGAACCTCGAAGTGGTCAAGAAGGCCTCTGTGAAATACCTCGACGCACTGCCCACCCACGGCAATGAACTCGGTCACGCATTCCGTGACATCGAACTTGAGAAGCAGCTCAAGAAAGAGGCTGAATGTCTCGGTCTCGGCGCACAGTTCGGTGGCAAATACTTCGCTCACGATATACGTGTGATCCGTCTCCCCCGCCACGGCGCATCATGCCCCGTTGGCATAGGTGTGTCATGTTCAGCCGACCGCAACATCAAGGCAAAAATCAACCGCGAGGGTCTGTGGATTGAGAAGCTCGATACAAACCCCGGCGAGCTTATCCCTGAGGAATACCGCAACCAGGGCGAAGGCAATGCCGTGAAGATTGACCTGAACCGCCCGATGGCCGAGATTCTCGCCGAACTCACCAAATACCCCGTGGCAACCCGTCTCTCGCTCAACGGCACAATCATCGTTGGCCGCGACATTGCCCACGCCAAGATCAAAGAGCGCCTGGACAAGGGCGAACCGATGCCCCAGTATCTCAAGGATCATCCCATCTACTATGCAGGCCCTGCCAAGACTCCGGAAGGTATGCCCTCCGGATCATTCGGACCGACAACAGCCGGCCGTATGGACTCATACGTCGACCAGTTCCAGGCCGCCGGTGGCTCAATGGTCATGATAGCAAAGGGCAACCGCAGCAAGCAGGTCACTGATGCCTGCCACAAGCATGGCGGATTCTATCTTGGATCAATCGGTGGTCCGGCCGCTATCCTGGCACAGAACTCCATCAAGAAGGTTGAGCTTCTCGAGTATCCCGAACTGGGCATGGAAGCCATCTGGAAGATCGAAGTGGAAGACTTCCCCGCTTTCATCCTTGTCGATGACAAGGGTAACGATTTCTTCACTGAGATCTCGGAAAAATGCAAGGGCTGTGGCCTGACAAAGTAATTTGAGCAATATATACGACATACGACGATACGGCATCATCAGTTTTCTGGTGGTGTCGGTCGTTGTAGTCGCTTTGTTTCTGTACTTTTCCGACTCATTGGTGAGAGATCTTTCCGCACAGGAACGGTCAAGGATGCAGATCTGGGCCGACGCGACACGGGAAATTGTCAACACTGAGGTTGACGAGAATACCGATCCGGCCCTCATCGACTTCCTCCTGTCCATAATAGAAGACAATACTAATATACCGGTCCTGCTGACCGACGCGGAAGGGAACATATTGATGCACCGTAATTTCCGGTTGCCGGAAGAAATTGACTCACTCACCCCGTTTGACTTATCAGAAGCCAATGGAAAGTTCCTGTTAAAGAAACTTGAATCACTCCGCGACACCCCGAATATCATAGAGATTGATATGCAGAGTGCAGGGAAACAGTATCTCTACTACGAGGACTCAAGATTACTCAAGTCTCTTAACTACTACCCGTACATACAGGTTCTTGTCCTTCTGGCGTTCATCCTTATCGTCTACTACGCAGTCTCGTCGACAAAACGCGCCGAACAGAATAAGGTGTGGGTGGGACTGTCAAAAGAAACCGCCCACCAGCTCGGTACCCCTATCTCGTCACTCATGGCGTGGATGGAACTTCTCGGGAGCATGGGTGTCGACAAGGATATCGTGGCCGAGATGGACAAGGATGTGAGACGTCTTTCCACCATCGCCTCCAGATTCTCCAAGATCGGATCAAGGCCGTCAATGGAAATAGAAGATCTCAACTCCGTGGTGAAACGGTCGACCTCATACATGACGACCCGTATTTCAAAACGAATAAGTCTCACAGTCGATTGCTGTCCGCAACCACTTGAAGTGAAGCTGTCCGAACCACTCACCGAGTGGGTAATGGAAAACCTCATCAAGAACGCCGTTGATGCTATGGAAGGTGACGGATCCATCCATGTGAGAACCTGCCGCGAGACTGACCATGCGGAAATCGACATCACAGATACAGGCAAAGGCATATCGAGGAAAAACCAGAAGAATATATTCAGTCCCGGATTCACTACCAAGAAGAGAGGCTGGGGACTGGGACTCACCCTTGCAAAACGTATCATCGAAGAGTATCACGGTGGCAGAATATATGTCAAGAACTCTGAAATCGACCGCGGAACCACATTCACAATAGAACTTCCTTTGAGCAAATGAATCTCCGAGACAAGATAAACCAATGCATCACACAACTTGCCGCTGTATATGACAGCCGCGAGGCAAGAAACATCCTTGAACTTGCCATCGAGCATCTGAAAGGCTGGAACAAGGTGGACATTCTGATGAATTCCGACAAGGAGGTCTCAGATTTCATCTCCGGGAAGATCGACGCTATCGTGGACCGTTTGCTGAGATATGAGCCTATCCAGTATATCCTCGGCGAGACATATTGGCACGGGTTGAAACTGAAAGTAGCACCCGGTGTACTCATACCCAGGCCTGAGACATCTCAGCTCGTCGACATCATAACCGATGACAACCACGCCTCTGATCTCAGTGTGCTCGATATATGCACAGGTTCAGGAGCCATAGCCGTAGCCCTCTCAAGGAATCTTGATTTTCCGGACGTCACAGCCCTCGACATATCCAAAGATGCCCTCGGAATAGCCGAAGAGAATGACCGCGACCTCCATACAGGGGTGAAATTCATCATGGCGGACATCCTGAAGCCACTCCCGTTTGACAACGGATCTTTTGACATAATCGTCTCAAATCCTCCATATATATGCGAGAGCGAACGTCAGGAGATGAGCGCCAATGTGCTTGATTTTGAGCCGTCGATCGCACTCTTTGTCCCGGATTCCGATCCATTGAAGTTCTACAGGCCTATCGCTGCAGAAGGACACCGCATAGCCCGTGACGGAGGAAGATTGTACCTCGAGATCAATCCGGCCCATGCCGACGCACTCAAATCGCTTCTCGTTTCCGAAGGATGGACGGACGTGACGATATTAAACGATATCACCGGCAGACGCCGGTTCATCAAAGCTGTCAAAGGAGAATGATCCAACGACGTCCGCTCACATACGATGATGCCCTCAACCGTGTGGCGTCGCTCTGTTCCAAGTGTGAACAATGCTCGCCTGATCTCATCAAGAAGATGAAAGGATGGGGTGTATCCGATTCCGATATCAGAAGAATCATCAGCAGACTTGAGGAGATGCGATTCCTTGACGACGAACGTTTTGCCCGGGCATACGCCCATGACAAGCTGCGCTTCTCCGGTTGGGGACGAATGAAAATCGCACGCGGGCTATGGGCCAAACGGCTTCCGCGTGATATCATAGATATGGCTATTGCCGAGATTGATGAGGAAGAATACAATGATGTGGCCATGAGAGTCATGTCCTCACGTTGCC
Source organism: uncultured Duncaniella sp. (assembly GCA_910587165.1). Classification (GTDB taxonomy): domain Bacteria; phylum Bacteroidota; class Bacteroidia; order Bacteroidales; family Muribaculaceae; genus Duncaniella. The sequence continues at coordinate 89,429 of CAJUKP010000006.1, forward strand.
GTCTCAATCCCGGGCTCCTCGACAGCTATGAGGATCGCGTCAAGCTGCTGCGTCATGGTGTCAGCCGTGGATTTGAGATAAGTCTCATATCAAAAATAATAAAAACACTCCAGTATCAGCGTGATGACAGGTAGAATTGTCCGGTCTATGAGTGAGATGGCCAACAGCCTTCTCAATATCATCATCCCAAGGGTATGTGCCGTCTGCGGCACTGCGCTGGTCGGGGGTGAGGATGTGATGTGTCTCGGATGCCGGGCAAAAATGCCTGTAACCGGACAATATCTGAGGCAGCCTAACGATATACACGAACGTCTCATCTCACTGCGGGCACCTCTATGCAAAGCCACCTCCTATTTTCTGTATCACCGTGGCAATCCGTATGCAAAGCTCATCCATGACACAAAATATCACGGCCGCCCTAAGATTGGCCGCAAGCTTGCGGCCGAGCATTGCCGCCAATTGCTCCGCACAAGTTTCTTCGATGGGATCGACTCCCTTGTCCCCATACCGCTCCATCCCCTGAAATATCTCAGGCGCACTTACAATCAGTCTGAGGAAATTGCCAAAGGGATATCAGCCGCAACATCACTCCCTATCCTGACAAACCTGAAGACAGCACGATATCACAGCACACAGACCCGCAAATCGGCAACCGACAGAAAACTCAATGCAGCCGGATCGTTCAAGGTGCATCACCCTGAAGAGCTTACCGGCAGACACATCCTCCTTGTTGATGACGTGATCACCACAGGAGCCACAATGCTCGAAGCGATGGAGACCATAAAGGCAACCTGTCCATCAGTGAAACTCAGCGTTTTCTCGTTAGCACTCACATCAAATTCCTGACCAAACATGAACCTCCGAAGTCTCATAAAAACAGCAATCCTGACGGCAACCCTCCTGGGAGGCGGGCTCACCGGCTCATCTGCCGAAAGCGACTCCATCAAAGAGGGAAAGAAAGACAATATAGTCAATAAACTGATCAGATATTTCGAAAAGTCAAACAAACACGAGATCACAACCCGCCCCCACTTCACATTCATCGCCGGCCCGCATTACTCCAAGGAGTCGGGATTCGGTCTCGGACTGGTGCTCGGAGGCAGTTATTCCACAGAGCCGCGCGATTCACTTGTGCCTCTGTCAAATATCTCCATTGTCGGAGATATCGCCACAAAGAATCTATATCTTGCCGGATTGCGCGGCGAGCACTTCTTCCCTGACAATAACAGACGAATCAACTATTCACTCGGCATCAAATCACAGTCGGCCTATTTCTGGGGTATCGGATATGACTGGGGAGTGCGCAACAGCAACAAGATGAAGTACCGCGCACTCGACGTGGGGCTGAGCGCATCGTTCGAGTGGAGAGTATTCGGACGGTTCTTCATAGGTCCCGTATTTGACGGAATAATGTTCAGCGCACATAATCCCGCGTCAAAGGTCAACTGGCAAGGGGAACCACTGTCCCATTTCAGCATTTCAGCCGGAGGACGGTTCAGCTATGACACCCGCGACAATCATACGGCAACCAACAAAGGCATATATCTTGAAGTGACCCAACTGTTCGCCCCGCGGTTCATTGGCAACGGGCACTACTCATATTCCTCCACTGAGGTGAGCGCCAATATCTTCACCCCTCTGTGGACCGGCGCCACACTTGCCACACGCCTGCACGGAGCTTTCACTTACGGGCGTACACCTTGGGGCAAACTGCCATCGCTCGGCGACGGCACAATGAGAAGCTACTATGAAGGGCGATACCGCGACAAGGATTGTATTGACGCACTTGTGGAGCTCCGTCAGAAAGTGATCTGGAGAAGCGGCATAGTCCTGTGGGCCGGTGCGGGCACAGTGTTCCCGCGTTTCAGCGAGATCCGATCCAGAGAAATCCTGCCGGAATTCGGCTTAGGCTACCGCTGGGAGTTCAAACGCAACTCCAATGTACGCATCGACTATGGTATCGGTCGCCATTCATCCGGATTTGTGTTCAGTCTCAACGAATCATTCTGACGCTCTATGGCAAAAAGACTTTTGATCATCTATACCCTCCTCATTCTTCTCATCCCCAACGTGGCGCTATGCTTCACGGAGGGGATGTCAACTGTCGCATCCTTGTGCAATATCCTCCTGCCGGGTGCTTTCATATTATTCATTCTCACCATCTCAAGGAGAATCGGTGTCAACATCTGGCTCCTGTTCCCTTACTTCTTCTTCTCCGCCTTCCAGCTTGTCCTGCTCAAACTCTACGGACGCAGTATAATCGCGGTGGATATGTTTCTCAACCTTGTCACAACCAATGCAGGCGAAGTCACCGAACTTCTAAGCAATCTTCTTCCTATCGTCGGACTCGTATTCATTCTCTATCTACCTGTCCTCGTGGCCGGCGGCATCATGTGGCACAGACATATCGAGATATCGCCCTCAGGACAGAAAACCTTTCGTCGTGTGGCCACACTGTGCCTGATCGCCGGTCTGTTCTCTCTTGGCATTGCAGTTTTGGGAGATGATAAACATGATCCCAAGGATGACATATTTCCTCTTAATGTATGCTATAACGTCTATCTCGCCATAGAGCGTACAGCCAAGACAGCATCATATCACGAAACCTCCGGTGACTTCACCTACGGGGCTGTCCCGACTCATCCGTCAGATTCGACCGAAATATACATTGCCATAATAGGTGAGACATCACGCGCCGGCAACTGGCAATTATTCGGTTATGGCAGGCCCACCACACCGCTCCTCTCCATGCGAGACGATCTCTTTGCCGGTGGAAACACAATGAGCGAGAGCAACACCACCCACAAGAGTGTGCCCATGCTTCTGAGTCCTGTGTCGGCCAAGGATTTTGACAAGGAAATATACCGGACCAAGAGTCTGGTGACAGCGTTCAAAGAGGCCGGTTTCAAAACCGCGTTCATATCCAACCAGCGTTACAACCATTCGTTCATTGATTTCTTTGCCGAAGAGGCGGACACCACTGTTTTCATCAAGGAACTAGGACTGGAAACCGATATCAATCTTCCTGAAGACCTGAAATTGCTGCCGGTCATGGACAGTATCATGGGACAAGGCGGGAATAAGCAGCTCATCGTGCTGCATACTTACGGATCACACTTCAACTACCGCGACAGATATGCCGGAACCACCGGGACATTTCTCCCCGACGATTACACGGAGGCTGACCGTGACAACCGCGACAGGCTTATCAATTCATACGACAACACCATAACCGTCACAGACCGTCTGATAGCCGGATGTATCGAAAGAATAGAAACTATGAAAGGTGCTTTGGGGGGTGTGATCTACACCTCGGATCATGGCGAGGATATTTTCGACGATGGGAAAAGTAATTTCCTCCATGCCTCCCCGCTACCTACCATCCATCAGGTTCACGTACCCTTCGTGATCTGGCTCTCTCCGGCCCTTAAAGATCTCATGCCATACGATACAGACACCCTGAGGAAAAATATGGCGAGAAAGATATCCTCTTCTGCCAGCTATACTCCTACCCTGTTGATGATGGCGGGGATCAGGACCGCGAAGGCCGACAGCACAAAGTCACTCCTATCTCCGGACTACAGAGAAGAAGAACCGGTATATCTCAACGACCACAACGAGTGTGTGCCTCTTAAAGGACTTCTGTAAAAGCCGTGCCGTTCCATTCCACCGGATTTCCCGGCTCCGATGCAGCCACATCTATGAGCCTCTGGTTGGATGAGCCTCTGAAAAGCAGATCCGGGTCTTTCAATGACTCGATGAATGGTCCGTCGACAAGCACCTCGACCGCATCAAGCACATCCCGCATCTGAGCATCAGCCATCACGGCTTCATAAGTGAACCCGGTGTAACACCAGATGGCTTTACCACTCTCCTTTATCCTGCGGGCAAGGACAGACAGTTCTGAAGCCTGAAACATAGGATCACCACCTGAGAAGGTGACATCAAATCCATTCTCTTCCACCTCATACAGAATCTCATCCAAGCTCATCTCCCTGCCCGCATCCGCGGCCCATGATTCAGGGTTATGACATCCGGGACACCGGTGGGTGCATCCGGCGAAATAGATCGAAGTTCTCAGACCGGGGCCGTCTACAGTAGTCCCCGGTACAATATCAATAACTCTCATTTTTTCCCAAATTCAAAGTGGGCCCGTATAATACGGAGCCCACCCATGATAAAATATATGTTCAGTCTGTCAGGTTATTTATGAACCACACGGTCATTGAGTTCAGCGAGTTTGGCATTGTTCCACCGGTCGGTCGTGCCCACGAGATAACCCGTGATACGCTGTATGTTGTCTATATGTGTGCTGTGACACTTGGGACATTCCTTAAGCCCTTCGGTGGCATCCTCATAACCGCAGTTCATACAGCGGTTTCTGTTATGGTTCACCGAGCCATAGCCGATGTTGTTCTTGTCCATAAGATCCACAATGTCGCTGATGGCCTTGGGATTATGGGTGGCATCACCGTCAATCTCCACATAGAAGATATGTCCGCCTCCTGTAAGCTCATGATACGGAGCCTCGATTTTCGCCTTGTGGGAGGGTGAACACTTATAGTAGACAGGGACATGGTTGGAGTTGGTATAGTAGACCTTGTCAGTCACACCGGGGATAATGCCGAACGAACGTCTGTCTCTGGAGGTGAACTTGCCCGAGAGGCCCTCGGCCGGTGTGGCCAGCACTGAGAAGTTGTGTTTGTACTTTTCAGAGTAGTCATTGACTCTTGACCTCATGTGTGAGACAATCCTTAATCCAAGCTTCTGTGCCTCCTCGCTTTCGCCATGATGTTTTCCGGTGAGAGCTATGAGACATTCGGCCAGACCAATGAAACCGATACCGAGAGTGCCCTGGTTGATGACCGGTTCAATCGTATCGTTGGGGCCGAGCTTTTCCGCACCGTTCCACAGACGGGACATGAGTAGCGGGAACTGCTTGACGAGTGCGGTCTTCTGGAAATCGAAACGCTCATTGAGCTGACGTGCGGTTATGTCAAGGACCTCATCGAGTTTTTTGAAGAATCTGGCAAGGCGTTCCTCCTCGTCCTTGATGTTCATGCACTCGATGGCTATACGCACAATATTGACCGTCGTGAAGCTCATATTGCCTCGACCGATCGAGGTCTTCTCTCCGAAACGGTTCTCGAACACACGTGTACGGCAGCCCATAGTGGCCACTTCATACTTATAACGTTCAGGATCAGCGGCATTCCACTTCTCATGATGGTTGAAAGTAGCGTCAAGATTCAGGAAGTTAGGGAAGAAACGCCGGGCTGTCACCTTGCAGGCAAGCTGATACAGATCATAGTTGGGATCCTCAGGCAAATAGCTCACACCACGTTTCTTTTTCCATATCTGGATGGGGAAAATAGCAGTGGCTCCGTTGCCTACCCCTTCGTATGTGGTGTGGAGAAGCTCGCGGATAATGCAACGGCCCTCGGCTGAAGTATCCGTACCGTAGTTGATTGAGCTGAATACCACCTGATTGCCACCGCGCGAATGAATCGTGTTCATGTTGTGGATGAACGCCTCCATGGACTGATGAACACGCGACACGGTCTGATTGATGGCGTGCTGCTTGTAACGTGCGGGGCCTGTCAGGCCATCGAGATCCTTCTTGACATAGTCCTTGATCTCCGCATCGTAGAGATCAGACAGATCCTCACCGGTGAGACGCTCAAGATCCTGCACCTCCTCCTTGTAGGAAGAACGCACGAAGGGTGCGAGATAGAAGTCAAAAGCCGGGATAGCCTGACCTCCATGCATCTCGTTCTGGGCTGTTTCCAGAGAGATGCAACCGATGATGCTTGCGGTCTCGATGCGTTTCGCCGGACGTGACTCGCCGTGACCTGCCACAAATCCATGCCTCAGAATATTGTCGAGCGGATGTTGCACACAGGTAAGGCTCTTTGTGGGATAATAATCCTTGTCGTGTATATGGATATAGCCGGAATTAACCGCATCACGCACTTCCGGCGACAGAAGATAATCATCGACAAAAGGTTTGGTGGTCTCGCTGGCAAACTTCATCATCATTCCCGCTGGAGAATCAGTGTTCATGTTGGCATTCTCGCGGGTGATGTCATTGTTCTTGGCCTCTATGATCTCAAGAAACATATCGCGGGTCTTGGCGCGTCGGGCTATGGAACGCTGGTCACGATAGGCGATATAACGTTTGGCAACTTCCTTGCGGGGAGAATTCATGAGCTCAAGCTCAACGCGGTCCTGAATCTCCTCAACCGACATTTTCTCATTGCCACTCATGCTGATGATGTCAGTAATACGTGATATCAGGCCCTCATCCTCACCCATCTCTGTGGTGAGCATGGCCTTGCGTATCGCTGCCTTGATTTTTTCCTCGTTATATCCCACGACGCGTCCGTCGCGCTTTACCACGGTCTGTATCATTTGTATTCTTTTATTTCTGGGGGGTTAGAATAGGATTTTTGTGTCTCGGCACGGTTTGGTAGCCTTGCGTCATTTCGACTTTGCAAAGGTAAGGAGAAAACTCCATATTACAAACAAAAAAGAGATGAATTTAGTTGCACGATTTTCATTTTGGAAAACTTTTTGTGTTTCATAAAAACACAAATCATTGAGATACAGCGTGTTGATTTTTACTTTTGGTAAACTTCAATCACACATCCATTTTCATAGTTTCCCAAAAGAGTATAACTATCACATCTCCATATTATAAAACAATTACTCTGATTTTCCAAATATTTTCCTATCCATTTATTGACATATCCGTCTCGACAGCTCCTTGACCGGTCTAAGCATGACAAACAAGGTCATCTGATTTCTCGCCAATAATCATACCATTTCATACCATTTTTACAAATAGAATTGGATTTACAACAACTAATATCTATATTTGCGAAATGGAACTGACTATTCATTGCAGTACAAAATGATGGCAAACCTTAAATCTGACATGAGCAACTACCGATATCTCAATATTTAAAACAATAGCATTTGAGCAATGGGGCTATTCGACAAAATAAAACAGACTGTCTCTGACACCGTGTCAGACATCAGCTCACAGGCAGAAACCACCCTCAGAAAAGCTAAGGAGCAAACTTCGGAGATTGCGACAAAAGTAAGTACCACCGCCTCTGAATTAGCTGCCGAAGGTGCTAAAAGTGTCGGACAAGGGCTGTCGTCCTTAGGTCAATCCATTTCCGATGCCGGAAATGGCGACTATACCGGAATGAGAAATATAGCATCGGCCACCGGTGATTTTATTATCGAGACAGCCAAGGATATGTCAGGCATCAACGCGTACAATCATTACAATTCCGCGAAACAAGACAAGGAAAAGGCTGACGAGATTGTGCGCAATGTTGAATCTGAGGTTGGCAAAGTGCGCTATCTTGCAAGCGAACGACTCGAGCACATGGGAAATATACGCCTTTCCGCGCTCAAAAGCACAGTTGGAAGATTCATCAAGATCCTTGACCGGATGAATCAGGGTGTTCGCGACAAAGAATATGAGTTGCTGACCAATATGGATGTTTCCCGGGAAGAAATCAAGGAAATGGAAAGCATCGCCATTGATCACAAGCAGATGTCGTCGGTCGTCGGTATCGGAATCACAGCCGCAACCGTGGCCGGAGCCGGCGCTCAGAAACTGGCAATGTGGGGCGTGAGCACCTTCGCCTCCGCATCTACCGGAACAGCCATAAAGAATCTCAGCGGGGCGGCAGCCCGGAAAGCAACCATGGCTTGGCTTGGTGGAGGCAGCGTAAGCGCAGGCGGTGGAGGCATGGCGGTTGGCGCCAGCCGTATGGCCATGCTCGGAAGGGCCGCGACCGGAATCGGGATCTTAACCACTGTAGCCACCGTCGCTTCAATATATTATTCGAAAAAACATACTGAAGCCACCCAATATCTTGCGGATATCAAGGTTTGGGAAGCTAAAACCATGGCAGCGTGTGAACTGATGAAACTGATAGTGCGCCGCAGTGACGAAATTGCAAATCTTACGATACGCCTGGAAACAAGATGCTCTGACGCGCTTGATTCGCTGGACAAAATCGCCGAACAGTTTGACCCGCAGAATGTGGAACACGTCAGGACATTCCAACAATCAGCGCTACTTGTAAAATCAATGAGCCAATTATGCCATACTCCATTAATTGACGAGAATGGGGAATTGAACGGGCAACTTAACTCTGTCACACTCTCATCCGAGAAAATTCTCAACAAAGAACTATAACAATGAACTGGGAAGAAATTACAAAGAACATATCGAAAGCGATGGATACAGCGCAGCAGATAGGGAAAATGGCAGCTGAACACCAACAAACCGTCACAAAGGGTATCAGTGCCATAAAAAGCGTATCCGAAATCGTGAACAGCAAAGACAGTATTATCACCAAAGGGCAAAAACTGTTCGAACTTTCAGGCACGGTTTTATCCGAATCTGAATGTGAGAAAGAAACCGGTGACGTACAACAGCAGAAATCCCTCTCTGACGAGAACACGGTGTCCAAACAGCTGATCGAACCAACCGATGAGGTTGACGAAATTGAGGATGAAGAAGTTGAAGAAGTTGATTCAACCGCAAAGCCGGAGTCTGAAATACCGGTATCAATCATTTCGGCTTGCGATGCTGTATCTGCCTTATCCATGATGGGAACCGAAATTGCCAAGGCTGTGCAGGTCTGTCAGATCGAAGAAACGAAGCGTACAGAAATAAAAGCCCGGATGGAGGTTGAAGTCACAAAAATAAATGCCATCTCCAATCTTCTGTCAGAATATCTCAACAAGACATTTGATGAACGGGCAGACCTGTTCAACAACTATTTTTCAGTCCTCGACAAAGCCATTGAGTCGGGAGACACAGCCCTGATGTCTGCCACATTGAGCAGCATCAATTCTCTTGCAGCGCAAAGCCCCTTCAAAAATCTCGCTGATATAACGGCGGTACAGCGACAACTCGAACAAGCAGGCACAGAATGGGACATATAAAAAGTGTCTCAGGATTATAACAAATATACCTTATCAACTAATCCATATTCTTGAACATGAGTACCAATACCTTCAGGATTGCATCGACAGACAGTGTGCCCCCTATCATGAACTTCACCCCTGCCACACCCATCAAAGAGATGGAGATCGAGGCACCCCGGTATGACAATCACCGTCAGATCACAGGTTATGAAATGAGGACTGTCAGTACAAAAAGCATCCATCGCGAGACCACAAGAAAGAAAAGCGGCTCAACAGGATACGTTTCAGCAAGCGACACCAAAAACGCTGCCGATGACACTAAATCAGTGAAATGATCCTTATTGTCACAAATAAAGAGGACATCCATCCCACACCTGTCATCGAACATCTCGAGCGTATGGGAGTCCCGTTTTTCCGGCTGAACACAGAGTCATTACTCTCCGACTACGACTTTGAATGGACCTCAGACTCAGCCGGAGGCGACGACTTTCATATCCGGAACATACATTCCGGCCTCGAGGTCTACGGACACGACCTCAGTTCAGTATGGGAACGGCGCCCGCTTGTTCCCTCTGAACTGAGGTGTCTCAACCGTGATGAGATCAATCGTCATAATCTTACGGAAGCTCATGGATTCCTGTCCTTCCTTCTCTATTACCTTGGCGACAGATATTGCATTGGACACCACATTTATGACAGGAGTTCCGCATCGAAGATGCTCCAGCTCAAACTTGCACGGGAATCAGGAATGCGCACACCGGACACCTGCTTCTCAAACAACAGGAAATCCGTGAAGGCCTTTGCCGAAAAGTACCGTACCGTATGCCTTAAATCTATTGACAATGACAATATATGGTTTGACGACGAACTGAAGGAACACGTTCTGTACACTCAGGCCGTAGAGACAGAGACACTTCTCTCATTAGGAGAGGAATCATTCAGCCAGACTGTGACCTACCTGCAGAACTATATCGACAAGGCATTTGAACTGCGCATCACTGTCGTCGGACCACATATTTTCTCCTGCAGGATAGAATCCCAGAAGATGGAGGACAAACTCGGCCGGATTGATTGGAGGCAGGGACTGGACCATGGCATGATTCATTCCAGGCATGATCTGCCCGGGAATGTAGCTGATTTTTGTCTGGAATTCCTCAGGAGGCTCCATCTGAATTTCGGATGTTTCGACTTCATTGTGACTCCGGAGGGTGATTATGTCTTTTTAGAATGCAACCCAAACGGGCAATGGCTTTGGATAGAGCAGGAAACCGGGATGGAAATCTCAAAGTGCATAGCGGAAACCCTCGCCCGGCATGACTCGCCAAGGCCTTCATCCATCGGATGAATCATCGCCTCTTCCCATCACCCGCATTCAAAAAAACTTAGGCTCATGAGTTGTGAAAACCGTAAAAAAGTCATAACTTTGCAACCCGTTATGAAATACGGATTTGACAACGACAAGTATCTGAAGATACAATCGGAACACATCAAGGAGCGTATTGCCCACTTCGGCAATAAACTCTATCTCGAACTTGGAGGAAAACTCTTCGACGACCATCATGCCAGCCGTGTGCTTCCCGGTTTCCAGCCCGACAGCAAACTGAGAATGCTGCATCAACTCGTCGATCATGCCGAGATTGTGATCGTGATAAGCGCCCGCGACATTGAGAAGAACAAGATTCGCAACGACCTGGGCATCACCTATGACATGGACGTGCTGCGACTCCGCACCGAGTTCCAGAACCGCGGCTTCCTTGTCGGATCGGTGGTCATCACCCATTACAACGGACAGAGCAGCGCCGACGCCTTCCGTCTGCGACTCGAGCGCCTCGGCATCAGGACCTATTACCATTACACCATCGAAGGCTATCCCAACAACGTAGCACTCATCGACTCCGACGAGGGGTTCGGCAAGAACGATTATATCGAGACTACCCGTCCGCTTGTCATCGTCACAGCCCCCGGTCCCGGCAGCGGCAAGATGGCCGTATGTCTGAGCCAGCTCTACAACGAGCACAAGCGAGGCATCGAAGCGGGATATGCCAAATTCGAGACATTCCCGGTGTGGAATCTCCCGCTCAAACATCCGGTCAACATAGCCTACGAAGCCGCAACCGCCGACCTCAACGACATCAACATGATTGATCCGTTCCATCTTGAGGCATACGGCAAGACAGCGATCAACTACAACCGTGACATCGAGATTTTCCCGGTGCTCAATGCTCTGTTCGAAGGCATATATGGCCACAATCCCTACAAATCGCCCACCGATATGGGTGTCAATATGGTGGGATTCTGCATCAATGATGACAAGGTGTGCTGCGAGGCATCGAAAAACGAGATCATACTCCGCTATTTCACAGCCCTCAACCGTCTGGCCCAGGGAGACACCAACGATGCCGAGGTTAATAAGATAGCCCTCCTGTTCAACCAGGCAAAGATTGACGTTTCATATCGCCGTCCCGTGGTGGCCGCCCGTGAAAGAGCCGAGAAGAGCGGTGTGCCATGTTCAGCCATCGAACTTGCCGACGGTACCATTATAACCGCCGAGACAAGCTCCCTGCTGGGCCCGAGCGCCGCACTCATACTGAATGCCGTGAAACATCTGGCAGGCATCGACCACGCTGTCAAGCTCATACCTCAACAGCTCATAGAACCGATACAACACACCAAGACAAGTTATCTCAATTCTCTTAATCCCCGTCTGCACACCGACGAGGTGCTCGTGGCACTCTCCGTGCTTAGCCCCCACGATGAAAACTGCCGACGGGCACTTGAGAAACTTCCCGAGCTAAAGGGGTGTCAGGTCCACTCCACCGTTATGCTCGGCGAGGTCGACCATAAGATATTCAAGAAGCTTGGTGTAGGTCTGTCATGCGACCCTGCGAGGAAAATAAAACCTATCAAGAAGATCAATTGACAAATAAAGCGGCAAGGCAAGAAGGTTGTTATAAGACTCTAAAAATCAAGCCTCTTGTAATTGGCCCGCGCTGTGGATCGGCTCACCATCTGGAAATGCCACCATTCATTGCGTATCGTTTTAAAACCGCCCTCCTTCATCACTTTGCGAAGGAGCCGGCGGTTTTTCATTTCCTCGCGTGTGATTGTCCCCGCTTTCACCATGGCCTCCTCCGTGTCAATATGGGCTTCTTTGCCGAGATGATCGACAGGTGTACCCATCGGCAACTCATTTCCCGAGGCATCCACCAGAGTCACATCTACTGCAAGACCATAGTTGTGCAATCCGCCGCCACGGGCCGGATTAGCCACATAGTTGGCTTTTGATGTGCCCCTGACAGCATCAAACATCTTCTTCTGCACACTCATAGGGCGGGCCGCATCCTTCACGAGAATCCTCACGGAAGGAGCTTCACGCTCCAGTGCCTGCGCCGCTTTCGCGAGAGCCTTCGCCGCCGATGGGTGCAGCCATGCCCTGGATAAATCTGTATACAGCACACGTCCGGTGAAATTGTCATCCCGGGCATACATCAGAGAGATCTCCGTCCCGAGTGTAGAGGCATCCACAAACCCCATACCCTCAATTTTATCATCAAGAACCCCTGCCGAGGCAATACTCCCCTCAATCATGATCATCAGAGCTAACAATTGTTTCATAACGTGCAAAATTACCATATTATATCGTCATTTCAATAATATAATCATGCCATAGAAAGACATGACGCTATAAAAAATCTTAATTTACTCTCTTTTTCACCTCATTTGAGTAACTTTGCAACCATTATGCCAAAGATTACCCGCAGTCTCCTGCTCATAATATCATTATTGACCTTGTTTCCGGCATCAGCGCAGATCAACACCGATCAGGTGCTCCGCATAGGCCGGAACAACCTTTATTTTGAGGACTATGTGCTCTCGATACAGTATTTCAATCAGGTCATAAATGTAAAACCATATCTGGCCCAGCCATATTTCTATCGTGCCATTGCCAAGCTTAATCTCGACGACTTCCAGGGAGCCGAGCATGACGCGACACTCGCGCTCGAGCGAAACCCGTTCATCACCGATGCGTGGGAAGTGAGGGGTGTGGCACGCCAGAACCTCGGGAAAAACCGCGAGGCCATCGACGACTATGACCACGCGCTCGATATGCTACCCGAAAACCGTGGACTTCTATATAACAAGGCCATGGCTCAACAGGACATCAAGGATTTCGCCGGTGCCCACGACACATATTCGCGCCTGCTCAAACGCTATCCCAACTTTGAAGGAGGTTATATCGGGCGCGCCCGTCTGCGTCTGGCTGAAAAAGACACCGTAGGTGCTAAAGAGGATATCGACCGTGCTCTCGAGATAAATAAGAATACCGTCAACGGTTATGTGATGCGGGCCGACATAGCCATCTCATCCCACAAGGATTATGCAGCCGCCCTTGAGGATATGAACCAGGCCATAAAGCTCCAGCCGCAATATGCAGGATTTTTCATCAACCGGGCATATCTCCGCTATATGACCGATGATTTTCAGGGAGCTTTCGCCGACTATGACTATGCTCTCCAGCTCGAACCGGAAAACAGCATGGCTCTATTCAACCGTGGTGTGCTACGCGCCGAGGTGCATGATACCAATAAGGCCATCGACGATTTCTCATCTGTGATCAGACTCAATCCCGACGACTACAAGACACTGTATAACCGTGCCATACTCCTTGCCGACATACAGGACTATGACAACGCGATCGCGGATCTTGACAAGGTAATCGAAGCTTATCCGGACTTCGCCGCGGCCTATTTCGTCCGTTTCGACGTCAAACGTCGTAAGGGTGATATGCGCTCGGCTGAGAAAGACTATAACAAATCTCTGGCCCTGGCCAAAACAAGAGTAAAGATGAACAGTGGCGTGGAAGGGACACCATTCACTCCGGATTCCGCTGACGTGGCCGAAGGAGAGACAGGAGAACTTATGGCCGGAGGCATGACCCAGGAAGAGGTGAAACGTCGGTTCACATCCCTGACCACCATCGCCGACAACTCTACCCCTGAACAGGTGTTCAACAACAAGGAGATCAGAGGCAAGGTGCAGGACCGCAATGTGAACATATCGCTTGAACCGATATTCAACATCACATACTACACCTCACCCACAGAGCTGAAACTCAGTGGCGATTACGTGCGCGAGGTCGATGACATAAACGCCACACGCATCCTCCGCATGATACTCCAGGTCACCAACCACGAGCCGGGGATGACAGACGAGGATATCGCCTCCAACCATTTCAGTTCAATAAACTATTACAACTCGTATATAGCCAGTCATAAACCGAGAGCCATCGACTACTTCGGCAGAGCAATGGACTTCATGACACTCCGTGACTACGACAATGCCATCGCCGACCTCGACAAGGCCATCGAGATATCACCTGATTTCACCCTGGCATATCTCGTGAGGGCAAACGCCCGCTATCTCACAGGCAAACTTAAAGCCGATGACAACAGTACAGTCAAGGAAACCCGTCCGGTCAGACTTGCCATCGCCGACATCGACTCTGTGATCAAGCTCTCCCCATCCATGCCGGTGGCATATTATAATAAAGGTGTCATGCTGGCCGAGGAAGGTGACTACACCACCGCGCTCCAGAATTTCAACCGTGCCATCGAGCTACGTGCCGACTTCGGCGAGGCTTACTTCAACCGCGGATACGTGTTCCTGTATCTCGGCAACAAGGACGCCGCATTTGCCGACCTTTCACGCGCAGGATCACTTGGAATCGTGCCTTCATACAATCTTTTGAAACGTATGTCAGCAAAATAGTGACTTTTTGAGATATTTTTCGTAACTTTGGCGACAAATTACCAATAAGATTGCAATATATTTAGGATGAAAGTATTAAAATTTGGCGGTACATCTGTGGGTTCGGCAGAGAGAATCCGCCACGTCGCAGACCTTGTCGCCCCCCGCGGGCGTAACATCATCGTCCTCTCGGCGATGTCAGGCACCACCAACACCCTTGTGGAGATAGCCGGCTATCTCTACAAGCGCAATATCAACGGCGCCAAAGAGACCATCAATATGCTTGAGTCTAAATATCTCAAGACGATTTCACAGCTCTATGACAAACATGAGAGCCGCGAACGCGCACTGAAAGAAATCAAGGCCTGCTTCAACTACATCCGTTCATTCACCTCCCGTGACAGCTTCGGAGAGAACGAGGAGAAAATAATTCTCGCCCAAGGTGAGATGATGAGCGTGGCCATGATGACCATCCTGCTCAACGAGCGTGGCATTTATGCCGAGCAGCTGCCCGCACTCGACTTCATGAAGACCGGACAGAACTCCGAGCCTGACGTGCAGCACATACAGATGCATCTCCAGGCACTTCTCGACAAATATATGGATGCCGATATATTTGTCACACAGGGCTTCATCTGCCGCAACTCCACCGGCGAGATAGACAACCTCCAGCGTGGAGGCAGCGACTACACCGCATCGCTCATCGGAGCCGCCATCGAGGCGGAAGAGATAGAGATCTGGACCGATATCGACGGTATGCACAACAATGACCCAAGGTTTGTCGAGAATACCAAACCCGTGGGAGAACTCCACTATGAGGAGGCCGCCGAACTGGCATATTTCGGAGCAAAGATACTCCATCCCACCTGTGTGCTGCCGGCCAAGGTCAACAATATCCCTGTCCGTCTGCTCAACACCATGGAACCGGAAGCCCATGGAACCCTCATCTACAACAATATCACCGATCCATGCATCAAGGCCGTGGCCGCCAAGGATGATGTCGTGGCCATCAAGATCAAGAGCTCGAGAATGCTCCTGGCATACGGTTTTCTCACCAAGGTGTTCCAGACTTTCGAGAAATACAAGACTCCTATCGACATGATCGCCACAAGCGAGGTCGGAGTATCACTTACCATCGACTCCGCACGTTTCCTGCCGGAGATTGTTGACGAGCTCAAGAAATTCGGCACTGTCACGGTAGACAATGACATGGTGATAATCTGTGTCGTCGGGAATATGGATTGGACCAATACCGGCTATGAGGCCCGTGCCGTGCAGGCTCTCGACGATATACCCGTGAGAATGATTTCATACGGCGGATCCAACTACAACATATCCTTCCTCATTCGCAAAGAGGATAAGATAAAGGCTCTCAACCGCCTGAGCGAATGCCTCTTCAGCGAACAGTGACTTTTCACACTCCACCAATCAGAGATACAATACATGGCAAGATTCCCGGTATCAGAATTCAAAGAACTCCCGACCCCCTTCTATTTCTATGACCTATCGCTGCTCGACCGTACTCTCGCGGAGATCAAGCGGACGGCGCGCGATCCCCGCTTCAAGGTCCACTATGCCATAAAGGCCAATGCAAATCCCGGAATACTCCGACGCATCCAGGCGGCAGGTCTCGGGGTCGATGCTGTCAGCGGCGGGGAGATAAGCGCTGCGCTCGAGGCCGGATTTGACGGTGACAAGATCGTATATGCAGGTGTTGGCAAGAGCGATAGAGAGATTACGCTCGGTCTTGAGGCCGGCATACAATGCTTCAATGTCGAATCTCTGCCCGAACTTGAGGTGATTGACGAACTTGCAGGTCAGCTCGGCAAAGTGGCTACTGTGGCTTTACGTGTCAACCCAAATATCGACGCCCACACCCACGCCTATATCACCACCGGATTGGCCGAAAACAAATTCGGCATCAATCTCGAACAACTTCCGGCAATTGTCGAAAAAGCGACCTCTCTCGAGAATATCCGTCTGGAAGGGCTTCATTTCCATATAGGATCACAGATAACCGACAACGAACCGTTCGTGCTCCTGTGCGAGACCATCAACGGACTGCTTTCGGAATATGCCGGGAAAGGATACCGCTTCCGCACCATCAATGTCGGCGGTGGCCTCGGTATCGACTATGCAGATCCCGACCGTCATCCCATACCCGATTTCGAGACCTACTTCAACACCTTCCGCAACCATCTCAAGCTATCGGAAGGACAGGAAGTCCACTTCGAGCTGGGGCGATCGGTGGTGGCCCAGTGTGGCTCGCTCATCACACGTGTCCTCTATGTGAAGGAAGGCGTAACCAAACGTTTCGCCATAGTCGATGCGGGTATGACCGAACTGATACGTCCGGCCCTTTACAGCGCACATCACAAGATCGAGAACCTCTCATCTCCAAACGGCGAGCGCCATCACTACGATGTTGTAGGCCCGATATGCGAGTCATCCGACTGTTTCGGCAAGGATGAGCTCCTGCCTGCCATCCGTAGAGGCGACTTCCTGGCTCTCCGGTCGGCCGGCGCATACGGCGAGATCATGGCAAGCCAATACAACTGCCGCCCGCTGCCTCTCTCCTACTTCTCAGAGAAATAACCTCACGTCACAATCCAATCCATGTCAACTAAAGCAACAGAAAATGAAATCTTCCAGGATGCTGACCCTGTCGAGCTTCCTGAAAACGCCTTCCGGGAACTCGGAGCCGACGAGCCTTACCGGCCCATTATGCACCCTGCCCGCGACTATGCCGAGGTAACGCCCTATTCGGTCACGATGGGTCTCATCCTCGCCGTGATCTTCAGTGCAGCCGCAGCCTATCTCGGACTGAAAGTAGGCCAGGTGTTCGAGGCCGCTATCCCCATCGCCATAATCGCTGTCGGTATGTCGGGAGCCTTGAAAAAGAAGAACCCTCTCGGACAGAATGTGATAATACAGAGTATCGGAGCTTGTTCAGGCGTGATTGTGGCCGGAGCCATCTTTACCCTTCCGGCTCTCTACATACTTCAGGACAAATATCCCGAAATCTCTGTCAACTTCATCCAGATCTTCTTCAGTTCATTGCTGGGCGGTATACTCGGAATACTCTTCTTCATTCCCTTCCGTAAATATTTCGTGAAGGATATGCACGGCAAATACCCCTTCCCCGAAGCCACAGCCACCACCCAGGTACTCGCCAGCAGCCTTGCGAAGGGAGGAGCCAACGAAGGTCAGGCCAAAACGCTTGTAGTGGCATCGCTCATCGGCGGTATCTATGACTATGTTCTGGAAACCTTCGGATGGTGGGCCGGAAACCTCAACACAATGCTCACAGGCTGGGGCGAAAGCCTTGCGGCAAAGACCAAGCTTGCATTGAGCTGCAACACCGGCGCCGCTGTACTCGGTCTGGGCTACATCATAGGTCTGCGCTACGCCTTCATCATATTTGCCGGATCAGCATTCGTATGGTGGGTCATCATACCTCTGCTCGGAACATACGGAGCACCGGAGATACAGGCCGCGACACCCAACGCCATCTTCGGTGACTATGCCCGACTGATAGGCATCGGTGGAATCGCCATGGCAGGAATCATAGGTATTGTAAAATCATGGGGCATCATACGCGACGCTGTCGGCCTCGCATCACGCGAACTCAAAGGGAACACCGGAGAGGGCAAGACAATGCGCTGGCAGACTGACATCTCCATGAAGCATATTGTATTCTTCACTGCCATCGCGCTTATCGCCGTCTTTATCTTTTTCTGGGCCGGCGTGATCAGCACATTCTGGCAGGCTCTCGTCGCATGGATTGTCGTAACAATCATCGCGTTCCTCTTCACAACTGTGGCCGCCAATGCCATAGCTATCGTCGGCTCCAACCCCGTGTCGGGCATGACTCTGATGACACTCATAGTCGCATCGGCGATTTTCGTCGCCATCGGCCTCAACGGCACATCCGGTATTGTAGCCTCGATGGTGATAGGCGGAGTGGTCTGCACGGCACTCTCGATGGCCGGAGGCTTTGTGACAGACCTCAAGGTAGGCTACTGGCTTGGATCGACACCCAAGAAACAGGAGTCATGGAAATTTCTCGGCACATTGGTTTCGGCAGCCACTGTCGGCGGTGTCATTCTTCTCCTCAATCAGGTCTACGGTTTCACCGGCGACAATGCCCTCGTGGCACCACAGGCCAATGCCATGGCCAAAGTGATCGAGCCTCTCATGACCGGGGGCGACACACCTTGGATACTCTATATGACAGGTGCCATCCTGGCGCTTCTTCTCAACTGGCTCGGAGTTCCGGCACTTGCCTTCTGCCTCGGAATGTTCATACATCTCAATCTCAATACACCGCTCCTCGTCGGAGGCGCTGTGGCATGGTTTGTAGGCAGTCGTTCCAAGGACAAGAAGCTCAACGCCGCCCGCAACGACCGCGGCACACTCATATCCTCCGGACTTATCGCCGGCGGTGCGCTGTTCGGAGTTTTCGCAGCACTTACCCGCTTCCTTGGATTTGAGTATGTCAATCCCATGAGCGCTCTCGCCACCCAATGGGCGGGACTTGCGGTCTACTCAATGCTCATCATCTATCTCATCTGGGATTCGATGAAGGCAAAGATCAATTGACATAGCCACAACTGATACATCACCACAGGGAGTCATAGGCCGTTCCGCCCCTATGGCTCCCTTGTTCTTTCCATAGACTTCATCTGCAATGAAACCCATTGACCGCGAGATCCTGTACTTTGCCATTCCTTCGATAGTCACAAACATAACCACGCCACTTCTTGCCCTGATGGATGTGGCCATCGTCGGACACATGGGTCACGCATCCTACATAGCAGCCATAGCTGTAGGAGGAACCATTTTCAACATGATCTACTGGCTTTTCGGCTTCCTGCGCATGGGCACGAGCGGACTTTCGGCAAGAGCCCACGGATCGGCCGACAAGGAAGAGGAGAATCTTGTGCTGTCACGCGGACTGCTTGTAGCCGTGACCGCATCTTTGCTGCTGATAGCACTGTCGGGTATAATAGGTCCGCTGTCACTCCGTATAATGGATGTGGACGGTGATGTAGGTATGATGGTCGATACGTATTTCCGCATTCTCATCTGGGGCGCGCCGGCTGTATTGATCACCTATACACTATCCGGATGGTTTCTCGGTCTCAGACATCCGGCAGCTCCCATGTGGGTATCACTGGTGATCAACGTCTCCAATATCGTCATAAGCCTCATCCTTGTCTATTGTTTCGGCATGAAGATAGAAGGTGTGGCCACAGGCACACTTTCCGCACAATGGCTCGGAGCTGTCACCTCGGTAGCAATCGCCATACGTCACCACTCCCCTGCCATACCCGGATTCAGCAAGATTCTCCACCTCGCCGAACTGAAACGATTCTTCGCGGTCAATGCCGACATATTCCTGCGCACACTATGCCTCATTGCTGTGACTGTATGGTTCACACGCTCCGGAGCTGAACAAGGCACATTGACGCTTGCTGTCAACACCCTGCTCATGCAATTCTTCGTTTTCTTCTCTTACTTCATGGATGGATTTGCCTTTGCCGGAGAGTCGATAAGCGGAAACCGTGCAGGCGCACGCGATATAGACGGATTACGCATAGCCGTCAATGCCCTTCTGAAATTCGGTGTCATCACGGCCTTGATATTCACACTGGTCTATACAGTATGTGGAGATGTGATAATCGGAATGTTGAGCGATGATATGACAGTGAGGGAAGCATCACGCGAATTCCGCCTGTGGGTACTTACAGTCCCCGCCGCAGGATTTCTCGCTTTCACATGGGACGGTGTCTTCATCGGACTGACAGCCACACGCCCCATGCTATTCTCAGTATTGTTCGCAACCATCATTTTCTTCATAATATATTTCCTGTTTTTCCCGGTCTTCGGCAACCATGCCTTATGGGGGGCATTTGTAACTTACCTTGTGCTCAGAGGAATCATTCTCTCGATAGCCTATCGGGGTATAAAAGTGTAATTTTTACATTTTTTCACCAAATGTTATCTAAACCTTTTGGCATCTTCCAAGTCAAAGAGATAACTGAACCGAAAACATTCAACTATCGAGATGAGATCCCTTGCACGCGCAACCGCTACCCTGATGAGCCTTATGCTCACTACATTCATAGCTATTTCAGCCAATATCACAGGTCTTGTCAAAGACCGTGACACCAACGAGCCTCTCATGGAAGCATCGGTGAAACTGCTGGCAGCCAAAGATTCTTCATTTGTATCGGGTGTCACCACCGATCTCGACGGTAAATTCAAACTCGAAAACATTAAGAAAGGGAGCTATCTCCTCGAGATAACCTATATCGGTTACTCCGATCACGAACAGAAAGTGACCGTCGGGAATTCCAATCTCAGACTTGGAGCCATCACGATGAAAGAATCGTCGCATCTGCTTGGCGAAGTGAGTGTAGTGGCCACGAAGACACCCATAAAAGTGATGGAGGATACTGTTGAATACAACGCTGATTCCTACCATACCCAACCCAATGCTGTGGTAGAGGACCTTCTCAAGCGCCTGCCGGGTGTTGAGGTTGACAGTGACGGCAAAATCACCGCCAACGGAAAATCAATCTCAAAGATTCTCATCGACGGCAAGGAATTTTTCAGCGATGACCCTCAGGTAGCATCCAAGAACCTTCCCGCCAGCATGATTGACAAACTTCAGGTTGTGGACCGCAAGAGCGATGAAGCCCGGCTTACCGGTGTGGACGATGGCGAGGATGAGACCGTTATCAATCTTACAGTCAAAAGAGGAATGAACCAGGGATGGTTCGGAACTGCCGAAGCCGGCTACGGAACCGACGACCGGTATGCGGCCTCATTCAATGTCAACCGATTCTGGAACGGCAACCAGCTCACACTGCTCGGCAATCTGAACAACACGAACCAACTTGGATTCACCGACAGCAACGGCAACCGTTTCCGCCGTTTCGGAGGCAACCGCGGTATAACCACCTCTCGCGCATTCGGAATCAACTTCAATGTCGGAAATGAGGAAATTTTCCGTATTGGCGGTGATGTCATGTACTCCAACACCGACCGCTACACACGCAACCGTCAGGACAAACAGTGGCTTTTCACCGACTCGACAAGCTTCGAGAACATCCGAAGGATAGCACGTGACCGTGGCAACAACATAAGAGGTGATTTCAGGATGGTGTGGAAACCGGACTCATTCAATACACTCGAATTCCGCCCGAACTTCTCATATAACCACAACAAGTCATACTCCGACGAGACAAGAGCCAACATTTCGGGAGAACTCAAGCCTGTGAGCGATGCCAGAAACTCCGACTCAAGCCGTGGCGATTCATACGAATTCGCAGGACGTCTCATATATTCTCACCGTTTCCGCAATCGTCCGGGGCGCTCCTTCTCCGCTATGGTGAACTATCAGTTCTCGAATGTCCGCGAGAAAGCCAACTCCTTATCCGACATTATATATCATCTGATGGATACGGAGGAGATTCTCGACCAGTATGACGACAACAGGACATGGAGCAATTCCGTGCGCTCACGCGTCACATGGACAGAACCGATCGGCAAACCGGACAACGGTCACTCACTGGAATTCAGCTACCGCATGAACTACCGTTGGAACAACGCCGACAAATTTACCTACAATATCCCGGAAGGATATGATCTCGACATATTGCCTCCTCCCGGCATAGATCCGGATCCGGAATACTCCAACTCCTTCCGCAACAACTTCTTCAATCAGGATATCAGCCTGGGTTACCGCAAAAACTCGAAGCAGCTCAACTTCAACGCCGGTATCTCGCTTGTGCCATCCATGTCAAAGTCGACAGACCTGATCAACTCTGACAGGAATATCGCCACACGCTGGGTCTGGAATTTCGCCCCCTACATGAGAATGCGCTACAAATTCTCGAAACACCGTTCGCTGCAGGCCAACTATCGCGGCCGGTCCTCACAGCCTTCCATGAGCCAGCTCCAGCCCGTGGATGACATCTCTGACCCTCTGAACATAAAACGAGGAAATCCGGACCTTGACCCCTCGTTTTCCCATAGCCTCAATGTGCGCTTCCAGGATTTCAACCCTGAGGCCCAGCGCTCGATCATGTTGATGGCCGATTTCAGCTTCACACAGAACGCCATTATCTCCAAGACAATATTTGACAAGGAGACTTCAGGACGTCTGACCACCTATGTCAACGTCAACGGTGTCTGGTCAGGCCGACTCATGAACATGATGTCAATGCCTCTCCGCAACAAGAAATGGATGATCTCCAACCACATCTTCGGAAATGCCAACCACAACATCGGTTTCAATAACGGCGAGCGCAACGCCTCGATGTCAATCAACATTTTCGAAAGTCCGGGCATATCATTCCGTCCTGACAACTTCGAGTTCGAACTTCGTCCGCAGTATGGCATACAGCTCACTCACAATTCACTTCAGAGCAGCAACAATATGACCGTACACCGTTACGGAGGACGATTTGACGCCACATACTACACCCCCTGGGGTCTCACGATCCAGTCGGATATCAACTATTCGGCCACTTCCGGATATTCCGCCGGTTATGACACGAAGACCTTGATGTGGAACGCATCGGTGTCACAGCAGTTCCTCCGCGACAAATCACTCACCCTCTCGGTCCGGGCATACGACCTCCTCAACCAACGCAAGAGCGTAAACCGAACCGTGACGGCCAACTATATCGAAGATATAGATTACAACACCCTCTCACGCTACTTCATGTTCACCGTGAGCTATCGTTTCAACACTTTCGCCAAGGGCAACCAACCTTCCGGACACGGTGGAGACAGAATGAGACAGGGAGGTTTCGGCGGCCCGGGCCGCCCCCCGAGAAGATAGGTTACTGTTTTATATATGATAGGTTGATAGATGCGGTGTTGGCGATTGTTATCGTCGACACCGTTTTTTCATTACACCTGATTATCAGATTCAAGCCATCAGGACGTCGATTTTACTTGATAAAAAATGCCTCCTGCTCTTGCAACATTAAACGAAAAGCAGTACCTTTGCGTTATAAAAATACCGGATCACATCAGAGACGATTGGGAAACTCTTCAATTTATTCTGAAATACCGAGACAAGCTTCGTCGCCCAATGGCGGGCCTCAGCTTCCTTAGGGAAGAGGCTTCAAAACCCGGAGGATTACAGCGGTCGGCAAGCACTCAAATCCTGTCACTCGGAGTTTCATCATCTTGCTCTGATGTGGTCTTTTTTTGTATCCCAACCTCAACCATGGCAAAGCAGGAATACATCACTAGAAACCGCGAATGGCTTCTCGAGAAAGCCAAGGAAACCGGAGTGAAGCCCCTTGACAAAGGGATTTTCTACAAAGTAATAAAGAAAGGGAACCAGGCCTCACCGACACCCAACAGAGGGAGCGTCGTGACAGCCCACTACACCGGCAAGACTATCAATGGAAAGACATTCGACAGCAGCCGCGGAGGAGTGGCTCCCGCATTTCGCCTTAGGGAGTTGATTCCCGGTTGGATCATTGCCCTGCAGCAGATGCACATAGGTGACAAATGGGAGATTTACATACCTGCCGAACAGGGTTATGGAAAGCTGAACCAGCCCGGCATCCCGGGAGGATCGACACTCATATTCGAAATTGAACTGATCGGGATTGCCTGACAGTGCTGAGTTCAGAGAAGATCAACACGTAAACCCTCGTTGGCAAGCGTCACATCCGGAAATATTTCCTGCGCTTCCTTGAGCAGTATATCCTCGCCATGTATGTATCTCTTGGAGAAATGACCGATGATCAACCGGCGGGCTCCGGCTTTGGCCGCCACATCGGCCGCCTGGGCTGCCGTAGAGTGGCCACGGTCACGCGCCTGTGCCGCCAATGATGAATCATAAGTGGCTTCATGATACACGGTATCCACACCCTCTATATCACGGGCCACCCTCAGAGAATGGAGAGTATCACTGCAATAGGCATAGCTGATGCTCGGATCGGCAGGCGACGTCAGCGCCGCGTTGGGTATCACCGTCCCGTCAGCCTTCACATAGTCAGCACCTTCCTTGATCTCCTGCAGCTTTGACACAGGGATATCATGAAACTTCACCATATCACCTTTCAGATGACGCAGCTTGGGCTTCTCGCGGAATATATATCCCGTGCATTCCGTGCGGTGGTAAAGAGGAAAGGTCTCCACAGTCAGGGCTGAGTCCTCATAGACCACCCTACGCTCACCCGGCTCTATGATGTCATATTCTATCTCGAACGATGAGTCCCTGTTGAAGAAATCCATCCACTGCTTGAGCAGTTCAGCTCCCTTCCGGAAAATGTGGATGGTCACCTTACCCTGTACCTCATGAAGCGACATCGTGGACAGTAGTCCGGGCAGACCGAAAAGATGGTCGCCATGAAGATGGGAGATGAATATATGCCCGAGGCGTGAGAATTTCAAGCCCTGGCGACGGAATTGTGACTGTGCGCCCTCACCGCAGTCGATCATGAAGAGTTTATCTCTGAAGTCGACCACCTGACATGAAGGCTGATGCCGCGCCGATGGAGTGGCGGATCCGCATCCGAGTATAATGACCTGAAATTTTGCCATATCACAAAGTTATATGTTTTTTTCTTCCCTGAAAAGCAAAATAAGTTTAAAAATAGCTTGGAAGTTGGGTTTTACAAGCATCATATACCCTACCTGACACAGAAAGAGCCTCCGGGATGGAGACTCCTTCTGTATATTTTTAGCGACCATTGATGTCACTTTCCTGCATATCCGAGCACTGTGGGGCTCTCTATGTCCACCCCATATTCTCCTGCTTTCTCAAGAATCGCTCTCGCCAGCTTAGGTTTAAGCTCCTCGGGGCAGTATCTGAAATATGCCTCGGCGGCGCGCACATGAGCAGCGTCAGGCATGGGATATTCCCTCCGCTCAGGCAGTCCGAACACGCTGTCGGGCAACTCTCGGCGCTCCTCGGTGTTAATCTTGTCTGACATGGATGCGATTCCTTTAAAGATTCAGACGGAAACCGACCTGGATAAGACCCTGGGCACCATAGCCGAACTCTCCGAACATCGTAGCGACTCTCGAGATACCCACCTCAGCACCGATCGGCGAGAGCTGGAATGCGAAATAGCTCTTGTTCTTGCTGTAACCGTCCCATGAGATATGGGTGATGTCGGCACCGAGCGCTCCGTGGGCATAGAGCCTCACGATTGAATTGCGCCAATAGTCATACTTGCCGTTGAACATGATCACATGATAGTAGGCATTGGCGTCATCAGTGTGCTTATAGGAAGCGGAAGAGAATGTATAGGTGAAACCAATCGAAAACTTAGGCATGATCTTGAAATTCACACCGGCGGTGATAGCACCCCACGCGTTGTTGATGGAACCGCCGTCATGCATATCCGAGCAATCCATCTGGGTATAACCTCCGTAGCCGATCTGAAGCTGGGTTGTCTGAGCTTTCGCGCCGATAGCGAGGCCTAATACGGCACACATGATGAGAAGAAGCTTTTTCATAAACGAAACAGTATGTTAAAGTGAGTAAATTTTTCTTTCAAAATTTCTAACACCATTTATCGGGAAATAGTTCTACGGAGAATGTATATTTTGGGCATTTCCCGGAAATTTGGTATTTTTGCGACATATTTAAAGAATGGACTACAATGGTAACAGATTATTTCAAGAACCGATACAGCATACGTGCATATAACCCTGACAGGGAGGTGAGCGGAGAACTTATCAATTCGCTGCTCGACAAGGCCATCCACGCCCCCAACACGGGAAATATGCAGACCTACAGCGTTATCGTCACCCGCGACCCCGAACAGATAGCACATCTGGCACCAAGCCATTTCAACCAGCCCGCCATCCGTGGAGCGAAAGCAGTGCTCACTTTCTGTCTCGACTTCAACAGATTCAATGCCTGGTGCCGCATAAATGGCACAGAGCCGGGTCTTGACAACCTTCAGGGCTTCGTATGGGGAGTGATCGACACTGCCATTTTCGCCCAGCAGTTCTGCACCGTGGCCGAGATGGAAGGGCTCGGGACCTGCTACCTCGGAACCACTACTTATAATGCAGGACAGATTGCCGAAACATTACGCTTGCCCAAAGAGGTTGTCCCGGTGATAACTGTCACGGTAGGCTATCCCGCCGAGCAGCCGGGAGTGCAGCCACGCCTGCCATTGAGCGCAGTGGTGCACACAGAGTTCTACGAAGAACCGGACGAGGCCGGAATCCGTGATATCTATGCCGAGGAGGAAGCACTTGAATCCAACCGCAGATTCGTCGCCGAGAACGGCAAGGACAGTCTCGCCGCAGTCTTCGCCGAGGTAAGATATCCGAGGAGTGCCAATGAGCAATTCTCACGCGTCTACAAGGAATTTCTAAAAAATCAGGGTATAGGAATATAATTTGCGGGGATTTTTCGTAACTTTGCACTCCAAACCATATCTGCCAATGACCTCAATAGCAGCAAAAACTCGCGAGAGGCTTCTTGACGTAGCGCGCCAACTGTTTGTCAGCAACGGCGTTGAGCGCACAACGATGAATGATATCGCCACCGCTTCCGACAAGGGGCGGCGCACTATCTACACCTATTTCAAAAACAAGAAGGAAATCTATGATGCAGTCATTGAGCGCGAGGCCGACGGAATCGTGAGCCGCCTCAAAGATGTGGTGGAGAGCGACCTCGCTCCCATCGACAAGCTCCGCAAGTTCATAAAAGCACGTTTCGAGATTGTTGATGACACCATATCGTCATCATCGACCACAAGTCAGCTCATATCATACATAACCTTTGATTACAAACGGCTTGAACGCATACGCCACATGGCCGTGCAGAAAGAGCGGGAGCTTTTCAGACTCATACTCGACAACGGAGTCCTCGACGGCACATTCGATGCCGGAGCGGCAGCAAATCTTCAGCCGGTGTACCAGATGATATTCCAGGGCGTAGACCTTTGCCGGCTGAGGAACTCTTATGAATCGGTAGGAGTCAACCCCGACACCATCTGTGACGAAGTGACTGAATTCATCTTATCACGTCTTGTCAAAAACTGAACTCATATTTCAACAAAATAATCATAATCAAACCTATATGAAATTACTCGAAGGAAAAGTTGCCCTCATCACCGGCGCCGCCCGTGGCATCGGCAAGAGCATTGCAATGAAATTCGCCTCTGAAGGCGCCGATATAGCATTCACCGACCTCAACCGCGACGAGAATATGGAAGCCACCGAGAAAGAGCTCGAGGCACTCGGCGTCAAGGCCAAAGGCTATGCGTCAAATGCCGCTGATTTCGCCCAGACCGAAGAGGTTGTGGGCAAGATCAAGGAAGACTTCGGCCATATCGACATCCTGGTCAACAACGCAGGAATCACCAAGGATGGCCTGATGATGAGAATGAGCGAGGCACAGTGGGATGCAGTGATCGCTGTCAACCTCAAGAGCGCCTTCAACTTCATCCACGCCGTGCTCCCCATCATGATGCGTCAGCGCAGCGGCTCGATCATCAATATGGCCTCCGTCGTTGGTGTTCACGGCAATGCCGGACAATCCAACTACGCCGCATCAAAGGCCGGCCTCATCGCCCTCGCCAAGTCAATCGCACAGGAAGTCGGCTCACGCGGCATCCGTGCCAATGCCATCGCTCCCGGTTTCATCGAGACTGCCATGACTGCCGCCCTTCCCGACGACGTGCGCAAGGAGTGGGCCCTCAAGATACCCCTGCGTCGTGCAGGACAGGTGGAGGATATCGCCAACGTGGCCACATTCCTCGCATCCGATATGTCATCATACGTCAGCGGCCAGGTGATCCAGGTCGACGGCGGTATGAATATGTAAATTCAACCCTCACATAAATTGGCAACCGGCGGAAGCAGACGAAAACCGCCGGTTGCCAATATCAATTCTGAACATCTAAGTGCTCACATACAACACCGGCAAACCACGCCTCATCCTCCCGGAATACGGGCGCAACATACAGCAGATGGTTGACCATTGCCTCACCATCGAGGACCGTGACGAGCGCACACGCTGCGCCCACACCATTGTCGCCGCCATGCTCAAACTCTTTCCAAAGATCAAGGAACAGGAAAACTATCAGCAGAAACTCTGGGACCATCTCGCCATCATGAGTGGATTCAGGCTCGACATCGACGCCCCTGTGGAAATGATCAGCTCCGACCCCCACGACTCCAAGCCTGAACGCGTACCATACTCAGGCCACCATATCCGCTTCCGTCACTACGGCAAGGACATTGAGCTGATGATAGCCCGGATAATCGCGATGCCAGAAGGATCAGAGCGCGATGAGCTCACACTTCTTGTGGCCAACCACATGAAGAAACTCCTCCTGACGGTATCAAAAGACGGTGTGGAGGATGAGAAGATATTCCGCGATCTCGCCGACTATTCACATGGAGAGATACGTCTTGACCCACAGTCGACACATCTCCATGATTTCCAGATCATAGCGCCTGTGGCACAGGGTAAAAAGAAAAAGAAAAAACACTGAGGGAACGGATCATGATCAGAAAGGAAGAAATCTCCGAAGCAGGACGGTTCAACAAACCTCATGGAATCAAAGGTGAGATCTCAGCCACGCTCGATGTGGATGCCGATCTCAGCGAGGTCAAATGCATCATTGTGGATATCGAGGGGATATTCGTGCCGTTTTTCGCCACATCGGTCCGGCCAAAGACAGCCGACACCGATCTCGTGACACTCGAAGGCGTGGATTCGGAGGAAAAAGCGAGACAATTCGCCGGACGCCCCTTCTATCTGCTGAAGACCGACATACCGGAGGATGATGTGGATTTCTCCGACGGATTCTATGCTTCAGATCTTATCGGGTTCACAATTACAGACAGTGTGTCGGGAACCATCGGCACCATCAGTGATGTCAACGACCGCACCGACAACGTGCTGTTCATTGTCACATCCCCCTCCGGACGCGAGATTCTTCTGCCTGTGGCTGACGAGTTCATCGACAGTGTAGATCCCGACTCAAGAACAGTGGAGACCTCATATCCCTCAGAAATACTCGAACTCAACAAATAGGCATTGAAATGGCAGAATATGACGAGAAAGCGGCTGTGAAAGCCATGCGCACAGCCATAAGCGAGGAATCATCGGCAATGTATCCCGACGATGAGCTGCTCAACATAATAGACATCATCTGGGATTGGTATGACGACAACGGACTGCTCGACATTGACTCCGAGGCCGACGACGAGGACACCAATGTCGGAGAACTTACAACCCATGTGCGCCGGATGCTTGCCAAGGACAAGCAGTCGCCTGTCCGCCCCCAGGATGTCGAACCCCTCGTGGCCGCCGAACTGGCCTACGAGCAGAGCCTTGACACTTTAAACGATCTCTGAATATGACCCGAATCCTTCTCTCCATCGCATTCATGCTTGCTGTCATCATAGGCAGCAGCGCGAAAGGGAAATACACCGACCCCTACAAGGGATATGAGGAATCCGCCTTCATGGATATGGACCTTGACCAGAATATCCTCACCCCGGCAGTAGGCGACAACGAACACGCTGCAATCCGCAGATACATGACCCGGCTTGGCGACAATCTCGCCAAGAAAGGGTATATCGTCGATTTAAGCCGTGAGGATGAGGTTGTGGTAGTCACCGTCCCCACCGACGACCTCTTTCTCCCCAACGACACACTCCTCATGCCCTCCGGGCTATCGAGACTGACCCCGATCGTGAGTCTTCTCAAAGATCCCGAGATGTTCAAGCTTGTATATACGGTCAATACCGACAATACAGGATCAAGACAGTACAATCTCTGGCTCTCACACGAACGGAACAACTCGATCTACGATTGGCTGCTCAAGCAAGTGAGCGAGGATCTCATAGTGATACCCTTCGAGATGGGCGATCAGGAGCCGGTGGAGAAAAACGATTCACGGGCCGGACGCGCAGCCAACCGCAGGGTGGAATTCTATCTCATTCCCGGACCTAAAATGATCACACAGGCCCATAAAGGCCTTCTGAAATAAAACACTGTCACAGAAAACAAAAAAACTTCATACGTAAGCAATGGCTAAAGAACTGAAAGACCTCACTAAACGCAGCGAGAATTACTCGCAGTGGTACAATGACCTTGTTGTTAAAGCTGATCTCGCCGAACAGTCGGCAGTACGCGGTTGCATGGTGATAAAGCCCTACGGCTATGCCATCTGGGAGAAGATGCAGCACGAACTGGACCGTATGTTCAAGGAAACAGGCCACCAGAATGCCTATTTCCCCCTGCTGATACCCAAGTCGTTCCTCTCACGCGAAGCCGACCATGTCGAGGGATTCGCCAAGGAATGTGCGGTCGTGACACACTACCGACTCAAAAATGCAGAGGACGGAAGCGGTGTGGTGGTCGATCCCGCAGCCAGACTTGAAGAGGAACTCATAATACGTCCCACATCGGAAACTATCATCTGGAACACATACCGCAACTGGATACATTCCTACCGCGATCTGCCCATACTCATCAACCAGTGGGCCAACGTGATGCGTTGGGAAATGAGAACAAGAATGTTCCTCCGCACCGCCGAATTCCTCTGGCAGGAAGGACACACCGCCCATGCCACCGAACAGGAAGCATGGGAAGAGGCCCGCAAGATGCTTGACGTATACGCCGACTTCGCCGAGAACTTCATGGCCGTTCCGGTCATAAAAGGTGTGAAGAGCGCCAACGAACGTTTCGCCGGTGCCATCGAGACCCTCTGTATCGAAGCCATGATGCAGGATGGCAAAGCCCTCCAGGCCGGAACATCCCACTTCCTCGGACAGAACTTCGCCAAGGCATTTGATGTGACATACGTCAACAAAGACAACAAGCCCGAATACGTCTGGGCTACATCATGGGGCGTTTCCACCCGACTGATGGGCGCACTCATCATGACCCACTCAGACGACAACGGTCTCGTTCTCCCTCCCCATCTCGCTCCCATACAGGTTGTGATTGTCCCCATCTACAAGAACGATGCACAGAAGGAAGAGATCGCTGCCGCTGTCAATCCCATCGTCGACGAGCTCCGTCGCCTGGGTGTGAGCGTCAAGTTTGACGATGCCGACAACAAGCGCCCCGGATTCAAATTTGCCGATTATGAGCTCAAGGGCGTACCCGTGCGTCTTGCCATAGGTGCAAGGGATATTGAAAACGGCACTGTAGAGGTGATGCGCCGTGATACTCTTGAGAAGCACGTGGCACCCCTCGAAGGCATCGCGGAGTATTGCAAGAATCTTCTCGAGGAAATCCAGGCCAATATCTATCAGAAAGCCCTCGCCCACCGTGCCGGTCTGACACGTGAGGTAGACACCTACGACGAATTCAAGAAAGAGATCGAGAAGGGCGGATTCATCCTCGCACATTGGGACGGAACCCCCGAGACCGAAGAGAAGATCAAAGAAGAGACAAAAGCCACTATACGCTGCATCCCGTTCGACGGAGACAAGACCCCCGGTGTCTGCATGGTGACAGGCAAGCCCTCGGCCCAGCGTGTAATCTTTGCAAGAAACTATTGATCATGGATGCCAAGACCTTCAACTCCCGTCTCTCCAAGACCCTTGGTTGCGAGCCGGCTGAAGCCGCTAAGCTCATCGAGGGACTTGGGAGTGTCTTTGCCAGGGAGGCCGCCGATCTCAATTCGGTGGCTATCCCCGGATTCGGCACATTCGTCACCACGAAGACCGACGAAGAAATCGTCACTGACGAGGCCACAGGAGAGCGCACTCTCACCCCTCCGGCGATCACCTTAGGCTTTCAGACAAGTGTTGTCCTACGTAAAAAACTCGCAAAATGAACCGCAAGATACCTATTCACGAACTGGCAGAACAGGTGGCTGAAGCCTGCTCGATAAGCAAGGAGGCAGCCGAGGCATTCATCCGCAGTTTCTTTGATCTTGTGGCTGAATGTGTCACATCCGGCGAAGTGGTCAAGGTGAAAGGGATAGGCGTTTTCGCCGCTTCGGGCAAAGCCGACAATCCTGTTGAATTTACCCCCGACAAATCCCTGGCCGATACCATAAACGCACCCTTTGCCCTATTCGAGCCCGAGCCGCTCACAGCATCCGTGACTCCGGAAGCGCTGGAAGAGGCCGGCCGTATTGCCGAAGAAGAGGTCAACGTCAGTATCCCGGAACAGGACGCACAGCCTGAAGAAATTGCTGAGATTGAGACTGAGACTGAGCCGGACACCGGGCAGGAAACAGAGTCTGTTGAAAGCACCGCACCTGTGACCACACCTGTTACGGCGCCATCAGCTCAGGTTGAGACTGAGGCGGAGGAAGAGGTGGAGGATAAACCGGCCGTGAGTGTGGCAGAGCCTGTCGCAGAAGTCGAAATCCCGCGACAGACCGAACCGGAACCTGAGCCAGAACCTGAGCCGGAACCCGAACCTGCACCAGAACCAACACCCGAGCCAACACCCGAGCCCGAACCAATTGCGGAGCCAAAACCGGAGCCAAAACCGGAGCCGAAACCTGTTGCAGCAACACCCGTTGTGAAACCTACGCCACAGGTGCTCACCCCTCCGGTGTTCATCGAGGAAGATCCCGAGGAACCCGTAGAAACCGGTGAGCGGGAATCAGGAGGCCTTGGTTTCGGATGGGGCTTCCTATTCGGAATGCTTGCCGGACTTGCACTCGGTGCCTGTGGAGTATATTTCGCCATTAACTACCTTTTCCCCATGCCTACCCGTGGCGGAGAAGAACAGATCGAGACCATCGAAGCCATCGAGGTTCAAGCCGACTCTATCGCCGCGGCTATCGTGCCTGTGGCCGACAGTGTAGTCATGGCTGATACGGTGGCAACCCCGAAGGCCGTGGCTGAAAATAAGGCTCCCGCACCCGCCGGTCAGCCGGCCGTCCAGACCGCTCCAAAGCCTGAAGTGGTGAAAGACAAGATCAAAGCCGGATATCTCATCCACGAAATGGCGAAAAAGCATTATGGCAGCAAAGCTTTCTGGGTTTACATCTACGAGGAGAACAAATCAAAGATCGGAAATCCCAACAAACTTCAGGCCGGACTCGAACTCGTGATCCCGCCTGCTGAAAAATATGGGATCAATGCATCTGATCCTTCGAGTGTGAAGACAGCCAACGAAAAGGCCGCCAGAATCCTGGCCAAGTATCCCCGCTGACCGTCACTGAACACCGGAATATGCGTAACAAATACCACCGGGGGTGAGAGTCTCTTATACAAGGCTCTCACTCCCGGTGGCTTTGTGTGGTTAAAAAACTATGGCTGAATATAATCAGTCATGGGCCGACCAAAAACAACATAGGATGTTCGGTTGTTTCATTTTTAACATTTGGTTAATTTAACGCGATGTATGCGTTAAAATTAATGAACACAACAAAAATAAAGGGAATTTTAACACACTTTTATCCCCCTTTAGATGTTGTTATTGTAATTTTGTATTCCGTTTCAAAGCATACATTAACACATACACACATACCTCCAACTATGAGCGAATCGGTAAACATCAGAGAGCTCAACGACCTCGTAGCAGGCAAGAGCGACTTTATAAACCTCGTAACCAAAGGGATGGATCAGCGCATCGTGGGTCAGAAACACCTCGTTGATTCGCTGCTCATCGCTCTTCTCAGCAACGGTCACGTGCTTCTCGAAGGTGTCCCCGGTCTGGCCAAGACCCTTGCCATCAAAACTCTCGCGCAGATCATCGACGCCAAATACAGCCGAATACAGTTCACCCCCGACCTTCTTCCGGCCGACGTCACCGGTACAATGATCTATTCGATCCAGAAAGAACAGTTCCAGATCAAGAAAGGTCCCATCTTCGCCAACTTCGTGCTGGCCGATGAGATCAACCGAGCTCCGGCGAAAGTGCAGAGTGCATTGCTCGAAGCCATGCAGGAGCGCCAGGTGACAATTGGCGACGAGACATTCCGTCTTGACGAACCGTTCCTTGTGATGGCCACACAGAACCCAATCGAGCAGGAAGGTACATATCCTCTTCCTGAAGCACAGGTCGACCGTTTTCTTCTCAAGGTCGTGATAGGCTATCCTTCCAAAGACGAGGAAAAGATCATCATCCGCCAGAATATCTCGGGCGATCGTCCTGACATACGCCCCTTGCTCCGTCCCGAAGAGGTGACCGAAGTGCAGAAGATTGTGGAGAAGATCTATCTTGACGAGAAGATAGAGCGCTACATTGTCGATATCGTGTTTGCCACCCGTACTCCGGCCGATTTCGGACTCAAGGAACTCGCAAGCATGATAAGCTTCGGAGCTTCCCCCCGTGCCTCGATCGGACTTGCACGCGCCTCACGCGCTTACGCCTTCCTGCGTGGCCGCGGATACGTGATTCCCGAAGACGTGAGAGCTGTATGCCACGATGTGCTCCGTCATCGTATCGGGCTCACCTACGAGGCCGAGGCAAACAATATCACCACCGACCAGATCATCTCCGAGATTCTCGACAAGGTTGAGGTGCCCTGATAATCATAAGCTCAACAAGCTGTTATGGAAGCAAACGAACTCCTCCGGAAGGTACGTAAGATTGACATCAAGACCCGTGGTCTCTCCCAGAATATTTTCGCCGGAGAATACCACACGGCCTTCAAGGGTCGTGGCATGACCTTTGCCGAAGTCAGGGAGTACCAGTATGGCGATGATGTGCGCGATATCGACTGGAACGTCACCGCGCGTCACAACCGTCCATATATCAAGGTATACGAAGAGGAACGTGAGCTCACGGTCATGCTCCTCATCGACGTGTCGCGTAGCCGTCTTTTCGGTGCTGTGGGTGAGGAAAAGCGGGAAATGATAGCTGAGATAGCTGCCACACTGGCCTACTCGGCCATCACAAACAATGATAAGATCGGTGTGATATTCTTTTCCGACAAGATAGAGAAATTCATCCCTCCAAAGAAAGGAAAGAAACATATCCTTCTCATCATCCGTGAACTCCTCGACTTCACACCTGAAAGCCCCGGAACAGATATCGGTGTGGCATTGCGTTACTTCACCGACGCACTTAAGAAACGCTGCACGACTTTCGTCATCTCCGACTTCATAGATTCCCACGACTACTACAAGCAGCTCTCACTGGCCACCAATAAACATGACATCATTGCCATCCAGGTCTATGACAAGCGCGACACATCACTCCCTGACATCGGACTGATGCGTGTGGAGGATCTTGAGACCGGGACAACACGATGGATTGACACCTCCTCAAAAAAGACACGTCAGATATATGGGAAATGGTGGTATGAGCGGCAGCAGCAGCTCATGGACTCACTCAGGCGTCTGCGTGTCGACCATGCGTCCATCGCTACTGACGAAGACTTCTCCCGTGCTCTCATGACTCTGTTCCAGGGACGCGGAACCCGATGAATCATATCATCATAAATCAATGACTAATGAATAGAATCCGACACATACTGATTCTTCTGGCTATACTTCCGGCTTTTCTGCCGGCCTCTGTTTCAGCGGCACCCGGAGTGTCGCTGAAAGTCAGCCTTGACTCCGCATACGTCCTGATGGGAAAAGCCACGCCGCTTCATGTGGAACTGGTGGACAACGAGGGATCGACCGGGCAACTTATGATACCGGCCGACTCGGTCTGCGACAAAGTGGAGATTCTCAAGGTGCTCCCGGCCGACACATCGTCGATAGGGAGCGGACGCCGGGAAATAAGACAAGAGATTCTTCTGCAGTCTTTTGACTCCGGCACATATCGTCTCAACCCGATTCTTTATGTGCAGGGGACAGATACGATATCATCCAACCGTCCCGTGCTCAAAGTGATCCCCGCCATGGTGGATTCGCTCGAGACGATCCACGACTATGCCGATGTGGCTGACGTCGACCGGCGGTTCATTGACTATCTGCCGGATTTTCTTGTAGATTACGGTCTGTGGATTCTCGCTGTGATCATAGCCGGAATCATAGCCTATTTCGTAATCACCCGGATGCTGTCAAAGAAGAAAGGTGACGAGAAGCCCAAGGAGAAACCGGTTCCTCCCTACGAGATGGCGCTCGACTCACTCAACCGTCTGCGCGCCGACAAGCTGTGTGAGCAAGGTAAGGAACGTGAGTTCTATACACGTCTCACAGACATCCTGCGCATATATCTGCATGGACGCTTCGGCATCAATGCTATGGAGATGACCTCGACACAGATCCGTCATTCAATACAGAGCAATGAGGAGACCCGCCTCTCCAAACGCAACATGGATGCCGTGCTCGAGATGGCCGACTTCGTCAAGTTTGCCAAGATGCGCCCCCTGCCCGACGACAACACCCGTGCCTTCAATTCAGCCATACAGTTTGTCGAGGACACCAAACCTGTCCCCCGCCCCGCCGAGGAAGAGGATGATAACGAAGATAACACCAAACCCGAAAAGAAACCTACAAAGTAACATCCTATGCAGCTGGCTCATCCGCAATATCTATGGCTTCTGCTCCTGCTTGTGCCGCTCATTGCATGGTACATCTGGAAGCACCGATCGTTGCATCCTGCTATGCAGATGTCAACCACGGCTCCATTCGCCAGACTCGGCAGACCGTTCCGCGCTTGGCTACGCCACCTGCTGTTCCTGCTCCAGATGGCAGTGATAGCCTGCGTGATTGTAATACTCGCCCGTCCCCAGACCCGCGATTCATGGAACACCTCTTCTGTGGAAGGAACCGACATCGTGCTCGCACTTGACATTTCCACCTCCATGCTTGCCCGCGATTTCAAGCCCGACCGCTTCGAAGCCGCAAAGGAAGTGGCCTCAAAGTTTGTGGCCGGACGTGAGGGTGACAATATCGGCCTGGTGATCTTCGCTGCCGAGAGTTTCACGTCACTCCCCATGACGACCGACCGCTCCATGGTGGCCAATTACATCAATGACATACGTATGGGTATGCTTCAGGACGGAACCGCCATAGGCGACGGCCTCGCCACCTCGATCAACCGAATAAAAGATGGTAAAGCCAAATCCAAAAGCATCATTCTGCTCACCGACGGCTCCAACAACACCGGCAATGTCGCTCCCGTCACTGCAGCGGAGATTGCCCGCCAGCACGGCATAAAGGTCTACACCATCGGTATCGGCACCAACGGCACCGCACCTTATCCACAGGAGAATATGTTCGGCAGAATCGAATATGTCAATCTTCCTGTCGTTATCGACGAAGCCACCCTCCGCACCATAGCCGAGACCACAGGTGGAAAATATTTCCGTGCGACCGGCAACAATGTGCTCAAGGAGATTTTCGCCGAGATCGACCGTCTGGAAAAGACCAAAATGGATCTGCGCAACTTCACATCAACAGAGGACGATTATATGCCTTGGGCGATTGCGGCGCTCTCGCTATTCGGACTCATCGTGATTCTGCGTTACACGTTCCTCCGCTCAACCCCTTAAAGCAAGAAAAGTTATGATCACCTTCGCATATCCGCAACTGCTTTACCTGCTGCTGCTCATTCCGGCGGCATTGGGACTGTTCATCTGGGCGAGAATCTCGCGCCGGAACAAATTGCGCCGTTTCGGAAATCCCGAGACACTTGCGCCACTCATGCCAGAGGCATCACGCTATATGCCTTGGGTGAAGATCACGCTCTCACTCTTTATAATCGGCGTGCTTGTCCTCATGCTCGCCCGTCCGCGTGCCACCGGCGGCATCGACGAAGACTCCGCCGAGACCGAGACACAGCGTGGCGTTGAAGTGATGATATGTCTTGACGTGTCAAATTCAATGCTGGCATCGTCAACTGACGATGAGGCCGGTATCAGCCGACTTCAGCGTGCGAAATTCCTGCTTGAGAAACTCATCGACAAGATGCAGAACGACAAGGTGGGTCTCATCGTATTCGCGGGCGATGCGTACACCCAGCTTCCCATCACCTCGGACTACATCTCGGCCAAGATGTTCATCAACAACATCTCCACAGATATGGTGCCTACACAGGGGACAGCCATCGGCGCTGCCCTTGACATGGCCATGAACTCGTTCACTCCCGACGACAAGATGGGCAAAGCCATCATAGTGATTACGGACGGCGAGAACTTCGAGGACAATGCTGTGGAAGAAGCCAAGAGAGCCGCCCATGCCGGCATACAGGTCGATGTAGTCGGTCTCGGCTCAGGCAGAGGAGTGCGTATCCCGGTAGGCAGAAATAACTATATGATCAATCCGGCGACAGGTGAGGAGGTCATGACCAAACTTGACGAAGCCACAGCCTCGGAGATAGCCAAGGCCGGCAAAGGAATATATGTCAACGGTTCAACCTCGTCAGCAGTAAACGACATCGACTCAAAGATGGATGAACTCGAGCAAGGCGAATTCGCCCGCAAGACATTCTCGCCCCAGAGCGAGCAATTCCCCGTTTTCGCATGGATCGCACTGTTACTTCTCATCATTGATTCCATCACAGTGACACGCAAGATCTCATGGCTCAAGAAATACCGTTTCTTCTCTAAGGAAGAGGAAGGAGGCAGCAAATGAAAAGCCGAATAATCACCATAGCGATAGCAACGGCAATGGCCTTGACAGCCACAGCCGAAGGAAAAACCGACAACAGCTCGACACGCCACGAGCGCAACTATATCGTGGAAGGCAACAAACTGTTCCGCGAGGAGCGTTATGCCGACGCGGAAGTGGCATACCGGAAAGCCCTTCAGGAAAACGCCATGAACGAGATAGCCCAATTCAATCTTGCGGCATCACTTCTGCGCCAGGGCACGGCGACCGGCGACACCGAAAAGGAAGCGGCCGGAATCCTGACCAACCTCGCTAAGAATGCAGAGAATCTTGCTATTGCCGAAAATTCATTCTACAATCTCGGCAATATCGCCTTCAATGCCAAGG
This sequence comes from uncultured Duncaniella sp., assembly GCA_910587165.1. GTDB lineage: Bacteria > Bacteroidota > Bacteroidia > Bacteroidales > Muribaculaceae > Duncaniella. The sequence goes on from CAJUKP010000006.1 coordinate 128,969, forward strand.
ACTACGCCAAGAGCATAGATCTCTACAAGAACGCCCTGCGTAGGAATCCTGACAATGACAAAGCCCGCGAGAACCTGCGTCTGGCTCAGAAACGTCTGGAAGAGCAGCAGAATCAGGATCAGGACAAAGATCAGAATAAAGATCAGAACAAGGATCAGAACAAGGACCAGAACAAAGATCAGAATAAGGACCAGAATCAGGATCAGAACAAAGACCAGAACAAAGATCAGGACCAGAATCAGGACAAAGACAAACAGCAGGACAAAGACAAACCTGAACAGCAGCCTCAGCAACCCCAGCAGCAACAAGGCGGCATAAGCCCTGAGAATGCCGAAAAGATACTCAAGGCCATGGAGAATGAAGAGAACGCCACCCGACAGAGAGTAGAGGCCGAAAAGAAGAAAAACGGCGCTCCATCACGCCGTGCAGTGGTCAATCCATGGTAAAGAATTACGTACAATGAAAAAATATTCATTCATATTATTTCTATTCCTTGCACTCGCATCACTTGGTGCGCGAGGTGCCGACGTGACATTTACCGTCAAGACACCCGGCAGAGTATATGAAGGTGACCGTTTCCCTGTGACATTCCGTCTCACCAATGCCAACGGATCAGATCTCAGGGTCGCCCCGATTGACGGTTGCAGCCTGCTCTATGGGCCGAGCACGTCAACTTCACAGAGCTATTCGGTCACCAACGGCCGGGCGGTGTCATCGTCATCCATCGAATATACATATTACTACCGTGCTGACAAGGCCGGACGTTTCACCATCCCCGCCGCATCAATCGTGGCCGATGGCAAACGATATACCACCAAAGCCACTGAGTTTTCCATTCAGCCCCGTGCCGATCGTGACAAACCGGCATCACAGCGTCCCGTGGCCGTTGACGACCCCGACACCCAGGCTGCCGGCAGAAGAGTGAATGCCGACGATGTTTTCGTCCGCATCATACTCTCCAAGTCTTCGGCTTACGAGCAGGAGGCGATAGGATGTACCATAAAACTCTACACCAAATACTCGATATCGTCATTTCTGCCCACCCGGCAGCCGTCGTTTGACGGTTTCCTGATCCAGGAACTTGACGTGCAGCCGGCTCTAAACGAGGTGGAGAACTACCGCGGACAGGACTACATGACCGCCATCCTCAAAAGATGCATCATATTCCCTCAGAAAAGCGGACGACTCACGATCAACTCCGGCAACTATGACATCTCCGTGATACAGTATGACAATGTAAACATGGGTATGTTCCAGGTGCGCCAGCCCCGCGAGTCAAAAATCAAAGTCAGCTCCAATACGGGGTCGATAGACATCCTCCCCCTGCCCTCCCCGCGACCCGACGGATTCAACGGTGCCGTCGGCCGTTTCACCATCGACTCACGCCTCGTCGGAAACACATTCCGCACCAACGATCCCGCCACCCTCATCTACACCATCAAGGGTACAGGCAATATCAAATATCTCAAGGAGCCACAGATCGACTTCCCGTCGGAATTTGAGCAATACACTCCCAAGAGCGATATTCAGACAAGCGTGAACGGCAACGAGGTCAGCGGAACCATGGAGATAGAATATACCTTCGTGCCGCAAAGTGTCGGCGACTTCACCATCGGTGCCGACAAGTTCGTCTACTTCGATCCCTCCAGCAGAAGCTATCAGACTCTGACCACAAGATCCTATCCCATCAAGGTGGGCAAGGGCGTTTCAGCCCCCGTGTCTGCAAGCGACCAGAAGGAGATCGAGAACAAGAACTCGGACATACGCCACATCTATCTCGGCGACAAGGAGCCGTCATTCGACCATACGCCCGTGGTCACCCGGCCCTACTATTGGATTCTCTACGCCATAGTCATCGCCATCACGGCCTCGTTCATATTTATCAACCGGAAGAATGCCCGCCGCAACGCCGACATCGTGGGCCGTCGCACGGCAAAAGCCAGCAAAGTGGCACGCCGACGTCTGAAGGCTGCCGAGAAATATCTCCGTGCATCCGATGCCGAACATTTCTACGAGGAAATGCTTAAAGCTTTGTGGGGCTATCTCTCCGACAAGCTCAATATTCCTGTCTCGCAGCTTTCGCGTGACAACATCGCCACTGCCCTCGAATCCAAAGGCTATCCGGCCGAGGCTGTGGAATCAGTAGTCAGCATACTTGACGACTGTGAGATGGCACGTTATACCCCCGACAGCTCATCAAGGATGGACGAGGCGTTCACCCGAGGTGAGGCGGCCATAAACAATCTTGAAAGAAACTCAGGAAAATGAAACGATTATCATTCTTAATCATAATCCTCGGGAGCATAATCCTCCCGGCCAAAGCCGACCTCGCGACCATCGCTGCCGCTGATTCGGCATATATGGCAGACGAATTTCAGACTGCCGTGGAGCTTTACAGCAAAGCAATCTCCGAGGATGGACCGTCGGCCAAGCTTTATTACAATCTTGGCAACAGCTATTATCGCACCGGTCAGCCCGGCAAAGCCATATTAGCCTACGAGCGCTCGTTGCGCCTCGACCCGACTGACAGAGATGCTCGCGAGAACCTCGAATTTGTCAACGAACGCATCACTGACCGTCCGGGAGAAAGAGGCACATTCATCGGAAATTCCCTTGATGCCGCCTCGGCCTCAATGCGTTCCGACACATGGGCATGGATAGCGTTCGGTGCATTCCTGCTGACGGCAGCAGGTGTGCTCACCTATCTCTTCACAGGCAATATCGGTCTGCGCAAGCTCGGATTCTTCGGAGGAATAGCCACCTTCATTCTTTGCCTCATATCCACTTTTTTTGCCATCCGTTCGGCATCTGTATCACTTGTCGATGATTCGGCCATAATCACATCTCCCTCCACCATATTGAGCACAGCGCCACGAGCCCCGCGCGACCGTTCACAGGAAGCCATGCTTCTACACGAGGGTACAAAGGTCCAGATACTTGATTCCGTAAAATCCACCACCGATTCTGTGGCCTCCGTCTGGTATGATGTGCAGATTGACAATTCCCACCGCGCATGGATCAACTCCAAGGATGTTGAAATCATATAAATTTCAAAAAAATCCGATATTTTAGGCCTCCGGATTTGGTTATCACAAAAAAAGTTTCTACCTTTGCACTGTGAAAACGAAATCTTCACGAAAAACAATAGCATAACTTCTTCATGAAGTTTGTTAGGTCCTTTAGCTCAGTTGGTTAGAGCACCTGACTCATAATCAGGGAGTCCAAGGTTCAAGCCCTTGAAGGACCACAAATAAGAATAGTCAGCCCAAGGCTGACTATTCTTATTTATAGACAAACCCTATTCTCCTGATAGTACTATCCCCGATATTTTCATGACTGAAAATTTCAATTCATATATAGAACATATCGAAGCCGACTTCTGGCGGGAACTATGCCTGACCGAAGGAGAGCTCCGCCACTATGAACGAGGCATGGAGTTCGCCCGTGCCGGGGAAGTGGCCCCATATATAGGATATATCAAGTCAGGCATCCTGAAATATGTCACACGATCTGTCGACGGCACTGAACACGTGATCGGACTGGAATTTGAAAACGAGTTTGTTGCGGATTTCCCGTTCTCACTTTATGGCCAACCTGCCAAAGCATCAATCATCACCGTGACACCATCCGACATCTATTGTGTGCCGTCAAAAGTGATCAGGAGCCGGATGGAGACCGACAGCAGAATGAGAGATATCATCATGCAATCCACCGTAGCGATATTCTCAACCGTCTATGACCGCTATAAATCACTATATAGCGAGACACCCCAGCAACGCTATAAAGAGTTGATCAAACTTCATTCCGACCTTTTCATGAAGTTTCCTCTTAAAGACATAGCCTCTTTCCTCAACATCACCCCAACGCATCTCAGCCGTTTACGGAAAAATAACGGGCAAATGTGATGCAGCATTATCCTATCCACTGCTACGCAAATCATTGGATCGAGAATATGGCACTCTTACAATTACATATCATGTAAAAAAATCGGATGACCATTGATTGGCCACCCGATACTCCAAATGTGTGTATTGTGCAGATTACGTTTATCGGACTATTTATCCAGTGCTCGCGCTCTTAAATTGGCTCAGAAACTATATGAGATTGTGGTCATAAAGTTTCTTGGCTTGGCAAGACGGGTGGCACTGGCAAAGTAGTGCTTGTCAAAAAGGTTGTTGATTATGAGGGAGAGCGTAATATGGTCTTTAATTGTATAGTAAAGGCCTCCGTCAACGATGAAGCGTGAAGGATCATACACATTATTGGTCAGGTCACGGTAGATGCGGTCGGTATATGTACCACTCAGGTGTATGGAAAGGCCCTTCAGAACCCCTTCAGGCACAGTATAGTCAGCACAGATGTAGCCCGTGGTCCGAGGAACTCCTGTCGCACGGAGATTGATCTGGCCATCTTCGTTTAGAGTTATCCAGCTCAGACCTTCGGCCCAATCCATGTTGCTTGCGCGTCGACGGTAGTCTGACCATCCGAGACCGGCAGTGATGTTTAAAGTTGACCAGGGATGAACAGTCACATCAATATCGAAACCGCGGGAATCATATTGTCCAACCTGAGCCTGAACTGTTTTTTCCACCATCTCGCCATTCTCCTCCACAGGCATTTTGCCGATGTTTGTCACCACATTGCGTTTCTTGATCAGGAACACGCTGGCGTTGATGTCGAAGAGGCGATGCTCGTATCGGATTCCGGCTTCAAACTGATTGCCACGTTCCGGACGGTAAACCTCACCACCATCCATATCAGGCTTAAATTCATGACCGTTACGGTCATAATAGATATAGTTGGCATTGTAGAATGTATTATATGGCTTGAAGAACGATGCCGCCGATGCGTAGACTGACACCTGTGGTATCGGGAGATACACCGCACCGGCACGGTAGGTGAAGGCACCGGTTGACACTCTATTGTAAGGTGTCCGGTTTTCCTTGTCATAGTGCTGTCGGCCGTCGGTTATTTTTGCCGTAGCACGTCGATAAGTGTAGGTGTCATAGCGGAAACTCAGCATTCCTTTCCAATGGACATTGACATCAATAACGTCGGTAAGATAAAATCCATTGTTGAAGTTGCGCGATATATTGGCGGCAGATACCTTGCAATCCCACCAGTCTCTCACATAGTGAGGATCTTCAACTGAAATAATCTCATTCTTTCCGGGTCCCCACACATCATCGTCCGCATAGCCGTTGTACTGCGTGAAATCAAAGTATGTGGTTGTCCATCCCGCTATGTATTTGTGGACAATATGGCTTGTATTTATTGTGCCGGTAAGTTCCAGAGTGTTGCTGAATGTCTTGTGGTCAGGGTTAAAGTTCAGAGGAGTACCCGATCTCATCTCATCGAGATTGGTATAGTATGTCTTTCCACGGCTTGTATATTGATATTTATAATCACCCGGGGTCTCTGATGTGACATACGTCAGTCCTTCCACGCAACAGTAGTCAAGATCACTGTGGCTATAGAAAGCTCGTTCACGGAGCTTGAATTTATCATTGAACGTATGGATATAGCTCGTGGATATTTCCATCAGACGGCGGCGCATACGGTTGTTGGCAATGTCGTTGTAGACATTCTCATAGTTGCAGAGCGGATTTCGGCTTCCGCTTGGAAGATAGAGTTTGTCTGTACCGGCATAATAAATGTTGGCCGGCATAGTGGGAGCACCACCTATGTCCGTGGTATAGGAGTCGTCAGCTCCGTTTATGCTCGCTTCCCAAAAGCCGTGTTTTCCAATTCGGGAACTCAGTGCAAACAGACCTGAAAGTCGGTTGGCATTGACCATCCGGTAGCCGTCGCCATTGCTGGTGAAAGCATGGGCACGGTAGTGCACCGGTCCTATGAGTTTGCCACCGAAACCTATTGAAGCGTCTTTTTGTTTCCAACTTCCGTAGCTCACACTGCCGTTGGCGGTGAATTTGTCGGTGGGTTTCTTGCGACGGATATTGATCACACCCCCCATCACCGAATGGCCTGCAAGGATTGCTGCCGGACCCTTTATTACTTCGATAGACTCCACGCCCGAGAGATCTCCGAATGGCACATTGTTCCATACACGCTCATCACGCACTCCGTCGTAGGCGATGGCTACATCATTGGATCCACGCACGCTAAATCGCTTGAACTGGCCCAACTGGTTTCCGGACTCAATCACTCCGGGAAGAAACCTCACGGCATCCTCGAGGTTCACAATATGCTTGCGTTCAAGAGTTTTTGCATCGAGACGGCTCACTGTCATAGGAAGGTATTTCAGCGGGACGTCAATGCCAAGCATACCTACCGAATGTTTCTGAAGCGGTTTGTGGACAATCTCTGTCTTACATACCTCGCCAAGAGCGACAGTATCTTTCATTTCCTCAATACCTGAGGCCTGTGTCGACAACACAGCGGCTGTGACTGTGATAGTTGACAATAATGGTTTGACTTTCATAGAAATTACTGATAGGTTTATTGTATTATAAGCTCTATTTTCTGATGAACCTATGGAACAGATTCCGCCTGAGCCATTGCAGGGCAAGAACAAGTCCGGTAACTGACAGCAAAGAACCACCGCAAAGCAGTATCAACATTACTGAATACCATAGCCACGGACGGTCAGTGAATAATTTAATATTCAGCGAGTGCAGACCGCTGTATAGAAACCGACGGGTACGGCTGTAGTCGTCTACTTTGCGCGATGTCAGCTTCACCGGATCATAGTAGATAACGGTATGCATATAGTCGTCGGCAGATACTTTGTATACAGGCAAGAGAGCGCGATCTGTCTTGCGGCTGTAGTAATCATCATCATACTCGTTGATGAATTTTACAGTCCGTTGTATGCTGTCAGGCAGTTGTCGCTTTGAGTCCTCCATCACCATTTCTTCGGTCAAGGTGAAATCAGACAAACTGCCGCATATCGCTGCATCTATGTTTCGGATAGAATTTTTGTAGCAGACCCGGTAATAAGGATGACCATTCCATGCCTCCCATGAGATGCTTACAACAGAGTCGGATTTAAGTATTTCGTTTGCCGGCAGAAGATAGGCATCAGTCGGGGCCATACGTCTTTTGCCAAAAGAGCCTCTACGTCCCTCACGAATCCCTTTGCGATTGCCCCGTTGATGTCCATTACCGGCGATACGTTCAGCGGGATTTTCTTTTTTAAGAAAAGAAGGTAAATCGGCCATTGACATATAACCGCTGAATGCAAATGTTATGGCACACCATCCGAACATCAGACCTAGAATAAAATGCCACTTCCACCAGAATTTGCGGTAAGGAGAGTGCCACACTCCGTTGATTTTACGATGGTTCCACCATGTCATGATTGCAACTATGATTCCTGTCAGACACATGATGCAGCCAAACAGAGCGGCCCAGATGACCACATCTGTCCACAATTGCTGATTACGGCGTAAGGGTGTAAAATAAAGCCAGTGCGGAATTCCGCTTATCCATGCCCACCGACGGTCGGACTTTGATGTGAACTGAATAACGTCGCCATCTGTCGTCATATACAGTTGATGGCCTGCAGGATCATCGAAATAATATTTGTATATGGGCATTTTTTCCATCCACCGGTCAAATGGAATCCACTGGTCCACATCCGTGAGGGTGTCGATTCGGGCTACCGGAGCGTTGCACCAATATTTGAGCACTTCGGCACGATGGCTCTCTTTGAATGGTCCGACCGGCTCAAGAGTGTCGAGATAGAAGTTATATGATGAATCCGCGGCTTCAATTTTCACAGCATCGTGTCCGTAAAGACAAGCTATACTTATATAATCGCGAAAACGAAACGTGCACAATTCTAAAACGAAACGAGCAAATCTT
>CAJUKP010000007.1 GCA_910587165.1 uncultured Duncaniella sp.
GACCACCGAGATCTACACTCTTTCCCTACACGACGCTCTTCCGATCTATGAAATCATATTTCTCCTCGCCGATGGCCTCGACGAGCTTGTCTTTCACCTCGTATGCGCTCATCTCGGGCTTGAGGTCGTAGGTGGCCACCTTGGGCGATGCCACGAGGATACGCTCCTCACCTTCGTAAGGAGCCTCGCGGCCGCCGTTGAAGAAGAAGGTCACGTGGGCATACTTCTCGGTCTCAGCGATGTGGAGCTGTTTCTTGTCGAGGCTCGAGAGATATTCGCCGAGGGTATTCCCGACGTTCTCCTTGGGGAAGAGGATGTGTACGCCGGTGAACGATGCATCGTAGGGTGTCATGCAGTAATACTGCAGACCGGGCACCACCTTCATGTCGGCCTCGGGGATGTCGTGCTGTGTGAGGGCCACGGTGAGCTCCTTGGCGCGGTCGTTGCGGTAGTTGAAGAATATCACGGCATCGTCGGCCTTGATGGTGCCGTCGATGTTGGCGTTGTTGATGGGCTTGATGAACTCGTCGGTCACATCGTTGTCATAGCTCTGCTGCACGGCGGCCACCATATCCTTGGCCTGCTCCCCTTCGCCTTTCACGAGAAGGTCGTAGGCCACCTTCACACGCTCCCAGCGTTTGTCGCGGTCCATGGCGTAATAGCGACCTATGATCGAGGCGATCTCGCCGGCGCTCTTGTCGCAGTGGGCCTGGAGCTGTTCGATGAATCCCTTGCCGCTACGGGGGTCAGTGTCGCGTCCGTCCATGAAGCAGTGGATGTAGACCTTCTTCAGGCCATACTCCTTGGCAATGTCGCAGAGGGCGAAGAGGTGGTCGAGCGACGAGTGGACACCACCGTCGCTGGTGAGACCCATGAAGTGGATGGCCTTGTCGTTGTCGCGGGCATAGCTGAAGGCATTGATGATCTCGGGATTGCGGAGGATCGAACCGTCGGCACAGGCCTTGTTGATCTTCACGAGATCCTGATAGACCACGCGGCCGGCGCCGATGTTGAGGTGGCCCACCTCGGAATTGCCCATCTGACCGTCGGGCAGACCCACGTTCTCGCCCGAAGCCTGGAGCTGGCTGTGGGGATAGGTGTTCATCAGATAATCCCAGTAGGGAGTGGGTGTGCTTGAGATGGCGTCGCTCTTGGTATGGTTGCCAAGGCCCCAGCCGTCAAGAATCATTAACAATGCTTTTTTTGCCATGTTGATTTGTGAATTAGAAATTTGGCGCAAAGATACTGATTTTTTGCCAATCGGTATAGTACATGACAATTTTATGGCGCATTATCGGCCCTGTTTTTAAACAACCTCTTAACATTTCGTGGATCGGAAACAAATTCTGCCACAACCATTGCCGATCCAAACGAGAATAATGAGAATCGTCGTCTGCCGTATGAACTCATGATAAGTATTCATTTGGCTGCAAAATGAGTTTTTTGTCCATTTATTAGCATATTTTAACATTGGGGGGGGTAATAATCTAAAACGTTTTGTAATTTTGCCGGCAAATCCTTGGTCACAGTCAACCTGATTATTAGAACACATAAGATTACCATCACTTATAATTCAACATTTTTACAAACACGGAAAACATGAAGAAATTTTTACTCCTTTCAGGAGCGTTTGCAGTTGGTGTGGCAGCCAATGCGTTGACTCCCCGTACAGCCGAAGATTTCGCCAAGAAGTCGGAAGTGCGCTATGAGCAGGCCAGAAAAGGCCCACGCTATGCAGCTGAAACGGGCAAATGGCTCCCCGGCACAATTGCATCATACATCTGGAACTCTTGGGAAACAAATGCTTGGGAGCTTTCGGACAATGTCAAGTTGACCTACGACGAACAGGGCCGGAAGATTAAGGAAGAACGCAATAACGAGGTAATTACCTATGAGTATACTTCCAAAGGTCAGATATCAAGCGAAACCCGCACATATATCGGGAATGAGGGCGGTTATAAGAGCGAGTATACCTATGACGAAATCACCGGCAAGGAAATCGGCTCTGTAAGCTACAGCCTTGACGGAACCAAATGGGTGATCAATGACAAGTGGGAATACCGCATCAGTCGCGATGCCCAAGGCAATATCACGCGCATAGATGATTATTCCCGCAATTACGAAACAGGCGAGATGGAGCTTGCCGGTTACCGTGTCTATACCTACGGAACTGACGGCAAAATCAGTGAAATCATAAACTATGATGTTGATGAAGGTGAGACTGAGGTGGAATTCCATCTGAAGGATATCGTATGGGAGAACACAAACGGTCAGCTCATCGTTGATGATACCAACGACATGGACGCCGACGAATATTTCATGGGCGCGAACCGTGTTAAATCCGGTATTCTTGTGGACTATGACGGCGACGAGGGTGTCACCGTAAATGTCAGCGCTGAATACAGCGGCGATCTCGGCAATGTCAACATCAAGATGAGTACCGACAACAAGGTTTTCTATCAGTACGCCCTGACAGTACTCGACAGCTTCGGCAGCTATACCGAGGAAATTGAGGATACTGATTTAGAGGTTGAAGGAGGCAATATCAGCTTCGGCGAGACCTACAAGGAAAACTACACCGAGAAGTATGACTCCTACGGTATACTGGTCGAGTATGTTTCCGAAACCGTCTCGCCGTCTTACAGCTACAGCAGTAAGACCACAGCCGAAGTGACTTACGACAGTACTTACGGCTACCCTATCGAGGTAATCAACAAAGGTTCGAGCAACGGTGAGGAACCGGCACTTCAAAGCCGTGAGGTTTATGGCGACTACGCACACTATACCGGCATTTCCGAAGTAGTTGCAGACGATGATGCCGAAGTTGAATACTATAACCTTCAGGGTGTTCGGGTGTCGAATCCATCGAATGGCATTTATATCCGCCGTCAGGGCGGTAAGGTTGCCAAGATTATAGTCGGCTCTTTATAAAAGGCCGTTTTAGAACTACACAGCCGCGGTGGCAGGTGCTCGGGTGCCTGCTGTCGCGGCTTTTTTTGCCGGTGGCAGGTGGAACAGACCGAAAAAATTACTGCGGCAAGTTTCATGAGATTCACACCCGGTGTAATGAGCATGGCTGGTTTTAACATTTATTATTAGACGCCCTCTAAAAAACTTTTGATGTAATTCCGGTGTTACAAGGATATAAAAACTCCTCACGTTCAAAACTATTACGATTATGAAACGACTTTTAAGCTTAGCCATTCTTCTGGTGGCGGTAGCGATGTGGGCTTCTGCCGACGCTCAGGCCGATTTCACCAGATATATCAAGGCTTACAATGCACAGGTGGCCGCAAAACAGTATCTCCCCGCGGCACGTTCGGCGGCGGGCGCGTCAATGGCCTGCGCCGAGGCGAAAAACTACGACGGTGCCTTCAAGCTCCTCTCGGGCTATGACCGTATTCTCGCCGACCGCCACATCACCCCCGACTCAATGCCCGCGCCATATTATTACACGGCCCGCGCCCGCTACGATCTTTATCAGAAGATGAAGAACCACTCGTCGGCCGAGACATGGCTCAAGAAGATGGCCAACTATGCCAAACTGGCCGGCAACAAGGAGATTACATCGGATATGCTCTTCTCGGAGGCGCAATTCTACTATGCCACCGGCAATGCCTCGATGGGCGACCGCTGCATCGCGCGCCTCATAAAGCAATATGATTCCTCAAAGGACTACAAGCAGGCCGACCAGGCTTACCGCCAGCTCATCGAGAGGGCCGTGGCCGCCAACGATGCCCTCCTGGTGGAGCACACCTATGAGAACTACATGAACTGGAGCGACTCGATAGAGGCTGCCAACGCCGATACCGAGCTTGTGAAGGTGAAAAAGGAAATGGCCGATACCGTGGAGGAAATGGAGAAGATGGACCACACCATCAGCGCACGCACCGGCACGATGGTGACCTTCATATCGCTCTTCGTGATAGCTGTGGCCGCACTGGCCGTCGGAGCGCTCTTCTATTGGAGAGTGGTCATGAAGAGCCGGAAGATGAAGCGCCGCGCCATGGAGGCCGACGCCCGCAATGCCGCCAAGAGCGCCATGCTGCAGAATATGTCGACATCCCTCAAACCCACCATCGACCGTCTCAACCAGGACGATCCGGCCGTGCAGCGGCTCAAGGAATATGTGGAGAATGTGGGTGTGCTGTCGGAGGTCGACGCGGCCGAGCCGAAGGACCCGTCAACGCTCGAGAATGTGAATCTCGAACCGTTCTGCAGCGAGATTGCCGCCCAGTTCAGGCCGCTGCTCAAGAAAGGTGCCACACTCACCCTTGACGGCACCCGCGGATGGGCACGGATTGATGCTCCGGAGGTGCGCCATGTGCTTGAGCATCTGCTCGACAACGCCGTGAAGTTCACCCCCGAGGGTGGCAGGATCACACTCGCCTACAGGAAGCGTGGCGCCAACAGTCACCAGTTCATCGTCTCCGACTCCGGTCCCGGCATACCCGAGGAGGCCCGCGAGGATCTGTTCAAAGCATTCAATTCATCAAAAGATATTTCAGATGGCGACGGCCTCGGACTGCCGATATGCGCTCTCCGCGCCGACAAGATGGGTGGATCGCTCACACTCGATCCCACCGTCACGAAAGGCACGTCGTTCATCCTCACCATTCACACTAACCCCATTAACTGAATAAAATCATGAGCGAGAAAGAAAACTCTTCCAAAAAATCCTGGTGGCTCGTAGCAGGAGTAGTGATACTTATAGTGCTCCTGTTCGTATGGCTCACAGTAGCCGACTTCTTCGGCGACACCGACGTAGCCGCCTTCATCAATCCTATCCTTTAATTACTTATCAAGAGAAGGGTACAGAAAAACATAAGGACAAAAGAAACAAATTTTTATTTTATGAGTCAGATTAATCAAACTGATAATATCTGAACAAAAATTAAAAATTTGTTTCTTTTGTCCTTATGTTTTTCTGTACCCTTCTCCTGAGAAGTAACTCTGTGTCCGTTTTTGGTGTACGATTCCGTACAGGTGTCCGTTTTCGGACACCTGTTTGTTTTGTTATATGCTTGATTTATAAATGTTTATGATTTTGGCACGGTATTTGTAGCTATTTCCGGCATCAACACAACAATCTTGCAGAAACAATAGACATAACTATGGATAGAGAGATTCCACAAACTGAGATACGTAGCCGCCGGATGAAGAAGATCATGCGCGGAAGCGTTGTCGCGGCGGTAGTGCTTGCCGCGGCCGGATCATTGGTGTTTTCCATGCGCAAATCGGTAAAGGCCGCCGACCTTAATTTCTCGGATGTCGAGACCGGGTCGATAGAAACCTCTGTGAGCGCATCCGGCAAAGTGGTGCCCGCCTTCGAGGAGATAATCAATTCCCCGATCACGACCCGCATCGTCGAGGTCTACTGCAAAGGGGGAGATCCGGTGGAAGAGGGCACACCTCTGCTGCGCCTCGACCTGCAGAGCGCCGAGACAGAGCTGGGCAAGCTCAACGATGAGCTGCAGATGAAGATCCACTCTCTCGAACAGACACGGCTCAACATCGCCACCGCACTGAGCAATCTCAGTATGCAGGTGAAGGTGAAGGAGATGTCGGTCAACCGTCTGAAGGCCGAGGTGGGCAACGAACGGAGGCTCGACTCGCTCGGATCAGGAACCGGCGACCGTGTGCGCGAGGCCGAACTGGCCTACAACACCGGAGTGCTTGAACTCGAGCAGCTCCGCGGACAGCTCGAGAACGAGAAACTCGTCAAGGAGTCGGAGCTCGAGAGCGCCCGCCTCGAGCTGAACATATTCCGGAAGAATCTCTCCGAGCAGCAGCGCACTCTCAATGATGCCCGCATACGTGCCCCGCGTGCGGCCACCCTCACCTACATAAACAATGAGATCGGTGCTGCCATCAGCCAGGGCGACAGGGTGGCCGTGGTGAGCGATCTGAGCCACTTCCGCGTCGATGCGGACATAGCCGACTCATACGGCGAGCGTGTGGCGGCCGGTGCGCCGGTCAATGTCAGGGTGGGGCGCGAGATGCTTAGCGGCAAGGTGGCCAACGTCACCCCTCTGAGCCATAACGGGGTGATTTCGTTCACCGTGGCCCTCGACGATGACGACCACAAGCGCCTTCGCTCCGGACTCAAGACCGATGTCTATGTCATGTGCGACATACGCGAGGATATAACACGCATCCGCAACGGAAGCTACTACAAGGGGCCGAATGTCTATGATATGTTTGTCGTTGACGGCGACGGCGACGGTGATCTCCTCGTGCGCCGCAAGGTCAAGCTCGGCGAGAGCAACTATGATTATGTCGAGGTGCTCGAGGGGCTGCATCCTGGCGAGAGGGTGGTGATCTCCGACATGAACGACTACCGCAACTCCAACCGTCTCAAACTCAAGAAATAAGAAATAAAAAACAAACAATAAAAACCGAATCATTATGGCAATCATTGAACTGAAAGGAGTCAACAAGATCTACCGCACCGACGAAGTCGAGACACAGGCGCTCGAGAATGTGAACATAGAGGTGGAAAAAGGTGAGTTTGTCTCCGTCATGGGCCCCTCGGGATGCGGAAAGTCAACACTGCTCAACATAATAGGTCTGCTCGACACACCCACCTCCGGCACAGTCGAACTGGCCGGCAAGATGGTGGGCTCGAAGATGAGCGACTCTGAGCTCGCGGCATTCCGCAACCGCAATATAGGTTTCGTATTCCAGAGTTTCCATCTCATACCCTCGCTCAATGTCACCGACAATATAGAGCTGCCCCTCGTCTACCGTTCCGGCCTCTCCGACAGCGACCGCCGCAAGCGTGTGAGGGAAGTGCTCGAGCGTGTGGGTCTCACCCACCGTGCCCGCCATTATCCGGCCCAGCTCTCCGGCGGTCAGTGTCAGCGTGTGGCCATAGCCCGCGCCATCGTTGGAAATCCCGAGATCATCCTTGCCGACGAGCCCACGGGTAACCTCGACTCCAAAATGGGTGCCGAGGTGATGGAACTCCTCCACGAACTCAACAAGCGTGACGGACGCACCATTGTGATGGTGACCCACAACGAGCAGCAGGCCAGGCTCACCGACCGCATCATGCAGTTCTTTGACGGACGTCAGATAGGTTGATGGCCATGAGAAAAATTTTCCAACAGATCATCTACGACCTGCGCACACAGCCGGTGATAGGGATCGTGTCGGTGATAGGGACGGCCCTGGCCATACTTCTGGTGATGATGTCGACCATAGTCTATGAGATCGACTACGCGCCCATGGCTCCGGAAAGCAACCGCGACCGCCTGCTCTACGATCCGGCCTTCTACATCGGCAACGATGAGAGCAGCATCTGCTCCTCGCTGAGCCTCCACGCCATCAGGAAACTCTACGGCGGGATGAAGACTCCGCAGGTCGTGGCCGCCGTCTCCAGATATTTCGAACCCGTGGATGTGGCGTCCGATAACGGCAAACCGGTCATTGTCGACCTCCGCCGCTCGGATGCGGAGATGTGGAAAGTGTTCGACCATACATTCCTGACCGGCTCCCCTTATACCGCGGCCGATGTGGCCGAAGGTGCCGATGTGGCCGTCATAGACGAGAGCACGGCCCGCAACCTGTTCAGCTCCACGGATGTCGTCGGCAGGACTGTCATGGTGAGGGGGAAGGCGCACAGGATACGCGGTGTGATCCGCGATGTCTCTCCGCTCATGCGTCTGAGCTACGCCCAGATCTGGCTCCCGGCGGTCAATGATGCCGGCAGATTCCGTGACAACAGGCACACGGAGATGTTCGGCGGCTATGCGGCGGTGTTCATGGGGGAGACCCCGGCGTCCCTTCCGGCGATACGTGAGGAAGCGCGCGGCATCAACGAGGACTACAACCGTGAGATTCGCCACACCGGCTACCAGCGCATCGACTGTGAAGCGCCACACACCCAGCTGGCTTTCTCACAGGTGGCGGGGGCCAACAATCCCCCTGACATGACGAGCTACTATATCACCCGCGGACTGCTTATGGCCATCTTCCTCCTTGTCCCGGCCATCAATCTGTCGAGCATGACCCAGAGCCGTCTGCGCCGCCGTTGCCATGAGATCGGGGTGCGCCGTGCCTTCGGGGCCACCCGCCGGGGCATCCTCCTCTCCATACTCAGGGAGAACCTTGTGGTGACACTCGCCGGCGGTATCATCGGTCTCATTCTCTCGCTCGCAGGAGTGTGGCTTTTCGCCGACACGCTTTTCGAGGTCGACACCTGGCAGGGGGTATCATCGGCCCTCCGCGTGACAGGGGAGATGCTGTTCCGCTGGTCGACATTCGGATGGGCTCTGCTCTTCTGTCTGATCCTCAATCTGCTCAGTGCCGGGATCCCGGCATGGAGAGCCTCGCGTCTCAACCCGGTTGAGGCCATTAACCAAGTAGAAGACTGATAGATATGAAACGTAAGCTTTTGAAACAGATTTCCCGCCAGTGGAGGTCGAATGTCTGGCTGGTGGTGGAGCTGGTGATCATTCTTGTCGTCACCTGGTTCATGGTCGATCTGCTCAGCCAGGTCTATGTGCCCTACGCCGAGCCTACTGGATTCGACATAAGCCACTGCTATAAGATCAAGGTGGCCATGAGCGAGAATCCCGATACAGCCGTAAATGTCCTGGCGAAGAAACGCGAGCTCATATCGCGTCTGCGCCATTATCCCGGAGTCGAGGCTGTGGCGGTGTCCGTCGACGGTGTGGAGCCATACGCCGGATCATATTCGTCGGGTGTGATCATGGATGTCACCACCACCGACTCGGTGACCTACGGTTTCCATGAATGCAAGAGTATGCGCCACGGGCATATCAACCCCGACTTCGTGCGTGTGTTCCGCATCAGCGACCCTGCCGGAGTGTCGCCCGACTCGCTGGCACGTGCCCTCGAGAGCGGACACGACAGGATACTGCTCACCGTCAACTTCGTGGAGCTGGTCGACACCGCTTTCCGGGCTCCCGAGCCTCACTCGCTCGTGGGCCACCGGTTCATCCACTATGGGAGCAGCTATACGCTTGCCGGAGTGGTCAGCAATGTCAAGCGCAAGGACACCTCGCCCGCCGACCGTTATGCCGCGCTTTTCCTGCCGTTCAACGAGAACGATGATGAGGCAATGCGCTATTTCGACAACGGCACGGATGTGACCATACGTGTCGATCCCGGAAGTGAGAAGGGGTTCATGGAGCGTTTCAGCAATGATATCCGCACCCACTTCAATCTGGGGAGCATCTACGTCACCCAGATCATCCCCTTCGGGGAGGTGGCCGAGGCTTCGATGGCCGATGAGTTCAAGGCGGCCCGGAAGATGTATGTGGTCATCGGGTTCCTGCTTGTGAATGTCTTTCTCGGACTTCTCGGCACCTTCTGGTACCGCACACGCCAGCGCACCTCCGAGCTTGCCGTCCGTATGATCTTCGGCGCCTCGCGCATCTCGCTTTTCCGCCGTCTGATGGGGGAGGGGCTGATACTGCTGGCCGTGGCAGCGGTGATTGCCGGGTCTCTGATAGCCGCTCTGCTCTATTTGGAGATACGTCCCGAGCTCACCTTCGCGTCGCGGATCGACATCGGATGGATCGTGCGCGATTCCGTGATAACCTTCCTCCTCCTTCTCGCAATGATATTTCTCGGGATATGGTTCCCGGCCCGCGCCGCCATGCGGGTATCCCCCGCGGCAGCCCTGCATGATGAGTGACAATTTCTAATCCTACGAAAAAATGATAAAAGAAACCATATACAATCTGCGCCACCAGCCGGTGGTGACTGTGGTGACCGTGACAGGCACGGCACTGAGCATATTTCTCATCATGGTGTTCGTGATGATGAACCAGGTCCGGGTGGCACCGTTCGCCCCCGAGAGCAACCGCGACCGATTCCTGCATTACAACTGGCTCTCGTTCAAGCATGAGAGCTGGAGTGAAGGCAGCGACAGTAACGGCCCGATGGCATGGAAAGTGGTCAACGACCTGTTCTATACGTTCAAATCTCCCGAGGCTGTGGCCGCCTATACCTCCTCGACTGATGTGAAATCCGTGGGGATCCAGGGGGAGAAGACTTTCGCCGCCGATGTGCGCGAGACAAATTCGGGCTACTTCGATGTATTTGATTTCAGCTTTGTCTCCGGCCGTCCCTTCTCACGCGAGGAGGAAGATGCCGGACTCCCGCTGGCGGTGATAGACACCAATGTGGCCCGCACACTCTTCGGGACTGAGCAGGCCGAGGGGAAGAGATTTCAGATCAACGGCGGTGACTACAGCGTGGTCGGTGTGGTGAGGCCCGTCTCACCGATTGCCGACAGGGCATACGCCCATGTGTGGATCAACACACAATCCACCGATATGCCGTCGAGTACCTGGGCAGAGATCGGTGGCTCATATACCGTCACGATGCTTGTGCCTGACGGCAAGACTGCCGGAGAGGTGAAGGGGGATTTCAACCGCCATTTCGAGGCCTACAACTCCGGGCTTGGCAAAAGCGGGTGGACTATAATAAACCGCAACCGCCCTTATACTCAGGAGAAGTTGGCCGTGTCGGATTTCGCTAATGTGGAACCTGACCTTGAAACATACAGGAAGACAGGCTATACCATCTATGCCATCCTGCTTCTTGTCCCCGCCATCAATCTTGCCGGAATGACGCATAGCCGTATGCGCAGGAGAGTGGGGGAGATAGCGGTGAGAAGGGCATTCGGTGCCACACGGTTCAGGATCTTCTCCGACATCATCACGGAGAATATGCTCATCACCCTTGCCGGGGGCCTGATAGGTCTGTTGCTGAGTCTGCTGGCAGCTTTCGGATTCGGCAATGTGCTGTTTGCCATGAACTATAACTACTCGCTCAGTCCCGTTTCCGTCAATCCGTCCATGCTGCTGCAATGGTCCACCTTCGGCTGGGCACTTCTGTTCTGCTTCATACTCAATCTTCTCAGCGCCGGACTTCCGGCCATACAGATGTCGCGTATAGGTCTTGTGAACTCACTGAGAGGGGGAGCCAACAAATAATATATCAAGGAATACAATGAAACGAAAACTTTTCAAACAGATACGGGCCGAATGGCGCACCAATGTGTGGCTCGCCCTCGAACTGCTGATAGTCTCGGTGGTGATGTGGTATATCGTCGACTATTTCTATATCAATCTCACCATTATGAGCCAGCCGCGCGGCTATGACACTGAACATTGCTATCGGCTCTCGTTCAACACGGTCACCGACAAGAATCCCGGTTTCATCAAGGACCGCACGTATGAGGAGACCTGCAGTGATGCCGACGAGATTCTCACCCGCCTGAAGCATCTTCCGTTTGTAGAGGCGGCATCGCTCAGCGTGAACTCACATCCATACAACGGATCGAGCAACGGTACATCTATCCAGAGGGATTCCCTCACCCAATACGGTTTTCTGCCGTTCTATCAGGTGACACCGGATTTTGTCAAGGTATTCCGGTATGAGGGTTTCGGAGGAGAGTCAGCCGAACAGATGGCCGACATGATCGAGAAAGGTGAGATTCTTATGGCGGGAAGCGTGTTCGGAGATCTGAAATATTCCGCTGAGAATCTTGTGGGGCTGGATTTCACGCTCGATGGCGACACGACCCGCACTTACCGTCTCGGTGCTGCTCTCAGACCTGTGAGACATAACGACTACACCGAGTGGGGCACGGTGCTTGTGAAGAAACTGCCGTTGGAATACTATGGCTGGGCGGGTGAATACTGCATACGTGTGCGCCCCGACATGGACCGGGATATAGAGAAGCAGCTCATGGATATGTCGGAAAGCCTCTTCCATGTGGGCAATAATCTGCTGGTCAACGTGACATCTTTCAAGTTCGTGCGCGAGCGTTACCAACAGGCCCAG
Organism: uncultured Duncaniella sp.; assembly: GCA_910587165.1. GTDB lineage: Bacteria > Bacteroidota > Bacteroidia > Bacteroidales > Muribaculaceae > Duncaniella. The sequence continues at coordinate 11,827 of CAJUKP010000007.1, forward strand.
TCCAATCAGATGCGCGACATGATATTCCTGCTCTGCTTCCTTCTGCTCAATATTTTCCTCGGGCTGTTCGGCACCTTCTGGTTCCGCACCCAGCAACGCACGGGAGAGATCGCCATCCGTATGTCGATGGGAGCGACGAAGACCGACATTTTCCGCCGTCTTCTGACAGAAGGCCTCATACTTTTGGTCATAGTCACCCCGTTTGCCGTGGCGCTGGATTGTCTGCTTGCCTGGAATGAATTCAGCCAGTTTTATGAGTACAGCCACATCGGGTGGGGGCGTATGACCGTCACCTGTTGCGGAGCCTTCCTGCTCATAGCGCTGATGATAGCGGGTGGAATCTGGATACCGGCCTCGCGGGCCAGGAGAATCCAGCCCGCCATAGCTCTGAAGGATGAATGATATAACCATATTGAAAAACCGCCGGTCCTGCCGGAGTGAATAATGAATAATAATTATTGATAGATTGAGATTGCAAGCATCATTCCGGTTGTGGAACCGACGGTTTTTTTCTATTGTGAAACTTATAAATATGAGAAGATCTTTTATAGCCGCCATACTCGCCCTTATACTCGTGTCGCCTCAGATGCGGGGCGAACAGATAGAGCTGACACTCGCTGATGCCATCGTGCGCGCGAGGGTGAGGAGTGTGAACGCCGCCATGGCTCTCGACAAACTGAGGAGGGCGTATTGGCAACACCGCTCCTACAAGGCGAGTCTGCTCCCCGAGGTGTCGTTCGAGGCCACGGTCCCCGCTTTCCGCAAGCAGTATTCGATATATCAGTTTGAGTCGGGAGAGTTCGGATTCGTGCGCAACAATTATCTCGACATAGCAGGCACACTGTCGCTCACACAGAATATATGGGCCACGGGGGGCACGCTGTCGCTCAACACCTCGCTCGACTATCTCCGCCAGTTGAGCGGCACGACCTACAACCGTTTCATGTCCATACCCGTCGCCCTCACACTCAATCAGCCTGTCTTCGCGGTCAATACCATCAAATGGGACCGCCGCATCGAGCCGGTCAGATATGCCGAGGCCAAGGCTGAGTTTCTGAGCGAGACGGAGGAGGTGGCCATGACAGCCATCAATTATTTCTTCAATCTTCTCTCGGCGCGCGAGAATGTGAGCATAGAGCGGCAGAATCTTGAAAATGCCGTGAGGCTCCACGAGGTGGCCAAGGCCAAGCGTGAGATGGGGCAGATAAGCGGCAACGACCTGCTGCAGATGGAGCTCAACGAGCTGAATGCCCGGTCGGCCCTCACGGATGCCGAGAGCGAGATGAAGACCAATATGTTCCGTCTTCGGTCGTTTCTTGACTACGGCGAGGAGGTGGAGATAGTCCCGGCCATCCCGGGCGACATCCCCACGGTGGACATCACATATTCCGACGCACTCGAGAAGGCGTTGGCCAACAATGAATTCTCCCTCTCGCTGCGCCGCTGCCAGCTCGAGGCTGACTATGAGGTGGCCAAGGCCAAGGGAAACCTGCGGCGCATAGACATCTTCGCCCAGATAGGCTACACCGGAGTGGGCGGTGAGGCCGGTGAGGCCTACCGCCGGCTCAAGGACAATCAGGTGATAGAGGTGGGGGTGAAGATTCCGCTCATCGACTGGGGCAAGCGCCGCGGACAGGTCAAGGTGGCCGAGAGCAACCGCGAGGTGACGCGGAGCAATCTGCGCCTCGAGGCCCAGAACTTCAATCAGGATCTTTTCATCCTGGTGGAGCGGTTCAACAATCAGCAGGAGCAGCTGCGGATAGCCATACGCTCCGACGAGATAGCCCGCCGGCGCTATGAGACCAATGTGGAGACCTATCTCATAGGCAAGCTCTCGACGCTTGACCTCAATGACTCACAGGTGAAGAAGGATGAGAGCCGCCAGGCCTATTTCCAGGCTCTCTATCAGTATTGGTATTATTTCTATCAGCTGCGTTCGCTCACGTTGTGGGACTATGTGAACTCCACCCCCCTGACCTCGGACTTCGAGAAGATCATCAGGTGAGGGAGAGAATTACCGGTCAGGGGTGCGATATGCCACGTAGTGGTTGTTTACATAACATAGTCTAGTGTCCGTAGCGGCGGGGCTGATGGTGTCCGGCAGGACACCGGTTATGTAGTAGCCGGGCACACCGGAGTCTTGCGGAGGTGTGCCCGGGCAGAGATGATACAGATCTGTGGCGTCTGTAAGACGCCGGTTATCGGAAATAACGCGCCATTGTTGCAATGATAACCGGCGTCCTCCCGGACGCCTCCATCCTATCCGCACTCACATCCGTGCACACCTACGCTACGCTTCGGTGTACACGGCTACTACATAATCAGCGTCCTCCGGACGCCTGGCAAAGCGGCAATTACAACAATTGTATCCTTTTCCTGACCGTGACCAGGAATATAGCCTGACTTTAGATTAGTTACCCCGGCCTGCCGTAAGGTGAACGGGCCGGGGGAAAGATAGCGAATGATAAGGTGTGACGGCCCGTGAGGGTAGTCACACCTGTTGTCTATCAGATTATTTCTTGTTTTTGATTTTTTCGAGCTGGCGGTCGATGGCTTCGAGGGCCACGTCGATAGCTTCCTCGAAGGAGTCGGCGGTCTTGTCGGCCACGATATCCTCCTGCTGCGGGACTGCGACGCGGACTATAGCCTGCTTGTTGAGAGCTGTCTCAGGTTTTACGACCTTGAGCGAGATGTCGACCGTGGCCACGGCCGGGTGACGGCGCGTGAGCTTCTCTACCTTCTTGTTGATGAATTCGGTGAGCTTTTCGGAGATGTCGAAGTGGATGGCTTTGATGTTAATGTCCATAGTGTCCTCCTTTGTTGGTTTGTGCACGAGGATGTGCGAGTTGATAATTATTTTTGAGGTCTCGGTATGCCACATGGGTATAGACCTGTGTGGATGTCAATGAAGCGTGGCCGAGGAGCTGCTGCACTCCCGCGAGGGGAGCTCCGGAGTTGAGCATATCCGTGGCCATCGAGTGACGCATGACGTGAGGGCTTAGTCTGGCGGCGTGTGCTCCCCCTTCGGAGAGCATCCTGTGGACCACGCGGTAGACAAACGAGCGGTAGAGCGGCTCGCCGTTGTCGCGCACCATGAGCGGGGCTTCGGGATCCAGCTTTGAGATGGCTGTGGCCGGATCGGAGTCGCGCATGAGGCGGTAGCGGTCGATGGCTTCACCGAGTGCGGGCGCGAAAGGAATCACTCTTTCCTTATTACGCTTTCCATGCACTTTTAGTTCACCCTTTGCGGTGTCGACATTGTGGTCCTGAAGCCCTGTGAGCTCGCTGCAGCGCATTCCGGTGGAGTAGAGCAGATCGAGTATGAGCTTGTCGCGCAAGGAAGTGAAACTGTCTCCGGCGGGTTCGTCGAGTATGGCGGCGGTCTCTTCGGGTCGGACATAGACGGGCAGATTTTTCCGTTGCCGCGGGAGTGTCACCCCGGTCATGGGGTTGACGGCGAGTCCATGTGTGCGCATCAGGTATCTGAAGAATGCCCTGAGGGATGATGCCTTGCGTTTGAGAGTCGCGGGGGAGCATCCGCTGCGGGCGAGGCTCGAGATCCATTGCCGCATATCCGAGCGTGTCACCTCCAGCGGCCGCAAGGTGTCGGGCTGACCGGACGTGGCGAAGAGGGCCCACTGCTCAAGGTCGGCACCGTAGGCGCTGACTGTCAGCCCGGAATAGTTGAGTTCGTGAGCGAGATGGCTTAGGAATTCCTGTGTCAGTGTCATGCCGCAAGAATGGTTTCGAGGTTTGACGTTAGCGAAATTATAAAATTGTAAGCGTAAAAGCAAATTCCGTCCGATGTTTTATAACATAATTTGCATCAAAACCGTGTTGGGCCGGATACGGGATCGTGTACCGCGTATTGATTTCACACGTTGGCCGACGGATAAAATCGCGTCAAGATTGTAGTGGTCAATGACCTCAATGGATGAACCACGGAAACCGCGATTCACGACTGTTTCCATTTTGGAAATAGTCGTATCACGAACTCTATTCATATATAATATAAAAATAGCGTCGCGTAGTGCGGCAACAAGGTCAAGTCTTTGTTGCGGCGCTACGCGACGCGATTGTCAGCGGGGCTTTCTGATGCACGGGTTATCACCCGTGCCTACCATTGCATTGCCACTACGTGGCATATTCTGAGACTGCATTACATTGCCATACGTGGCATATTTGAGACTCATTTGCCACTATGTGGCATATTCCAATCAGCGGATGAGGGTCTTGGTGGTCTCGATGGTGCCGTTGGCGCGGGTGGTCTTCTTGATGAAGAGGCCTCCGGCGGGGTTCTTGACCTCGATGCCGTTGAGATTGTAGTAGCGTGTATCAACTACGGGTGAGTCGGTGGTGACGATGCTTATGCCCGAGAATGAGTCGGACATGATGGCCGAGCGGGTGATGTTGTCACGGTTCTCTCCGTTGAGATAGAATGACTGCACACCCATTGACTTGACTTCGCCTTCGACGGCTGCGATGAAGAGTCCGTCGCCGCCTGCCATGAGGTAGGAGTCGCCGTTGTCCCATGTATAGGGGATGTCGGTGATGGTTTCGGGCACAAACTCCTTCTCAGGGGTGAAGGTGTAGATCTCGTCGTCGACGAACACGTTGAAGAAGAGGCGGTCCGTGTCAAGGGGAACATCCTCGACATCCAGAGGCATGATCATGAAGACGAGCATCGAGAGTCCGTCCTCGAATGAGAGCTCAAGCAGCATGGGGTCGGCGGGTGTCATGGGCGCTTCCACGAAGGGGGTGAGGGTGACGTTCTGCATATCCATTCCGTCGCCGCCGTTCACCTTCTCGTTGCCGAGGTTGATGAGCATGGCTGAGTTGGCCGAATAGTTGTCGCCGTCCTTGGTGAGGATCACCGACGGTGTGAAGTTGTATTTGCCGGAGGCATACTCAGCAGCCATGAAGAACATGAAGTAGTCTTGAGTGAGGCCGAGATACTGGTCTGACTCCAGAGTGACGTTGCCGTCGGCGTCGATTGTTCCGTGAACCCACGATTCGGGCAGGTAGGTGTTGAGTCCCTGGATCCACATCTCGTTGTCGGTGAAGCCGATGTTGACACGTCGTCCGAGGGTGGAGCCCCATTGGTTCTGGAATGTGAGGGTGTATTTCGAAGTGGTGATTTCGGCAGAGGGTTCGGCGGGCTTGCTGTCCCAGATGGTCATGCGTATGTTCTGTGAGCCATAGCTTCTGTAGACATGGTCACTGTTGGCCATGCCGCACAGTCCGTCATAGTCGAGGTCGTCGGTGGATGAGCCGGGGAGAATCTGGGTGAGCGATTTGCCGTCCCATCTCATGCGGAGCGAGGAGTTTTCAGTGTCGGCCACGATATCCTTGACATTGCCTGATTTCACGGCCTTGAACATCTCGGCATAGAGCACGGTGTCGTCCGATCCGTCGGCGGCTGTCCCGGGGGCGTAGTAGATGGGCTGAGGGAGGGGGAATTCGGCCACGCTGTCGGTGATGGTGCCTTTGATCCATGAGTCGAGGCCTTCGTAGTCGCGGATGATGTTGTGGAGGTAGATATCGTTGCCGTTGATCACCACTCGGGTGTTGTAGCCTGTGTTGTCGGTGCGTCCAGGCATATTGTTGTATACCAGAAACTCTCTTGCGGAGGTGTAGACCTCGCCGTAGAGCTCACCTTCGGGCTGGGTGGTGATGAGTCCTTCGGGTGCGGCTGCCGACATTGTGAGAGTCATGGCAAGCATGGACATCGTGAGTAGAGTCTTTCTCATTGGTTAAAACAGTTTACGTGTGGAATTATGGAAAAAAATAACACAAAGCCAAAGGGCCGGCAATGCCGAAAACAGCGTGGCTCCTCTGACTTTGTGTTTGGTTTAATCTATGTCTCTAAAGGCTATTCTCAGATTGCCTGTGAGATGTTGAAGCGGGCGAACTCAAGGTCGTTGGCGGCCTGTGAAGCCATCTTGGGATCGAGCTTGACGGCCTGACGGAGGTTGGAGGTCACCATCTGCTCATTGCCGGTGCGGGCACCGAGGATGGCCATGAGATAGTAGGTGGTGGCGTCGGGATCGGAGATAGCGGCGAGAGTGCTCTTGGCCTTGTTGTAGTCCTTGTCGAGGATCTGGGCGAGGGCGGCGTTGTTGCTCTTGTCGTCGCCGAATGCCTTGTTGGCAGCCTTGACATCACCGAGCTTGAGGTACATGAGACCGAGGGCGGGGCCGAGGTCGTCAAGACCGGCAGCCTTGCCGAATGAGGTGTTGGCGGCACGTACATCGTCGTTGACGAGAGCCACGAGACCCTGGTTCATCTGAGCCTCGGGAGCGCTTGCGTTGATACGGGCGGCTTTCTTGAAGTTGGCCATTGCAGCGTCGTAGTCACCCTGCTCATATTCTACCATACCGATGTTGTTGAACGCGCGGTAGTCGTTGGGATAGAGACGTGAGGTGGCGGTGTAGATGGCCTTCTTGCGGTTGAGGTCGGGGGTGAGGGTAGCGGTGTAGAGGAGCTCGTCGACAGTGAGTGTGGAGGGATCGGTGTCGAATGCCTGGTTGAGCTCGGCGTCGCTCTTGCCGATCACGTTGATGCTGGCTGTGATGCGTGAGTAGCGGAGCTGGGGGAGGATCTCGTCGGCAAGCTGGTCGAACACGCTTGAGAGGTTGCGGATCTCACGCTCGCGGATCTCGGGGTCCTTGTACATTGAGAGAACGCTCAGGATGAGGTCCTTGTCCTGGATGTTGCTGGCGGCAACGAGCTTCTGGAAGCCTTCCCAGTCCTCGGGGGTGAACTGTGCGGTGAGTTCGCCGAATTCGGTCACCTTGTCTTTCTTGAGCTGGTCGGTCATGTACTTCTTGGTCACGGTCTCGCGGTTTTCGGCGAGCTTGGTGTTGAAGTCGAGCGAACCGTCGGGCGAAGCGTAGCTGGAGATGTTGATCTCCTCGATCTGGCGGCGGTCGTCGCCGGCGGCGGCGCGGAGGTCACGGTTGAGACGGAGCACCTCGTCGGAGTTGAGCTCGCTCTTGCGGAGGTTGGCCTGGTTGATGAGGAAGCGGATGTCGGCGGAGTATTTCTCGTTGATGATGCGCTGGAACTTGTCCTGTGCGAGAGCGGGATCAACGGTAGCGGCATCGGCGAGAGCGGCTGTAGCCACGACACCGTTGGCCACCTTCACAGAAGGAAGCACGTATTTCTTGCCCTTCTGGTCGACGGAGAAGTCGAGATAGAGCTCAGAGCGCTGCATTGAGGGCTCGTAAACGTAGTTGACGGGGATTGTCACGGTACCGCCGTTGTCGTATGAGATGACAGGGTTGTTGCCTCTTACCTTCTCGCCCTGGAATGTCATGGCCGAAGCCTCCTGACGCTGGCCGTTGTAGGCGAGGACGGGGGTCACGGTCACAGTTGCATTCTTCTGGAAGAATTTGGCGGGTATGTGGCCTGTCACAGTCGCGGGAACGTGGGTGCCCACAACTTCGAGGGGGTTGGGATTGGTTGTGAAATAGTCTGCGGCAAACTGGTTCATTTTTTTGCCGCAACCCGTGAGCAGAAGAGTACTGCCGATAAGAAGGGTAAACCCTGTTGATTTCTTCATGGGATGAATGGTTTATGATTTGTTTAGTTACTTATATATTTGCTAAATCCGTATGTACACATTTTTGACGATGGCAAAGTTACGGAGTATAAATCAAGAATGCAAGTTTATGCGCCCTGCAAAGATGAAAAAAATTGATGTCGGCATCAAAAAAGCATCCGGAAAGATATTTTTTTGACAGATTAAGTATTTTTTACTAATTTTGCCCTCAAATCTGTACCGTAGAAAACCCCCTCGGAGAAAGAAAAAATATACCTTAATACAATGAACAATCTAATTACCATTTCACCGTCGCCCCATGCGCAGACTCCGACGACAGTGACACGGCTGATGCTCCATGTGATTGTCGCGCTTGTGCCCGCTGTGCTTGTGGCCCTCTATTACTTCGGGCTTGGCGCAGCCATCGTGATCGTGACCTCCATCGTGGGGTGTGTGGCCGTAGAGTATCTCATCACCCGCTTCATGCTCGGGCAGAAACCCTCCATCGGCAATCTCTCGGCCGTGCTGACCGGTCTGCTCCTCGCGCTCAACCTTCCCAGCAATCTTCCGGTGTGGATGATCCTGATCGGATGTGTCGTTGCTATCGGAATCGGCAAGATGACCTTCGGCGGTCTCGGCTGCAACATCTTCAATCCCGCTCTGGTGGGACGTGTGTTCCTGCTTCTGTCCTTCCCCGTGGCTATGACCACCTGGCCTCTTCCGGAGGTGAACCGCATGGCCTATACCGACGCCACTACCGGCGCGACGGTGCTCAGCCAGATCAAGATGGGTGTCATCGAGGCATCGGATGTCAATCTCATGAATTCACTGCTCGGCAACATGGGCGGCTCGCTCGGCGAGGTCGGTGCGATAGCACTGCTCATCGGATTCGTCTATCTGCTTTGCTTCAAGGTGATAAGCTGGCATATACCCGTTGCCATCCTCGGCACTGCAGCCATCTTCTCATGGCTAATCGGCGCTCCTGTGGGTGTGGAACTGCTTTCTGGCGGTCTGCTTCTCGGAGCCATCTTCATGGCCACTGACTATGTCACCTCTCCCATGAGCCATTCGGGCATGATCCTCTACGGTGTGCTCATCGGACTCATCACAATCATCATACGCCAGTGGGGCGCTTACCCCGAGGGTATGTCGTTCGCCATACTCATCATGAACGGATTCACCCCGCTCATCAACCGCTACATGAAACCCCGTAAGTTTGGAGAAAGGAGGGTTGCCGCATGAAATCCACACTCGTCAACATGGTGCTCTCGCTCGGCGTGATCACCGTCGTGGCCGCATCGGCGCTCGCAGGTGTCTACACTCTCACCAAGGAGCCCATCGCACAGGCCAAGGCCCAGAAACAGCAGGATGCCATAGGGGAGGTGCTTCCCGGCATCGAGTTCAACAACAATCCCGCCGCCGAGGCCACTGAGGTCGAGATAAATGGCGAGACTGTCACAGTGTTCCCTGCCAGAAAGGATGGGGAGCTCGTCGGAACGGCCGTAGAGAGCCATGACAACAACGGATTCTCCGGACTCATCACCGTGATGTATGGCTTCGATCCCGCCGGCGTCATCACCGGTTATGCCGTGATGCAGCACGCCGAGACCCCCGGCCTCGGCTCGAAGATGGGTGAGTGGTTCTGTGATCCCGCCCACTCCATCATCGGACTCGACTCCAACACCTCGAATCTCACCGTGAGCAAGGATGGCGGCGACATTGACGCCATCACAGCGGCCACAATATCGTCGCGCGCGTTCCTGCGCTCGCTCACTCTTGCCGGACAGGCGTCGCAACAATTTGCCACACAGCAATAACATCAGATCCAAGCCATGAACGATAAACTTAAAATACTCTTCAACGGCATCATTGCCGAAAACCCCACATTTGTCCTGATGTTGGGAATGTGTCCCACTCTGGGCACCACCGGCAGCGCCATCAACGGCATGAGCATGGGTCTCGCCACCATGGCGGTGCTCATCTGCTCCAATGTGGTGATCTCGCTCATCAAGAATTTTGTGCCCGCCAAGGTGCGCATCCCTGCCTACATCGTGGTGATCGCCGCTTTCGTGTCGGTGCTTCAGCTCGTCATGGAGGCCTACGTGCCCTCGCTCTATGCCACTCTCGGTATCTTCATCCCGCTCATCGTGGTCAACTGTATCGTGCTCGGCCGCGCCGAGGCCTTCGCATCGCGCCACGGGGTGTTTGACAGTTGCCTCGACGGCATCGGCATCGGTCTGGGCTTCACAATCGCCCTCACCCTTCTCGGCGCTGTCCGTGAGTTCCTGGGCACAGGCAAGATCTTTGACGCCACGATCTATCCCGAGCAGTTCGGCTCGCTCGTGTTCGTGCTCGCACCGGGCGCGTTCATCGCCCTCGGCCTGCTGATCGCACTCTTCACCAAAATGCGCGAGGCCAAGTAAGCCCGCCACCACACGCTCTCATCCATTTTAAACGAATACCCAGATGCTCGAATATATTTCCATCATCATCACGGCAATCTTTGTCAACAACATTGTATTTGCCCAGTTTCTCGGTATATGCCCGTTCATAGGCGTATCCCGCAAGCTCTCAAGTGCGGTAGGCATGGGTGCGGCTGTGACATTCGTCATGGTGCTCGCCACGGCCATCACCTGGCTGCTCCAGGATCTCGTGCTCACACCGTTCGGCCTCGGCTTCATGCAGACCATTGTGTTCATCCTCGTGATCGCCGCCCTCGTGCAGATGCTCGAGATCATACTCAAGAAGATCGCTCCGGTGCTCTACAGCGCTCTCGGAGTGTTCCTGCCGCTCATCACCACCAACTGTGCCGTGCTGGGTGTGGCCATCACCGTGGTCCAGAAGAATATGGATCTCGGCCAGAGCCTCGTCTATGCCGTGGCCACCGCCATCGGTTTCACCATGGCCATCTCCATCTTCGCTGGTATCCGCGAGCAGCTCGCCCTGGCCAATGTCCCCAAGGCTATGCGCGGTGTGCCCATCGCTCTCATCTGTGCCGGTCTGCTCGCCATGGCTTTCATGGGCTTCTCCGGCATCAAAATCGGTTGACCGGATGATGATAAAACGATTTCTTACAACCGCTGCCGTCGTGTCCGCACTGACGGTGGCGGTTTTTGCTGAGAACTACCCATATCGCAACGATGCCCTGTGGGTCACCGTGCCCGACCACGCCGACTGGCTCTATGAGACGGGCGATTCCGCCGTGATAGACATCTCGCTCTACAGATATGGCGAACCCGCTGCCGGGGTGACGGTCAACTATACTCTCGGCGATGACAATATGCCGGACGACAGCAAGGGCTCGCTTGTGCTCGACAGCGAGGGGCGCGGCCGTGTGAATATAGGCACCATGCAGCGTCCCGGTTTCCGCGACCTGCGTCTGGGCGCGACCATGACTGACGGTTATTCGACCGCCCATCACGTCAAGGTGGGATTCTCGCCCGAACGGCTCAGGCATTTCACAGGCGAGCCGGCAGACTTCGACAGTTTCTGGCAGAAGGCTCTCGAGGAGGATGCCCGTTTCCCGCTCAAGTATACCATCGAACCGGTGGAGAAATATACCACCGACAAGATGACCTGCAGTCTGGTCAAGCTTCAGCTCAATCCGGAGGGGCGCTCCATGTGGGCATATCTCTTCATTCCCAAGGGTGAGGGGAAGTTTCCGGCTGTGCTCTGTCCGCCCGGGGCGGGAGTCAAGACCATCAAGGAGCCTATGCTCCACCGCTATTACGGCGAGGGGGGTATGATCAGGGCCGAGATAGAGATTCATGGCTGCCATCCCGAACTGCCGGAGGAGGAGTTTGCCCGCCTGCGCAAGGAGAAGGGTGATTATCTCAAGTTCGGGCTGGAGGATCCCGACAGTTACTATATGAAGGATGTGTACCTCGGATGCCGCCGTTTTCTTGACCTCCTGACGAGTCTTCCGCAATGGGACGGTGTGAATCTCTTCACCCAGGGTGGCAGCCAGGGTGGCGCCCTGGCCATCACGACGGCTGCTCTTGATCCGAGAGTCACGGCCTGTGTGGCCAATCATCCCGCTCTCAGCGATATGACGGGCTATCTCAGCGAGAAGTGCGGCGGCTATCCCCACCATTTCCGCAAGAACCGCGCGGAGGCCACTCCGGAGAAGATACGGACTCTCGAGATGTATGATGTGGTCAATTTCGCCAAGCGTCTCCGCTGCCCGGTGCGAATGACCTGGGGATTCAATGACAATACCTGTCCTCCCACAACGTCATACGAGGTTTGGAATGTGATCACAGCGCCCAAGGAGGCTCTCATAACGCCTATAAATGAGCATTGGACTTCATCGACCACCGAGCGTGGCCATTACGACTGGCTCAGGAAACAGGTGCGTCCAACCGACTGAAAGTTACCTATCAGGAGTTGCCTATCAGGATAAGGGTACAGAATAACAAAAGGACAAAAGAAACAGATTTTTTTATTTTTTTGTTCAGATATAATCAGTCTGATAAATCTGAATCCTCAAAAAAATCTGTTTCTTTTGTCCTTTTGTTATTCTGTACCCTTATCCTGACCGGTAACTTTGTGGGTTATTCTACGAGTATACCTATCTTGGAGATGCCTTTGAGGGTGTCGAGGCGCATGACGTGTCTGACCTCGACGGGCTGTGACAGGTCTATGTCGGCGTCCGTGGCTATCACCACGTCGCGCTGGTAGCCTGTGCCGAATCCGCTGCCGAGCCAGCGTCCGTAGATGTCGGCGAGAGGTATGTTGAGGGTATAACGGTAACGTCTGCCGGCTCCCATGTGGGTCACTTCGAGCCACACGTTGGAGTAGCGGTAGTCGTTGTCGTGGGTGAGCCCGAGGTGCAGCCTGCGGCGCACGAGGGTGTCGTTGTCAGGCAGTGTCGTGTCGACGGGGAGCAGCATGAGTGTGTCGCCGTATGCCCAGCCGCCGTCCGGCAGGCTTTGCCAACGGCTATAATCACGTTCGCCACGGCTGCACGAGGCAGCCATGACGGACATGATGAATAGCGATATTGTCAGAGGCAGAAGTCTACGCATCTTTATTGTTGTTGTCCTGACGGAAAGCCTTGGGCTCGCGTGCGAGGCGCGGTTTGGGCTCCTGGGCCTGTGCCGGTTTCCCCTCTGGCTTTGGCTGAGGGTTCTTGGGCTTCTTGGGCTTCGGAGGTTTCTGTCCCTTGGGCTTTGCGGGTTGCTGTTGAGGCTGTGAGCCGTTCGGCTGCTTGTCCTGCGGCTTCTGGTCAGGCTGTTGTGGTTTGTCGCCGTCGGCCTGGGGAGCTGCCGGTTTCTTTTTCTTCTTCTTTTTCTTCTTCGATTTGTCGAAACGGGTGAGGTCGTCCTGCGAGGCCAGGTCAATGGGCTTGGCTTTTGCCTTGGGATGTTCCTCACCTTCGCGCAACAGAGAGAGGGGCTTCTCACCGCGCTTGTTCATCTCTATCACCTCAAAGGCGCGGGCGGCGTCGATGGTGATGAGGTTGGCTGCGATGGACTTGTCGGTGGAGTAGGTGATCTCTTTCTTGAAGATATCGGTCTTGAAGTGGAAATAGGTCGCGTCGGCCGTCTCGAGTCTCACAGACTTCTCGGGGAGCTGCTTGACGCTCTCGACGTAGACGTCAACCTCGAAGTTGAGGCAGCATTTGAGCTTGGCGCACTGTCCGGCGAGCTTCTGGGGGTTGAGCGAGATGTCCTGATAGCGGGCGGCGCTTGTGCCGACAGACACGAAGTTGGTCATCCAGCTTGCGCAACAGAGCGGGCGTCCGCACGAACCGATGCCGCCGATGCGTCCCGCCTCCTGGCGCGCTCCGATCTGTTTCATCTCGATGCGCACCTTGAAAGTCTCGGCCAGCACCTTGATGAGCTGGCGGAAGTCGACGCGTTCGTCGGCGATGTAGTAGAATATCGCCTTGTTGCCGTCGCCTTGATATTCCACGTCGCCGATCTTCATGTTGAGGTTGAGCGACTCGGCTATCTTGCGGGCGCGTATCATGGTGTCGTTCTCGCGGGCGCGGGCCTCCTCGTATTTCTCGATGTCGGCAGGTTTGGCCTTGCGGAACACGCGGCGTATCTCGGCCTCGTTCTTCACGCCGGCCCGGCGCATCTGGAGCGCCACAAGCCGTCCCGTGAGAGTCACCATGCCTATGTCGTGGCCGGGAGTGGCTTCCACGGCCACCATATCCCCCCTCTCGAGGGGGATGTTGGTGGAATTGCGGTAGTAGCCTTTGCGGGTGTTCTTGAACTGCACCTCTACGATGTCATATCCGTCTGATGCGCCGGGGATGTCGTCGAGCCAGTTGAAGCAGTGCAGTTTGCCGCGCGGGCATTGTCTTTCTTTCTCTTCCATGGGCCCTCCTCCTTACTTGGCGAAGCTTACGGAGCGGGTCTCGCGGATGACGGTGATCTTCACCTGTCCGGGATATGTCATTTCGTCCTGGATGCGGCGTGCTATCTCGCCGGAGAGCTTTTCGGTCTCCACGTCGTCGATCTTGTCGGCGCCGACTATCACGCGGAGCTCGCGACCGGCCTGGATGGCATAGGTCTTGATCACGCCGGGATAGGAGAGGGCGAGCTGCTCCAGATCGTTGAGGCGCTTGATGTATGCCTCGACAATCTCGCGGCGGGCGCCGGGACGTGCGCCTGAGATGGCGTCGCACACCTGCACGATGGGTGCGAGCAGCGAAGTCTGCTCGATTTCATCGTGGTGGGCACCGATGGCGTTGCATATCTCGGGTTTCTCCTTGTATTTCTCGGCCAGTTTCATGCCGAGGAGTGCGTGGGGAAGTTCGGGCTCCTCGTCGGGCACCTTGCCTATGTCGTGGAGCAGACCTGCGCGACGTGCTTTCTTGGGGTTGAGTCCGAGCTCGGATGCCATGATGGCACAGAGGTTGGCTGTCTCGCGCGAGTGCTGGAGCAGGTTCTGGCCGTAGCTCGAGCGGTATTTCATCTTTCCGACCATACGGATCAGATCGGGGTGCAGACCGTGGATGCCGAGGTCGATGGCGGTGCGTTTGCCGGTCTCGACAATCTCCTCCTCGATCTGTTTTCTCACTTTTGCCACCACTTCCTCGATGCGGGCGGGGTGGATGCGGCCGTCGGCCACGAGCTGGTGGAGCGCAAGGCGGGCTATCTCGCGGCGCACGGGGTCGAAGCCGGAGAGGACGATGGCCTCGGGGGTGTCGTCGACAATGATCTCGATGCCTGTGGCAGCCTCGAGCGCGCGGATGTTGCGGCCCTCGCGGCCTATGATGCGGCCTTTGATCTCATCGCTGTCGATGTGGAAAACTGTCACGGAGTTTTCGATGGCGGTCTCTGTGGCCAGACGCTGTATGCTCTGCACCACGATGCGCTTCGCTTCCTTGTTGGCGGTCATCTTGGCCTCGTCCATGATGTCGTGGATATATGCGGCGGCCGATGTCTTGGCCTCGTCCTTGAGGCTTTCGATGAGTTTTTCCTTGGCTTCCTCGCTCGAGAGTCCCGATATATGCTCGAGGGTCTCGCGGGCCGAGCGGATCATTCCGTCGAGCTCCTCGGAGCGCTGTCCGAGCGCTGCATCGCGGGCCTCGAGTTCCTTGCGGGCCTGGTCGATCTCGTTGCGCGAGCGGGCGTTCTCGCTCTGCTGCTGGTTGAGCTGGTTCTGGCGCTGCTTGATTTTCGCCTCCTCGGCCTGCACACGCTGCAGGCGCTGGTTGGCGGCCTTCTCGGCATCGTTCTTGATGCGCAGTTCCTGCTCGCGGGCTTCAAGAAGCTTGTCTTTCATTATCACTTCGGCCTCTCGCTCGGCATCCTCGACTATTGTCTTGGCGCGCGAGCGGGCGGTGGCACGCTGCACGGCCGCGAATATGCCGATGCCGAGAGCCGCTCCGATCAGAGTCACGGCTATGTAAGGCAGTATCTGGAGAATTGTCATATTGATAAAATGATTATGTGATGGTTATGAATAAGTTGAAGTTTATGCAAAAGGAAAACGCACGTATCATGCCGACGCCGGAGCCTTGTGAGGTCCGGGGTTGTCTGATTCGTGCGTTGATATCATTTTTATCCCGCTGCATCATGGAGGAGAGGGGGTGCGGGGTGATGGCGGGATGCCGTGTGTGGCAGTGTCCCGTCACTCCTCGCTGCCGCGGGGGGATATGTCCTGCAGGAGAAGGCTGTCAAACTCTTTTTCGAGCCCCTCGAGCACCGAGTCGATTTTCTGCGAGGTCTCCACCGTGCTGTAATACAGCTGGGCGAAGCGGAATGTTACCATTGCCAGCACCTCGGCAGAGGTTTTGTCGCTGAACTCATCCTTGGCTTTCCAGGAGCGCCAGAGTTCGTTGATCTTGGCTTCGGCAGTCCTGACGGTCTCCTCCTGTCCGGCGGGAATCCGCATCGGGATGCGGGGGAGATCAGCTATGCGGATGGATATGTTGAGTTGTCTTTCAGTCATTTAGACGCTTAACTGAGCGATGCACTTGTCGATATCGCGCACTAATTCGGAAATGAAACGGCGTGTCTGCTCCACATCGCGGTGGTCGGGGGTGAGCACTGACGATACCTTGAGCCTTTCGATCTCGGTCTCTTTCTCCCGCAGTGTCCGTCTCAGACGGTCTATCTCGCCGCTGAGCTGCTCGATGCGGGTGTCAGCCTCGGTTTTAGCGCGCATGAGCGCCTTGTAACGCTCCTGAAGCAAAGCTGCTTTCGACTTTAGCTTCTCCACTCGCTGCTGAAGGGTGACGGCCATTCGTTTCCAATTTTCTACAAAGGTAATATATTTTTCCTCTTCCGCCTAATTTTCACCTGTTTTTTTCGTGGTGAAAACACGGTACTATCTGAACAGGCGGGTGTATTTCTCGAGGAGGGGGGCGAAGCGGGCGTCGGTGCGGAGGGGGGAGCAGTTGAGGTTGGCCTCGTCGGCACGGGTCCAGTTGTGGTAGTTGGCATATCCTTTGCCGAGCGATGTCTCCATGCAGCGGAATGCGCGGTCGAGCAGTCCGGCCTGTGAGTAGAGGCAGGCGGCGTGGTAGTTGACGGCTCCGTCATAGTCGTCGGCGGTGGCGAGCACACGTTCCATCCATTTCACGGCCTCGTCCTTGCGACCGAGAGCGAGGAGGGCGAATCCGCGCAGGGAGAGGACGTTGTCGAAGTCGAAGTCCATATCGAGCACACGCTCGTAGGCGCGGCGGGCATTTTTCTCCTGCTTGCGGAAGTCGCCGAGCACCCATCCGCGCATGATGGCGATGCGGGGGTTCTCAGGCTCGACCATGGCGGCCTCGCTGAGAGAGACGGAAGCCTCGGCGGTCTGTCCGAGCGGTATCTGGGCCTCGGCCTTCGCCACGAGCGCGTCTGTGAGCTCGGGCTCTTTGTCAAGAGCGTTACCGGCGGCGGCGAGGGCGGCTTCATTTTCGCCCAGCGCGTGTTTTATGAGCGATTTGAGCATATAGTAGCGGGCGTTGTCGGGTGTGGCGCTGATGGCGTAGTCGGCGTTGAGCAGGGCCACATCGTAGCGTCCGAGATTGTAGTAGCATTCGGCCAGAGCGGCGTTGAGTCCGGGATAGGAGTCGAGGTTCTCGTTGATTATCCTGTCATAGTCGGCTATGGCTGCCAGATAGTTGCAGTGTCCCTGAGCTATCATGGCGCGGATGAAGTAGAACATTCCGTTCTTCGGGGCCTTGGAGATGGCGGATGTGAGTCCGGCGATGACCACGGGATAGTTCGTGCGCGAGAGGTTGACGAGTTCTCCGAGGGCACGGGAGGTGGAGCCGTCGTCGATGGTCACGGCGGTGATGTAGTCGTCCACGGCCCCCTGGTCGTTGCCCATCAGGGAGCGCACTGATGCGCGCCGGAGGTAGATGAAGCCGGAGTTGGGGCTGATGGTCACGGCGCGGTCGGCCAGCTCGCCGGCCGTGCCGAGATTGTTTTCCTTGACGGCCACGCGCGCCAGGGCTATGAGTGCTTCCTGGCTGCGGGGATTGAGGCGGAGCATCCGGTTGAAGTCGCTGCGGGCCTCCTTGTAGCGTCCGAGCTCGTAGAGGGCGGTGCCGCGTTCGTAGAGCAGGGCGTAGCTTTCGGGATTGGCTCCGAGGAGTATGTTGATGTCGGCGAGGGCCTGGTCATACTTCCGCTGCATCATGAGGATGTTGGCTCTGAGAGCCAGTGCCTGAAACCGTGTGTCAACATCATCGGCGGGGAGAAACGCGATGGCATTGTTGACATCGTCGAGCGCTCTGACGTAGTCGTTGAGCTTATAGAATTCTCCCGCGCGGCGGAACAGGATCTCCGGGTCGCGCGGATCCTCGTCGATCATGGAGTTGTAGGCGTCGAGCATCACCCGGGCGTCGGCGCTTATGACGGCCTGGGCCTGCATGACGACAGGTATGGCGAATGTGATTGCAAGTGATGTGATGATGTTGCGGATGTTCATTATGTATTATTGGTTCAGATTGTCGATGATGTGGCAGCAGGAGAGGGCATATAGGGCGGCTGTCTCGGTGCGGAGGCGGTTTTCGCCGAGAGTGACGGGCCGGAATCCGGCGCCGAGTGTACGCTCGATCTCGGCAGGGGTGAAATCGCCCTCCGGGCCGATGAGCAGGAGTGTGTCGGTGGCCGGGCGGTATGCCTTGGCCAGATCCACCCGCTCGACAGCCGGATCGCAATAGGCCACGAATCTCTGTGCTCCGGCCATCATGCCTGTCACCTCGCGCAACGGGGTGAGGGGTGTGATTTCAGGCAGGACTGTCTTGAGCGATTGTTTCATGGCCGACACGGCTATCTTCACAAGACGTTCCACCTTGAGCTCGCGGCGTTCGCTGCGGTCGGTGAGTATCGGGATTATGCGGTTGACACCCACCTCAGTCATTTTCTCCACCAGCCATTCCATGCGGTCGAGATGCTTGGTGGGGGCGACGGCCACGGTGAGATTCTGGGTCCAGGGGAGGGGTTGTTCCTCTACGGTCACTATCTCCACCGCGGCGTGACGCGGGTGGGCGTCGACCAGACGGCAGGTGTAGAGTCTGCCGCGGCCGTCGATCACGTTGAGCATCTCCCCTTCGGTCATCCTGAGTACTCTCACGGCGTGTTTCGAGTCACTTTCAGGCAGCTGCAGGGTCTCGGCTATGTCGGGGGAATAGAATTGTATCATATCTGTCGGTCGTTCACATATCCGTCGGCCTCGGTGTCGGTCTCCTCGATGAGACGCCGGGCCTCGTTGGCATCGGGTGTGTGGCTATCCTTGAATATCAGGATGAAGAGCACGGCTACCACCAGCGCGTAGGCGGCGAAGATGAACCATGCGGTGGTCCATCCGGAATGCTGTGCCTCGGGGGTTGACTGTGAGAACACGAAGTGATTGACGAGCGCCTGGGCGGACAGAGTGCCCACAGTGGCGCCTATGCCGTTGGTCATGATCATGAACAGACCCTGGGCAGAGGAGCGTATGTCCTTATCGGTCTGCTTGTCCACATAGAGGCCGCCGGAAACGTTGAAGAAGTCGAAGGCTATGCCGTAGACAATGCATGAGAGAATGAGCATCCACAGTCCGGAACCGGTGTCGCCGAGGCCGAAGAAGCCGAAGCGGAGCACCCATGCGAACATTGACATGAGCATCACTCCCTTGATACCGAACCTCTTGAGGCAGAAAGGAATGAGCAGTATGCACAGGGTCTCGCTGATCTGGGAGATGGATATGAGGGCATTGGCATTTCTCGCGCCCCATGTGTCAGCGAAGCCGGTCAGGTCGGCGAAGGAGGTGATGAAGATGTTGCCGTAACTGTTGGTGATCTGGAGCGACACTCCAAGAAGCATACTGAAGATGAAGAAAATGGCCATCTTCTTGGTCTTGAACAGTTTGAACGCGCGTAGTCCGAGCGAGTCAACCAGCGAGCCGGAGGCGGCGGGGTTGGTGGGACACTGGGGCATCGTCAGCGCGTATGCGGCAAGGATGAAACTCAGCACAGCCGAGGTGATGAGCTGGAATGCGTTGGTCTGGAACTGGGTGAAGTTGACAAACAGCATCGAGCAGATGAAGCCCACTGTGCCGAAGACACGTATGGGTGGGAAATAGGTGATGGTGTCGAGTCCTGAACGTCCGAGTGCGTTGAACGCCACAGAGTTGGCCAGGCCGATGGTGGGCATGAAGAATGCCACCGAACAGGTGTAGAGTGCGAACAGGGGTGCAAATTCAACCTTCGAGGCTGTCAGTGCGTAGATGCCGGCGGCGGCCATAAAAGCTCCGGCCAGAAGATGGCACAGGCTGAGTGTCTTCTGTGCCTGGATCCATCTGTCGGCCACGATGCCCACGATAGCCGGCATGAAGAGTGACACGATGCCCTGCACGGCGTAGAACCAGCCGATGTGGGTTTCAAGACCTACCCGGCCAAGGAAGTTGCCGAGTGATATAAGATAGGCGCCCCAGACGCCGAACTCTAAAAAGTTCAAGACCGAAAGTCTCACTTGTATGGGCTTGATTTTCGACATGGCTGTAAAATTCTTTTAGGGTTGTAGTTTTTGGTGGTACCGATAATTAAATAACAAGGTAAGATGTGTCAGTGGAAAATGGAATTTCTGAAATATTGTTAAGCCTCACCTTTCTTGCGGCGCAGGATCTCGGCCACACGTGCGGCTTCCTCGTATTCCTCGCGTTCGATCAGTCTGGCGAGGGTTTTCTCGAGTTCCTCCACGGCATAGTTCTCGAGGCGGGGCATATTCGGCTCCCCGCTTCCGGGTGAGTCCGCCGCGTCGTCGGCGGTGGCTTCTCCGTCAGCTTCCTCCTCCGGGGAGATCTCCAGTTCGAATCCTGTCTCGGTGAGTATCCCGGGGGTGGTGTAGATGGGAGCGCCGGTGCGCATCGCGAGCGCCACGGCATCGGATGTGCGGGAGTCGATGGTGACGGTGCGGTCTCCGTCGGTGAGGGTGAGCTCCGAATAGAATATCCCGTCCTCGAAACGATGGATGAACACCTCCTTCAGCATTATCCCGAATGCCCGCTGCACGCTTGTGAGGAGGTCGTGGGTCAGAGGCCGCGGGGGAGTGATCCCCTCCATTTTCAAGGCGATGGCCTGGGCCTCGGAGGCCCCGATCACCACTGGTATGCGGAATGGCCCTCCGACCTGGGCGAGGATGAGGGCGTAGGCTCCGCTCTGGATCTGCGAATAGGATATGCCGAGCACCCTGAGTTTCACGCGGGTGTCGTCATGATGGCTGCCGGTGTTGTCGTTGTCTTTCATATCATGATGTTTCTGCCGGTGATCACTCCGCTTCCGAGGCAAAGGCGTGAATCCCTGTCGTAGATCACGGCGAATTGCCCCGGGGCAATGCCCTGGACCGGATTGTCGGAGTCGATCATATATTCCCCTCCGTCGAGCCGGGTGAGGGTGGCCGGAAGGAAGTCGGGGGTGTGACGGTTCTTGAACGTAATCTCCACCCTGTCGCACTGTCCCGGCCAGGGGTCGGCGGTGAGCCAGTGCATCTCGTCGAGATGGAGAGTGTGGCCATATTGCTTCTCGGTGCCGTAGCCCTGCGAGACATAGACCACGTTGTCGTGGACATTCTTTTTCACCACATACCACGGACCTCCGCTGAGTCCGAGCCCCTTTCGCTGGCCGATGGTGTGGAACCAGAAACCCTTGTGCTCGCCGAGCTTGCGCCCGGTCTCCAGCTCGACTATCGGGCCCGGACGTTCCCCCAGATGGCGGCGGATGAAGTCGTTGTAGTTGATCTTGCCAAGGAAGCATATACCCTGGCTGTCGCGGCGGAAGGCATTGGGCATCGAGGTGGTGACGGCTATCTCCCTCACCTTTGCCTTGGGGAGATTCCCGATGGGGAAGATGAGATGTGAGAGCTGGGAGTAGGAGATGCGGCAGAGGAAATCGGTCTGGTCCTTCACGCGGTCGGCGGCGGTACCCAGCCATACCTTCCCGTCTATCTCATGGGTGGTCGCATAGTGGCCTGTGGCGGTCTTGTCAAACTCATGGCCCCAACGCTCCTCGAAGAATCCGAATTTGATCATCTTGTTGCACATCACGTCGGGGTTGGGGGTCAGCCCCTCCCTGACAGTGCGCAACGCGTATTCCATCACATTCTCCCAGTATTCCTCGTGGAGCGATACGACATCGAAGGGGAGGGCATACTTGCGGGCGATGAATCGGCACATCTCGATGTCTTCCTCGGCCGAGCAGTCGCCCTCGCCGGTGTTAAGTCCGATCCTTATGTAGAACAGGTGGAGGTCATGGCCCTCCTCGACAAGACGGTGGACCACGACGGCACTGTCGACGCCTCCTGATATAAGCACGGCTATCCTCATACTTCCTCGAGCTCCTCCTCCTCGTCCTTGCCTCTCAGGCCTATGATGTAAAGGGAAATGAAATAATCGAGGGAGATCTTGCCGGGTCCGGCTATGAGGATGTAGATGTAGATGCCGATGAACATTATGGGCAGATAGCCGGGGTCGGTGCTGTCAAGCCCGTAGATGGGGAGATTGGGCACCATGTCATGGAGTATGTAGTATTCCGCGGCACACATGGCGAAGATGGGGGGCAGACATGAGAGACGCGTGAGGAAGCCCGCCATTATGAGCAGCGAACACACCAGCTCGATGATGATCATCAGCACCAGGGCCGTCGACGGCGGCAGATTGAGCACTGTCGGGAAGTTGTCGGCCATGAGGTTGAAGTTGACCAGATGGCGGATGCCGAACTGGAGCAGCATTATCCCTACGAACAGTCGCATGAAGAGCCTCGCCAGATTGGTGTAGGTGTAGCCGGTGAGGCGCAGGAAGCTGTTGGTGAGCGGTGAATATAACCAGGACATGGTGGATTATGTTTTCTTATGGATGGGGAATCCGGATGATGATGTGAAATGCGAGGAGAAGGGGGTGTCAATGAGTCATCTCTTCTTGAGCTGACGGGTGACGTCGAGTATCTGGTCGATGCTGAGGTGCTTGAACCGGATGTTGTGTTTCTTGTCGAGCACGTAGAAGTCAGGGGTGCCGAACCGGAGGTCGATCTGCAGGTCGGCGTCGGGATTGGCTCCGACACTCCATGTGGCGGGGAATGATTCGGCAGCCTTCCGCCAGGTCTCGTCGGGATCGGCCACCGATATGGCCACTATCTTCAGCCTACCTTCGTCGATGAGCTGTGTGGTGGATATGTCGGCGTCGAGACGAATGCGGGCCATGTTGCAGTCCGAACAGTCGGGGTCATTGAAAAACACCACTATCACAGCCGCCGAATCGGATGAGAGGGTGCGCCGGCTGCCATCGGGGGTGGTGTAGGCAATGTCGGCCACCGGGCCACCGGCCATCGAGCCTCTGAGCACTTCGGCCTGCCGGGCGAAACGGGCTTTCTCGGCTTTGTCGAGGCGCTTGTTCGCGCCCACGGTCTCGGCGATGGGCAGATAGAGGTGGTCAATCCATACCTCGGCGGTGTCGGAATAGATGCGCCCTTCGGCCACATTGGCCAGATAGAGCTGATCCTTGGGCTGTTTGTCGAGACGCTTCATGAAGGCCCGCAGCGCGTCGGCTCCCTTCTCGGGATTGGCGTTCTCGAGGATCGACAGATATACCTTGAACTCCTGGGCCATCTTCGCGCGGGCGGAGAAGGCTTTGGAGAGCTCGCAGAAGTCCCAGAAGTGGTCGGCGAGATAGTTGCACCGACCCTGGAGAGTCGATATCGAATCCGGCACGATGGGATATTGGAAATATGAGTCGGCCTTGGCCTGCACGGCGGCTCCGGCAAGCAACATGAGTGTCAGTATCAGATGTTTTATCCTGGACATAGTCGTAAATGCGGAATATTGCAATCACAAAGTTAAGCAAAATCACCCGACCCGCAAAAAAACATGATAAAAAGCGTGTTAAAAAATCGGCACCGGGATGGGATGATGTGAAAAACATCGAAAGCTGATAATAAAACAAAAAGATAGGAAACAGACAATGGATCAGTCTGTTTCCTATCTTTAAGGGTGGTTGCGTAAAGGGGCGGTTATCTTACGTAAACCTTTGACACCCGTGAGCCCTGGCGGCGGATGTAGATGCCCGGAGCCGGATCGGTGACGCGGATGCCCTGGAGATTGTAGTATTCCACGGGTGCACCGCTGTCATCTGTCCCGATATTGTCGAGGCTGCTTGAGGTGACGTTGATGAACGAGGTCATGAGGTAGAGGCCGGGGAAAAGGTCGTTGGTCATGACACACATTATGTGGGTGAAGTTGCCGTGGAAGGTTGTGACGCCGTTCTCGAGCGTGTATTCCTCTCCTGCCACGAGCTCTTCTCCCGCCAGAGCTCCGCTCTCATCGAGATAGGGGGAGTCGATGAACCAATGGTAGGAGGTGGCTGTCTCTCCGATCATGGCCTGGGATGAGAGGTCGACACGCCCCTCGGTCACAGTCACGTCGATGGGCTGCTGGCTGAGATAGTTGTAAAGTGTGTAGGCGGGAGAGATGGCGGGCAGGGTGGTGAATGTGAACCTGTTGCCGTCTAGGAAGAGTACTCTTAGTCCTTTGAGCGGGGTGAGGTCGATGCCGGTTAGACTGTTGTTGCTCAGCCACAGCTGTTCGATGGCCGGAGCTCCTGCGAGCGAGATGGAGGCGAGTGAGTTGTTGTTGAGGTTGAAATCCCAGAGCAGCGGGTTGTCAAGTATCACCTCGCCGGTAGCGTTGTCGGTCGCATGGGCCACCTCGAGTTTGCTGAAGCGGGTGAGGTCGAGGGTGGGGATGCTGTTGTTCGATACATTCAGCAGACGTAGCGAGGGGTAGTCTATCCAGTCAAGCGAGGTGAGGGCGTTGCCGTTGAGGTTGAGCTCGCTGAGTGCAGGTGACTGCGGGAGCTTGATATCGTCGGCGGTCATTCCGGTGCCGGAGCAGGTGAAGTTGATCAGATTCTTCATGCGCGATGCATCCATTTCCTTGGTTTTCACGCCGCCGAAGGAGAACACTGTGAGTCCCTCGTCCTCGTCGTAGGAGTAGCACTTCACTTTGGCATCGGCGGTGGTGATGACCGGGAATGAGGAGAAGGTGGTGGCGAGGGGGTATTGCTCAAGATCGCCGTTGCCTTTCCAGTCGATGTAGACGGCTGTGCCGGGACGCGCGGCCGTGAGTGTGATCTCGGCGGTGTCAGCCTCGAGTGTGGTGAACGAGGCGAAGAGATTGGACGGCATTCCAGCGGCTTCGACTGCCGATGTGGTGATGGCGTTCTCACCCTTGAAGTCGGGGAACGACGGGTGGGATATGCTGCACCATACGTTGCCCATAGTTGTGTCGAGGAATGTGAAGCGGCCTTTGTCGCCGGAGATCTGGGCGTCGGTCAACGGGGTGTCGCCGGCGAGGGTGTACCATGTGTACTCGGTGGTCTGTCCGTTATCGTCAAGCCATTCGGAGGAGAGGTTGACCGCCGGGGCTTTTGTCGGGAGCTGGATGCTTTTCTGCGGGGCGTAGAGATATTCGGCCACAGCTCCGGCAGCAGGGAGATTGGGGATCGTGATGTTGTTGCGCGACAGGTCGAGACGGCCGAGAGGGGTGTAGTCGGGTATGTAGAAAGTGGTCAGGAGATTGCCGGAGACATCGAGCGATGTGAGTGCCTCGCAGTCCTGGAGAGAAAGCTCTTCGAGCAGATTGTCGCTCACGTCGAGGGTGAGGAGGTTGGTCATGTTCTTCATGGGCACAGTCGTGAGTCTGTTGCCGCTCAGGTCGATGTCCAGAAGGGTGCGGTGGTCGTTGAAGGTGACTTCGGTGAGACGGTTGTCCGCGAGGTTGATGGAACTGAGCAGGTTCTTGCCGTATCCGCCGTTCTCGGTGGAGAGGTCAATGGCGGTGAGGGTGTTGCGGGGCAGACTGAGACGGGTGAGCGAGCGGTTCCATGTCAGGTCGATGCGCGATAGGCCGCAGCCGTCGATCTCGAGCAGGGAGAGCGAGCGGGCCGCCGAGAGGTCGGTGCGCAGCAAGGGTACATTCCTGATGGAGACGGCTGTGAGGTCGGTGCCCTCGGGCAGACTGATTGTCACGACTCCTTTACCCTTGCGGGTTCCGGCCACGTTGTCGGTGGCGGGTATGCCGGGTGTCGTGGCGGTGAATGTCTCGGGAACTCCGTCGCCGAAATCAACCGTGAAGCTTACAGGATGTTCCTCCGAGGCTCCGGCGATGCCTATGCCCATGGTGAAGGATGAGGCTGATGACGAGAGGGTGAATGTGGCTGTGGTGACAGGCTTTCCGAAGTTCTCGGGGGACTTGACCATGAATTTGGAGGATGTCATGGGATAGACCGGAAGCGCCGAGTTGGTGAACTGCACGTAGACCGAGTCTGTGGTCTCGCCCAGCAGTATGAGCCGGCCGTCGGAATAGGAGTAGAGCGACGGATCCACCGGGACAGGATCGAGGAGATTGCTCTCGCTGATGGTGTAGAGAGTGGCGGTGGTTGTGCTGCCGGGGCGGTTTACCTTTGAGGAGAAGTCGATGGCCGCACCTACGGGATAGCTACGGTCGACGGCGAAGGGGTTCTGCGAGTAGTAGTATTCGCCGAATGAGGGGCGCTCCTCGGGGAGAGTCACGAAGTCCATCATGTTGCGGGAGAGGTCGACGTCGTAGAGGTCGGGGCAGTTTGAGATGTCTATGGAGGTGAGGAGATTGCCCGCGCAGCTGAGGTTGACGAGTTTCGGGCAGCCTGACACATCGAGCGATGTGAGCAGATTGTCGGCAACGAAAAGACGCACCAGCTCGGGCTTTGAGCCGAGGTCGATCCGCGTGAGTTTCACGTCATTGTTGACTCTGCCCGAGTGGGCGGCGTAGAGCTCGGTGAGATATGGGTTGCAACTCAGGTCTATATCGGGGATGCGGGTCTCCGAGATGTTGAGTATGAGAAGTTTAGGGTTCTTTGTGACATCCAGGGAGGCTACCGGGGTGACATCTATGGAGAGTTGCATCAGTTCAGGACATCCCGTGGGGTCGCAGGTGGTGAGCCCTTTGTTGTTCCATGCGATGAAGGAAACGAGCGAGGGGTAGTCGCGCAGGGAGAATGATTGGTCGAGATGGTCGACGATACTCATGGAGAGTATTGTCAGATCGGGTTTGTCGGGACCGACGACAAGCGGGGTCTCGGCGGTGAAGGGGTTGTTGCCCAGATAGAGAGCCTGGAGCTTGTGCATATCGGTGAGGTCGAGGGCCCGGAGCTGGTTGTTCTCGAGATTGAGGATTTCGATGTTTGTCAGCTGTGGCATGGATATGTCGGTGATGTAGCATCCGTCCATGTCGATGTAGTCGATATTGGCGGGGTCGCCGTAGATGCGGACATATCCGTCGCGGTTGACGGATGCTGTGACCACAGTGCCTTTTATTGATTGAGTGGAGGAGTCGAACACGGCCGGTTCGATCTCATACTCCTGGGTTCCGAATCCGCAGTCGATGTCGTAGTATGCGGTTGATTTCGTGCCGAGCGTGAAATGGAATGAGTTGGACTCGCCGTTGAGCTCGTAGAGGGAGGTCCGGAACTCAATGATAGGAGTCTCGGGCTCGGCCGCTATGGCCGGCAATGTTCCGGCGAGCATGGCTCCGGCTAAAAACAGATGTTGAAGTTTCATTGGTATCTTCGTTACTTGATGGCTATTCGTAGGGATGTGTTGTTGATGGAGAGTATGTAGATTCCGGGGCGGACAGACGATGCGTCCAGCAGAGCCTGGCTGCCGTCTGAGCGGATGGCAGCAACCTCGATGCCCTGGAGATTATAAAGGGTGGCACTGATGTTTTTCGCACCGGCGAGGAAGATCTCGAACCGGTTGTCCCCGAGGCGGGTCACCATCGGGCGCGACGAGTCGGCCACCGGCGAGCAGATGCCTGTGGAGCGCGCGAGCACCTCCTTCAGTCCGGCGTATGCGTCGAACTTTCCGGCGCCCCACTGCACGGGATTGCCGGTTGTGGCTACGGCGTCGTCCTTCACGGAGGTCTTGGCTATAATGTCGATCACCTCCGCGGCGGTCAGCTCAGGGTCGGCCTCGAGCCACAGGGCGATGGCGCCCGACACGACGGGAGTGGCCATGGATGTGCCGGCGCAATACTGCCATGAATAACGGCGGGAACCATCGGAGGCTGTGGCCTGGAGTTCGCGGTCGGGCACATAGTTCTCCTCGAGATAGTATTCGTTGGTCGATGAAATCAGCGCCACGCCGGGTGCGCAGACATGGGGGAGGGTGCGTCCGTCGGTCAATGTGCCGTAGGATGTGAAGTAGGTCATCTCACCTTCGGGCACCATGCCTGGTTCGTAGCCGTAGATGTTGTTGTCGACCGATGCCCAGCGTTCGCGGGTGTTGTAGGCACCAACCACCACGGTGTTACGGCCTGTGGCGAGGTCGGAGATGGTACCGTCGGTAGTACCGTCGGAGAATCCGGGAAGGCCGAAGGATGAGAACTGGTTGAACTGTGCGTCGCCATAAAGGTCGATTCTCTGTCCGGGGTTGCCGTCGACCTGTATGCCGAGGAGGTAGTTTCCGTCCGGGTTGCCTTCGGTGTTGTCCCACAGCATACAGTCGATTATCGCATAGTAGCGTCCGGAGGCCTCGTCGGTCATGGCACCGACGCCCACATAGCCGCAGAACCATTTGCCGAGTTGTGGTGACACGATGTCATCGTCGGTCTGCTTGTATTCGGCCGATGTGACCCAGTATTTCATGGTTCCCTCGGTCTCGCCGAGCGGCATACGGAAGGCAACGCGCCCTCTGGAGCGGTTGATGGCCACCGCCTGGACCACAAACGAGCGATCGTTATCGGAATAGATGTAGGTCTGTCCGGCCCTCACGTTGGGAAATTCGTCCACGGGCTGTGGGAGATCGAAACAGGTGAGAAGCGGATCCTGATCGGACGCGCTGAAGGTCTTGGAGAGGCATATCGGGAGCGCCCCCTCGTTGCCGGCGGCCATGCACACCACGACACGGTCCTGTTCGGATATCTGGTCGATGTAACGGCAGAGGGCTGATGATCCGTCGTGCGGTCCCACGTTGCTGCCGAGCGAGAGGTTGATCACCGCCGGTTGTTTTTTGTAATAGGCATAGTTGAGTATGGTCTCGATGCCGAGGGCCACGTAGTAGTCCGAGGAAGCTCCGGATGCCACGGCGATCTCGGATTCGGTGGCAACACCGTAATAGGGATTGTCGATCTCGGCGAGCGACTGATTACCGCCGTCGGCCACGCTTGCCGATATTTTACCCCGGTAGCCTCCGGCCATTATGCCGAGGGTGTGTGTGCCGTGGAAGTTGTCGCCGTCCTCGGTGTCGACCACATGGAGCTCATCGGCGGTGAGTATCTGCTCCACTCGCTCGCCGGTCTGTGTGGGGCGGTAGTAGCAGAAGCTCTGTATGCGTGGGGAGCCGTCGGAGTTCTTGAAATTGAGATGGTTGGGGTCGAAACCTCCATCCACGATGCCGGCCACCACTCCGCGTCCGGTGTAGGCACGGGGCAGATCGGTGCCGGCGTGGATCTTGTCGATGCCGGTGACGGCACGCGCTCTGTCAAGTTTGGGTGTGACGGGTTTCTCGAGGTTGATGGCGCTGACAGCGGCCGATGTCTCGAGGGCCGGGAGCAGCGAGCGGTCAAACTCGGCTATCACGGCAGCTCCGCGGGAGGAGCGCACGATGACACCCATGGCCTCGAGGTCGGTTGCGGTTGATCCGGGTGAGAGTGTGATGAAACCGCGGAGGGTGTCGGTGTGTGGTGCTACACGGAGGTGGCCGTCTGATGCCCGTGTGACAGCCGGTGTGCGAAGGCGGGCCTGCGAACCGAGGTCGAGTTTTGACTGACCGTATGCAGCCACTGACGCGAGCAGAAAAAGTGTAATGATTGATTTCCTCATGGGGTGGGTAGGTATGAATGATATGGAAAGCCGCTGTGTGAGAGGATATGACAACAGAAGGGGATAAGAAACAGATTATTTCGTTTTGTCACTGCCCTGAGGCTGTGGGTTGTCCAAATAATCATTTATGTTTCTTATGCCCTTCTGTTGTCATCATGTATCATTCAATCCGTAGGTGGTTTCATGATACATGGTATGTCGCCGGATTTATCCTTTCAGCGGACGATGAACTTTCTGCCACCGATTATATAGAGACCGGCGGGGAGAGCCTTTATCTGGTCGGGAGTGGCTGCTGACTTGACGAGTATGCCCTGGAGGTTGTAGACATCGTTGAGTCCGGATGCGGAGTCAACGCCGATGCCTTCGAGGGCCGACTTGGCCGAGATGATCACCTTGGTATCGGCTTCAATAGTGGTGGAGTATACGCCGTCGACAGCCTCGATGGGGGTGTCGTTGACAGTCACTACCAGCACAGTGCCTTCAGAAGCGGATGTGGGCGCGATGGTGTAGAATGTTCCGGGGAGCACCGAGAGCTCGGCCACATTGTCGGGCTGTGCGGTGATGTGGTCGGTGGTGAATGCCACAGTCAGGCCATCCTGGATCTCGTTGGTGACGGTGACGGGTGTCACTTCCGCGGGATAGATCTTGATGACGTCGCCGGAGGCGAAGTTGTCAAGCTCGGGATAAGTGTTGCTGTACTGCTTGGGCCAGATCTGCTCATTGTTGAAGTAGACGGCGTTCACGTCGGGATAGAGACCGAGGTAGAAGGGCTTGTCGAGTTCGTTGAAGTCGAAGAAGTTGTAGCCGGCCTCAAGAGCCATGGATTTCTCCTGAGGAGCACCCTGCTTGAGAGTGAAGGCCGCGTAATCCCAACCGTTTTCGTTGGTGGGTGAGTCACCCTTGGCAAGATATACCACACCCTTCATGGTGCGCTCGTAGGGAGCGGTGGCAAATGTGATGGTCATATCGCCTGATACATTGAATGCGATCTCGTTCAGATTGCTGAAGATTTCTTCAGTCGAAGTGGTCACTTCTGTAAAGATGGCGTCGGGAGCGGGCAGGAAATGGAGGTATGAGCTACGCTGCGATACTTCGATTTCTGTTGAGTCGCCGGTCAGGGTGATGGGTTTGGCGGTTCCATAGCCGTAGTAGCCGTTGATGTGGGCGGGATCAGTGCATTTTACAGTGACCTTGTAGGTGGGGATGGGAGTTGCGGTAACCTCGAAGTTATAGCCGTTCTCGTTCTTGACAGTGATGGCGTATGAGCCGTAGGAATAAATTGGAGATCCGTTCTCAGTGAGGGTCACGTCATATTTGTTCTGATTGAAGCTGATGGCGAGGAGCGAGCCAAGCTTGACACTGAAATCGGGGCTCTGCCATTCCGATGCGGGGACAGCCTCGTTGTCGACACTCACGTTGATGGCATCTTCCGTTCCTTCGTTGGTCAGGGTGATCTTGACGGGAGCATTGATGTCGGGGAAGTCGGTGATTACCTTGACAATGTCGCCGTTGGCAGGGGTGATTCTCCATGAGGAGCCTGATGCTTCGACCGGCTGGTCGTTGAGAAGCACCTTATAGAGAGATACGCCGTATTCTGCCGACTCTATGGTGATGGGGAGTTCGGTTTCGGGATTGAAACGGATCTCGGTGGTCGCACCATCGAGGGGAATATCCTGATATATCTCGTTGCGGCGGACAGACACGAGTCCGGGATCGCCCTCTACCTCGAGGATGAATGACTCGGTGCGGGCGTCGTTGAGGTTGTATGCCTCGACTGTGTAGGTGGTGGTGCCGTCGGAGAGGGAATAGCCTGAGACATAGCTTGATGTGGTGGGACGGTAGGCCATCTCCGAGCCATTCTGATCCTTGATGGAGGATATCATGTAGTCCGGATAGGCGTTTATGTACAGATATGAATCATCGGTCATGTTGACTGTCCATGCGCCGTCCACCTGCTCGGCGGCTCCATAATCCTTCTCGTCAAGTGTGAGGTATATCATGGTAGGATCGGCCTTGCAGACAAATACTTTTGGTTCTTTTTCCTTGACGGTGCAGGTGACGACGTCACCGTCGACAAGCTCGGAGTTGTAGACCGCGACGTTGGAGGCCGCGCTGTAAGCGAAGTTGAAACCGGCAAGGTTGGTGGCCGATGTGATGGTGTAGCCTGATATGGCGCGCAGGAGAATGGAGTAGTCGCTCTCGCTGAGAGTGACCTCTACCGATTTTGTCTCTTCATTCCAGGGAATTCTCTGATAGGTGGCGGGATCAGTCACATACATCGCTTCGATGTCGTTTGTGACCACGGTGACGGTCTTTCCTTGCGCTGCGAGGGCAACGAGACACAGGAGGAACGTCAGAAGAGTAATGTAAAACTTCTTCATGGACAGGTGAGGTTTTTTTGGGTTATTTTTTGGTTTTTTTTAGTTACTTGTCGCAAAAGTAGTCAAAAGTGTGTTTTTATGCAAGAGAAACTTTAAATTTGTCATAAAAAAGTGTTAAAATATGCCATAGAGATAGCTGTGGCGGGGGTGGCCATCTCACAGGTCAGGCAAACTCCGCCCTTACATCGAAGCACGGGCAGGCTTTCACGGCAAACTCGTTGTGGCCGTGTACGGTGGCTCCGGGAAACTGTGTCAGCAGCTGTTCCACCAGTATGTGCAGTGATTCCCGCTGTGCGGGAGTGCGCGTGTCGGCCGGAGTAGTCCCGTCGGTTGCGAGCCCTCCGGCATAGACTATTCCGATTGAGTCACGGTTGTGTCCGGCGCAATGCGCTCCGGTCTTCCATATAGGTCTTCCGGGGTGTACCGAACCGTCGGTGTATATGACGTAATGGTAACCGATTCCTGACCAACCTCTCGCGCGGTGCCAGCGGTCAATGTCGGCCACGGTGATGTGTTGCCCGCACGGGGTGGCGGTGCAATGGATGATGATTTTCTTGATTTTTCTCATGATGCAGTGCGGTTTTTGAGGTTTCACACTGCAAAATTACAGGGCCGAACCGCCGGAAAGGTGCGGTAACGCCGTCTTGTCAGACAAATCTGATCATTCGCTGAGAAGCGAGATGGCTTTCTCGAGTATGGGGTCGCGGCCGGCGGCCATGTCGGCGGGTGTGATCTCCGCCTCGCATCCTTCCGAGGGTTCCACTCCGCTCTCGGTGGACTCCCTGCGGGCATCGAGGATGGAGCAGGCCGAGAATCTCACTCCCCATCCGCACGGGAGCTCGGAAGAGTAGGGCATACCCGAACCTCCGCCGGTGGTGGCACCCGCCACCTTGACGCCCGGGAGGTTCTTCATGACCGACACGAAGTTGTTGGCGGCCGAGAATGTCGATCGGTTGGCCAGCACCACCACGGGCTTGCCCCATCGTATGCGTCCTGCGGCAGCCGGGCGGTATGTGATGGCCCGCGGTTCGGAGAAGTCGTCGTGTCCGGGGCCGGTCTTGTGGGATATGTAGCCCACGACAGTCGGCTCGGTGATGAAGCGTGAGACGAATGTCTCGACGTTGGTCAGCGATCCGCCACCGTTGTCACGCACGTCGATGATGAGTCCGCGCGCGGATGAGAGGAAGTAGAGCACGTTGTCGAGATTTCCCTCGCCCACGGTCTGCGAGAATGTGGGATAGTAGAGATAGCCGATATTGTCGCTGAGGAATCCGTACATCATGCCGGAGGTCTGGCGGTAGTTGTAGTTGAAATATCTGTCCTCGATGACTCTCAGGTTGAAATTCTGCGGGTATGCGCTCCACCACTCCCGGTAGTAGGATGTGTTGAACGATGCCGACAGGTTGACATGGCCGTCACGGAGCTCGTTGAGCATATCCGCGCACACGATGAAAAGTTCCTCGCGGTTCATGCCCGGTGCGATGCGGCGGGCATATCTGTCGTGGACTTCATCCCAGTCGATCTCTTTCTGCGAGAAGAAGCAGTAGTGCTCGTCGAGGATGGTCCAGAGGGCCTCGAAGTTGCCCTCGGGGTTGTCGACATACTCCTCAAGGTCGTGACATGAGACGAGCGAGAACAGGAGCACTATGGGGAGCAGGAGATTTTTCATCAGTAGATGGCGTTGATGATACGTGCGGTTGAAGAGATTCCTTTGCGGGGATTGACCGAGAGCCATTCGCCGCTCACGCCTATGGAGAGGGCGTGGGTGAAGCGGTGTGTGACTATGTGGTTGACCTCGGACGAGTAGATCTTGCCCGAGTAGCCAAGACGAAGCGATGTGGAGCCGAAATGCAGGTCGGCTGTGAGCAGGTTGTCGAGTTCGAAGCGGTTGCCCCACCATGCGGCATGGACCAGACCGTCATGGTCGCCGAGGTATATCTCGTAGTAGAGCTCGCCGTAGTCAGGGGCGAAGAATATACCTGTCACCGGGAGCGTCGGACGATACATGAGGGTGACCGGTAGACGTCCCACCGAGCATCTGAACGCCGCATAGCCGGTGAGATTGACTGTCCAGGCTCCTTTGGCCGATGCGGGGTTGTTGCCGTTGCGCGAGCTGTAGAGTGCTCCGGCTTCGATTCCGGTGGAGCCGCCGAGGGCGAGGGTGAGCCCCTTGACCGGACGCCACCGGTGCATCATGCCCCACTCGAGCGACAGCATGGCGCTCCACATGGTGGCGTTGCGGGCCGGATTGTCAGTGCGGTCCACCGACAGGTTGCCGTGAAGGCTCATGGTCCACCTGTCGGGGGAGAAACCCATTGCCTGGTAACGCACATAGTCGAGCCCTGTGTGCCAGCCGTCATATTTCAGCGGTGTGAGATAGGTGTCGGCGAGATGTGAGGTGCCGTATTCGACCGTGTAGGCGGCGAAGACCGGGCGCAGCGGCTTTTCGCCGGAGTCTGTGTCGCGGGCCGTCAGCACAACCGCCGGGAACAGGAGGGTGAGGAGAAGTATGGTGAGCCTTGACATGATGGGGGTCTGGAGAGGTGTGAGGTGGGTTATTCAAATAGGCGTTGCTGTCCGGTGAGTTCGTCGCGCACTTCATCGTCGCTCTTTTCGGTGGGATCGGCTGCCATGGCTTCATCCTGCGGAAGAGCTGTGGTGGCATTCTCAGTATCGTCGTCCTCCTCACCGTCGAGAGGTTCGGAAAGCAACGGCTCGAGCGGACGCACCTCGGCGAGATTCCACGTGGTGAGGCGTTTGCCCTTTGCCTTGAACGATTTCACGGCCACGAAGTCGCGGGCCACCACCTCGACGGCGGGACGGACGGAATCAGCTCCGCCAAACACCAGCTCGAAGCGTGCCCCCTCGTTGTCGGAAAGCTCGATGAGGGTGGATTTCTCATTGTCGCCGAGAAAGCGCTGTGGCTTTCCTGTCGGCTCGAAAGTGAACCGTTTCAGATAGGGATAGCCCTGGTCGGCATCGTTGAGCACCGCTGTCCACACCTTGTGTGGGGCGAACTTCTCGATACGGAGGATATTGTCGGGGTAATGGTTGGTGGCGTCGAACGATGAGGTGTAGTATTCGCCGTTCTTGAGTATCACGAGCACGAGTTCGCCGGAATTGAATTCGCCCAGCAGGTTGCCGCGCCCCTCGTAGTTGAGGCGGTTGACGTCGGGGTCGAACCACACGTTGCGTCCTCCGAGAGTCGATCCGCCCTCCTTCTTCAGGGTGAAGCGGTGAACCTCGTTGCGGGTGACGATGTTGCCCATTGCTCCGCGGCCCTTGGGCTTCATCGTGGAGAAGTCAATGTCAAACTGCAGGGTCTTCAGTCTGAGTTTCGGCTTTAGGGTCACCTTGACCACCTCGGCCTCACCGTTGGAGTTGGCCGTGAAGTAGCATACCCGGCTGCCGGCAGTGCCGCGGGTGAGGTTGTACTCCTTGTCGCGGGTGATGCCGGTGACGGGGAACCGCTTCATATAATATGTGCCACCCTTTCCATCCTGATAGATGACGTTGTATATGGTGCGGGTGTCATTGCGCTTGAATACATCGACATGGATTATGCCCTTGCCCACGAACAGTTTCTCCTGCACCTTGACCACCTTGTAGCGTCCGTCCTTGTAGAAGATTATCACGTCGTCGATCGACGAGCAGTTGCACAGGTATTCATCCTTTTTGAGCGATGTGCCTATGAAGCCCTCCTCGCGGTTGATGTATAGTTTCTCGTTGGCCTCTGCCACCTGTGCGGCCTGGATGGAGTCGAAGTTGCGGATGACGGTCATGCGGGGGAACGACTGGCCGTATTTGGCCTTGAGCCTCTCGTACCATGCTATGGTGTAGGCGGTGAGGTTGGCCAGATGGCCGAGCAGCTCGTCGATTCGGGCCTTGTAGGATGCGATCAGTTCTTCCTGTCTGAGGGCGTTGAACTTGAGGATGCGTCCCATCTTGATCTCGAAGAGGCGTATGATGTCGTCGTCGGTCACGGGGCGGATGAATGTCTCGGCCCAGCGCTCGAGGCGGCGGCGTATGTGGTCGATGGCCTCCTGACGGTCGCGGCTCTCCTCGTATTCCTTATCCTTATATATGCGTTCCTCGATGAATATGCGTTCGAGTGATGCGAAGTGGAGCTGCTCGCGCACCTCGCCGAGCTGTATCTCCAGCTCGCGGCGCAGGATGTCGCGTGTGCCCTCCACATTGTGGCGGAGCACATCGCTCACTCCGATGAAGTGGGGCTTGTTGTCGTGGATGACACAGCAGTTGGGGGATACGGACACCTCGCAGTCGGTGAAGGCATAGAGGGCGTCGATGGTGCGGTCGCTCGACGTGCCGGGGAGCAGGTGGACGAGAATGTTGGCGTGTTCGGCCGTGTTGTCATCCACTTTTCTTATCTTGATCTTTCCGCTTTCGAAAGCCTTGAGAATCGACTCGATGAGTGTGGCTGTGGTCTTTCCGTAGGGTATCTCGGTGATGGCGAGTGTCTTGCTGTCGATCTTCTCGATCCTGGCACGGATTTTCACAGCTCCTCCACGCTCGCCGTCGTTGTAGCGCGACACGTCTATCGAGCCACCTGTGAAGAAGTCGGGGTAGAGTGTGAACTCCTCGCCGCGCAGATGAGCTATGGCGGCGTCGATGATCTCGTTGAAGTTATGGGGCAGGATCTTGGAGGAGAGACCTACGGCGATACCCTCGACACCTTGCGAGAGGAGCAGCGGGAATTTCACCGGAAGGGTGACGGGTTCTTTCTTGCGGCCGTCATAGCTGAGAGTCCATTCGGTCACCTTAGGGTTGTAGACCACGTCGAGGGCGAACTGTGACAGTCGCGCCTCGATGTAACGTCCCGCGGCTGCACCGGCACCGGTGAGGATGTTGCCCCAGTTTCCCTGGGTCTCCACGAGGAGTTCCTTCTGTCCGAGCTGTACGAGGGCTTCATAGATCGACGCATCGCCGTGGGGGTGGAACTGCATGGTGTTGCCCACGATGTTGGCCACCTTGTTGAAGCGACCGTCGTCAAGCAGCTTCATCGAGTGGAGTATGCGTCGCTGCACGGGTTTAAGTCCGTCGTCGATGTGAGGCACGGCGCGCTCCAGGATGACGTAGCTGGCATAGTCGAGAAACCAGCTCTGATACATTCCGCGCAACTGGTGGCGCACGGTGTCGTCCTTGGTGTCCACTATGATTCTGGGGTCGAATTTGGCGGGTGCGGTTTCTTCGGCGGGTCGGTTTTCCTCGCTTTCTTCAGGTGTGATGTCGTCTATGATATCGTTCTCGTTGCTCATCAGGTGGGATTGGTTACTCTCGCAAAGATAGTAAAAAAATGCGATAATTCCTATTATTTATTATAATGCGTTGTAAATCAGGTGTATGAAGTGATATTTAAAAATCTGTTAAAAGGGGGTGGGGCGGGATGGCGTGTGGTGGCCGCACGGTTATGTGGCAAAATGACACTTTTTTGTGATATAAGTGTCAAAATTCCATCAAAACGGCCGAAATGATGCGCATGGTTATGAAATTATGTTAAAATGCGGGAAATTTTCTTTGAAAAACTTGCATGGTATTCCAAAACCCCCTACCTTTGCAATGTGTTTTTCATGGTATTAGATTTAAGGTTAACAAAAGATTGGTTGTCGGGACGACAATCAATTTTTTTTGTGCTCCGCGCAAGCGGAGGAAAAGATTGACGCATCTGAAAAGAATAAAAAACGCCCCCGCGAAAGTCTGGATAGACTGTCGCGGGGGTCTGTTGATTTTACCCATCAGGAATTTACCGGTCAGGAAAAAAGTTACCTGTCAGGATAAGGGTACATAATAACAAAGGAACAAAAGAAACATATTTTTATTTTTTTGTTCAGATATAAAAAGCTTGATTAATCTGACTCAAAAAAGTTTTTGTTTCTTTTGTTCCTTTGTTATTATGTACCCTTATCCTGACAGGTAACTATATGCTTGTCCTGATGGGTAACTTTTACCAGGTGAAAGTGTATGTGTCGGTTCCTGACGGGAGATCGTTGACGTCGTAGGTGGTGGCCTTCAGCAAAGTGGGATGACCGCTTGCGTCAATAGTCCAGTCGAAGACCTCGAAGTCGCCCTCCTCGTTGTCAAGACGGAGCGGGAGATTTTTGGTGGGCTTGCCGAGTATGCCTGCGAAGTATACCATGTTCATATCGTCCATGTCAACATCGAGAGTATAGTCGAAGAGCATGATGCCTGCTTTGTTGGCCACGGGGGCTGTGAACTTGTCGGTTGTGTAGGAAATCTCGGTCACGTCGGAGTAGGGATCCTCGTCGCTCTTTACGGTCACCTTGGTGATGTCGCCGTTGGTGTAGGTCATCTCGGTCACCTCGTTGCCTCCTTCGGTGCGTTTCATATAGTTGAGCTGGTTGTCGCTGTTGTATCCGAACCACCACTCGTCATAGCTTGTCTTCTCGTCGTAGGCGTCATAGTACACCTCATAGCAATATGTGGCGAAGCCTTTCTTGTTGATGTTGAGATAGTATGTGCATGATTCCGGATCCCTTTGGGTGCCTTCGGGAAGATTCTCGATGCGCATGACGCTCATGTCGTAGCGCTTTCCGTTGTACATCACGGGCTGGTAGGTGAAGGTATATGTGTCGGATGCATCCTTCATGGTGGCCACCTGTCCCTTCTCGTTGAGGGTCACGGCATAGTCTCCGATTTGGGTGGGAAGGCCTGCTGTGAGGACTGTGGCGGGGTTGATAGCCGAAGCCAGACCGCCAGAT
Source organism: uncultured Duncaniella sp. (assembly GCA_910587165.1). GTDB lineage: Bacteria > Bacteroidota > Bacteroidia > Bacteroidales > Muribaculaceae > Duncaniella. The sequence continues at coordinate 50,271 of CAJUKP010000007.1, forward strand.
TCGCCGTTGTTTCCCTTGTTGTCATCATCATTGTCGTCACATGATGTGAATCCGCAGCCCATCACTGCTGCCGCCAGGCAGAAGCCTAAGAATTTGATCTGTTTCATTTCGTGGTTGGTGTGTTAATGGATATATATTTTCTGCAAATGTATGCAAAGTTACACAATAAATCCAACACACGATAATGCCGACTTGTTGATGCCGTAAGTGAAAAAGTGAAAAATTTATAAAAAGTTAACTTTTCACATCACTTTGACCCCGGCTCCGGTGATGAGCGCGTGCTGGTCGGGTGTGATCTGCGAGTCGGTGATTATGGTGTCGACCATACTGAACGGACCGAGGCAGGCCATGGCGCTGATGCCGATCTTGGATGAGTCGGCCACGAGATACACCTCGTCGGCGGCCTGTATCATAGCGTTCTTCACCTCCAGGTCGCTCAGACCGGGATATGTGAGCTGCATGGAGGGTGAGATGCCGGCCGTGGCCAGGAAAAGCTTCGACACATGGAAGTTTCTCAGGCTGTCGGCCGCGAGTTTGCCTGTGAGCGAGAGGGTGGGTGCCTTGAACTCTCCTCCGGTCATCACGATGTTGATGCCGGGGTTCTCGCCGAGGATCAGGGCGATGTTGAGCGAGTTGGTCACCACGGTGAGATTGCGGCGGTTGACAATGAGATGGGCGATCTCGGTGGTGGTGCTTCCCGAATCGAGTATGATGCAGTCACCGTCGGCTATCAGTCCGGCGGCTTTTCTGGCTATCTCCTTTTTCAGGTCGGTGTTGGCACGGTTGATCATCTTGCCCGTCTTTGCGAACGAGCCCACGCCGGTCAGGAATGCGCCGCCATGTTCCCTCTGCACCTCTCCGGTGGCTTCGAGCGCTTCGAGGTCAAGACGTATGGTCACTTCCGACACGCCGAATATCCGGCTAAGTTCCTGCACCTTGGCGTGACCGTCCTCACGGATGAGGTCGAGTATCTTGTTTCTGCGTTGTTGTACTGACATTAGCCTATGTTGTTTTCTATATATTCGATTAGGGACTTTATTGACACAATTTTCAATCCGAAGCGTGTAGCTATCTGCTCGAGCTGGGGCAGACGTGCCATGGTGCCGTCGGGGTTCAGCACCTCGATGAGCGCACCTCCGGGGCGGAGTCCGGCCAGACGGGTGAGGTCGAGGAGGGCCTCTGTGTGGCCGTCGCGCCCTCTCACACCATCCGGATGGCCGTAGAGCGGGAACACGTGGCCGGGCCTGGCCAGATCGTCGGGGCGGATGTCGCCTGCCACGAGGGCCTTTATGGTGGCGGCACGGTCGAAGGCCGACACGCCGGTCGTGCATCCGTGGCCCTTGAGATCAACCGACATTGTGAACGGGGTGCCGAGCAGCGATGTGTTGTCGGCGGTCATTCTCCCGAGCCCGAGAGCATCGCAACGCTCCTGCGGCAGCGGCACACACAGAAGGCCGCGCCCCTGAGTGAGCATGAAGTTGATTTTATCGGGTGTCACAAATTCTCCGGCGAGAATGAAGTCACCCTCGTTCTCGCGGTTTTCGTCGTCGACGGCTATGATAATCTCGCCTTTGCGCAGGGCTTCCAGCGCTTCGGGAATGGAGTTGAGCATCTTGATTGGTTTCGTTTCTTCGGCAAAGGTAGCAAAAAAATCTCAGATGCTTTTCCCTGCCGGGGCGGCCTCAGGGAGTTAGAAGGCTTATTTTGGTTAAATAACGTTAATCTTCTTTCGTTTTCTTTCGTTTTATTTTGTCGGATATTTTCGTTTTAATACCTTTGCGGCATCAACCTTTCAAAACTTACCAATGAGAACTCAAGAGCTGGCCTTGCAGGCCGAAATAAACCGAAAGCGGCTCATAGACATTGTGTTTGCCGCCCGTGCCGGACACATCGGAGGCGATCTCTCATGCCTCAATGTGCTGACGGCTCTATATTTCGATGTGATGAATGTCTCCCCCGACAAGACATCCGACCCCGACCGTGACCGCTTCATCCTGAGCAAGGGCCATTGTGTCGAGGCTCTGTATGTCACACTTGAATCGAAAGGCTTCATGCAGCCCGGAGTGCTGGACACCCTGGGCCAGTATGGTTCCATACTTTCCGGTCATCCCACCATCGAGGTCCCCGGCATCGAGGTCAACACCGGCGCACTGGGCCACGGCCTCTCCATCGGAGTCGGTATGGCCATAGCCGCCAAGATGGACTCGCGCCCCTACCGCACATACGTTGTCATGGGCGACGGCGAACAGGGTGAAGGCTCTATCTACGAGGCAGCGATGGCCGCCAACCAGTATCATCTCGATAATCTCGTGGCCATAATCGACCGCAACCACCTCCAGATCAGCGGCAACACAGAGGATGTGATGGCGCTTGACGACATCAAGGAGCGTTGGAGCGCGTTCGGATGGGATGTGAAGAGAATGAACGGCGACGATATGGCCGACATTGTCCGCACCTTCTCGGAGATCGACTATTCATGCGGGAAACCCCACCTGCTCATATCTGAGACCACCAAGGGCAAGGGCATATCCTTCATGGAGAACAAGGCTTCGTGGCATCACGGAGTGCCCACCGCCGAGCAGCACGCCATGGCTGTGGAAGAAATCAACAACCGTATCAAAGACTTAGAGAAGACACTGAAATGAAAGCCTGCCGAAAGAGTTTCACCGAGGAGCTCCTTGAGAGAGCCCGTCAAGATAAAGATATAGTTGTGGTGACCACCGACGCCAGAGGCTCGGTGACACTCACCGATTTTGCCGAAGAGCTTCCCGCCCAGTTCGTGGAGTGCGGCATAGCCGAGCAGAATGCAGTGGGCATAGCCTCCGGACTGGCCCATAGCGGCAAGAAGGTCTTCGCCTGCGGCCCTGCCTGTTTCTATGTGGCCCGCTCGCTCGAGCAGGTCAAGGTGGATATGGCCTACAGCGAGAATCCGGTGAAGATTCTCGGCGTGAGCGGCGGAGTGGCCTACGGTGCACTCGGAGCCACCCACCACAGTCTGCACGACATCGCCGTGCTCCGCACATTCCCCGGGATGAACATCGTGCTCCCCTCCGATGCCCGCCAGACCCGCAAGCTCGTCGACATCCTCGTGGACTATCCTCATCCTACCTACGTCCGTGTCGGACGTGCGGGAGTGCCCGATGTGTATGAGAATGATGATTTCGATTTCGCTCCCGGCAAGGCAGTCAAACTGCTCGAGGGTGACGACCTCACCATCATAGCCGCCGGAGAGATGGTATGGCACGCGCTCCAGGCCGGACGTCAGCTGGCCGAGGAGGGGATAAAGGCCCGTGTGCTCGATATGTCGTGGATCAAACCGTGTGACGAGCAGGCCGTCCTTGACGCTGCCCGTGAGACCGGCCGCATCATCACCGTCGAGGAACACAGCAAGTTCGGCGGACTCGGCGCGATGGTGACCGAAATCCTCGCCGAAAACCCCGTGCCGGTGAAGATTCTCGGCATACCTGACGAGAACGTTGTCCACGGCACAAACACAGAAATTTTCCATCACTACGGATTAGATGCCGAAGGAATAGTGAAATCTGCAAAACATTTTGTAACTTCGCACTGATTGCCAAATCCAAATCTTTTTTACCTTAAATCATCATGAAAAATCAAGTGATCGCCATAGATCAGAGCACATCGGCCACCAAGGCCATGCTCTTCAGTGCGGAAGGCAAAATGCTCAAGCGTGTCAACGTGGCTCATGCTCAGATCTATCCCCGCAAGGGATGGGTGGAGCATGATGCCATGGAGATATACGCCAACACCCTCTCGGCCATACGCGAGCTGCTCGCCGACCGTGAGGCTGACGGTACAAACTATTCACTCGCCATAACCAACCAGCGCGAGACCGTGGTGGTGTGGGACAAGGAGACCGGGCTTCCGGTCTACAATGCCGTGGTGTGGCAGTGTATGCGCGGTGAGGAGATATGCCGTAATCTCAGGGATGCAGGTCAGGAAGAAACCGTGCGCTCACGCGCCGGTCTGCTCATCGACCCCTTCTTCTCTGCCAGCGGTGTGAAGTGGATCCTCGACAATGTCGAGGGTGCGCGCGAGAAGGCCGATGCAGGCACACTCGCCATGGGCACCATAGAGACATGGCTCATCTGGAAGCTCACAGCCGGACGCAGCTTCGTCACCGACTATACCAACGCATCACGCACGATGCTCTTCAATATCCACACCATGGACTGGGATGACGAGCTGCTGGCACTGTTCGGTGTCAACCGTTCGATGCTCGCCCGTCCGCTCCCATGCGACAGCATATTCGGAGTCACCACTCTCGACGGTCTGTTCGACACCCCGGTGGTGATAGCCGGAGCGATAGGCGACTCCCATGGCGCGCTTGTGGGTCAGACCTGTTTCGAGGCCGGCCTCGGCAAGGCCACCTACGGCACAGGCTCTTCAGTGATGGTCAATATCGGCGAGAATGCGGCTCCCGCACCCGAAGGTCTGGTGACCTCGGTGGGATTCGCTGCTCTCGGCAAGGTGTTCTATGCCTTTGAAGGCAACATTCATTGCACCGGAGCGACCCTGAAATGGCTTCAGGACAAGCTTCAGCTCATCACATCGCCCGCCGAGACAGAGGAACTCGCCACATCGCTCCCCAGCAACGAGGGTGTGTATCTCGTGCCTGCCTTTGCCGGACTTGGCGCCCCGTGGTGGAATCCCAACGCCCGCGCCGCGGTGTTCGGCATGACCCTCGACACCGGTAAGGCCCACGTGGCACGTGCCGGACTCGAGTCGATAGCCTATCAGATCACCGATCTGGTGAGCGCCATGACCGAACGCGCCGGAATCTCAGTGAAAGGTCTGCGTGTCGACGGCGGTCCAACCCGCAACAACTTCCTCATGCAGTTCCAGGCCGACTGTCTCGACGTGCCCGTGGATATCTCCGACATCGAGGAGGCCTCGGCTTACGGAGCATTCATCATGAACCGCTACGCCCTCGGCCTGTGGAAGACATTCGGCGAGGCTGCCGCCACCCGCAAGAGCCGTGCCGTCAAGCAGCCCGACTCCTCCGTGCGCCACTTGATGGAGCAGTGGCGTGAAGGATGGAGACACGCCATAGACAAACTCATGTAACCTCAACTCTTACCTTAATATATAATTATCCTCATGAAGACTGATAAGAAACAATGCTTTGGCGTGATCATCGGAACACGCGCTTACTTCAATTCCGAACTTGCCCGCGACGTGCGCAAGCAGCTCCTCAAGACCCTCGAGGAACAGGGCTATGACTATGTGATCCTCCCCGAGGATGCCACTCCCACCGGCAGCAGCTCCATCGAGACCCGTGAGGACGGTCTCAAGTGTGCCGAGCTCTTCCGTCAGAACCGTGACCGCATCGACGGTATCATCGTGTCGCTCCCCAACTTCGGATTCGAGATCGGCATCATCAATGCCATCTCGGTTGCCGATCTCAACGTGCCCGTGCTTGTGCAGGCCTGTGACGACGAGAATGACAAGGTGGATCTCGACAGCCGCCGCGATGCATTCTGCGGCAAGATCTCCGTATGCAACAACCTGTATCAGTATGGTATCCCCTTCACCGACACCACACTCCATACCTATTCGATCTATTCACCCCTCCTCGCCGAGGATATCAACCGTTTCGCCGGCATCTGCCGCGTGGTCAACGGTCTGCGCCACTGCCGCATCGGCCAGATAGGCACCCGTCCCCTCGGTTTCAACACCTGCCGTGCCAGCGAGAAGCTTCTCCAGCGTTCGGGCATCACTGTGGTTCCCGCCGACCTGAGCGAGATCATCTTCGCCGCCGAGGCCATCAAGGAGGACGATCCCGAACTGGCAGCCTACATAGCCAAGACCACCTCCTATGCCGAGGTGCCCGAAGACTATAAGAGCAAAGTGTCCAAGCAGTGCCGTTTCGGTCTGGCTGTGGAGCGTTGGGTCAAGGCCAATCAGGTGGACGCCGTTGCCATCCAGTGCTGGGACTCCCTGGAGCAGAACTATGGCTGCGCCGCCTGCGTGACCATGAGTATGCTCTCCGACAAGAACATCCCCGCCGCCTGCGAGACCGATATCGCCGGTGCGGTGTCGATGCTCGCGCTCACACTGGCCTCCAAGAAGCCTGCCGCTCTTGCCGACTGGAACAACAACTTCGCCGAGGACCGCAACAAGTGCGTCTGCACACATTGCGGCAACTTCCCCCGCCACTTCATCGGCAATGACAATCTCCGTCTCGGCCCGCTCGGTGTGCTCGGCCGCACACTCGGCAAGGTCAACACCTTCGGCGCTGTCTATGCCAAGGTGAGCGAAGGCCCCTTCACCTACTTCCGCATCTCCACCGACGATCCCAAGGGTTGCATCAAGGCTTATCTCGGCGAGGGCCGCATGACCAACGATCCCTACGGAATGGACGGCTGCATCGTGGTGACCGAAGTGCCCGAACTCCAGAAGCTCATGAAGTATATCTGCAAGAACGGATTCGAGCATCACGTGGGTATGTGCCGCGCCGACGTGGCCGACATCATCGAGGAGGCCATCGAAAGCTACCTTGGCTGGAATCTCTACGTCCACAAGTAATAAGTAATATCTGACTTCCGTCCCGGAGCGGCCTCTCCGGAGTCTCGTCGCCGGGACGGAAGCCTCACATATCAGTCATAACACCTACATCCCATTCCACCCTTATGGTACTTGTCAACAACTACGCACTCGCACTCATCTGCTGCATCTACTGCTGCCTCTGCTGGGGCTCGTGGTCCAACACGCTCAAGATGGTGCAGGACAAGAAGTGGAGCTTCGAGCTCTACTACTGGGACCTTACCATCGGCCTTTTCATCACGGCCGTCATAGGCGCTCTGACCCTCGGCTCGTTCGGTACGGACGGCCCCTCATTCTTCCAGAATCTCAGTGAGTGCGATCCCGGCTCACTCGGCTGGGCTGTGCTCGGCGGCATCGTCTGGAACTTCGCCAACATATTCCTCACAGCAGCCATAGCCATCGCGGGAATGTCGATCGGCTTCCCTCTCGGAGGTGGCCTCGGATGGATAGGCGGCATCATATTCAACTATCTGCTCATACTTCTGAGCGGTGAGGTCTATCCCGGCAATTCCACCATGCTCTGGATAGGTATAGTCATTGTGGTGGCTGCCATCCTGCTCTGCACCGAAGTGTACCGCAGGACCTCATCAGGCGCCAACACCACTCCCGTCAAGGGTATAGTGCTCGCCGTAGTGGCCGGCATCGGCCTGATCTTCTTCTATGGCCTTGTGGTCAAGTCGATCAGCCCCGAATATGTTGCAGGCGGCACCGGCACCCTCACCCCCTACACCGCGATCGTCGGCTTCGCTGTCGGCATCCTTGTGTCGACCCCCGTTTTCAACACAATAGCCATGCGCAATCCCGTCGAGGGAACCAGAATGACCATGCAGGACTATCGCAACGGTTCCTCCCGCACACATCTCATCGGCATTCTCGGCGGTGTGATCTGGATGAGCGGTATGGTGGTAAGTTTCATGGGCGCAGGCAGTGCCAACCCCGCCGTGGCCTACGCGCTCAGCAATGCCGCTCCCGTAGTGGCCATGCTCTGGGGATTCTTCGTATGGAAAGAGTTCAAGGGAGCTTCATCACGCACCATGCAGCTTCTTGCCGCGATGTTCACCCTCTTTGTGGCCGGACTCGTGATAATAACCCTCTCCAACTCAAATTGACAGTTTTTCATGTGCGATAAATAAGTTTGAAAGGGACAGAGGAGGCATCCTATAGTCGTGAGACTGTGTTTGCATCCTCTGTTTTTTTTATTTGTCTCCGAACAGACGTTCGAACTCCTTCTCGAAATTGGGTGTGAATATATCGTGCCCCAAGGCGTCGCGTATCTCCTGCATGGTCCAGAACCGTCCGCCGTCAAGCTCTTCGGACGGCCGTGGAATGAAGGGGGTGACGGTGCGGAAGCAGTTGATGAGTTCGCGCTCACGGTCGGATTCGAACACATAGCGGTCAAGCGGCTCCGGAGTGAACTCCTCGAGCCCGAGCTCCTCGCGGGCTTCGCGGCGGAGAGCGTCGGCCACCTCCTCGCCATAGTCTATGTGGCCTCCAACGGCGGTGTCCCAGCGTCCGGGCTGGATGTCTTTCCATTCAGGGCGTTTCTGAAGGTACAGACGGCCCTGAGGGTCGAATACATGGAGGTGGACCACCGGATGGAGCAGTTTGCTGCCGCAATGGCATTGGCCGCGGGTGGCTTTTCCGGTCACATTGCCATTCTCGTCGACAATGGGGAAGATTTCGTCGGAATTATCGGTCATTGGATTGATTTTGATGTTTGCTGATAGTCAGTGAACTTTATAGATATGTAAAGACATAGGAAACACATTCTTCCGGATATCTGTCCGGTGAGAAATGTGTTTCCTATGTCATTTTGTCAAGTACCGCTCAGACTGAGTCTGACCGTTTTTATTTGCCTTTGAGCACATTCCATACGGCTGAGGATGCGAATGCGCCGAGGAACGGGGCCACGATGAAGAGCCAGAGCTGGCTGATGGGGGTGCAGTCGCCGCTGATGGCTGAGAAGATGGCCGGGCCGATGGAACGGGCGGGGTTGACTGAGGTTCCGGTGACGGGGATGCAGACGATGTGGACGAGCACGAGGGTCAGACCGATTGCCAGACCGGCGAAAGCTCCGGCACCTTTTTTCTCATCTGTCGAGCCAAGCACCACAAGCACGAAAATGAATGTGAACACGGCTTCGGCTATGAATGCCTGCCACATCGAGCCGTCGGCAAAAGAATTGGCTCCGGTTGATGTGCCGCCGAGATGGCCGCCTGTCGATACGAGCACCCAGAGGACAAATGACGCGAGGATTGCGCCGATGCACTGGAACACCATGTAGCCTGCCGCTTCCTTGCCGCTCATGCGTCCGTTGGCCCACACGCCGAGTGTGATGGCGGGGTTGATGTGGCAACCTGAAATTCCACCGATGGCGTAGGCCATGCCTACCACGGAAAGGCCGAAGGCGAAGGCTACGGCAAGGGTTGATGCGTTTGCGGCTCCGTTGAGACCGTCAAATCCTGAGAAGATGGCGCTTCCGCAGCCCATCAGAACCAGTACGAAGGTTCCGATCATTTCTGCCAGATACTTTTTCATTTTGTAGGTGGGGTGTGTTTAAAATGTTAGTAAATAGTTTCGTGAGTGCGTAAAGTTAACTAAAAAATGTTAGTATATCAAATTATTGCCGGAAATTCCGTATTTTTGCATTAACTAAACAATAACACGTACATACATTTTTAAGTTCACGCCAATCATTACAAGTTTTATATGAATATACGTACACTTCTGGTGGCCGTCGCGTCACTGATAGCGCAGGCCGCTTTCCCCTGCACGAGTCTGATAGCGGGCAAGAACGCCACCACCGACGGGTCGGTGTTTGTGACCTACGCCGCCGACAGCCATACACTCTACGGTGAGCTCTACAACACTCCCGCTGCCGATCATGCTCCGGGGGAGATGCGCCGGATCACCGACTGGGATTCCGGCCGCTATCTGGGCGAGATACCGCAGCCGGCCCATACCTATGCCACCATAGGCAACATGAACGAGCATGGCCTCACCATAGCCGAGAGCACATGGGGTGGCCGTGCGGAGCTTGAGGACACCACCGGAATCATTGACTACGGTTCGCTCATCTATGTCACACTCGAGCGCGCCCGCACCGCCCGCGAGGCAGTGAAGATAATGACCGATCTTGTCAATGAGTATGGCTACCGCTCGAGCGGAGAGTCGTTCTCCATCGCCGATGCCGACGAGGCCTGGATCATGGAGCTTATCGGCAAGGGTGGCAAGGAGAAGGGTGCCGTATGGGTAGCCCGCCGTGTGCCCGACGACTGCATCTCGGGTCACGCCAATTTCCCCCGCATACATAAGTTCCCTCTCGATGACAAGGAGAACACTCTCTATTCGCCTGATGTGATAGACTTCGCCCGCAAGATGGGTTATTACAAGGGTAAGGATGAGGATTTCAGTTTCTCCTCGGCATACGGAGAGCTCGACGGCACGGCCACACGCGGATGCGACGGCCGTGTGTGGAGCTATTTCAACCGCTTCAAGAGCGGAATGGACAAGTATCTCCCCTGGATCATGGAGTCGAAGGGTGAGGCTATGCCTCTCTGGGTCGAGCCTGACAAAAAGGTTTCGGCCAACGATATGAAATGGATGATGCGCGACCACTTCGAGGGCACACCCATGGATATGACCAAGGATGTCGGGGCCGGTCCCTACAAGGTGCCTTACCGCTGGAGGCCCATGACGTTCAAGGTGGACGGCAAGGAATATCTCAACGAGCGCGCCATCGCCACACAGCAGACAGGATTCTCGTTTGTGTCGCAGATGAACGGCTCGCATCCTGAACCCATGAGGGGTATCCTGTGGTTTGGTGTCGATGATGCCAATACCTGTGTCTACATACCCGTCTACAATTGTGTGGACAAGGCTCCCCATGAGTTCGCACCCGGCAACGGAGATATGCTCACCCTCTCATGGGACGCTGCCTTCTGGGTGAACAACTATGTGGCTAACCAGGCTTACAACCGTTACTCGCAGATGATACCCGACATACGGCGTGTGCAGGGTGCCGAGGAGGCGACTCTTGACAAGGAGGTGGCCGCACTCATGGAAGGGGTGAAGGATATGGCTCCCGAGGATGCCCGCGAGGTGCTCCGCGGCCACACCGATATGGCTGCCCAGAGATATGTGCGCCGCTACAAGGACCTCGGCGACTATCTGCTGGTGAAATATCTCGACGGAAATGTGAAGAAAGAGAAGGATGGCAAGTTCGAGCGCACTCCCGAAGGGATGGCTGTGACTCCGGATTTCCCCGGATATGACGAGAGATATTACCGCGCCATCGTCGACGAGACCGGCGACCATCTGCGCGTCACCGAGATAAAGAAATGATGGAGCAGGAGTATCTTGACAAGCTCAACGGCCAGCAGCGCGAGGCGGTGGTCTACTGCGACGGCCCCCAGCTCGTGATAGCGGGTGCGGGGTCCGGAAAGACGCGTGTGCTCACATACAAGATAGTTCATCTTCTCTGCAACGGCTACGAGCCGTTCCGGATACTCGCGCTGACGTTCACCAACAAGGCCGCGCGTGAGATGCGCGAGCGTGTAGAGCAGCTTGTCGGCGCCCCGACTGCCTCCAAGCTGTGGATGGGCACGTTCCACTCCATCTTCGCCCGCATCCTGCGCCACAACGCGGAGCTGATCGGTTTCAAAAGCTCGTTCACCATCTACGATGCCGCCGATTCAAAATCGCTGATCAAGAGCATCATCAAGGATATGCAGCTTGACGAGAAGGTCTACAAGCCTTCCACGGTGCTCGGCTCCATCTCCTGGGCCAAGAATGCGCTGGTGTCTCCCGAGGCATATATGGCCGACAGGGAGCTGATGGAGGCGGACCGCCGCGCGCGCCGTCCGCTGACGGCCGATATCTACCGGGCCTACCGTGACCGCTGTATGGTGGCCGGTGCCATGGACTTCGACGATCTGCTCTATTATACCAATGTGCTGCTGGTCGAGCACCCCGACGTGCGCCGCCATTACCGCGAGTTTTTCCGCTATATCCTTGTGGATGAGTATCAGGATACCAATCATGCCCAGCACCGGATAGTCACACTTCTGACCGGTGACGAGCAGCGGCTGTGTGTGGTGGGCGACGATGCCCAGAGCATCTACTCGTTCCGCGGGGCCAACATACGCAACATTCTCGATCTGAGGGCCTCGTTCCCGAAGCTCGAGACTTTCAAACTCGAGCGCAATTACCGTTCGACACGCAATATCATCGACGCCGCCGGAAGCCTGATCGACAAGAACACCGAGCAGATACCCAAGAAGGTGTTCTCGGAGAACGACCGTGGCGCCAGGATCGACGTGACGCGTTGCTACAGTGATTTCGAGGAAGCCTATCAGGTGGCGGCGAGGGTGTCGCAGCGTAAGCTCGCGACAGGCGACTCATACGATGAGTTTGCCATACTCTACCGCACCAATGCCCAGAGCCGTGTGCTCGAGGAGGCACTGAGGAAGCGCAACATCCCTTACAGGATCTATGGAGGACTCTCGTTCTATCAGCGCAAGGAGGTGAAGGATGCCGTGGCCTATATGCGGCTGTCGGTCAATCCTGACGATGATGAGGCTTTGCGCCGTGTCATCAACACTCCGGCGCGCGGGATAGGGGAGACCACTCTCGCCAAGCTCACCCGTGCCGCCTTAGACAATAATACGAGTGTATGGCAGGTGCTCAACCGTCCTGATGAGTTTCCGGTGGACATCAACAACGGAACCAGGAAGAAACTGGCGGTGTTCTACAATGTGGTGGACGGTTTCATCGAGCTGAACGAGAGCGGGATGGATGCCTACGAGGTGACACGCAGGATTCTGGAGGACACCGGTCTCTATTCGATGTATCTCCACGACAATACCCCGGAGAATATATCGAAACGTGAGAATCTCGAGGAGCTACTGAGCGGTGTGAAGGAGTTTGTGGACAATGCCACCGAGCAGGGAAGCGAGGATACGGGGCTCACCTCGTTCCTGAGCGAGATTTCCCTTGCCACCGACCAGGACTCGGACACAATGGCCGAGGAGCACGTGACTCTCATGACCGCCCATGCGGCGAAGGGTCTGGAGTTCAACAATGTGTTCATTGTCGGGGTGGAGGAGGATCTCTTTCCGTCGGCGATGGTCAGCAATGACTTCAAAGGCATCGAGGAGGAGCGTCGTCTGCTCTACGTGGCCATCACCCGCGCGCGTAATTTCTGCATGATGAGCTATGCCACCTCACGCTACCGCAACGGACAGACCACCACGCCGCGGCCGTCGCGTTTCATCGGTGACATCGACCCGGCCTACCTGCATCTCGACACGGGAAACGATTTCCGCACTCCCCAGACCGTGCAGCCGTCGCGCCAGACTGTGAGGTTCGCACCTTCGATGGCCGGGAGCGCCCGTCCGCTCAGCGAGCTGCGCCGGCCTCAGGGAACTCCCGCGTCTGTTGCCCGTTCGGCTGGTGATATGCCCCGCCATACACCCGATGAGGTGTCGGTGGGCACACGGATACTTCACGCGAAGTTCGGCCGTGGTGTGATCGAGGCCATCGACACAGCCGGCACTGACCCGAGGATGACCGTGAAGTTTGACAACGACACCATGGAGTCCCGGACACTGTTGTTTAAATTCGCCAAATTCAATATCCTATGAGGATCAACGATATACCCACCCCCTTCTATATAGTATATGAGGACCGCCTGCGCCGCAATCTCGAGCTTATCAGCCGGGTCGAGCGCGAGGCGGGAGTCAACATCATCATGGCATTCAAGGCCAATGCCCTCTGGCGTTCGTTTCACATCATCAGGGAGTATAACCGCGACTTCACCGCAAGCTCGCTCAACGAGCTGCGCCTCGGCAACGAGGAGCTCGGAGGCGAGGCCCATGTATATTGCCCGGTCTACACGCCCGAAACCATATCGGAGTTTCTCTCGCGGGCCACACATATCACCTTCAATTCGTTGAGCCAGTGGGAGAAGTATGGATCAATGGCCATCGGTGCCGGAGTGTCGCCGGGTCTGAGGGTCAACCCCCAGTGTTCGGTCATCGACACCGAGATTTATAATCCGGCCCTGCCGGGTTCGCGCTTCGGAGTGACCGCCGACCAGCTCGGCGGAACATTGCCGGAGGGGATAGAGGGGCTTCATTTCCACGCGTTGTGTGAGAGCTCGTCATACGATCTCGCCAAAGTACTCGCGGCGTTCGAGGAGCAGTTCGGTGCATTCCTTCCGGCTCTGAAATGGGTGAACTTCGGCGGCGGACATCTTATGACACGCGAGGGTTATGACACGGATCATCTGATAGGTCTGCTGCGCGGCTTCCGGGCCCGTTATCCCTGGCTCAAGGTCGTTATGGAGCCGGGAAGCGCCTTCACGTGGCGCACCGGCGACCTGGTGACATCTGTGCTTGACGTGGTGGAGAACCAGGGGGTGAAGACGGCCATCATAGACGCTTCGTTTGCCTGCCATATGCCTGACTGTCTCGAGATGCCTTACAAACCGGCCATCACCGAGAGTGTGGCGGAGGCGCCGGGACTTCCGGTCTACCGTCTCGGCGGAAATTCCTGTCTGAGCGGTGACTATGTGGGCGACTGGGCTTTCCCCGCGCCACTGCAGCCGGGACAGCGCCTCACTCTGGAGGATATGAACCATTACACGACCGTGAAGACCAATATGTTCAATGGCATACAGCATCCCTCGATAGTGTTGTGTGACAAGGATGGGGAATGCACCTATCTGCGTCGTTTCGATTATGAGGATTACAAAAACCGGATGTGCTGATGGAGCAGAAACCACGTTTTTCAGTGATCATTCCGGTCTACAACCGTCCTGACGAAGTGGCCGATCTGATGAAAAGCCTCGCGGAGCAGACCTGCGATGACTTCGAGGTGGTGATAGTCGAGGATGGCTCGACCGTGAGATGCGAGGAGTCGGTCAGGCGTTACCCGTCCGTGAGATCAAAGTATTTCTATAAGGAAAACGAGGGGCGTTCCATAGCGCGAAACTATGGTATGGAACGTGCCGTGGGTGACTGGTTCATTTTTTTCGACAGCGACTGTGTGATACCCCCCGGCTATTTTGCCACACTCAGCCGTGAGCTTGCCTCGGCTCCATGCGATGCGTTCGGAGGCCCGGATGCCGCCCACGAATCGTTCTCGCCCACACAGAAGGCCATCAATTATGCCATGACCTCGTTTCTCACCACCGGCGGCATACGCGGCGGCAAGGTGAGTATGGAGAAGTTTACCCCCAGGACGTTCAACATGGGCTTCTCGCGCCGGGTCTATGAGAAGGTGGGAGGTTTCAGGGAGATGTTCTCCGAGGATATAGACATGAGCACACGTATCCGCAATGCCGGATTCACCATCTCGCTCATACGGCCGGCTTTCGTCTACCACAAACGCCGCATCGACTTCGCCAAATTCTTCCGTCAGGTCCATGTGTTCGGGATGTCACGCATCACGCTCAAACTGCTTTATCCCGGTTCGATGAAGCTGGTGCATACTCTTCCGGCTCTGGCTGTGATAGCCGGTGTGGCCATGCTGCTTCTCGGCATACTGGTCTCTCCGTGGTGGCTTCTGCCGCTCGGCCTGTATCTGCTCGCGATCCTGATAACCGCGCTTGTCTCGACCCGATCGCTTGAGATTGCCCTCAAGGCTGTCCCGGCGAGTGTGATCCAGATCACCGGCTATGGCACCGGATTCCTGCGCGCCTATTTCACCAAGATACTCCTCGGACGCGGCCGCGATATAGAGGAGGAGATACTCATACGCAAAGGTAAGTGACAATGGACGAGACACCCTTCGGCTCCATGCGCATCTCTGATCTGCAGGAGGATGACAAACCGCGCGAGAAAGCTCTCTCGCTGGGCATACGTGCGCTGAGCGATGCCGAGCTGATAGCCATAATCTTCGGTGGCGGACTTCCGGGTATGTCGGTGATCGACATGGCCCGTTCCATATTGCGCGACTGTGACGGGAGGGTGGACAATCTCGCCCGTATGTCGATGAACGAGCTTATGAGCAAATACAAGGGTGTCGGTCCGGCCAAAGCCGTCAGTCTGGCGGCTGCATTCGAGCTCGGACGCCGCAACAGCGAGTCGGCTGCCGTGCGTGTCAATCCACAGATACGCTCGAGCAATGATGTCGTGGAGCTCATGAGTCCTGTGCTCAGCGGTCTTGAATATGAGGAATTCTGGGTGCTGATGCTGTCGAGGGCCAACCGTGTCACCTACAAGCGCTGCATATCGCAGGGGGGCACCGCCGCAACAGTGGTTGATGTGAAACTGCTTCTCAAGAGGGCCATCGACTGTCTGGCCGAAGGGATCATACTCGTTCACAATCATCCGTCGGGCAATCACAGGCCCTCGGGAGATGACGACAGCCTCACGCGCCGCATCAAGGAGGGAGCGCGCATACTTGGCATAAACGTGCTCGACCATGTGATAATAGCCGGCCCCAACTCCTATTCCTACAACGACGAAGGGAGATTGTGATTCCGATTGATACTGGTATTGTATGGATTGACAGATATGATAAAGAAGTATACAGACAAGAAGAAAGACGGAACAACGTTTACTCCGGTGCCGTTGGCTGATTTTCTAGCTAAGAAACTGCTTACATATATCAGACCTGCAGATAATCCCATCATGATAAATGATCCGGCTTGTGGTGATGGTGCTCTTCTTATGGCGTTGGCGGGGAAACTCAGCGAAGCCGGCATTCAATTCAATATATCCGGATCAGATAAAAATCCATCATTTACAGACCAGACTGTCAAGCAGCTGTCTAATCGGTTCGCAGATAGCGTGATAGATATAAAATGCAAGGATTTCATTTCCGAAAGACTTGGTGGATTATTCTCTTTTGAAAAAGTTAATGATGTCATCATAGCAAATCCTCCTTATGTGAGGACTCAAGTCCTTGGAGCCGAATATGCTAAAAAAATAGCGGATTCGTTTGGACTGACCGGAAGGATTGATCTGTATTATCCGTTCCTTATCAATATGACTGAAAGTCTCAGACCAGGAGGTTTGTTGGGTGTTATAACCTCAAACCGGTTTCTGACTACTAAAAGCGGAGCGGATATCCGTGCATACTTATTGAGGAATTATGAAATCTTGGAGATTATAGATTTAGGTGACACCAAACCTTTTGATACTGCCGTGCTTCCTGCAGTCTTCATAGGCCGTAAGAAACCCTGTGATGATGAAAGCAAGTCTCATAAGTTTATATCCATATATGAGTCAAGATCTTCCGACAAGTCCGGTCTTATGCATACTGGTGTGGACATATATGATGTCATAAATCAGGAAACTGACGGTTTATTCCGGATAGGGTCACAGGAATACGTGGTAAGAACCGGAATGCTTGACCGCAGTGGAAATGCAGGCAGTGTATGGTGCATAAAATCAGAGGAAAGCAGTTCACTGATAACAAAAATTGAATCGAAAATGTCCAACCGCATATCCGATTTCTTCAAGGTGCGTGTTGGAATCAAATCATGTGCTGATGATGTGTTTCTTAGCGATGATTTCACTGAACATAGACCTGAAGATGTCTGGTTTAGAGATATGATATCGCAAGAAAATATCGACGGCGGTGATATAAAAGGTCCACTCCCGAGAGTAATATATCCTTATTACGAAAATAATGGAGAGAAGGCTGTGCTTGATATTGACGTATATCCGGAAGCAAAGGCTTTTTTCACGCAACATGAGGAAAGGCTAAAAAGGCGAAGCTATCTGATCAAGTCAAAAAAGAAATGGTATGAATATTGGGTGCCTCAGAACCCGGTGTTGTGGAAATATCCCAAGCTGGTATGGGCTGATATAAGTTCTGAACCACGGTTTGCAATTGATTATACCGGAGCACTTGTCAATGGAAATTGTTATTGGATCTGTGGTACATCATCTGAAGACCTCGATATGTTGTATCTGATTCTTGGGATTGCTAACTCAAAACTGATGGCGGAGTACCACGATATGAAGTTTAATAATAAGCTGTACAGTGGGAAGCGTCGTTATCTATCCCAATACGTTGAGCAGTATCCCCTTCCAGACATAAAATCGGATGAAGCAAAAAGAATCTTGCATTTGACCAAGGAGTTTGTCAAGTGCAAGATTAGTACTGAGAGGAATATCTATAAGTCTAGGATTGAAGCAGCAGTGAAAGCGGCTTTCGGCATTACGGATTAAAGACACATTGTCCTTCGAATCCGTCAAAGAAATTCATGGGGATTGACCTCTGGCACTTGTAATTGACGTCACTTATATACGTGAAGACTGAATCCAAAGAGTCACCGGATGATAGGATTATTCCTTCGATCCTATTGGATTGCCTGTTGGTCAGAGCTATGAGATATCTCACATCTCGTGTGGTGATATCAAGATTCTCATCAATGATTTCTTCAAATTGAGGTGAGTAGCGCCCAAGATCTACAGTTGGAGAGTCCTGCACCTTTACTTCCAGTAGCTGTTGAGGAACATCCGGAAATCCACCTGCCAATCTACTGTCCTCATGAAGGCCCAATAACTGGATTACTTTCTTCTCCAGAAGTTGTCCCTTTGTTTTTGTGTCCGGAGCTTCAAGGGTGACACCTATAAGATTCATTGCAACGATGCTCTTTATCTCGGATAATGGCATCAGGGTGTTACGTGTCGGGGAATCAGTGGATTGTATGGATGAAAGATCCGGATGGCTTACGCTTAATGATTTGACTTTCTGAGTGTCATCATAAAACAGAATGCGTTCATCCGATTGAATTATGCTGTTTCTGCATTTGTCATGTATAAGCAACTGGTTTTTTATCGTTTCCTTACCGAATTTTCCAAATCGTTGCTCAATGTAGTCAGGGGTTAAAATAACAATAGATGAAATTATTTCACGTGTTACATCTATTTTTACCATTACCAACCGAATATCCTGAGGAGTGATTCTGTCATTATTGTCATACGTTACCAATGGATTCTTACCAATTGGATTACGATTCCATATCTGAAGATTGTATTTATCGCCGGTTGATACGATGTATGTGTCAATCAACTCAGATAAAACCTTGGGAACACCTTTCTTTCTCGGGGGAATGATCGTGAACGTTCCCTCTGAAGCATTTGTGGTATGTGGTTGTACCATTGATGAAATCAGTTTGCGTATCCTTGATCCGTCAGTTCTTGGTCGGTGGGTGGGGATAAACGTCGTTCCCACGAGCGGACGCAATACATTCTGCAGTTCTTCGGAGGTGAGAACACTGTTTTTAGATCTCGGTGGTAAACTTAATTTCATTTGTCTTCTATGAGTTTCTCCAATTGATTGATGAATTCAGGGAAGGAAATACCGAGAGAAATACAGATAGAGCGTAGTTCAATGACATTAAGCCTTCGTTCATGAGTCTCGATTTTGCTTATAATACCCTGTTTGATACCTAATGATGAAGCAAGCCGCTCCTGAGTGAAACCTTTCTCGATGCGTTTTGCTTTAAGAAGAGTGAGAAGTTGTTGATATTCTTTGTTGTGAATGGATTTCATAATAATAAAATTGTCCAAATTTAATATTCGAATTTAGAATATTCCAAATTGGAATAAAACTCTTGATGAATGATTGGTTTGGTAAGTATTGGATTGTACATCCGGGGATTTTGCTGTATCTTTGCAGTACTTAAAAAACTTTACTTTCATGAAAGAATTTACATATTATGCACCCACTGAGGTGGTGTTTGGTCCGGATACTGAGAACCGGACCGGTGAACTCGTCAGGAAATGGGGCGGGTCGAAGGTGCTTGTTGTCTATGGTGGCGGCAGCTGTGTGCGTTCGGGGCTTCTCGACCGTGTGACCGGATCCCTGAAGGAGAATGGCATTCCATTTGAATCGCTGGGTGGTGTGGTCCCCAATCCCCGTCTGTCACTTGTGCGCCGGGGCATCGACCTTGCCCGTGGCGAGGGAATAGATTTCATCGTGGCCGTAGGTGGCGGCAGTGTCATCGACTCGGCCAAGGCTATCGCCGCCGGTGTGGAATATGAGGGTGATGTGTGGGATTTCTTCCTGCGCAAGCTTGTGCCTGTCAAGGCTCTTCCTGTCGGAGCGGTGCTGACCATCCCTGCAGCCGGAAGCGAGATGAGCGACGGTTGTGTGGTGACACGTGAGGATGAGTGTGGCGATGAGAAGAAATCGTTCTCCAACAATATCTGCCGTCCACGTTTCGCCGTGATGAATCCGGAACTTACCTATACTCTCCCCGCTTATCAGACATCGTGTGGTGTTGTCGACATCATGATGCACACGCTCGAGCGTTACTTCACCCGCGGCGGTGATATGTATCTCACCGATGCGCTTGCCGATGCTCTGCTCCGCACTGTGATGAAGTGCGGCGAGAAGGTGATGTCGGCTCCCGACGATTATTCCGTCCGTGCCTCCATCATGTGGGCGAGCTCTCTTGCTCATAATGACCTCACCGGTCTGCGCGGCCAGGGCGACTGGGCCGTGCACGGTCTGGAGCATGAGGTGAGCGGTCTCTTCGATGTGGCCCATGGTGCCGGTCTGGCAGCCATCTGGGGTGCGTGGGCGCGCTATGTGGTGGATCTGTGTCCCGAGCGTTTCGCTCGTCTGGCAGTCAGCCTCTTCGACATACCCGCCAATCTTGACTCAAAGGAGGAGATGATGCTCACGGCCAATGCCGGCATCGAGGCCATGCTTGATTTCTTCCGTCTGATCGGAATGCCTGTCAATCTCACCGAGCTTATCGGCCGGGAGCCTTCCGATGAGGAGATCCGCCACATGGCCGAGATGTGCACCAAGGGTGGAACCGCCACACTCGGGGCCCTGCGCAAGCTCACGATTGAAGATGTCGAGACAATCTACCGCAACGCCCGGTAGGGACAGTCACCGTTTACCAGCTCAGTTATGAAAGGAATCGTTCTGGCCGGAGGCTCCGGCACAAGGCTCTATCCCATCACCAAGGGTGTGAGCAAGCAGATGCTCCCGGTATTCGACAAGCCGATGATCTATTATCCGCTCTCGGTACTCATGCTTGCGGGCATCCGCGAGATTCTCATCATCTCCACTCCTCACGATCTTCCGGCTTTCAGGCGCCTTCTGGGTGACGGGTCGGATTATGGCGTGAGGTTCGGGTATGCCGAGCAGCCGTCGCCCGACGGTCTGGCCCAGGCTTTCATAATCGGCGAGGATTTCATAGGTGACGATTCCTGCTGTCTCGTGCTCGGCGACAATATTTTCCATGGCAACGGTTTCACCGCTCTCCTGCATGAGGCTGTGGAAAATGCCGAGAAGGAGGGTAAGGCCACGGTGTTCGGCTACAGGGTGAGTGATCCGGAGCGCTATGGCGTGGCTGAGTTTGACAAGGATGGCCGTTGCCTTTCCATCGAGGAGAAGCCGGCCAGACCTAAGTCGAGCTACGCTGTGACCGGGCTTTATTTCTATCCCAACAAGGTGGTGGAAGTGGCCAAGGGGATCAGACCCTCCGAACGGGGGGAACTTGAGATCACCGCGGTGAACCAGCGTTTTCTCAGCGATGGCGAGCTTATGGTCAAGACTCTTGGCCGGGGCTTCGCATGGCTCGATACGGGTACACATGATTCGCTCTCGGAGGCGTCGACCTATATTGAGGTTATCGAGAAGAGGCAGGGGCTGAAAGTGGCCTGCCTGGAGGGGATCGCTTACCGTAAGGGGTGGATCACCCGCGAAAAGATGATGGAGATTGCCGCTCCGATGCTCAAGAATCCTTACGGACAGTATCTTATGAAGGTGATAGACGAGCTTGACCGCACCCATGATCCCAATCTCGACTGAATCTCAGGAGGATATATAGGAAAAAGAGAACCGGAAGAAACAGACTTGTGACTGTTTCTTCCGGTTCTCTTTTTCTGTGGATTTAGAGGTTGTTTTTAAACAACCTCTTACTGTTTCTGACGGTAGTGGTAGTCTATGCCCGGGGCATCGTTGATGTAGTTGGGCATACACATACCGGTGCGGGCACCGATGAAGGTGGGGTCGGAAATGTAGAATGTGGAGCCGTTGAACTCGTAGGCATCCCCCTTGATCGGGGATGAGAGTCTCACCGAGGCGCTCTCGTGGCCGGGATAATTGATGAGGTGGTTTTCCACTCCGAGCACATTCCAGAGCAGGTATGTGTAGAATATAGCACGGTCCTCGCAGTCACATTTGGGATAGAAGAGTGTCTCCTCGAAGAAGTAGGGTTTCTCGAATCCGTGAAACTCGTCGTCGGTGGCATATTCGAATGCCCCCTGCACGAACTGCAGGAGATCGTCGACGGCCTGGCGCTCCTCTTTTCCCTCGAGCTGAGTCTTGAGCTGGCTGACGATATGGTCTCTCACGTCCTGACATACCGATGAGCGGGCGAAGTCGGCGGTGGGCATCTGGGGATAGCGGTAGAGCACCGGAAAGATAGACGCGTTCACCTCGCCAGTGATGCGGAGATCCTTGAACGACAGATCATATCTGTGGGGCACGTATGGGAGGTTGAGGCCGTTGATGCGGAGATCCATGGATATGCCGGGATCGGAGTTCTTGGGGAGCTGGCAGGTGGAGATGGTGGCGTTGGCTGTGACTGCCGGGTCATTGTCGTCCGTGCCGAAGACATAGAATTTCTTGTCGTCGATGCGGATGAACATCCTGGCATATACAGGCTGGCTGCATGGGATGAGAAGCAGGGCGCGTCCGTGGCCGTTTATGCCGAGGCGCACACCGTAGCCCAGATTGGCGAGTATGAAATGCTTGAGCGATGTCCGCGACGAGGCGTCGGCCCCGGCATAGCGGGCGTCGATATAACTCGAGGCGAGTTCATATTTCAGATAGTCGTTGAGCCCCATCTCGGCAGATTTGCGTTCCACCTCGCGCATGAGCACCTGTGCTTCCGGATCCTTCGCCAGTTGCCGCCATTGGGCGGCATAGTCGCTCTGGCTGTTGAGGCGCATGGCTATCTTGACATCGGTATCGGGCATCGAGACCGGCATTTCGTAGAATCCGAATTCAAAGTCACCGCGCCCCTTTTGTGCGGGAACTTCGGGTAATGCCGGGAGCTCCGGTCTCACGGGAGCCGCCACGTCCACTGAGGGTGCGGCCGGAAGTGTCACCACAGGCACAGGATGCTCGGCGGGACGATAGTCGTCGGCAAGAGGGAGCTTGCGCGGTTTGGGCTTTGAGTCGGCTTCCTCTCCCTGGTTTTCCTCATATTCCACCCATACGCCGTCGAGAAACTTGTCGTAGCGGTCGAGTATGCCTTTGCGGAAAGAGTTGTAGTCGTCGTGGAGCCCCTTGCGGAACTCTTCGAACGACTGGCGTGGGTTGGGCCGTTCAGCCTGCTTTTGAGCGTTCGTCGTGAGCGTCATCAGGGCCAGGGACGCTGTCAGGATGAGGCTTTTTTTCATGGATGCAAGTGCTTTTTTGTCAAACTTTATGCTGCGGCACGTGGCCGTCCGGTCGTAGAGTGCTGTGAATGTGATGCGTGAGCCTCCGGCCATCCCTATCCCCGGGCCGTGGTCAGGGTCGGTCCGGGGATAGGGGACGGTGAGTCTATGGGATGATGATTACTTCTCGCCGCGCACGAAGGCTGATATTCTCTCGGCCTGTTTCTGGGCCGCCTCGCTCTCCTTGAGGGCATTCTCGAGGCTGCGGAGACGGGCCTTGGTGGCTGAATTCTCGTTGAGCACGAAGAAGGTCTGCACCTCGTAGATGCCGTTGCCATTTTCGCGGATTATCGAGAAGCTCTCGGTGAGCTCGCCTTTGATATCTTTCTGCACCTCACGCTCGAAGGCACTGTAGAAGTGCTCGAACTCACTCTCGCTCATCGAGCCGTCGGCGGTGACATCGGTGAGCATACGGCCACGCATCTCACTGTATTCCTGCACGTAGGTTATCGCGGCGTTTGTGGCTGCCATCTGTTTGCCCACGTTCTTCGACTTGACTTTGGTGGCTATTCCGACCACTTCACGGGCATCGGCTCCGCCTTCGTCGAGTTTCTCGTAGTGGCGCATGAGCATACTTTCGAGTGTACGGGTGGAGCCGAGCACTTTCCAGCCCTCTTTCTCGAACTGTTTGAGCACTTTCTTGCTCTCTTTCTTATTCTCTTTCACGCGTTCCTTGCGCTCCTTCTCAGCGCGTTTTGCGGCTTTCTTGTCATTGTTGTCGGCCATTGCGGTCGCCGGAATCAGGAGGCACACTGCCACCAGAAGCATAAGAATCTTTTTCATAATAGCTGGGGGTTTGTTATTGTTTCAGTTGGTTCATTCTTTTGTTATCTCGAGATTGATGATTTTCACACCCATCTTCGTGTCGTTGCGCCTGGATTTGGACAGCCATTTCGCGAAGGCTTCGGACGACAGTGAGCGCGGGGCGCCGTCGGAACTGCGGCTGTCGGCGGTGAGGCTGAACGGATTGGGTGAGAACACCACGTAGAGCGAATTGCGCTCGACGCTCTCGGTGGACAGCATGATCTCGTCGACGGGACCGTGGTCGCGGTCGGCCTTTGCAGGGTCGAAGAACACGTATTCCTTGCCACGCTTCACCTTCACCTCTCCGCGCGATGCGTCCTGATAGGGGAGGAGGGCATAGACATTTGTCCTGTCGTCGGCGAGAAAGCAGGCTATGTAGCCGTCGGAAGGGGCACGGAAATAGAGATACATATCGTCGCCGGAGCGGAAACGGGTGTCGGAATGCCGGGTGGTGGTGCCGTTGCGCAGCGCGAGGACCTCGAATTGGGCGGCCTCGTTGGAGATCTCCCTCGCGGTGCCTGTGACAGTGCATTTCACCACGTAGCATCCCTCGTTGTCAAGGCTGTACTCGAACTTGGGTTCGCCGACATCGGCGATCCATTCCCCTTTGACTGAGGTGAGGCTGAGAGATGAGTAGTAGGTGGACTGCTCGCGGTCGGTCATGGTCTCATGCTGGAAAGTGTCGTCGCTCACAAGCATACCGAATTCCTTGGCGAGAGCCTGCACCCTCGCACCCTGCAGTGCCTGTGCGCGGCATTGCTCTCTTGTCTCGTTCCTGTCACCGAGATATGTGAATTCACCGCGCACGGTCTTCACTCCGGCTGCCCCGCCTGTGAGGGCGGAGACAATCAGGAGTGTGATGGCTGCGATGAGGTGGCGTGGTGTCGTCATGGTCAGTCTACAAGTTTTTTCTTGTGCCAGATACCGGTCATCTCACCCGAGGTGTTGGCCTGCGGGGTCTGAGGCTTTGCGTTGATGATGGTCGATTGGCGTTTCACATTTTCTGTCACGTATTCCGAGAGTTCCTTGAGGGTCACGTTGCCTTTTGTCTCCTGCAGTTTCTTGAGCAGGTAGTAGGTGAAGAGTCCGTGGTTTTTCTCCCGGTAGGGCAGGGCTGTCTCCTGTGCGGATGCGGCGGTGAGCGAGAACATATTTCCCCTTGGCGCGGCATCCTTGTGTTTGATCACAACGCTGCGGGTCTTGTTGAGCATCTGGCCGTCGCGCTGTCCGCCGCTGAAGCAGGCATCCATGAACACCATCACCGAACGCGCTCCCATTGAGCTGAGATCGGCATACATACCGTCGAGCGGGATGCAGGTCTCCGGCACAAGCGCGTCGCCGTCCGTGGGGAGCAGCAGCGCACTCTTGGTGGCGTCGTCAGGCAGGCCGTGGCCGGCATAATAGAATATCACGTCGGCTTTGCCGTCCATGGCCTGCGATATGTTGCGTATGTCGGCCATGGCCCTTTTCATCTGGCCGCTTGTGGCGTTGCGGTAGATGCGTATGTTCTCCTTGGGCAGACCGAGGGTGAGGTTGCAGTAACGGCTGAAGGCCTCACCGTCGTTGAGGGCCGACTCGACGTCGGCGGCGGTGGAGTATTTCTCGTTGGCAATGATCACGGCGAATGTCGATTCGGATTTCTTTCCTGTCGAGGGGATGTTGCGGTCAACATCGCTCTGTGCGGTGATGACTATCTCATCAGACTTGCCGGCGCCTGCCGATGCAGCAGGGGTCTTCACCACGTTGCTGTTGGCATCGGCCAGGATCTTGTCAAAGTCGATGTTTATGCGGGTCTGGGCATATTCCTTGTTCTTGGAGTTGTCGAAGGTATAGCTTTTGCCGTAGGATGTGACGAAGGTGATTCCGGCTATGTAGACCTGGTCGTCGTTGATGTAATAGCTGGGGTTGTGTATCTTCATCGTCTCCCAGTTGGCCTTGAATATCTCCGCCTCGCCGTTGGCCAGGGGCACGGGGAGGAAGATGGGGCCGAAGTTCGACTCGATCAGATAGCTCTCGGATCCGGTGTCGTAGGGTTTGAGCTTGAAGTCGGAGGGACGGAGCTGGCGGGTGTAGAGTGTGAGATACTCTTTCTCGGCATCCTTGACGAGACGGTCGTATTCATGGCGTATGGTCATGTCGTTGACGCGCGATGAATAGATGTCGTCTTTCTCGAACTCACCTTTGCCCACCCATTTGGCCAGACGTTTCTCCACATAGCTTTTGGCGAAATCGGAGTAGATGGGCACTTCGCCGCCGATGGCCTTGTTCTTGGTGTCCTGGGCCACGAAGTTGGGCTTGTTGCTCTCGTTGTATGTCACCTCCGACGGGAGGTCTTTCTCACCCACCGGGGCTTGTCCGAGGGCTTTGATGCGTGTGTTGGCGGCCTCGAACTTCTCCATATTGCCAACGCATCCGTAGCTCACGGCAAGGGCCTTCAGGAATTTCATGTTGAGCGGGTCGTTGGCCAGCACTTCCTCTATCTTCATGGTGGCCGCCTCGAAGTATGAGTCGCACTGGCGGCGGAATTTCTTCTGCTCCTTCTCATCGGTCTCGAATATCACCTTGTTGTAGTAGTTGACTCCGAGGTTGTAGTAGCAGAGGGCCATTCGCTTGGCTATGTTCAGGTTGTTGGGCTTCAGCTCGTCGAGTATCGAGTAGGTCTGCAGCGCCTGCTGATATTCCCGGCGGTCTTCCTGGAGTTTAGCCTGTATCATCAGGAGCTGCTCGTCGCCCGGGCGGAAGAACATGGCTTTGTCGATGAAAGCCTGCAGCATCTCGGCCCTGCCTCCGTCCATGCACGACTGCATGGCTATGAGCAGGAAGTTGTAGTTGGACGGGTATTTCTCTATGGCCTCGGTCATGGCCGCTATGGCCTTGTTGTAGTCGCCTGTGTTCATGCAGGCCTGTCCGAGGAAGATGTATATCTGCTCGCGCGAGCGCTCCTCGCCAGTGGCCAGATATTCGTCGAAGTATTTTATCGCCTGGGAGTATTCCTTGGCATTATAGGCCGACGAGGCGGCGCAGTAGACTATGGCCGGATAGGCCGACTGATTGCCGGGGAATGTCTGCC
This sequence comes from uncultured Duncaniella sp., assembly GCA_910587165.1. Lineage (GTDB taxonomy): Bacteria > Bacteroidota > Bacteroidia > Bacteroidales > Muribaculaceae > Duncaniella. The sequence continues at coordinate 77,142 of CAJUKP010000007.1, forward strand.
CCTTGAAGGTGTCCATCAGGCGGGTGTCCACGACCGCGCGGGCGAAGGAGTTCATCCGGTCGTTGTCTCCTGCTCCCGAATAGAAGAAGGCTCCTTCGAGCAGGTCGCGGTTGATGTCGCGGAGTATGTTGCGGCAACGGTCCTGCTCCTCCGGGTCGGATTTGGCGAGTCCGTAGCCTTTCAGAGCGGCCTCGTAGCAGTTCATCGCGGTGGGGTAGAGCGCATTTTCGGCCTCACCCTCCATTTTCTGCCATTTCAGGTGCTTGTAGAGAGTGGTGGCGCGGTCGACTGCCGCGAGCATCTCGGCGTGGCGGAGCGAATCGGCGTTGACGAGTGGTCCGGGGTTCATCATATCCCCGGACGGGTTCAGCAATCCCCCTCCCATAGATTCATTGTTGTCTATGAGCAGGGGAGCCGCCTCGTCGGGGGAGGCGGGCAGGGACAATTGCCCTGCCGCTCCTCCGGCGACGAGAAGTGATAAGATAAGTGTTAAGGTCGTGTTACGGTTTTTCATAAGTTTAAAGAGAAATTAGAAAGCATCCACGAATGTGAACTCCGTGGTGATACGGCGGAACTGACCACCTTTCTCCTCGGCCACGTCGATGAAGAAGTCGTGGGTGGTGTCCATGTCCTTGAGGTTGGCCACATTCTTCTCGAGGAAGTCTTTCACACCCATTGCGCGCATGAAAGCGAGCTGCTCGTTCTGCTTGATGCCGTCGCTTGCGGTCACGCTGATGTTTGTGAGCTGGCTGTTCTTGTAGACGGGCTCGTTCTCAAAGTCGCCGTAGGTGCCGTCGTAGGGGATTCCGCGGACGATGGGGGCGGCATCGGCTGTGCCGTAGATTTTCATCCTGAGCTGCTTGCCCTGGCGGATGTATTGCGAGAAGTCGTTCTCGAACGCCTCCTTGACGATCGAGAGCATCGACGATGCGGCTCCCGATTCGGCGACATGATACTTGCCGGGGGCGAAATCCTCGGTCACGGAGAAATCGGGATCGACCTCGTAGGAGAATTTCACAATATAGTTGAGTATCTTGTCGCCGGCGGCGTTGTAGGCGGCCTCGACGCGGGAGTCGACGGTGATGTTGGTATGGTCGGAGATGACGTTGCGCATCTTGGCCTCCTCATATACCTTCTGTCTGATTTCCTGGAGTTTCAGCTCCTCCATCTGCTGTTGCTGGATGATCTCGAGCGACACGACGTTGTCATCGCCATCCATGAAGTTGAGTGGCACACGGTCGAGGTTGTCGTAGATGTAGGTCTGTCCGTTCTCGGAGTTGTAGACCTTGGCATATATGAGCTCGAAGTTATCGTCGGCCATCACACCATATTTGGCGTCGGAGAATTTGAGGGCGTTTGCGGTCTTGAACGATGCGAGGTCGGTCTCGGGCACGGGGAGGCCGATCGAGGGCATATTGTCGAAGTCGATGGCGAGGATTCCGTTGCCACGGTCATATTTTCCGAGCGCGATCTCGGCAGCGGCCACGGGGTCGCCCGCGAGATTTGTCGAGATCTCTTCCTCGAAGAGCTTGCGCATCTTTGCGCGCGATTCGTCGGTGACACGTTCGCGGTAGGCTTCCATGGTCTCGCCCGGCATCATCTTGAGCCATTCGTTCATCTTCTCGTTCACCTGATCGGCGATGAGTTTGCCGTAGTAGGGTTCGAGTTTTGTCATCCGTCGTGCATTGACCATATCTTTCGATGTGAATGCGAGGATGGTGTTGTTGCGTGCGTCGTTGAGGAATGTGAGGAATGTGATGTCACCCTCGTCGATTTTCACGAAGTCGACATCGTTGTCCTTCACGAGATTGATCACGGCGATTATCTCGGGCGAGGTTGCGACGGAGATATATTTTCCGTCGAGGTTGTAGTCACATGATATGCCCTGTCCGAGATCGTCGATGGTTTTCTTGATCACGAAGTTGCGGGTGTCGTAGATGCTGAGCACACCGTCGGCTGTCAGCACTGCCATCTCCGTGTTCTCGCGGTTGAAGGCCATGGAGTTCACTTTCACGCCGAAGTCCCACTCCTTGCGCACGTTCTTGTCGGCGTAGTTGATCACGGCCACGCGTGTGCTGTCGGTTATGGCCAGGAAGTAGGCGTTGGAACTGAACACCATCTCGTTGGCCTCGAAGGGGAGATCCATGCGGTCGACCACCTCATATTTCTTAGGCTCGATGATGTTGAGCCCTGTGCTTGAGGCTATGACTATGTTGCGGGCGTCGGGGGTGAAGGTGGCGGCTGTGGGGTTGCCTATCTTCTTGTTCTTGAACTTGTGGAGCTCGTTGTCGGGGAGTCTGAAATCATAGACTATGGCCTGGTTCTCTTTCTTGCCTCTTATGACGGCCACATAGTTGGAGCATGAGGGGGAGAGATCGACGTGCTTGATGGTCTTCTTGTCGACATCGAAGTATCTGGAGCCCTGCACGGTGGAGACATTGTTGTCAAACACGCTGAAGAACGCGCTCGAATATTTGAGCAGTTTGTTGGGAGTCCTCTTCTGCGGGAAATTGTAGGTCAGTTTCGCTTGTCTGGTCTCGTGGAGAGCTGCCTCTTCGGAGGCTGTCGTGGCTATGCCGGTGCCGGCGATGGCACACAATGACACGGCGGTCAGGGATTTGGATAGGAGGTGCATTGTTCTATGTGATGATTGATTTGTTTCGGTTAGGATAAGTGTGCGGATAGCCGGAGAGGGGAGCTTTGTCAGTCAAGCTCGCAGATGTAGACCGGCAGGTCGGCCGGGGGGACGTCAACTGAGGTGCGGCCCATCATCTCCTCGAGATCTTTGAGCAGTCCGTTGAGATTGAAAGGGACGGGTGTCATTATCACTATGTGGCGGCAACCTTCCTCAAGAGGAGCAGGCTGTCCGCGTGAGATGGTCTGTTTTGCGCCGAGCATATAGTTGCCTATCGGCTGACCGAGCTCCGAGACTTCCACTCGCGCCCCGTCGGGCTTGATCTTGAGTATGTTGAAGTAGACCGGATAGTCATAGTCGCTGGTCATTGATATTTCCATCCCGCCTCCGGGCGTTGTCTCGCCTGTGAGGCTCACGGGCATTGTCGGCCGTGACGCGAAGTCGTTGGTGCGTATGGCGTTTACCAGACACTGGCACAGGTTTTCCGAGGTGATGTTCATTGCTGCCACCGCAGGATCGAGGGTGATGAGCGAGCGGGTCACCATGCCGGTCTGGTTGTAGACCTTCTGTTTCTTCTTCGTGCCGGTGATGCCACGGATGTTACCGTTGATTGCCGCCGAGTTGTCCGATGCTTTCGCCCGGGCATCCATCATGATGGTGGTTGTCGCAAATTTGCCGTGGGTGGTCGAGAGGAACAGTTTGCCGGACGCTGTGTTGAGGATCTCAACGAATCCGTTTTCGGGGATGTTGAGGATGTCATTGCCTACAAGTTTCATCTTCTTGCTTACAGGAGTGGAGGTGCCGTTCTTCTCAAGAGTGACGTTGCCCTTGAAATCGTTCACCTCGTATTGGGCGAATGCGGGAGTGAAAAATGTCAGGATAAGGCTAAGTATAAGCAGGTATCGTTTCATCGTGAAAGCAGGAATTTAACTTTTTTAAGGTTCAGGATTGGAAATTTATTTTTGATCCATGCGACTGCGGCCTCGGCGCCGGTCCAGAAGTCGTTGGCCAGCAGCCCGAATGTGATCATCAGCAGCGAGTAGGAGAAGTTGACGATAAGACTGTAGTTGATGAACAGGTCATAGCCGTAGCGTATGGTGACATATAGCAGTATCAGCTGGAACACTCTCATTGACATTGACTTGATATTGGCCGGGATGAACATACTGAACGAGACGACCATGAAACACAGGATGAATGCGATGGCCCAGTTCCACCATTTGCCGAGCTTGTAGAAGTAGTGGCCCGAGAGGATGGTGGATATCGTGTGGGCATGGATCATGACTCCTGTCATTGAAGCCTTGACGGGGGTAGTGTGCATATCCTCGCGCTGGCTGAGCGAGCCGAGCAGCACTATCTTGCCGATCAGCTCCCCGGCATTGCCGGCGATTTCGTCAGGAGTGTATATCTTATATGTACGCGAGCAGAAATTGATGACCTCCTCGGGATTGTCGCGTTTCATGAGTGCTGCGGCGCGGTCAGGGGCGGCTATCTCCGTGATGGCAAGTGCGAAGGATGCTATCGAATCCGTGCGGCCCGGATATGCCGGTCTGAACTCGCGGATGGTGTGATCCCCCTCCACCGTCGGGAAATTGGTGGCGCCGACGGGGATGCCGGGGGCGAGGCTGTCCATGAGAAACGATGTGAGGTCAAGTCTGAACCGGTCCGTTGCGGAGGAGTCGGGTTTTACGGAAGCCGCCATCACGATGTTGGGGCAGCCTCTCAGGGCATTGATGATGTGGGAGTCATCCTCGTGCGGTTCGGCGAACAGGACGTCCACTCCCACGGCGCGCGGGGAGCATAGGGATATCATGTCGAGCACATCGGCGATGCCGTCGCGGTCAAGATCGCCTATGTCCACGATCACCACGTCGGAGTCGAGGGTGCGGACGGCACGTTTGTCGGCCACATGGCTATAGAAGTCGTTGATGGTGAAGTCGCCTCTGTCGGGCGATGATATCATGGTGGCGGCGGAAAATGTAAGGGGCGAGAGGAGCACCTGTGACAGCAGAAACGCGAGGGTGGTTATACCCAGCGCTTTAAGATATTTCTTATGTCGTTCTTTCAGGTTCATTCAGATAGTTTCTCCCGGTATAGACAAGGGTTATGGATAGGTCAGTGCTAATAATGGTGGTAGTGATTATTCAATGTGTCACGGTCAAAGCTATCATACCAACGGTGACAAATGTACGAATTTTAATCTAAAAAGCAAAAAAAATATCAAAATATGTGAAGTTTCATAGCTGCATGGACTTTGAAATGATGTGAACTTATTGAAAGTGTAGAATTTACACCTATTAAGGCGTCATACCGGATGTTTACAATTTTTTTGTGAAAAAAGTTTGAGTAATTGGAAAAAATGTTCTATATTTGCCTCCGAATTGGGAATCAGACTGCTGTCTGTCACTCCCGTTTCAACATTCCTGAAGAGCCTATCAGAGGGTATCGGCAGGACCAATCAGTAGAGAGAGAACATACATACAAAGGATTTTATTTAAGAGAGACCTACCTGCCGGGTTATTTCCGGCCTCAAGCAGTCAAGGCTCTCCACCGGTCGCCGCCACACCATGAGACGGTCCGGTCGAGGCAGCCCATCTTTCCATCCCCCCATCCAGCCGCAATCACGTCTTCTTACCGCCGCGGTCTTCTCAAAGAACGAAATTCGGGCGACAGAGTGTCGCCACCGGCCGTCAGGTCATGACCTGACGTTGTCTGCGTCTACGCCGCAGACAACGGATAGTCCTAAACCCCCCTCTCCGCTGCCGTGTCCGGAGGCTTCGGCCAGCCATGAAACACGCCGTCAGTGTCAGTGCCTCCCCTCTTTCCGCCCGCAAAGGACCAATACATTAGAGATTATAAGAACATACATTACAACAAAACTTTCTAAAAAACTCTTGCATGAAGAACATTTGTTTTCAAATGAGTCGGAAAGTGTGGCTTGCCGCCCTGCTGGCAGTATGCTTTGCTTTCCCCGCTTTAGCGCAGAAGATCACGGTGACCGGCACCGTGATAGACCCGGAGGGTGAACCTCTGATCGGCGCAAGTGTGCTCGTACAGGGCGAAACAATGGGCACGGCCACCGACCTCGACGGCCGCTACTCGCTGTCAGTCCCTGCCGACGGCACACTGGTATTCTCATACGTGGGCTACGAGACCCAGGAGATCGCCGTGAACAACCGCACCGTCATTGATGTGACCATGTCCGAAAACTCAGTGATGCTCGGCGAGGTTGTGGCCATCGGCTACGGCGTGGTTAAGAAGAGCGACGCCACCGGATCGGTGGCAGTGATCAAGCCCGATGACATCGAGGCCGGTATAGCCACCACGGCATCCGATATGCTTGTGGGCGCGAGCCCCGGCGTGGTTGTCACCACCAACGGCGGTAATCCCACCGGCGGCGCCACCATCCGTATCCGCGGCGGCGCATCGCTCTCGGCATCCAACGACCCCCTCATCGTGATCGACGGTGTGCCCATGAACAGCCAGTCGATGGCCGGAGGCACAAATGCCCTCACCATGGTGTCGCCCGACAATATCGAGTCAATGACCATCCTCAAGGATGCCTCCGCCACCGCCATCTACGGTAGCCGTGCGTCCAACGGTGTGATCATCATCACCACCAAGAAGGGTCAGAGCGGACGTCCGCAGGTCAACTTCTCGGCCAACTTCCACATCGCCACCGCGCGCAAGACTCTCGATCTCATGGACGGCAACCAGCTCCGTGACTTCGTGAACAACTATAACAATGATAAGGCAAAGGCCAATCTCAACGCTCCGTTCATCTCCGAGGAGGAGGCCGCAAAGATCAACACCGACTGGCAGAAAGAGGTGCTCCGCACTGTCTTCTCCCACGACTACTCGCTCAGTGTAGGCGGTCAGGCCGGCTGGCTCCCCTATCGTGTGAGCGCCACTTTCAACGACTCCAAGGGTATCGTGAAGACTTCGGAGATGAAGCGTACCACCGTGGGCTTCAACCTCAGTCCCAAGTTCTTCAACGGACTTCTCTCGGTCAACGCCAACGTCAACGGCACATACGTTGACTCCCAGGAGGCCGATATGGGCGCCATCGGTGCAGCCACCACATTCTCGCCCACACTCCCCGTCCGTACCAACTACAGCACTGCCGACGCTCTCGGCAACCCCGTGTCGCCCATCTACAACGGCTATACCAATATCTTCGCCAACGGTGCGCCCGAGACCAATGCCGGACAGAACCCCGTGCAGCTCCTCAACGACCAGAGCAAGCGCGGCAAGGTGTGGTCGTCGACAGGCAACCTGCAGATCGACTATGCCCTGCACTTCCTTCCCGAGCTCCACTTCAACCTCAACCTCGGCTATCAGGTGAGCAAGAACACCTGGACCGATATCGTGAACCAGAACTCCATCATGGCCTGGCGCGGCAACTACAAGGACGGTGCCGGAACACGTCACCACAAGTATGAGCTGCAGCGCAACACCCTGCTCGACTTCTATGTGAACTACCGCAAGGATTTCGAGGCCATCAAGAGCAACCTCGACGTGATGGCCGGTTACTCATGGCAGCACTTCGACTATCATGGCCGCGAGCAGACGCTCATCAACACCCTCGGCTACAATATGGCGTTTGCCGGAAGCAGCTGGACCCTCAACGAAGATCCCGCCACCGCCGACCATATCGGACATTCGTATAACAACGTGCCCATGACCAAATGGGCCGGCCCGCAGCAGCTCATCTCCTTCTTCGGACGTGTCAACTACACCTTCGACGACACCTATCTGCTCACATTCACCCTCCGCGACGATGCCTCCTCACGTTTCGCCAAGAACAACCGCTGGGGTCTCTTCCCCTCGCTGGCTCTCGGCTGGAAGATCATCAATATGCCCTTCATGGAATCAACACGCGACTGGTGGAACGACCTCAAGCTCCGTCTCGGCTGGGGTGTGACCGGCCAGCAGCAGGTATCGGGCCTCTTCCCCTACATGGCCACCTACACCGTGTCGACTCCCCCCTTCCAGTATCTCGACCCCTCCGGCTCAGGCCAGTGGATCAACGCCCTCTATCCCAAGGCCTACGATCCCGACATCAAGTGGGAGGAGACCACCACATGGAACGTCGGTCTTGACTTCGCTTTCCTCAACAACCGCATCACCGTGGCTGCCGACTGGTACAAGCGTACCACCAAGGACCTTCTGGCATTCGTCCCCACCGGCGGCATGAACACCTCCAACTATTTCGACCGCAACATCGGCTCGCTCGATAACACCGGTGTCGAATTCACAGCCACCGCCCGTCCCGTCGTGACCAACGATTTCACCTGGACAACCGGTGTCAACATCGCCTACAACAAGAACAAGATCACCAAACTCACCGGTGACTCTGAGACCTCGCAGATCGAGGCTGCCGGAACCCCCTCCGGAACAGGCGGCGGTCTGCAATATCATCTCGTGGGACATCCTGCCAACTCATTCTACGTGTACGAGCAGGTGTATGACAAGAACGGCAACCCTGTCGAGGGCCAGTATGTGGATCAGAACGCCGACGGTGTGATCAACGACGCCGACCGTATCGTCTACCACTCGCCCGATCCCAAGTGGACAATCTCCTGGAACAACAACTTCAACTACAAGAACTGGGATCTCGGCATCGTGCTCCGCGCCAATCTTGGCAACTATGTCTACAACAACCCCCGCTTTGAGCGCACCCGTCCCGTCAACAACCTCTACGGCTATCAGCTCAACAACCTGATGGCAGGTGAATATCTCTTCACCAGCGTGGCCCCGAGCGCTGTCAGCAGCTACTATGTGGAGAATGCCTCCTTCCTGCGCTGCGACAACATCACCCTGGGCTACACCCTGAACAATGTGCTCAAGGATGCCCTGAAGCTCCGCTTCTATGCAGCCGTGCAGAATCCCTTCGTGATCACCAAGTACAAGGGTCTCGACCCCGAGGTGAGCGGCGGTATCGACAACGATGTATATCCCCGTCCCGTCACCTGCACATTCGGCGTTGTCGCCACTTTCTAACAAGTACCCAACAACAACAACTCTGATTCAATGAAAAGATTCAATAAATATTTCATCTCGATGGGCATCGCGGCCTCGGCGTTGGCAATGGGCTCCTGTGTGGGCGACCTTGACCTGCTTCCGTCCGATCCCCGCGAAATCACAGCCGCCGACTTCGCCAAGGACCCCGAGGGCTACATGAACTCCGTGCTTGCCGACGTGTATATGCAATTCGCCACCTACGGCGCCAACGGCACAGCGTCGGTCCACAACTTCGACGGCGGTATGTCGACTTTCCAGCGTGCCATCTTCAATCTCGAGGAGATACCCACCGACGAGGCCAACTGGCTTCCTCAGGACGATGTCGACTTCGCCACACTCCAGTATGGCACCGTGGCTCCCAACAACAAGGTGCTCGTGGGTACCTACGGCCGTCTGGTGATCAACATCTCGCTCTGTAATGACTTCATCCAGACAGTCAACAATGGCTACTTCAAGCTCAACACCCCCGAGCTCCAGGCCATGGCCGACGACTATATGCGCCAGTGCCGCATCCTGCGCGGAGGCTGCTACTACTATATGCTCTCCCTGTTCGGCAATGTCCCCTATGCCGACGAGAACTCCACCATCGGCGCCGTGGCTCCCCAGCTTCCCCGTGCCGAGGTGTTCGAGCGTGTGGTGGCCGATCTCGAGAAGGTGTCCGAGTCCTACGCATCCAAGCCTGCCACAACCCACTGGGGTTTCGTCGGTCAGGATGTCTGCGACGCTATCCTTGCCAAGCTTTATCTCAATGCCGAGCTCTTCACCGGCACACCCCAGTGGAACAAGTGTCTTGAGAAGGCCAATGCCGTGATCAACCGCCTGAAAGGTCCCGGTTTCCACGGTTCGGGTCTCGCCGAGCACTACCACAACCTCTTCGCCGCCAACAACCGCGACTATGCCATCGGTGGCGCCAACGCTGTCAACGAGAACATCTGGGTGATCCCCTCCAGCGAGTCCAACCTCAAGAACTTTGCCGGTTCCACTCTGCTCATCGAGGGCTTCATCGCCTCTCAGGGTGTTCAGGAGACTCTCTTCGAGCCCAACCGCGACGATTTCGAGAAGGAAGCCGACTATAAGAAGGCCCTCGAGAAGTTCAACAAGGCCAAGGATTGGGAGAAGACAGTGTCATATACCTTCAACGGCATTGACTATTCGTTCAATCCCGAGAGCGAGGGATGCTGCATCAACACATGGTATAATGTGGCACAGTCAGGCTGGAAGTGTATGACCGCCCGCGAGGAGTTTGTCGACAAGTTCGAATGGCTCGATCCCGAGTGCTCGCAGTCCGAAGATATCCGCGTTAAGAACTGGATGACCTCGTTCTTCGGTTTCAGTAAGGCAAACGAGGCTCTTGACCAGACACATTACGGCTCCAACGGCTATCTGCCCCTCAAGTACACCAACTACAGACTCGACGCCAACGGCGAGGTGATGGATACCCCCAAGGGTCAGGACTGCGCCGATGCCGACTATGTGGTGATCCGTCTGGCCGAGATGTATCTCACCGCCGCCGAGGCCATACTCCACGGAGCAGGTGAGAAGAACACCGCTCTGGTCTATGTCAACTACGTGCGCCAGCGTGCCGGTCTCGCTCCCTGGGTGAGCGCCGATCTCACACTCGATACACTTCTCGACGAGCGTGCCCGCGAGCTCTACACAGAGAACTGCCGCCGCACCGACCTGCTGCGCTACGGCAAGTATCTCTCCGGCTACACCTGGAGCTGGAAGGGTGGCGTGCGCGAAGGTGCCGACCTGCCCGCATCCGCCGCTCTCTATCCTCTGCCCAGCACCGTGGTCAACCTGGCCGGCTATGAGCAGAACCCCGGTTACTAATCAACCCCCTCACACAACCCAAACAAATTTAGTCTTTCACAATGAAAAAACTATATATCTTCGCGGCTATCGCTGCCACGGCCCTTGGCTTCACTGCGTGTGAGGACGACAAGGAACCCGTCTACAGCCAGCCCACAGAGTTTGTGCTCAACACACCCCCGATGTCAGGCCAGACCACCATCCTGCAGAAGGGAGATCTGGTGAACTTCACCTGCACCCAGCCCAACTACGGTGTGTCGCTCATCACCACCTACGTGATCGACGTGACCTCAGCCGATGAGTTTGTCGAGGCTGCGGAGGGTACTGACGAGACTCCTGCCGTAGAGGCCAACTACAAGACCATCAGCCCCGCGGAGGCCAATCAGGCCAATTTCAACATCAAGGCCGAGGATCTCTCCAAGGCACTCCTGTTGCTTGACGGAATCGAGGGCTATTCTTCCTATCCCAAGGACGCCGATCCCATCTATGAGGATGTGAAGGTGCGCTGCCGCGCTTACCTCAACGGTATCGAGGGTAGCGAGATCGCCTCGAATGTGGTGACAATGGCAGGAATCCAGGTCTACAATCCCTATCCCGCCGTTCCACGTTTCATCTATCTCGTTGGTAATCCGTCATGTAATGATGCCGGTCAGTGGGTAGAGCCTTCGAAAGGTAATGCGAAACATTACGAGGCATGGGCTATCGAGGAGACCGGTGTCGGCACCGATGTCTACAACGGCTCTCTCGTGATCCCGGAAGGGGAGCAGTATTTCCGCTTCTATCTCGGTCTCGAAGGCTGGGGCGGCGATAACGCTCTTCCCTCGATCGGCCCGAAGGGTGTCGACGGTGAAAATGACCCCATCGACATCACAGCCGAACCCCAGACCTACAAGGCTGTTCCCGGCAAGGGCTCATGGTTCACCTCGGCCTCGTTCCCCGGCGGAGCGGTGACCTTCACCCTCGACATGACCGTGGCCGACGACTGGAAGCTCACCGTAGCATTCGGCGAGGTGGTCAAGGAAAGCTATGTATATCTCTGCGGCGACTTCTCAGACTCTTTCAACTGGGCTACTCCTGATGAAACCAACGCATCTGTCTATGAGAACTGGAGTCTTGTGGACCGCGGCAACACCGGCATCTACACCAATACCTTCGATCTGGAAGCCCACGACATCTACTTCCGTGTCTATCCCGAGCTGACCGGATGGGGTGCGACACCCTACTCGGCAGATGCCACAGGCGCGAATGTCGATGTCACACTCAGCCAGGCATACGAGTATGTGACCGGCGAAGGATGCTGGCACTTCAACTGGACCGGAGGTGAGGTGACATTCACTCTCGACACCAAAACCGGCACCATGACAGTGACACCCGGAGCCACCATGACCGAGTGAGACAAAGAAAAACGCTAACCAAGGCAGTGGCGGCCTGAAGCGCCGCCACCGCCTGAAAGAAACAACATACCAACTATCATCCTGACAAGAATGAAAAAGACAGCATTATTCTCCATATTCGCTCTCGGACTTGCGATGGTGTCGTGTGAGGATTTCGACTATCCCAACCCTCCGGCGCAATCCAATGAGCAGCTCCCTGTACTCGATGCATCGGGTGTGGCTGTGTCGCCCGTGATCGCCGGCCAGACCATCGACCTCAAGACTCTCTCGGAGGCCGGTCAGACCGTGACGCTCGGCAAACTCGACGCCACAGGTGAATTTGACGCGGCCCTCTATGACTTCAGTTTCGCAGCCGAGATGGCCGGCGATGAAAGTTTCAACGGGGCAGTGGCCATTGCCACCCGGACCGTCTCCAACGAGGCCAAGGTGTCGCCCGACGATATTGACGCTGCTTTCAAGACCGTCTTCCAGACCATCGACCCCGCCGCAAGGACCGCATGGTTCCGCCTGAAAGCCTACGCACAGAACAAGGAGACAGGCACAAAGTATCGCATCAATGGCGAGAAGGTGTTCTATGCCGCCCAGAATATCGAGGTGGTACCGTTCGCTCCCGATTTCACCGTGGAGGAGAAATACTATATCATAGGTACATCCACCGACGATCAGATCAAGTCCGAGGGCGCCATCCTCATGTCTAACGGCGGTGGTTCGCCCTACGACAAACACTCGTTCACCGCATTCGTAGAAGTGACAGCCGCACAGGCTCAGGCCGGTTACAATTGGGCTGTCGTGCCCGAGTCGACCATGGCCGCCGGAAGCGGTGTCGTGATGGCTCCCACATTCGAATATGTCGGCGAATCCAAGAAGGGCTATCTCAGCGACCAGACATCACTCGGAAACTGGAACACCATCTATGCCGAGGGTAAATATCTGGTGACTGTGGATGTGAAGGCCAATGCCGGCGGATATTATGATTTCTCCTACTTCGAGACATTTGATTTCCTCTACACCCCCGGCGGAAGCAACAACTGGACGCCTGCCGCGTCGCAGCCGCTCTTCACCTCCAACTACACCAACTTCACCGGCTATGCCTACCTCAACGGCGAGTTCAAGCTCTCGAAGGCTCCCGATTGGAATCATGGTGACTTCGGCGGCGATGCTGACGGCAACCTCACCGTTGGCGGCGGCAACCTTCCCGGTCCCGACCCCGCAGGCCTCTACTGGATCGAAGCTGACATCATCGAGATGAGCTACAAGCTCACGCATATCTCGACCTACGGAATCATCGGCAATGCCACCACCGGAGGCTGGGACGCATCGGTAGCCATGACTCCGAGCGAGGATTTCCTCAAGTGGACCCTCTCCACCGAGCTGAAGGCCGGCGAGATGAAGTTCCGCGCCAATGATGCCTGGGATATTGATCTCGGTGGTCTCGGTGAAAACAACACTCCCCAGGAGCCTGTCCTTGAACTCAAGCACAAGGGCTCGAACATCGTGATCAACGATGCGGGCAATTATGACATCGTGCTGGATTTCTCGAAGTATCCCTATACCTGCACTCTCACCAAGAAGTAAAGAGACATAACACCCTCTGATAGCGCCGTCCGGCAAGGTCACCCATGTGAATGGGGCCATGCCGGACGGCTTTTACTTATAATATCTTACGTTACAGCATTTCCCCTATCATGGGGATTATGGTCACTACGATGCCGATGGCCTCCAGTGCCAGCCCGAGTTTACGGCGGGACTTGAACCGACCGGCAAGAAGCCTCTGCTGAAGAGGGGTCATGACCCTTCTCTTCAACTCCCTGTACCATGCCACGGAGACCATGGCTCTGAGCACGGCACCAATGATAAATATGGCTATTCCGATGTAGATGAGCATATCATGCTAACATCGGAGTGTCACGAATGGTTCTCGATGGGAGGTGTGTCAGCTGAAAACCACGGTCTTGTTTCCGTAGGTCAGGATCTTGCGCTGTATCTGCTTCTCGACCGCCCGCGAGAGGACTATCTTCTCCAGATCGCGGCCTTTCTTCACGAGGTCGTCCACGGTGTCCTTGTGGGTTATTCTCACTATGTCCTGCTCGATTATCGGCCCTGCATCAAGCTCGGTTGTGACGTAGTGGCTTGTGGCGCCGATGAGCTTCACGCCTCTCTCGAAAGCCTGATGGTAGGGTTTGGCTCCGATGAAGGCGGGGAGAAACGAGTGGTGGATATTGATGATGCGGTTGGGGTAGCGGTTGATGAAATCCTCGGAGAGCACCTGCATATAGCGGGCGAGGACTATGAAGTCGATGTTGTGGCGCTCGAGCAGTTCGAATTCCTTCTGTTCCATCTCGGCCTTGTTGTCGCGGTTGACCGGAATCACTTCAAACGGGATGTTGAACTGTTTGCCCACGATTGCCAGATCCGGATGGTTGGATATGATGAGCGGAATCTCCACAGCCCATTCCCCGGCTATGTATCGCGAGAGCAGGTCGTAGAGGCAGTGGGACATCTTTGACACGAATATGGCCATACGCTGGCGGTGGGAGGTGAAGCTGAGCCGGTAGGTCAGTTCGTAGCGTGCGGCATAGAGCGTGTGGAAATACTCCTGCAATTTCTCTTTGGGGATAAGGAAATCGGCGAGGTCCCATTCGACACGCATATAGAAAATGCGGTTGACACGGTCGACGTATTGGTCGAGGTATAGGATATTGCCGCGGTTGGATGTTATGAATTCGGTGATGACGGCGATAATCCCGGGTTGGTCGGGGCAGTGCATTCTGAGCACTGCGGTGTCATTTTTTGCCATTTCTGTAGATTTTGGTTGCAAAGTTACACAATTTTTGCGAAAATCATAGAAATATGGGAGTTTGAAACCGTCAGTCGGCTGTCTTGCGGCATCCTGTCGCCTCCATCAGGGCGGCTGCTACCGTGGCGGCTGCCGAGAGGGGGGTGTGCAGGCGTTCCCTGACCTTGCGGTAACCGTCGGTCTGTGCCCGGCGGGCGGGGGTGTCGGTGAGCAGAGGTGTGAGCTGGCGGTCGACCTCGTCGGGATTGCAGTGATGCATGAGCATCTCCGGGACGATACATCCGCGCACACCTGTCGCGGCCACCTCGCTGTTGACCCTCTTCCGTGTGGCGGAGTCGATCTCTCCTCCCACGAGATTGGGCAGCGACACGTAAGGTATCTTGAGTATGCGCTGGAATATGTTGTGGAATGGTTTCACCCCCACCGACCGGTAGCATACCACCTGTGGCGCTCCGGCGAGTGCGCTCTCGAGCGATGCCGTGCCCGAGGTGACGAGTGCGGCCTCGGCGTTGGCCATGAGCTGCAGGGTGGAGGAGGAGATAACGGGAATGTCGGTGATCGAGCCATAGAGGTCGCGGGAGATCGAGGGTGCGCCGGCCACCACAGGTTGGAAATCGGGGTGGCGGCGGGCCACTTCCGCCATCACGGGGAGGTTTTGTCTGATCTCACCCACACGGCTTCCCGGGACAATGGCGAGTATGGGACGGTTGTCGAGTCCGTGGGTGCGGCGGAACAGGTCGCCGCGGGGCGTGACGGCGAGGGCGCGGTCCACTTCCTCCACCGAGGGGTTACCCACATACTTCACCTTGACACCTCTGGCGCCGAACCATGCTTCCTCGAAGGGGAGAATGGAGTAGATGCGGTCCACGAAGCGCCTGAGTTTCTTTATGCGGTATTCTTTCCATGCCCATAGCTTGGGAGCTATGTAGTAGTGTACCGGTATGCCGAGCGACTTGGCATATTCGGCCAGCCGCAGGTTGAAACTCGGATAGTCCACCAGCACCACGGCATCCGGACGCTCCTCGCGTATGGCTCTTTTGGCTTCGCTGAGGTTGGCGAGTACCTGCCGCAGATGGAGGGCCACGTCGATGAAACCCATGTAGGCCATGCGCTCATAGTGGATGAGCGGAGCATGGCCTGCAGCGGCCGCCATCGCGTCGCCTCCGAGGAAGATGATGTCACACCCGGGGTCGGCGGCCCGCAACTCTTTGATCACCTGTGCGGCATGGACATCGCCGCTTGCCTCTCCGGCAGAGAAAAAGTACTTCATATCTGCAAAAATACACAAATTAGTGCAATAAAAATGCGTGACGGATGAAGAAAAATTGCTAACTTGCGTGTTATTCCGTTGTCACGCTATTTTTTTATGAAAAGATGAAAATGTTCCGACTGTTTTTAGCTCTTCTTGTCTGTGCCGCGGCCGTGTCGTGTGCCTCAGCGCGCACACCCATCCTTGGCGAGCAGAAAGTGGAGGTTGAGAAGATGTATCAGTTCGTGGCCTCGCACAATCCGGAATTTCCTCGCGAGGTGGCCCAGGCTTTCTACGAGATAGGGGAGCTCTATGGCATCCGCGGTGACATCGCTCTCTGTCAGGCGGTGGTGGAGACCGGTTGGTTCCGCTTTGACAACGGCACGGCAGTGCGCCCGTCCGACCATAACTACTGTGGCCTCGGTGTGAAGAAAAGAGGTCAGCGCGGATGCCGGTTCAACTCTGTCGAGGAGGGTGTCAGGGCGATGTTGCAGCATCTGTATGCCTACGCCTGCAAGGATCCTCTTCCAGCCGGGGAGGCGCTTCTCGATCCGCGCTTCTCGTTTGTCTCCCGCGGGGTCGCCTCGACCTGGGAGGGGCTTAACGGGCGATGGGCCATGAACCACAACTATGCCCGCAATATACTTGCGATATACAAGCGGATGGAGCGTCACACTCTCATCCCGCCCACAGTGATGACAATAGAGGTCGCTATCCCCGACGAGGCCTATCTCGAGGAGGAGGTGCTGGCTTCCGAAAGCTTTTTTGAATGAAACAGAACGATATTATAGAAAATATAGCCTCGCGCCTTGGCGTGGAGGAACTCAACGATATGCAGCGCCGCATGGCGGGGATTGACCGCCGCGGCACTTTCACCCTTCTGGCACCCACAGGTTCGGGCAAAACCATAGCCTTCGCCATCCCGCTGCTCAAGAGTCTGGGCCCTTCGTCGGGCCATGTGCAGGCTGTGGTGATCGCGCCTGCCCGCGAGCTTGTCATACAGATCGCCGATGTGATACGTCCCATAGCCACCGGGCTGAAGACCGTGGCTTTCTATGGCGGTCATCCGATGAAGGAGGAACTCAACTCACTGTCGGTGACCCCGGATATCATCGTGGCCACCCCCGGACGTCTGCTCGATCATCTCAACCGCGGCGGTCTCGATCTCGGGGCCGTGTCGACTCTTGTGCTGGATGAATATGACAAGGCGCTCGAGCTCGGATTTGCCGATGAGATGAAGAAGGTGTGCCGCCGGCTCACCGGATTGCGTCTCGTGATGCTGACGTCGGCCACTCCGCTTGCCGCCATTCCCGACTATCTCCCGGCATCGGAACCTGTGACGATTGATTTCTCGCAACGCGACACCCCACGCCACAGGATGCAGGTGGTGCGTGTGGAGTCGCCGTCGCGCGACAAGCTCGACACTCTCATAGAGCTGCTGCGCTCGCTTCCTGACGGGAGGGTGATTGTCTTCGCCAACCACCGGGAAAGCGTCGAACGTATCCATTCGGCTCTACGTAAGGCCTCGGTGCCTGCCGGGCTCTATCATGGCGGTCTCGACCAGAACGACCGCGAGAACGCCATAGCTCTGCTGGCCAATGGCTCCACTCCGGTGCTTGTGTCCACCGATCTTGGCTCGAGGGGTCTTGACATACCCGAGCTTTCGGCCGTTATCCATTATCATCTGCCTGTATCGCCGGAGGCATGGACACACCGCAACGGACGCACTGCCCGGCAGGGTGCCGGCGGAGAGGTGTATGTGATCACCAACGAGGGAGAGGATATACCGGAGTTCGTCTCATTTGACCGTGACTATGTGCCTACGGGGCATAATGACAATCCTATCCGTTCGGATTCGGCAACGCTGTATTTCAATGTAGGCAAGAAAGAGAAGATCTCAAAAGGTGATATCGTCGGATTCCTGATAGCCCAGGGGGGTCTCACCTCAGGCGAGATCGGCAGTATAGTGCTGCGCGACCATTCGGCGCTCGTGGCAGTGCCTCGTGTGGCCCTTGAGTCTGATCCCTCACTGCTGCAGAGGCTCAATGCCGCCCGTATCAAGAACACGCGGGCCAAGATCACACGTATGGCATGACGTTTGTTTTGCAAGACACGGAAATTTGCGTAAATTTGCGGGTATGTTAATGGTACTGTATAGAATCTATCAGATATTGGTCATGTGTCCGGTCATCGTGGTGGCCACCATCATCACGGCGGTGCTCACTGTGGCAGGTTCGGCCCTCGGCTATGGCCGCTGGTGGGGATATTATCCCGAGATATATTGGGCCAGGCTTTTCTGCTGGCTCAACTTCGTGTCGGTAAGCGTGAAGGGTCAGGAAAACATTGACCGGTCGACTTCATACGTGTTCGTGGCCAACCATCAGGGTGCTTTTGACATTTTCTCGCTTTTCGGCTGGCTTGGCCATAATTTCAGATGGATGATGAAGGAGAGTCTCCGCAAGATACCTTTCGTCGGCTGGGCCTGCAAGGCGGCGGGACAGATTTTTGTAGACAGTTCCTCGGTGGCTGCCACCCGTCACACCATGGAAGCCGCTGAGAGGCAGCTGAGGGGTGGAATGTCGCTTGCCGTGTTTCCAGAGGGTGCGCGCACGTGGGATGGAAAGATGCGCCGGTTCAAGAAAGGTGCGTTCCGTCTGGCGGTGGAATTCAATCTTCCGGTGGTTCCGGTGACCATCGACGGCGCGTTTGATGTGATGCCGCGTTTCAAGAAGCTTCCCGTTCCCGGCCATATATCCCTGACCATCCACAAGCCTATCTATCCCGAGGCCGGCGGCCACGATATAGAAAGGCTCATGGAGCAGAGCTATGCGGATATCAGTTCCTCTCTTTGAGGGCGAAGTATTTCCAGAGCGGAGCGGCCATCAGGGCCTGTTTGAGCTCATCTTTCACAAGCATATCATATACTTCCTCCTCGCTGAGGAGACGGACCTCTATGTCCTCGGTGTCGTCGAGATGCTGTCCGGCCACTTTTGTGACGCCACGGGCTATATAGCTGTAGCTTAGATTGTTCTGACTTCCGGGATTGGCGCTCGCCACCATGGTGAGTTCCCATTCGCCTCTGGCGTATCCGGTCTCCTCGAGCAGTTCGCGCTTGGCTCCCTCGAGCGGGTCCTCACCCTCCTCGACAACTCCGGCACATAGCTCTGTGGCTGTGATGCCGAGGCCGTGGCGATACTGGCGCACCATCACGAACTTGCCTTCCGGGGTGATGGCTATCACGTTGACCCACTTGGGATATTCAAGCACATAGTATTCAGGGTGTACTTTGCCGTTGGGGAGGCGCACCGTGTCGCGGCGCACCGTGAGCCACGGGCGACGGAACAGATACTCGCTGTCGAGCACGTCCCATTTCATGTCGTTGTTTTCCATAATTATTTCTTGTTTGCTTTCTGTCGGAGAAGATAGTCGGATATCGCGAGACCCACCTTTATTATTCCCGAAGGCATTTCGGGGGGGAGGATCTCATAGACGCTTTCAGGATGTTCGGTAGCCACTTGCATGACGCGCAGATACTGTTCGCGGGTGATGATTGACGAGAAGTCGCTGAGCCTGTCCTGTGCTATCAGCGCGGCCAGATGGGAGTAGACTGTAGCGGGTTTTATCCCCTTGGCATCGGCTATCGCCTCGACGTCGTAGCCCGAGTTGAGCAGCAGCAGTGTCTCCTCGTGGGAGAGTCCGTTGCCGAAAGTTGTCGGAAGCCCTTTGTGGCGGCGTATGGCGGTGACGAAAGGTTTCCAGTATTTCACGGCTTTCCTTTCGCCGACACCCTCGGTCTTCGAGAACTCCTCCATGCTGACCGGTTCCGTGCGCACCATCTCGAGCAGCGCCTTGTCGGTGAAGACAATGTAGGGTGGCACCTGTTCCTTCCTTGCGAGTTTCTGGCGCACATCCTTGAGTGACTCCATGAGTCTCTCGGCGGGGTTGAGCTGCTTTTCCTCGATCTCTTTGGCCCGTGCACGTGCGGGTTTGCGTCTTTCGAACGGGATGAACTTCGCGAGTTGCACAGGGGTGCGCTCCATCAGCACACTCCGTCCGTAGGGGGTGATCTTGAGATGGTTGGCCTCGTTGTAGGCTATGTCGATGAGGCCGAGCTGTATCATCTGGGATATGTAGGCATTCCATTCGCCGAATCCCATGTCGCGTCCGGCACCGTAGGTCTTTATGAGGTGGTAGCCCTTCAGTATGAGTTCCTGACGGGCGGCTCCGCGCAGGATGTCGATGAGGGTATGGATGCCCACTCCGCCGTTGACTCTCACTATGGCACTGAGTGCTTTCTGCACGGCTATTGTGCCGTCGATCCTCTCGGGCGGATTGAGACAGATGTCGCAGTTGCCGCAGTCATGGTCCATGGTCTCGTTGAAGTAACTGAGGAGTATGCGGCGGCGGCAGAGCGATGACTCTGCATATTCCTTCATGCGGTTGAGCTTCTCGGCGTTGATGGTCTTCTGTCCGCTCTCGTCGACGAAGTTCTGGAGCATCGCCATATCGGCGTATGAGTAGAACAGCGCGGTCTCCGCCTTGGTGCCGTCGCGTCCGGCACGTCCGATTTCCTGATAGTAGCTTTCGATGTTGCGCGGCATATTGTTGTGGACCACCCACCGGATGTTGCTCTTGTCGATTCCCATTCCGAAGGCCACTGTGGCGCACACCACCTGCACGTCGCCGTTGATGAATTGGTCCTGGGCGAGGTTGCGTTCGGTCACCGAGAGCCCGGCATGGTAGACGGCCGAGCGGTAGCCTTTGTCGCGGAGCTGGCCGTCCATATCCTCGGCCATCTTGCGCGACAGGCAGTAGACTATGCCCGAGTCGGAGGGATAGCGGTCGATGAGCGAGCAGATGTAGTTGATGCGCTGTTTCTTGCCGGGGTCGGTGATCACCCTGAGCGAGAGGTTCGGACGGTCAAACGAGCCGATGAAGAGCTTCGGGTCGCGGAGACGGAGCTGTGTGGATATATCCTCGCGCGTGAGACGGTCGGCGGTGGCGGTGAGGGCCATGATAGGCACGGAGGGGTAGAGCTCCTTGATGCGGGCCAGCTGGGTGTAGCCCGGACGGAAGTCGTGGCCCCACTGGGAGATGCAGTGGGCCTCGTCGATGGCGAACAGTGTGACGGGCAGATCGGGGCTCCAGCGGTCTATCTCCGTGAGAAGCCGCTCGGGGGATATGTAGAGCACCTTGACGCGTCCTTTGAAGAGCTGTTCCATGATGACGCGGTTCTCCTCCTCGGATTGCATTGAGTTGACGGCGGCGGCGGGGATACCGTTTGAGCTGAGAGCCGTCACCTGGTCTTTCATCAGGGCTATGAGTGGCGACACGACTATGGTGACACCACCTTCGGAGAGCAGCGCGGGCATCTGGTAGCATATCGACTTGCCGCCTCCGGTGGGCATGAGCACGACGCAGTCTCTCCGCTCCACGGCAGCGGTGGATATTATGTCGAGCTGGAGGGGGCGGAAACTGTTGTAGCCGTAGAATCGTCTCAACAGTGCGGTGGCCTGCAGGCCTATGTCGGATATCGTGGGATCAGAAGGCATTTTCATCCTTTTTCAAGGCGTTGAGCATGGTGCGGATGATGATTTTGATGTCGAGCAGGAAACTCCAGTGTTCTATGTACCAGATGTCGTGCTCGATGCGTCCCTGCATCTGCCACAGTTCCTCGGTCTGTCCGCGGAATCCTCTCACCTGTGCCCATCCTGTGATGCCGGGTTTGATGAGGTGGCGCACCATATAGTTTTTGATGAGGCGCGAATAGTCCTCGGTGTGTTTCAGCATGTGGGGGCGTGGCCCGACCACCGACATATCGCCGCGCAGCACGTTGATGAACTGTGGGAGCTCGTCGATGCTCGTGCGTCTGAGAAAGTCGCCTACCTTTGTCTTGCGCGGGTCGCTCTTGCTGGCCTGGAGGGAGTCGGCCTGGGCATTGACGCGCATTGTCCGGAATTTCCAGCAGAGAAATTCATGTCCCTTATAGCCGGTGCGCGCCTGCCGGAAGAACACCGGGCCGGGCGACGAGAGCTTGATGGCTATGGCCACGGGGATGAAGATAAGGGGCGACACCACGAGGAACGCTCCGGAGAATACGATGTCGAAGGCGCGCTTCATGGCCGAGTTGACAGGCGATTCGAGCGGGTTGTTGAGCACGTCGAGCACAGGCATCGAGCCTATGAAGGTGGCCTTGAGATTGCGTGCCATATACGGGGAGATCTGCGGGACGAAGTGGAATTTCATCATCAGTTCGTCACACAGCCCTATGGAGAGCTGTATCGCCTCGGCGTTCTCGCCTGAGATACAGTAGAATATCTCTTCTGTGTCGTTTTCCCTCACCCATCTGTCGAGATCGGCGAGATTGCCCCGGTAGAGATCCTTGAACGGGAATGCCGGGGGGCAGTAGAGGTCGAAGAATCCCTGCACCTGATAGCCGAATCCGGTGTCGGAGGTCATTTCGCGGTAGAGCCTCTCGCCGGTGGGTCCGCAACCGATTATCACCACACGGGTGTAGTTGCGCCCGCGCGAGCGGAAGTTCTTGATTATAAATTGTGTGCCTATGCGCCATAGGGTCAGGGCCGGGAAGAACATCCCGTAGAACATCGCCATCGGCTGCCATGGGATGTCGTCGATCCCCATCACGTAGAGCAGGGCGGTGAATGCGAGGGCGTGGCATCCGGCGGCGGCGATGGAGGTGCGTATCAGGCGGTCCATCTGCAGGGCACGTTCGCGGTGGGTGTCGGTGAGCCATCGCGACACCGGGAGATAGGCCACGTTGAGCAGCAGTATGGTGAGGCGTGAGTGGAGCGGTCCGATACCCGGATAGATGAAAAGCAGGGCGGTGAACACCGCGTTGAGTATGACGAAATCGCCCACCGCCAGTATGCGGTGGAGGTAACGTCCGTATTTCCCCTTTTTGTTACTCATCCGGTGCAATAGAAATTTCACGCATCAGAATCCGGCACCGGTCTGCCGGCGCCGGATTCTGATGCGTGGGATTGGTTCTTAGAGTTTGCTGTCGATGCTCTTGATCTTCGACTCGAGGTCGGCGAGATCGTCGCGCAGGCGCTGCATACGGCGCTGCATATCGCGCAGCATCGAGTCGGCGTTCTTCGAGCGTGCCGACAGGAAGCCCATGTTGTTCTCGTAGGTGAGGATCTCGCTACGGCGCTGTTCGTAGATTCTGAGCAGGCGTTCGCGTTCGCGCAGCAGGCGGTTGTGGTCGCCGCCCATCTCGCTGAGCGAGTTCTCGAACGACTCCATTCTCGCACCGCGGCGCGAGAGGTCAAACTTCTCGTAGAGACCGTTGACCACGGCGCGGTATGCGTCATATATCTTGTCTTTCTCGGCGAAGGGGACGTGGCCCACGCTCTGCCATTCGGCCTGGAGCTCCTTGAGCTGGGCGGCGGCCTCCTCGCGTGAGAGCTGGCTCTCGCCGATGGCACGGAGTTTGTCTATGATCTCCTGTTTCTGCTCGAGGTTGGCGCGTTCGTTGCGGCGGGTGCCGGATGTGTTCTTCTTTTTCTGCTCGAAGAAATAGTCACAGGCGGCCAGGAAGCGGTGCCACACCTGGTCGGAGTGTTTCTTGGCCACGGCTCCGATTGTCTTCCATTCCTTCTGCATGGCCGAGAGTTCGTCGGCTGTCGCGCGCCAGTCGGTGCTGTCCTTGAGGGCCTCGGCACGTTCACACAATGCGATCTTGCGCTCGAGGTTCTTGGCGAGCACATCTTTCATCTCCTTGAAGAATCCGGCCTTGGCGGCGAAGAACTTGTCGCAGAGGGCGCGGAAGCGGGCAAAGAGGGCGTTGTTGGCCTTGCGTGAGGCATAGCCGAGCTTTTTCCACTCTTCCTGGGCCTTGAGGAATTCAGCTGTCATGGCATCCCATGCGGCGTATGTGGAGAGGTTGGAGAAGTCGAGGGCTTCCAGACGTTCGCAGATGGCTGTCTTGGCCTCCTCGTTCTCACGCTCGCGGGCCTTGCGCTCCACGAAGAAGTCCTGGTATTTCTTGTTGATTTCCGACGAGATGGTCTTGAACCGTCCCCATATCTCCTCGCGCACCTCCTTGCTGACGGGTCCGATGGCTCTCCACTGTTCGTGGAGCTCCTGCAGACGCTTGAAGGCCACGATCACATCCTCTTCGGCGCGCAGCTTCTCGGCCTCGGCTATGAGTGCCTCCTTTTCGGCGAGATTTTTCTTGAAGTCATAGTCGCGCAGCTCCTTGTTGATCTTCAGTTGGTCATAGAACTGCTCCACGGCATCCTGATAGTTTTTCCAGAGGTCGGCGGCCACCTGCTGGGGCACATCTCCGATCTCCTTGAACTCGGTCTGCATCTCGCGCACATTGGGGAAGAGGCGGTTCACGTTGTCGGTGTCGGCGCTCATCTCGCGCAGTTTCTCGACGATGGCTTTCTTGCGGTCATAGTTGGCCTGAAGCACGGCCTCGATGGCGGCGCGGCGCTCGGCTTTCTTCTCCTTCACCACGTTGAGGAGTTCCTTCACCTTCTCTTCGGCGGGGTCAGGGGTGGGGGTGAATGTCGCGGGATCGTTGCCCTCGATGGCTTCGAATGCTTCACGCTCGGCGCGGATCTCGTCGTTGCGGAGCTGATAGAACTGTTGTTTGAGACGGGCCACATCTTCTGCCTGGATGTCGTCGGCCTCGAGAGCCGAGAGTTTCTCGAGAGCCTCGATTATCTCCTCTTTCGATAGCTGGCGGTGGCGTTCGGGGCGTTCTCCGGGGGTGTTTTCTCCGGTTTCAGTGGTGTCGCAGTCAGTTTTCACGGTTTCGGCAGCGGGTGCGGCCTCGTTTTCAAGGTTGGCGGTCTCCTGCACCTCCTGGGGTGTCAAGGATTGGTCTCGCAGTTCCATAGCGGTTAAGGGGTATAGTGATAATAATGTTTCCGCCGGGAGCTTGTGCGGAGCTCACGGAAGAAGGGAACGGTAAAAAATTCTATTTGGACGGCTAATTTAATATTTTTTTTTCAAATATCACAAAAAACGCCTGAAAAAAATAAAAGTTACCTTTTGAGGGAAAAGGATACAGAAGGACAGAGGTTGGCAGAAGGAACAGAAATTTTGAGGGGGTTTGATAAGGAAGTCCCGATAACCGACGAAGATAGTGCCGATAACCGGCGTCTTACAGACGCCATTCACCTTATATCCGCTCATCCCGGGCACACCTCCGCTCATCCGGGCACACCTCCGCAAAGCTCCGGTGTACCCGGCTACTATCTAATCGGTGTCCTGCCGGACACCCACCGACACAAGTTCGGCCCGACGCCGCGGCCGCCCTGTCCGATGCCGTCGCATAAGTCCTGTCGGACATCCACCGCACAAGCTCGGCCCGATGTCCGTCGCGTAAGTCCTTCCGGACACCCACCGGCACAAGCTCGGCCCGATGTCCGTCGCGTAAGACCTGCCGGACACCCACCGCCACAAGTTCGGCCCGATGTCCGTCGCGTAAGTCCTTCCGGACACCCACCGCACAAGGCCAGTCCGCCCCCACCGCCCCCGTCGATGCGAGTACGATGCCCTGCCAGCAGCCACGTAGTGGCGGTGCAATGGTAGGCCAGGGTGATAACCCTGGTATCAAATCATGAAATATGATATTGCGTCGCGTAGCGCCGCAACATCGGTGATGAATTGCAGGTTATCAATGTAGCGCCACAACGAGGGAAGCCGGGCGTTCGCATCCAAGTAGCGGCGCTACGCGACGCCAATTATTGATGGGGCATTTTGATACCGGGGTTATCACCCCGGCCTACCATTGCACCGCCACTACGTGGCTTATTGGAGGGCATCGGATTCGGTTGGTTGTGTCGTGATGGTTCCGGACATTCGCATCCAAGTAGCGGCGCTACGCGACGCCAATTTTTGCTGGGGCATATTGATACCGGGGTTGTCACCCCGGCCTACCATTGCATTGCCACTACGTGGCAAATTGACTCGTAGGGAATGGGGTATCGGTAGGATACGTGGCAAATTGACTCCGGCGGGATGCGGATACGTGGAATATATGATGCCGGAAAGGACATACGGACAGAGGAATGGGTGTCCGGCAGGACACCGGTTAGATAGTAACCGTGGTACACCGGAGCTTTGCGGAGGTGTGCCCGGGATGAGCGGATGTAAGGTGAATGGCGTCTGTAAGACGCCGGTTATCGGGACTTACTTCGCGGGTTATCGGGACTTATTTCACCGGCTATAGAGCTTTTTTCCCCATTTTCCGGTCTACCCTTTTTATTACAAAACACACCCACCCCTCAAAAAAACTCTGTTCCTTTTGCCACCTTCTGTCCATCTGTATCCCTTTTCCTAAGAAGGTAAAATTAAAAAAAAAAGGAACAGACTTCAAAAAAATCTGTTCCTTTTATTCTTATGGTCTTCTGTATCCTTTTCCTCAAAAGGTAACTTTATCTAACGATGATCTTGCGATGGTTTGAGATGTAGATGCCGGGGGTGAGGGAGGAGGTGCCTTCGCGGGTATCGCCCACTTTGACACCCATCATGTTGTAGATGGCGTGGATGGCGTCGTCAGAATCGGTGCTGATGCCGTCGATGCCGGCCTGTACCCAATCCTCATATTCGGCGGGGCTCATGACGGTGAGTGTCTCGGGTGTTCCGGCGGGCACGGGGAGATATGCCTTGTTGCGGGGGAGATACTCGTCCGCGCAGGTGACGAATCCCAGTTTGCCGTCGGCGGTGAGGCCGGGCACACGCATGGTGGCCTTGTCGTTGGCCACACGGTTGACGTGCTTGTACTTGCCGCTCTGGAAGTAGACACCCTTGAGCATATTGCCCTGCAGCGATGCCGTGGCAGAGGTGCCGATGTCAAGCCTGTTGGCCGACGGATTGGCCGAGCTGCAGCCGATGATGACGGGGGTTGCCCCGGGAATGGCTCCGGTGGTCTCCTCGACCACGGCGATGCCGTGTTTCGAGTCGACTTTGGTGACATAGAGAGCCTTCATGCCGGAGGATGCGAACGAGTAGGGGAACTCGGCGAAGAACGATGAGTAGAACTCACCTCCGGCGCAGCTGATGTCGGGAGTGATGCCGAAATAGTTCTCGGTGTCGGCCGAGATGGGTTTGAGCTCCCAGTAGCGCCACTTGCCCTCGCCGTTGTCGGAGAGTTTTCCCTCCTGGTTGTCGAGCACGCGCTCGCCGTCGCAGAGATATTTGGTGAGTCCGCTGTTGGAAGCGTAGAGGAGATATGTATCGGTCAGAGAGCTGACGGCTCTGAGACT
The DNA here is from genome assembly GCA_910587165.1 of uncultured Duncaniella sp. Taxonomy (GTDB): domain Bacteria; phylum Bacteroidota; class Bacteroidia; order Bacteroidales; family Muribaculaceae; genus Duncaniella. Next base: position 104,296 of record CAJUKP010000007.1, read on the forward strand.
CACATAATAGTCGATGATTTTGTTGATGCCGGTGCCCTGGGCGGTGACGTCATACTGGCGGTCGCCGACGTGGTCGAAGTAGAGCACTGTGGCGGGGTCGGACACCGAACGGTCCCAGCCGTTCCAGAGCTCGATGGCGTTGAGGTCGGCCGAAGTGGCTCCCATGTCGATTGTGCCGTGGTTGTCGAGCACATATACATAGCGGGAGCTCATGTGGTTCATGCAGCGGTAATATCCGTTTTCGGGGAGTTTTTCGGCTGCTGAGGCTGCTGATGCGATGCAGCAGATAGAGAGTAGGAGGGTGATTGGTTTCATTATCTGTGAAAAAGGTGACCGGTTCCGGCAAATACGGTTTTCATATTGTCAGAACCGGTCACGGTCTTAGCTGTTAATTGCTTGGATTAGTCCTCGGTGACGCAGACTGCCACGCGGTTGAGCACGGGCTTGTCGAAGGGAGGCTGTGACTCAGCGGTCATACCTGCAGCCTTGATGCGGTCGGCGGCGATACCGAAGTCCTTGCGGAGCACATCGGCAACGGCCTGGGCGCGCTTCTCGGCGAGGTTGAGGTTGAGCTTGAGCGAGCCGGTGCCCTTGTCGGCATAACCGGTGATGTTCACCTTAGCCTTGGGGTTGGCCTTGAGATACTCGGCGATCTCTTTGATCTTCACCATTTCATACACAGAGATCTGGGTCTTGGAGATGGTGAAGAAGATGTCGCGTGAGATGGGCTCCTGAACGTCCTTGACAATCTCCACGGGCTTGGCGGGAACCTCGACGATCTTCTCGACGATCTTCTCCTCCACGATCACCTGGGGTGCGGGAGCCACTTTCTTCTTCTTGGTGAAGGAAGTGCCGAAGGTGTATTTCACACCTGCGAGACCGTTGAAATACCAGTCGGCGTTGCCGGCCTTCTTGGAGTTGTAGCCGTCGGGCAGCACGTTGGCCTGGAGTTCGAGACCTACTTTCCAGTTCTCGGCCACACGGAAGTCGATGGCGGCGCCCATGCGGAACACGAAGCGGGCCTGAGTGCCGGTCCAGTTCTTCTGCAGCACGGTGAATCCGGCTGCCTCGCTCAGGGCGGCGTTGATGTTGTTGGCTTCCTTGTTCTTGTAGCCGATGTTGACGCCGAGACCGGCGAGAACGTTCACGTCCACAAGACGCTCGGGGTTGTAGCCGCCGATGAAGTTGGTGAGGCTGAAGGTAGCGTCGACCATCGGGGCGATGTAGTTCCATTTCCACTTGTGGGTGCCGCGGAAGTCAATCGAACCCTTGCTCTGCCAGGAGTTGAGTGAGAAGCGGGCGCCGAAGAGGGGGGTGAACTGATAGCCTGCGGCGAGCTGGGCGTTGGGAGCGAGGAGGTCGCCGAAGCTTGCCTCTCCGAGGGTCTCCTGGATGCCCACCTGTGCCTGGCCATACCAGTGGGGGTTGAATACGTATTCAAATTCCTCCGCCGGTTCCTGGGCTGAGACAGCGAAGCCGGTGAGGGCCACAGCTGCGGTCAGCAATGATTTTTTTATAGTCATTTTCATCTTGTTCTTGAATGGGTAGGAATTTATTCGGCAGACAGATAGAACTTGCGGGTAGAGGTGACTCCGTGGTAGTCAAGCGACGAGTAAACGATCTCGTAGGTGTAACCCTTGGTGAGCTTGAAGCTGTACTCGGTGGTGGTACCTGCAACTACAGTGTTCCACTGGGCAACGCCGTTGGCAGCGTTGAGGATGTCGGTGGCTGTGGTCTTGTTCTGGTCGCCGGTGCGCCATACGTTGGTCACGGCAACATACTTCTGATAGGAAGGAACGAGGATCTCGCCGTTGAAGCTGGTGGCGAAGAGACGCAGACCGTTACCGCCGTCGAGCTTGAACCATGAGGGGAGCGCGGGGTTGTTGGAGAGCTGGTGGAGCTGACCGTCGCCTGCGTTGTAGAGCATGGTCACCTGCAGATAGTGGTTGGGATCCTTGAGGAGCTTGTTGACGCGGTTGATGAGACCGTTCACCTTGTTGATGTACTTGTTGACAGTGCCGAGGTAGCCGTTAACCTTGTCCTCGATGTTGCCAACGATGTCCTTGAACTGCTCGTTGATCGAGGTCTGGAACTCCTTCATCTTCATGTTGATCTGAAGGTTGATGTCCTCGGCAACCTTGGTCATGGCATCCTTGAATGCCTTCTGGAGCTTGGCATCCTGAGTCTGGAGTGCAGTGGAGATGGACTCGGAGATGGCACCCTCAAGGCTGGTGAGATCATCAGCCCAGACTGTGGTCTCCTTCATGTAACCGATGATAGTGGTCTTGTCATCACCATAGATAGGAGTCTCGGGGATTACAACTTTGATCTTCTGGCCTTCGAGGCTTACGTTGATATCACCGAAGGTGAAGTTGAAGGGAACGTTGCTGAGGTTGAAGCTGAACTCAGGCACCTTGATGTTGATCTCGTCGGTGAGGTTGAAGTCTTCGATGGGCGAGATGTTGCCGATGGGACGGAAAGTCTTGCCATAGAGGAACTTGTAGCTGAGGGGCTTGAAGGTAGTGGCGGCGAGTGAGAACTCTGAGTAGGTGGCGTTCTCCTTCTCACCCTTGAGGAAGCCTACTACCTGACCGAGGTCGTCGGTCTCGTCGATAACCTCCTCATACTTCCAGGAAGCGCGCACGCCATAGGCGGTGAGCTTGTTGTTGAACTGGTCGAACACGAGCTTGGTGAGCGAGGCGATGTCAGAGAGGGAGTGGTTGCGGAGGAGCTCCTCAACGCGGCTCTTGAAGTCTTCCTGAACGGTGAACTTCACGCCCTCGAGGTCAGCGATGTCGTTGACCTTCACGGTTGCGTCGGCGGTGTAGAGGCTGTTGGGGGTGTTCTCGGAAGCGCGGCCGAAACCGAACTTGAGTTCCTCGTCGCTTGCTGCGAGAGCGGAGAGCTGTACCTTGCCGGTCTCACCCTTGCTGTTCACGAACTCGAAAGTTGTGCCCTCGAGGTCGAGGTTGACGGGGTTGACGGTCATGTAGATGGTACCGAGGTCGAGCTTGTCGCCCTCGAGGCCGAGGATGCCGTCGAAGTTGGTGGGACGGACGCCCAGACGAGCCTGATCGGCAGCGGTGAGCCACTCCTTGTGGTCATACTCGTTGGCCGATGAAGCGAAGCCGGGGAAGTTGACGTTGATAGCCTCACCGTAGTAAGCCATGAGCATACCTGACTTGATGTCGGCGGGGAGGTTGATCTTGCCGAACACGGGGTTGCTTACCTGCTGGAGCACGATGCCGGTCACGAGCTTGTTGAGCTGACCGGTGAGTGCGTACACCTTGGCGTCGATGCGCTTGATGTCTTCCTCATTTTTAGCCACGCGGAGCTCGAGCTTGTCGAGAGCCTCAGCCACGTTGCCGATGCTGTCGAAAGCCTGCTTCATGGAGTCGCTGAGATTCTTGTAGTCAGCCTTGAGAGCGTTGGCGAGCGTGAGAGCCTCGTCGGCGTTCTTGCTGGCAGTGTCGGCAACCTCACTGATTTTATGGAGGAGACCCTTGATGTTGGTCACATCCTGATCAGTGTATTCGTAGCCTTCGAGAAGGGCAGCGAGGATGGTTGAATCCTGCTTTGAACGACGGTCGGCATCAAGAGCCTTGTCGACTACAGCGGGGAGGTCGGTGCCGAGACCTTCGAGCTTGGCAGCGAGATCCTCGAGACCGAGAGCGTCAGAGTTGGCTTCAAGCTGATTGAGGATAGCATCAATGGCACCAAAACGATCGGCGAGAGAGGTGTAGGTTCCGTTGTGGTCGTCGTCGATAGGCACACCACTGAGAGCATTGTTGATTTGCTCGAGATACCAGTTGAGATTCTGGTGTGAACCATATTTGGTCACGTAGGCGTTGAGGTCAGCCTCAAAACCGGTCTTGTGGTAGTTTTCCCAAGCTTTTTCGCAATCTTCCTTGCATTTCTTCTGAGCTGCTTCCAACTTGGTCTTAGCCTCCTCAAGGAGCTGAATTTTCTGCTCAAGGGTGAGATTGTCGCTCTTGAGTTCGGCTCTAAGATCCTCGATGTTGTCCTTACATGAAGTGACAGACATGGCTCCGCCCATGAGGAGGGAGGCGGCCAGGAATCCGTTAAGTAATTTTTTGTTCATTACTTTGCTTTTGTTATTTATAAAATATAGGTTAATTGTCTATGTTAGTTTTAACGTGGAATTTAATGATGGATCTTAAACAAAATGCGTAAGATGAATGTCAAGTAAAAATATTGAGTATACTTTACGAAAAACGCAGCAAAATTAACAAAAAAAAATTATCTTTCCGCATTTTTTTGAGTAAATTTGCACCGAAAACGAAATTAGGAGCAATTTTTACATGAAAAAAACCATTCTCACATCTCTTCTTGCTTGTTTCCTGTCAGTTCCCGCCGCCCATTGTGGCGATACCGATAATAATAAAGCCAACATACAGTCAGCCGGCACGGCCTTTGTCGAGACAATGGATCTCGGCGTCACCCTCGGCACCACGGGCATAGGTCTGGAGGTGTCGGCAATGCCCACATCATTCCTTCGCGTCAGGGCGGGCGTGGATTATATGCCCCGCTTCAATGTGCCGGTGCGTTTCAATCTCGACAGCTACCGCGACGGCGCTCTCTCGGGCTCGGACTTCTCGGAGATCCAGGATATGATGAAGCAGATCTCGGGGTTTGACGTCGATCAGACCGTCAAGATGAACTGCAAGGCCAATATGGTGAACTTCAAGCTGATGATCGACGTGTTCCCGCTGCGCAACAAGCACTGGTATGCCACGGCCGGTTTCTACTGGGGCACGTCGCGCATAGGCTCGGCGGTCAACGATATGTCGGAGATGCCTTCGCTGCTCGCCATCGGTATGTTCAACCAGATGCACGACTGGGCGCTCACCACCGATTTCATCGAGACACCTATATATGATAATGTTTATCTTGATCCAGATGTGGCTGACCGCCTGAAGGAGAAGATGGAGGAGTCGGGCCGCGTGGGTATCCATGTGGGCGATTTCCGCGACGGCACTCCCTATATGATGGAGCCTGACAGCGACGGCCTGGTCAAGGCTGACCTGAGGGTCAACAGTTTCAAGCCGTATCTCGGCCTGGGTTATGTGACAGCCGTTGGCCGCGACAAGCGTATAAATATAGGTGTCGACGGGGGTGTGCTGTTCTGGGGTGGCAAGCCCCGGCTCGTGACGCATGAGAATGTCGACCTTGTGGGCGATGTGGTGGATATAAAAGGTGAGGTGGGCGACTATGTAGGTGTCGTGAAAGCCCTCACGGTCTATCCCGTGCTCAATTTCAGGGTGGCATATAAGTTTTAAAGTTACCTTTGTATAGAAGAAGTTACTTCTGAGGATAAGGGTACATAAGAACATAAGGAAAGAAGAAACAGATCTTTTTTTGAGGTCTGTTTCTTTTTTTCATATCGCCGTTTGAGGGGAGAGGATACAAATGGACAGAAGGTTGCAAAAGGAACAAAGGTTTTTTGGGGGGGAGTTTTGATAAGGGAAGCTCTGAAGGAAAGCTCCGATAACCGGCGTCTTACAGACGCCATTCACATTATATCCGCCCGTCCGGGCACACCTCCGCGAAGCTCCGGTGTACCACGGTTACTATCTAACCGGTGTCCTGCCGGACACCCACTGCGCAAGCCCGATCCGACACCCGCCGATGCGAGGCCGATGCTATGCCGTCAGCCACGTAGTGGCGGTGCAATGGTAGGCCGGGGTGACAACCCCGGTATCAATATGCCCCATCAATAATTGGCGTCGCGTAGCGCCGCAACATGGATGCGAATGTCCGGGTACGCTTGTTGCGGCGCCTGCCATTCAACACCGATGTTGCGGCGCTACGCGACGCAATGTCATATTTCTTGGTATGATACCAGGGTTATCACCCTGGCCTACCTTTGCATTGCTACTACGTGGCAAAACTGATTCCGGCGGGATGCGGGCAACCGGTGGGATACGTGGCAAATTGACTCGGGCAGGATGCGGATACGTGGGAGATATGATGCCGGAAAGGGCATACGGATGGGGGAATGGGTGTCCGGCAGGACACCGGTTAGATAGTAACCGTGGTACACCGGAGCTTTGCGGAGGTGTGCCCGGATGTGGACAGATGTAATGTGAAAGGCGTCTGTAAGACGCCGGTTATCGGGGCTTTTCTTCAGAGCTTCCCTTATCAAAACTCCCCCAAAAAACCTCTGTTCCTTCTGTCACCATTTGTCCCTCTGTATCCCCTTTCCTCAAAACGGCGATATAAAAAAGAAACAGACCTCAAAAAAAGATCTGTTTCTTCTGTCCTTATGTTTTTATGTACCCTTCTATACAAAGGTAACTCCAGGGGTGATCAGAGGATGCCCTGGGCCATCATGGCGCGGGCCACTTTCATGAAGCCTGCGACGTTGGCGCCACGGACGTAGTTGATGTAGCCATCCTCCTCGGTGCCGTATTTCACACACTGCTCGTGGATGTCCTTCATGATGTGCTGGAGTTTGGCGTCGACCTCTTCCTCGGTCCATGAGAGCTTCTGGGAGTTCTGGGCCATCTCGAGGCCGGACACTGACACACCGCCTGCGTTGGCAGCCTTGCCGGGAGCGTAGAGGATGCGGGCTTTCTGGAACTCGCGGATCGCCTCGGGTGTGGAGGGCATATTGGCACCCTCGCTCACTGCGATGCAGCCGTTGGCTATGAGGGCGCGGGCGTCGTCGCCGTCGATCTCGTTCTGGGTGGCCGAGGGCATGGCGATGTCACACGCGGCGTGATGCCAGGGGCGCTCTCCGGGGAAGTACTGGCACTCGTATTCCTCGGCGAACTCGCGGATGCGGCCGCGGTAGATGTTCTTGAGTTTGAAGATGTAGGCGAGCTGCTCGTCGGTGAGTCCGTCGGGAACATAGATGGAGCCGTCGGAATCGCTCATCGACACGACCTTGGCGCCGAGCGAGAGGAGCTTCTTGGCGGTGAAGGTGGCAACGTTGCCTGAGCCGGAGATGGCCACGCGCTTGCCCTTGATGTCGATGCCGCGTGTGCGGAGCATCTCGAGCAGGAAGTAGACGTTGCCGTAGCCTGTGGCCTCGGGGCGGATGAGCGAGCCGCCGAACTCAAGGCCTTTTCCGGTGAATGTGCCGGTGAACTCGCGGGCCATCTTCTTGTATTCGCCGAACATATATCCCACTTCGCGACCGCCAACGCCTATGTCGCCTGCAGGCACGTCGGTGTCGGGGCCGATCTGGCGCCAGAGCTCCTGGATGAATGCCTGGCAGAAGCGCATCACCTCCATGTCGCTCTTGCCGCGGGGAGAGAAGTCGCTGCCGCCTTTCGCACCGCCCATGGCGAGGGTGGTGAGGGAGTTCTTGAAGGTCTGCTCGAAGGCGAGGAACTTGAGGATGGAGAGGTTGACGCTGGAATGGAAGCGGATGCCGCCCTTGTAGGGGCCGATGGCGTTGTTGTGCTGAACGCGGTAGCCCATGTTGTTGTGAACCTTGCCCTTGTCGTCGACCCAGGATACACGGAACGCGAAGATGCGGTCGGGGATGCAGAGGCGCTCGATGAGGTTGTAGCGCTCAAATTCGGGATTTTCGTTGTAGACGTCTTCGATGGTGGTGAGAACCTCTTCTACGGCCTGGATATACTCAGGTTCGTTGGGAAAACGACGCTTGAGGTCGTCGATCACAGCAACTGCTTTCATACCTTCGTTGTTGTTGGGGGAAACTGTAATTGTTAATGTAACTGTCGGTGGGGAGATGCGAGCTTTTTGTCAGCATCTCCGCTGAATTTGCGACAAAGTTACACAAAAATCACGAAACTACAAAACAAATGATATGAAAACTGCCCGAAACCGCACTTTTTACGGTCAGAGCGTGTAGAGCGGGGTGGAGTCGTAGCGCGGGAGGGGTATGATGTTGATCTGCGGCGGGAGAGGATCGGCCACTGAGGGGATGAGGTTGCCGATGCGCTCGATGCCGAGCGGGGCGAGGGCCTCGGTGATGGCGCGGAAGGCTGTGGCGGGGGTGTTGTTGTCGTGGGAGAGGTGGCAGAGGAACACCGTGCGCAGCCGTTCGGAGTGGATCGAGGCCACGAACGAGGCCGTGACGGCATTGTCAAGGTGGCCGTTGTCGGCGCGTATGCGGGCCTTGAGGTATTCGGGATAGGCGCCGTTGGTGAGCATACGGAGGTCGTAGTTGGCTTCGATGACTATTGTGTCGGCCAGGCGCATATAGTGGTCGACGCGCGGTGAGATGCACCCCAGGTCAGTGGCTATGGTTATGGCGCGGTCGCCCCGCGAGATGTGGAATCCGGCATTGTCGGCACCGTCGTGCATCACCTCGAAGGGGGTGATGGTGAAGTTGCCTATCGTGAAGGGAAATTCCTTGTAGACGGGGATATGATAGTCCTTGATGCGGCGGGATATGTTGTGGCGGCGCAGGATGCCGTTGAAAGCGCGGGGGGTGCAGTAGAAGCGGATGTGTCGGTTGGCGCGGAGCAGGTGATAGGCCTGTGAGATGTGGTCGTGGTGGTCGTGGGTGATGATGATACCTTTGACGCGGTCCATCGGGATGCCGTTCCTGTGCAGGTCGGCCATCACCTTGCGGGCATCAACCCCGGCGTCGATCAGGAATCCGCTGTCGCGGTCGCCGATGTATGAGCAGTTGCCTGACGATCCGCTGCCGAAGCTCATGAAGAATATATGGTCGGTGGGCGAGAGTGGCGGGAGCTCGTCGATGGCCGTGGCGGGCGTGTGGCGCGCGGCTATCTTCTCCATCTCGGCAGGGGGGATTATGTCGAATCCCTTGTCCTGACGCTCCCTGAAGTTGTCAAGGTCGTCGAAGAGTCCGGGCTGGAGAGGTGATAAGGCAGGCTTGCGTCGCATGGCTTTATAGACGGTGGAAAGGATTGGTTTTTCGTGGTTGATGGTGTAAGGCAGGAGAGGGAAATCAGGAGTAGAGGAGGAATATGGAGGGGATCTTGTCGTAGTCGTATTTCCGTTGGCGCCAGGCCGAGAGCGGAAGGGTGACCACCGATTGGGCCGGGCCGGTGATGTCGGAGGCCACACACAGCTTCATAGCCGGGGGGAGGGCGGCGGCCAGCTCGGCGATGAGCCGGTTGTTGCGGTAGGGGGTCTCGATGAATATCTGGGTCTGCCGCTCGGCACGGATGCGGCGCTCCATCTCCTTGAGCTTGGCGGAGCGGGCCTTGGAGTCGTGGGGCAGATAGCCGTTGAAAGCGAATGTCTGACCGTTGAATCCGGAGGCCATGAGCGAGAGGATGATGCTCGATGGCCCCACCATGGGTATCACTTCATAGCCCCTCTGCTGGGCCACGGCCACAAGGTCGGCGCCGGGATCGGCCACGGCGGGACATCCGGCTTCGGAGATCACCCCGACGGATTCGCCTGCCTCCATTGGGGAGAGCATGGCGGGGATATCCTCGGGCCTGGTGTGCTCGTCGAGTGTCACGAATGTGAGCGAGTCGATGTCGATGCTGCGGTCGCACCGCTTGAGAAAGCGGCGGGCGGTGCGGATGTTCTCGACCACAAAGTGGCGCAAGGAGCGGATCACCTCGATGTTGGCCTGCGGGAGCACGGTCTCGACCGGGGCGTCGCTCATTGTGGACGGTAGAAGATAGAGGGGCATGGATATATATAATTAATGTATGGTAGACATGGCCTAACCGACCGAGCCTTCGAGTGAGATCTGGAGCAGTTTCTGAGCCTCGACGGCAAACTCCATCGGCAGCTTGTTCATCACCTCGCGGGCATAGCCGTTGACAATGAGAGCCACGGCCTCCTCGGTGGGGATGCCGCGCTGGTTGCAATAGAAGAGCTGGTCCTCGGAGATCTTTGACGTGGTGGCTTCATGCTCGACAATGGCAGTGTCGTTGAGAATGTCGATGTAGGGGAATGTGTGCGCGCCACACTTGTCGCCCATGAGCAGGGAGTCACACTGGGTGTAGTTGCGGCATCCGGAAGCTTCGGGGGCCACCTTGACGAGACCGCGGTAGGAATTCTCGGAATGTCCGGCCGATATGCCTTTCGACACGATGGTGGATGTGGAGTTTTTGCCGATGTGGATCATCTTCGTGCCGGTGTCGGCCTGCTGGCGGTTGCGGGTGACGGCCACGGAGTAGAACTCGCCGCGTGAATAGTCCCCCTTGAGCACACATGACGGGTATTTCCATGTTATGGCCGATCCGGTCTCCACCTGAGTCCACGAGAGTTTGGAGTGGTCGCCGCGGCAGAGTCCGCGCTTGGTGACGAAGTTGTAGACACCTCCGCGCCCTTCGGCGTCGCCTGCATACCAGTTCTGTACGGTGGAGTATTTGACCTCGGCACGGTCCTCGACCACGATCTCGACTATAGCCGCGTGGAGCTGGTTCTCGTCGCGCATCGGGGCTGTACACCCCTCGAGGTAGCTGACGTAGGCATCGTCATCGGCCACGATGAGGGTGCGCTCGAACTGTCCGGTGCCGGCGGCGTTGATGCGGAAGTATGTTGACAGCTCCATGGGGCAGCGCACCCCCTTGGGGATGTAGACGAACGAACCGTCGGAGAACACGGCCGAGTTGAGCGCGGCATAGAAGTTGTCGCGGTAGCTCACCACCGATCCGAGATATTTCTTCACCAGGTCTGGGTAGTCCTTGACAGCCTCGGAGATCGAGCAGAATATGATGCCCTTCTCGGCCAGCTTCTCGCGGTGGGTGGTCTTGACACTCACGGAGTCCATCACGGCGTCGACAGCCATGCCTGAGAGGAGTTTCTGTTCCTCGAGGGGTATTCCGAGGCGGTTGAAGGTGTCGAGCACCTGCGGATCCACCTCGTCGAGGCTCTTCGGGCCTTTCTTCGGCGCCGGCTCGGCGTAGTAGCTGATGGCCTGGAAGTCTATCTCGGGAATGTCGAGGTGGGCCCATGTGGGCACCTCGAGAGTCTGCCAGTAGCGGAACGCCTTCAGGCGGAAGTCGAGCAGCCACTCGGGCTCTCCCTTCCTGGCCGATATGAAACGCACCACCTCCTCGTTGAGTCCGGGAGGAATGATGTGGGTGTCGATGTCGGAAGTGAATCCGAACTTATAGTCGTCGGACGTTGCGTCCTGCAGTATGTCGTTGTCGTCTTCTTTCATATTTCTGTGGTTGGGGAGCCTTCCGTTGAAGTTGACGTTGATGTTGATTCAGGTGCTGACGGGTGATTGAGAATACCGAGGGCCTTCGGGGCGAGCGCCACCACCCATTCGATGGGTTTTCCTCCGGCGATGGTGGACGATCTGAGCATCTTGCCGTCGGGCCACAGGGCCAGGTAGAGGTTGAGCACAAGGCTCACCGCAAGACCCCATTTGATGATGTTGACGGCAGCGCCGCCGATACGGTCGAGCGGGCCGAGAAAGAGGGTGTGGGTCACCATCTTGAGCAGCCTGACCACGAGGATCACCGCATAGTAGGCCACGAGATATACACCGGAATATGCCAGGGCCGATGCTATGATGCGCGACATTGACGACCCGGCCCCGGCGTCGGGACCGTCAGGCATGACCCATCCGGTGGCTGTCGGGCCGAGGGCGCGGCAGGCTATCACGGCCACGACGATGGCCGCGAGTGACCCCACCTGGGCGATGAACCCCTTGCGGAAGCCCGTGACGGCCGCCGCGATGAAAATTATCAGAAGTATTATATCTATCAGTGGCATTTCTATGGTCTTGCGGGTGGCTGTCACCCGTCACTGTTTAAAATAACAAGTTGAAAAAGCCAAGAGTTCCCGGCTTTTCCAACTTGCAGGATATGCTACATTTATCCGAGAGCGGCGAGATTGGCGCGGAGGGCGGCCAGTTTGGTCTCGGCATCGGAAAGTTTCTTGCGCTCGGCTTCCACCACGGCGGCGGGGGCGTTGGCCACGAAACGTTCGTTGGAAAGTTTCTTCTCCACCGAAGTCTTGAAGCCTTCGTAATACTTGATGTCCTTCTGGAGCTTGGCCTTCTCTGCCTCTACGTCGATGTTTGAGAGAAGGGGCACGTTGAACTCGGTGGTACCCACAAGGAACGATGCAGCGGCGGGATCCTTCTCATCCACACTCTTCACCTCTCCGAGCAGGGCGAGCTTGGCCACGATGGCCGGGAGCACCACTTCGGATCCGATGGCGTGGAGCGAGAGGGCCTCGCGGTTGGGGATGTTGCGCTGCGCGCGCACACCGCGCACACCGTTGACGATCTCTTTGGCCGTCTCCATGGCTGCGAGCAGGTCAGTGTCGGTCTCTGTCGCGGCGGGGAGCGATGCATACATGATTGATTCACCCTCGCGACGCTCGGTGAGGTGCTGCCAGAGCTCTTCGGTGATGAAGGGCATGAAGGGGTGGAGCAGACGGAGCAGGGAGTCGAAGAAACCGATTGTGGCCTCGTAGGTGGCACGGTCGACAGGCTTCTGATATTCAGGCTTGACCATCTCGAGATACCATGACGAGAATTCGTCACGGAAAAGACGATAGGCGGTCATGAGGGCCTCTGAGATGCGGAATTTGTCGAACGAATCGTTGATCTCCACAATGCTCTCGGACAGTTTGGAGCCGAACCACCTGATGGCAAGCGCGGCGCTCTCGGGCTGTTCTGCCGAGGGGTCGACCTCCCAGCCTTTGACGAGGCGGAAGGCGTTCCACACCTTGTTGCAGAAATTGCGGCCGTTCTCGCAGAGCTTCTTGTCGAAGAAAATGTCGTTTCCGGCGGGGGCGGAGAGGATGATGCCCATACGCACACCGTCGGCGCCGTAGTCGGCTATCAGTTCCAGCGGGTCGGGGGAATTGCCGAGCTGCTTTGACATCTTGCGGCCTATCTCATCGCGCACGATGCCGGTGAAATAGACATTGTTGAACGGCTGCTTGCCCATGTACTCATATCCGGCCATGATCATGCGCGCCACCCAGAAGAAGATGATGTCCGGGCCGGTGACAAGATCGGAGGTGGGATAGTAGTATTTGATCTCCTCGTTGTCGGGATCAAGGATGCCGTTGAACAGCGAGATGGGCCAGAGCCATGATGAGAACCATGTGTCAAGGCAGTCCTCGTCCTGACGGAGATCGGCCTCGGTGAGCGAGGCGTCCTTCTCACGTGCGAGTTCGAGAGCCTCGGCGGGAGTCTCGGCCACGACAAAAGAGCCGTCGGGCAGATAGTAGGCGGGAACCTGATGGCCCCACCAGAGCTGGCGTGATATACACCAGTCGCGTATGCCGGTGAGCCAGTTGCGGTAGGTGGTCTTGAACTTCTCGGGCACGAATTTGATCACTCCATCCTCGACGGCGGCCAGGGCCGGCTCGGCGAGATGCTCCATCTTGAGGAACCACTGGTCGCTCAGACGGGGTTCGGTGACGGTGTCCTGGTTGCGCTCCGAGTAGCCCACCTTGTTCTCATACTCTTCGATTTTCTCGATGAGTCCGGCCTCCATGAGATCTTTGGCGATCTGCTCGCGGCAGGCGAAGCGGTCCATGCCGACATACATACCGGCGGCTTCGCTGATGGTGGCGTCGTCGTTGAAAATGTCGATGGTCTCCAGGCCGTGCTTCTCGCCCAGCATATTGTCGTTCATATCGTGGGCGGGGGTGACCTTGAGACAGCCGGTGCCGAAGTTTATGTCGACGTATGTGTCCTCGATCACGGGGATCTCGCGTCCCACGAGGGGCACGATCACCTTCTTGCCGCGGAGGTGCTGGTTCTTGGGGTCGTCGGGATTGATACACATGGCGGTGTCGCCCATGATTGTCTCGGGACGGGTGGTGGCCACGATGGCATATCCATCCTCACCCACGATCCTGTAGCGCAGATAATAGAGCTTGGAGTGCTCTTCCTTGTAGATCACCTCGATGTCCGAGAGAGCTGTCTTGGCTTTCGGATCCCAGTTGACCATGCGTTTGCCACGGTAGATGAGCCCCTTGCGGTAAAGGTCGACGAAGACGCGGATCACACTCTTTGAGCGTATCTCGTCCATGGTGAAGGAGGTACGCTCCCAGTCACACGACGCTCCGAGCTTCTTGAGCTGCTCGAGTATGATGCCACCGTGCTTCTCTTTCCATTCCCATGCGTGTTTCAGAAACTCCTCGCGTGTGAGGTCGCTCTTGCGTATTCCCTCAGCCGCCAGTTTGTTGACCACCTTGGCCTCGGTGGCTATCGCGGCATGGTCGGTGCCGGGCACCCATAGCGCGTTCTTGCCCATGAGACGGGCGCGGCGCACCAGAATGTCCTGTATCGTATTGTTGAGCATATGGCCCATGTGTAGAATACCGGTCACATTGGGCGGCGGGATGACGACGGTGTAGGGCTCGCGGGCGTCCGGTTCGGAGTGGAACAGGCGGTGGGCCATCCAGTAGTCATACCATTTATCCTCGACTGCGCGGGGGTCATATTTTGTGGCTAATTCTTCCATTGCTTAGGTAAGTTTACATTTTTGCGCAAAATTAGTAAAAATCGGCGAAAAAAGCAGTAACTCCATCCGGAAAAACGAATGTGGAATCCCCCTCTCCAACTTTTTTTGTAATTTTGTAAAATCAATTGCCAAGTGACATGAAAGATGACAAAAGAAACTATATTATAGTCGTGGCTGCCGGGAGCGGCTCGAGATACGGGGGTGATCTTCCCAAGCAGTTCTGCGATCTCCGCGGCCGTCCGCTGCTCATGACCACTCTGGAGCGCGTCCATGCCTGTGCGCCCGACGCCGATATCCTGCTTGTGCTCAGCGGGTCCATGCTCTCGTTCTGGCGTGAGATCTGCAGTGTGCTTGGCTTCGGAGTCCCGTTCAGGGAGATAGAGGGTGGCGCCACCCGCGCCCACAGTGTGAGAAATGCCCTTTCGGTCATTGACCCCGCCACCGTTGGCTGGATCGCTGTCCATGACGCCGCCCGTCCGATGGTGACACCGGAGATGTTCGCCCGTCTTGCCGACGGTCTTCCGGGATGTTCGGGGACGATTCCGGTGGTCCCTGTCACAGACTCGCTCAGAGTCGTGGAACCTGACGGCTCGTCAAGGTCGGTGGACCGTTCGCGGCTCAGAGCTGTGCAGACACCGCAGCTTTTCGACGGAAAGAAGCTCATCCGGGCCAACGACCGTGAACTCCTGCCGACATTTACCGATGATGCTTCTGTGATGGAGGCCGCCGGCTATACCGATCTGAGGCTTGTGGAGGGTGACCCGCGTAACATCAAGGTGACCAATCCCGGCGATATGGACATCGTGGAACTCTATCTCTGAGAAGGGTAGTGGACAGGCTGAGGAATACAGATATCAAGTTTCTGAGGGGGATGGGTCCCAAACGAGCCGAGCTTCTCGACAAGAATCTCGGCATACGGACCTACCATGACCTGCTGTATCATTTCCCCACCCATTATGTGGACCGCACCACCATACGCCGCATCGTCGATTTCCAGGGTGCCGATATGCCATCCGTGCAGGTGAGGGGACGGTTTGTCACTTTTAATGTGCAGGGCGAGGGGGCCAAGACACGCCTGACAGGTCTCTTCTCGGACGGGTCAGGAGTGATGGAGGTGGTTTGGTTCCAGCGCATCAAATTCCTGCGCGAGCATTACCACACCAACACCGAGTATGTCGTGTTCGGCAAGCCGACGCAATTCAACGGCAGGTGGAGCATGGTGCACCCCGAGGTGGATGCACCCGGTGCTCCCGGAGCACAGGAGGGATTCCGCGGAGTCTACCCGCTCACCGAACAGCTGCGCAACCGTGGCTTCTCATCCAAGACATTCTCGACGGCCGTCACCACCATTCTCTCGGGGATGACGGTGCTTTCCGAGACGCTTCCGCAACATATCATAGCCCGCCACAACCTGCTGGGGATAAGGGATGCGCTTGTCAATATCCACACCCCTTCGTCGCCACAGATGCTTGAGCGGGCGAGGATGAGGCTGAAATTCGAGGAGCTTTTCTATCTCCAGCTCGACATACAGCGCTATGCCCGCCGGAGGTCGAGCACGACACAGGGACTTTACTTTCCGCGCATAGGGAAGTTTTTCAATACATTCTATTCCGACTTTCTCCCCTTCCCCCTCACCGGGGCACAGAAGAGGGTGATCAAGGAGATACGTGCCGATATGGCCACCGGCCGGCAGATGAACCGTCTGCTGCAGGGTGACGTGGGGAGCGGCAAGACTCTCGTGGCGCTGCTGACCATGCTCATCGCGCTCGACAACGGGACACAGGCCTGTCTGATGGCGCCCACCGAGATATTGGCCACACAGCACTTCGAGACCATCTCGAAGATGGTGGCTCCGATGGGGGTCAACGTGAAACTGCTCACCGGTTCTACACGGCGCAAGGCCCGCGAGGAGATAGACACCCAGCTCACCGACGGATCTCTGCATATCCTCATAGGCACCCATGCCGTGATCGAGGATAGGGTGAGGTTCCGCAATCTCGGTTTCATAGTCATCGACGAGCAGCATAGGTTCGGAGTGGCGCAGCGCGCCCGTCTGTGGACCAAGAACACCACGCCGCCCCATGTCCTTGTCATGACGGCCACACCCATCCCCCGCACACTGGCCATGACCGTCTACGGCGATCTCGATGTGAGCGTGATCGACGAGCTGCCTCCCGGCAGAAAACCTGTGCAGACCCTGTTGCGCTACGATGAGGAGCGGTTTGCCACCTATCAGGGCATAGGAAGACAGCTCCGCAAAGGAAGGCAGGTCTACATTGTATATCCGCTCATCAAGGAGAATGAGAAACTCGATCTGCGCTCGCTTGAGGAGGGATATGAGAATATTTGTGATACGTTCCGCGACTACCGTGTGGCATATCTCCACGGCAAGATGCGTCCCGAGGAGAAGGACTACCAGATGCAGCTTTTCGCCACGCATCAGGCCGACATACTTGTGAGCACTACAGTGATAGAGGTCGGGGTCAATGTCCCCAACGCCACCACGATGGTGATCGAGAACTCCGAGCGGTTCGGCCTCTCACAGCTCCATCAGTTGCGCGGACGCGTAGGGCGCGGAGGTGAGCAAAGCTACTGCATACTGATGACAAAACGCAAGATAGCCAAGGATACCAGAAAACGGCTCGAACTTATGACGGCCACCACAGACGGCTTCGAGATAGCCGAGGCGGATATGCAGATGCGTGGCCCGGGTGACATCGAGGGAACAATGCAGAGCGGAATACCGTTTGATCTTCATATAGCCAACCTCGCCACCGATGGCCAGATCGTGCAGCTCGCACGCGACACTGCCTGTGCCGTGCTTGATGCCGACCCATCGCTCGCGGCTCCGGAAAACTCACTGCTAGTGCGCCAGCTCGCGCTCCTTTCGTCAAGACTCAAAGACTGGTCAAGAATCTCATGAATACGAATACAGATGAAAAATATATGCGGCTCGCGCTCGATGAAGCCCGTATGGCCCTCGAGGCCGACGAGGTGCCCATCGGGGCGGTGGTCGTGTCGCCGCGCGGCATGGTCATAGGCCGCGGTCACAATCTCACGGAGTCGTTGTGCGACGTCTCGGCCCATGCCGAGATGCAGGCGCTCACAGCCGCCGCGGCTACTCTCGGCGGGAAGTATCTTCAGGGATGCACACTCTACGTCACGGTGGAGCCTTGCCTGATGTGTGCCGGAGCCATAGGCTGGGCGCAGGTGGGAAGAGTGGTCTACGGTGCTTCCGATCCCAAGCGTGGCTACCGTTCCTTTCTGCCTTCGAGATCCCCCTTTCATCCCAAAGCGACAGTGGCCGAGGGTGTGCTTGCCGACGAGTGTGCCGCACTCGTGCGGACATTCTTCAAGGCCAAAAGATGATCTATCCTCAAAAACTTCATAGAATATGAAAAAGAAACTCGTCATCTCCTCGGGCGCGGGCATAAGCGCCGAGAGCGGCATCTCGACCTTCCGCGATGCCGACGGACTCTGGGAAAACTATCCCGTGATGGAAGTGTGCAGCGCCGAGGGGTTCGCCCGCAATCCGGAGCTCGTCCACAAATTCTACAACGACCGTCGCCGACAGCTTGTCGGCTGTCAGCCGAACGCCGCCCATCTTGCCCTGGCGGAGCTTGAGAAATGGTATGATGTCTATGTGATCACCCAGAATGTCGATGATCTTCATGAACGTGCGGGATCGTCGAAGATACTCCATCTCCACGGCGAGCTGATGAAGGCCCGGTCGCTGTCTGATCCCACGCGGCTCTATACTCTCGATGAGGAGCATCTCGAGACCTCTCCGTCGATGCGTATGCCGGACGGACACAGGGTGAGACCGCACATTGTGTTCTTCCAGGAGGCTGTCCCTAACATCGAACGGGCCATCGAATGGGTGTCGCAGGCCGATATCTTCGTGGTCATAGGAACCTCGCTTGCGGTCTACCCCGCCGCGAGTCTTCTCCATTACACCCGTCCCGGTATTCCGGTCTATTATATCGACCCCCATCCCGCAGCTGTGCCCGGCAATGTGCACACCATCGCTCTTCCGGCCACGGCAGGAATGGAGAAGCTGATTGACATACTGAAACCCGGGGAAAAGTAAACAATATTAACGTAATTTAACATTCGGGGGGGGGTAAAATTGGATTTTATGTTTTAAATTTGCATTCGTAAAAAGAATGCTTCAATTAGATTAATGTCAACAAAAAGTTAGGTTAAAGCACGGAGGCTGCCGCGAGGCCCCCTCCGTTTTTTTGTTGCCCCTTCCGTTATATGCCGCCGCTGCCCGGCACATGAACCTTAAATGTGAGAAATTGTTAAATAATTGACGGTATGTTAAGAGTTTTCGCTAACTTTGCCGATTGAAATGAGTGAGAGCCTCCGCAGCGGCCGGTTTGCTCTTCGCAACCAGTAATTGAAAATTAATGAAGAACCTCGTCATAGTAGAGTCTCCGGCCAAGGCCAAGACTATTGAAAAATTTCTCGGAAAAGACTTCAAGGTCATGTCCAGCTACGGGCATATCCGCGATCTTCGCAAGAAGGATATATCCATCAAGGTTGACTCCGATTTCCAGCCCGAATATGAAATTCCGGCCGATAAGAAAGCACTTGTGGCCGAGCTGAAAAAGGCGGCCAAGAGCGCCGACACCGTATGGCTCGCTTCCGATGAGGACCGCGAGGGAGAGGCTATCGCCTGGCATCTCTACGAGGTGCTCGGGCTCAGCCCGGAGAACACACGCCGCATAGTGTTCCACGAAATCACCAAAGACGCCATACTCCATGCCATCGAGCACCCCCGCGAGATCGACATCAATCTGGTCGATGCCCAGCAGGCCCGCCGTGTGCTCGACCGCATCGTGGGATTCGAGGTATCCCCTGTGTTGTGGAAAAAGATCAAGCCCGCCCTGTCGGCCGGACGTGTGCAGTCGGTGGCTGTGCGTCTCATCGTCGACCGTGAGAATGAGATCAATGCCTTCACATCCGAGCCATACTTCCGTGTCACGGCCAAGTTCCTGCTCCCCGGCGGAGCAGTGCTCGACGCCGAGCTCTCCCACCGTCTGCCCGACGAGAAGAGCGCCAGGGAGTTTCTCGAGCAGTGTGCCGCGGCTGAGTTCAAGGTGGGTGAGATCAATGTGAGACCGCTCCGGAAATCGCCGGCGCCACCGTTCACCACCTCCACTCTCCAGCAGGAGGCCGGCCGCAAGCTCGGATTCTCAGTGTCGCAGACCATGATGATAGCCCAGAAGCTTTATGAGGCCGGACATATCACATATATGCGAACCGACTCGCTCAATCTCTCGTCGCTCGCGCTCAATACGTCAGCCGATCTGATCAAGAAGGAACTCGGCGAGCAGTATCTCAAGATACGCCGTTACCATACATCGTCGAAGGGTGCCCAGGAAGCTCACGAGGCTATCCGTCCCACCTACATCGACCGTGAGACAGTCGATGGCACCGCCCAGGAGAAGAAACTCTACCGTCTCATCCGTCTCCGCACACTCGCATCGCAGATGGCCGATGCCGAGATTGAGAAAACCACTGCCGAGATTGTGATCTCCGGCCGTCGCGAACACTTCACCGCCACCGGAGAGGTGATCAAATTCGACGGTTTCCTACGTCTGTATCTCGAGGGAACCGACGATGATACCGATGGAGGAGCAGGTGAGACCACACTTCCACGCATGACCACCGGCGAGAAGCTTACAATGGATGGCATCACCGCCACCGAGCGTTTCACCCTCGCCCCGCCCCGCTACACGGAGTCGTCGCTGGTCAAGAAGATGGAGGAACTCGGAATCGGCCGCCCCTCCACCTACGCGCCCACCATTTCCACCATACAGAACCGCGAGTATATAGTCAAGGGTGAGAAGCAGGGTGAGAAGCGTGACTATCAGACGCTGTCGCTCGACGCGAAGGGCAAGATCTCCTCACGCGTGAAGAGCGAGAAGGCCGGTGCTGACAAGGGTAAGCTCATACCCACCGACACGGGAGTGATCGTCAACGAATTCCTCACCCGCCATTTCCCCGATATTCTCGACTATGATTTCACAGCCGGGATGGAGGCGAAGTTTGACCGCATAGCCGAGGGTGACAGCAATTGGAACAGCGAGATCTCCACGTTCTACGGCAAGTTCCACCCCGAGGTAAAGAAAGCCATCGAGCTCCACACCGAGCATAAGGTCGGCGAGCGTCTGCTCGGCACCGATCCTGCCAGCGGGCTTCCGGTCTCGGTCAAGATAGGCCGTTTCGGTCCGATAGCCCAGATAGGTTCTTCGGAAGGGGAGGAGAAGCCCCGCTTCGCATCTCTCCGCAAGGATCAGAGTGTGTTTGACATCACGCTCGAGGAGGCGCTCAAGCTCTTCGACCTTCCCCGCGAGGTGGGAGAGTTCGAAGGCAAGCCGGTGGTTGCAGCCGTGGGTCGCTTCGGCCCCTACGTGCGCCACGACGGTAAATTTGTCTCCATACCCAAGGAGCTGTCACCTACAAGCATCACTCTCGACGAGGCTGCCGCGCTCATCCTGGCCAAGCGCCAGGCCGACAGCAATAAGGTGGTAAAGACCTTCGACGAGGATCCTTCGGTGCAGATACTCAATGGCCGTTACGGCGTCTACATCGCCTGCAACAAGAGCAATTATAAAATACCCAAGACAGTGGCCGACCCCGCCGCCCTCACACTCGATGAGGTGAAAGCCATCATGGCCGACCAGGAGTCAAGTCCCAAGAAACCCGCGCGCCGCGCAAGCACACGCTCAAAAAAGTCCTGACAAATGTCACCACGCAAGCCCACAGCCAAGCCCGGCGCCGAACGCCGCCCTTTCAGACCCGATGTGATCGAAACATACCGGGTGGACGGAGAGAAACCTCTTCTGGAATATCTCATATCGGTCATGCCTGACCGTAAACGAACCGCCATCAAGAGCCTTCTTGCTCATAATCAGATAGCTGTGAACGGACTCCCCGTCACACAGTTCGACACCCCGCTCAAACCCGGCGATGAGGTCAAGGCCAACCTGTCCAGGGAGTTCAGGGTGTTCTACAACCGTCGCCTCAAGATTGTCTACGAGGACAATGACATCATCGTGGTCAACAAAGGCTACGGCCTGCTCTCGATGGGCAATGACAAGGTGAAGGACGGAACGGCCTATTCGATTCTCCAGGAGTATCTGAAATGGCAGGATCCGCGCAACAAACTGTTCATTGTCCACCGCCTTGACCGTGACACTTCCGGTCTGATGGTCTTTGCCAAGAATGTCGAGGCCAAGGAACGCCTGCAGCACAACTGGAACAATATGGTGCTGTCGCGCAAGTATCTCGCGGTCGTCGAGGGTCAGCCCGAACCGGCCGAGGGTGAGGTGAGAAGTTATCTGGCCGAGAACTCCCGCTATGAGGTGTACTCCACCGATGATCCGTCGGAGGGGCAGCTGGCAGTCACACGCTACCGCACACTGAAGAGCCGTCACGGCTACTCGCTGATGGAGGTCGAGCTCGACACCGGCAGAAAGAACCAGATACGTGTCCACATGAAGGATCTCGGCCATCCGATCTCAGGCGACCGCCGCTACGGAGCCAAGACCTCGCCGATCCACCGTATGGCACTCCACGCCCAGACATTGCGTTTCATACACCCTGTCACACGCAAGGATATGAATTTCACCACTCCCGTGCCTGCATCTTTTGCCAGGATGGTGCAATAACTTTTTTGTGCCGCCGGGTGTTATATCCTTGTGAAAAATGACACTCCGAAAATATCAGCCCCTTCACACCAAGGCCGGGTCAGTATATCCGGCATGGTCAAGATAGCGCTCTCGCTTGCCATATCGGCGGGAATGGTGGTGTGGCTGTTCCATAAAGTCGACTTCCATAAGGTGATGGTAATCATCGACAAGGGGGTCGACTACCGTTATATCGTGCTGATGATGCTCATCACAGTGCTTTCGCACGTCATCAGGGGAATAAGGTGGGGCATACAGTTGCGCGCGGCCGGCATCCCCCGCATCCCGGTCATGGCCGAGAGTGTGTCGATATTCGGGGCATACGCCCTCAATCTCATCTTTCCGTTTCTCGGAGAGGCCTGGAGGTGTGTCTATATCTCCAACCGTGAGAAGTGCAAGCTGTCGACAGTGGTGGGTACTGACCTCGGCGACAGGGCGTCCGACGGCATAATGATACTCATGCTTCTTCTGCTCACTGTGTTTGTGGCACGTCCTGCCATCGACAGTTTCCTTGACCGCTATCCCGTGGGACGGGAACTGTATCATTTCTTCACTGACGGAAGTGTGTGGGTGTGGATTCTCGTGGTTATCGGAGCGCTTGCCGCTGCCGACCGCATCTTCCGTGACACTAAGTTCGTGAAGGGAGTCAATGCTTCGATAGCGCGTATGCGCGACGGTTTCATGGTGCTCTTCCACATGAAAGGAACCGGGCTTTACATAGTGCTGACGTTCGGTATCTGGATATGCTACTTTTTCGAGACCTACGTGTGCTTCTTCGCGTTTCCGTTCACACGCGAGCTCATCACCGGCCATGGCTATTGGCTCGGTCTCATTCCCGGACTGGTGGTATTCGTGTTCGGATCGTGCAGTATGGGCATTCCTTCCGACGGCGGTCTGGGTGCGTGGAACATAGCCGTGATGTTCGCTCTGAGCCTGTTTGGAGTCAGCGACAGTGACGGCGCTGCCTATTCGATCGTGTGCTGGAGCTTCCAGGCCATCATGCTTGTGGTGTGCGGCATATTCAGCGCCGGATATATAATGGCGTCACGGCGTCGCATGAGAAAGACCGGGCAGGTGGTGAAGTGAGATTATTTCTCCCTCATTTCCGGAAGATGCCATCCGTAGTGCAGGGCACCCCACCGGAGGAACAGGATGGTGAACGCGCAGCATACCTGACGGACTATCTCGCTTCCTCCGAGCAGAATCACGAGCCAGAATACCACACCGCCGGCTATACAGGCGGTGGCATAGATGTCCTTGCGGAAGAAAAGAGGCTCTTCGTTGATGAACACGTCGCGCAGCACGCCGCCGAACGATCCCGTGATCATGCCCATGATTATCGCCACCCACATCGGGAATCCGTAGGCGAGACTCTTCTGGATTCCGGTGATGACGAAGAGAGCGAGGCCGACGGCGTCGAACATGAAGAGCGACCGGGAATCTGATGTGAGCACACGCTCGAACATCACCACTATGGCGAATGCCAGGCCGGTCACGGCCAGATACATCCATGATGACATCCAGAACACCGGGGCTCCGAGCAGGAGGTCGCGTATTGTTCCGCCACCTATGGCAGTGACCACACCTATGGTGTATGCCCCGAACCAGTCGAAGCGTTTCCGGGCGGCCAGACGTATGCCGCTCACTGCAAAGGCCAATGTGCCTATGATCTCAATGATAAAATATATGGTGAATTCCATTAGATGTTATCTGAGCCTTTCTGATAGTAGCGGCATACCTGTGTGAGACCGCAGTTGAGGCAATCCGGCCGACGTGCCTTACATACATAACGGCCGTGGAGTATGAGCCAGTGGTGTGCCTTGGGGATGATTTCTTCGGGGATATGACGCACGAGCGCCTTCTCTGTGGCCAGAGGTGTCTTGCTGCCGGTGGTCAGGCCTATTCGCTCGCTCACTCTGAACACATGGGTGTCGACGGCCATGGCGGAGCGGTTGAACACGACGGCGAGAATCACATTGGCCGTCTTACGTCCGACACCGGGGAGCGACATGAGCGCGTCGATGTCCGAGGGGACTTCTCCACCGAACTCCCCGACAAGCCTGCGGGCCATCCCGGCGAGGGATTTGGCCTTGTTGTTGGGATATGATACGGATTTTATGTAAGGGAAAATATCGTCAGGAGTGGCGGCCGCCATAGCCTCCGGGGTCGGGAATGCCTCGAAGAGCGGAGGGGTGACCATATTGACGCGCTTGTCGGTACACTGGGCCGACAGGATCACCGCCACGAGAAGCTGATAGGGGTTCTCGTAGTGCAGCTCGGTCTCCGCGACAGGCATGGAGGCCTCGAACCATTCGATCACACGGCGGTAGCGCTCCTTTACGGTCATAGTCGTCCAATTAATTTTGTTGTGGCCGAATAGCCGGCCATGAATGTCACAAAGCCTCCGGCAAGTGAGGCCATGAGATAGAAAAGAGCTTTCATGCCCTCGCCGCCACGCATCATGGTGGCGGTGTCGAGCATGAAAGTCGAATAGGTTGTGAATCCTCCCAGAAATCCTGTGATGCACAGCAGGCGAAGAAACCTCGGGCCTTCCCTATGGTCAAAAATAGTGGCGGCGATCCCTATCAGCAGGCATCCGAGCAGATTGACGGCCATTGTGGGCCATGTCTTGTGGGCCATGAGCATCGGAACCTGCTGCATGGCATAGCGCGACAGACATCCTGCCGCCCCTCCGAGGGCCACAGCCAGACAATCGGTGAGGTTCATGGAAGGAGTGGTGCGGGATCAGTGGGCTGATTTGAATTCCTCGAGGAAGCGGACGTCGTTTTCAGAGAACATACGGAGGTCTTTCACCTGATATTTGAGGTTGGTGATTCGCTCCACACCCATACCGAGGGCGAAACCGCTGTATTTCTTCGAGTCGATGCCGCAGGCGTCGAGCACGTTGGGGTCCACCATACCGCATCCAAGGATCTCCACCCATCCGGTGTGCTTGCAGAACGAGCATCCTTTTCCTCCGCAGAGGTTGCAGGATATGTCCATTTCGGCAGAGGGCTCGGTGAAGGGGAAATAGCTCGGACGGAGACGTATCTTTGTGTCGGGTCCGAACATCTCGCGGGCGAAGTAGAGCAGTGTCTGGCGCAGGTCGGCGTAGGTGACGTGCTCGTTGACATAGAGAGCCTCCACCTGGTGGAAGAAGCAGTGGGCGCGGGCTGAGATGGCCTCGTTGCGATAGACGCGTCCCGGACAGATGATGCGGATGGGGGGCTGGGTCTTTTCCATCACACGGCTCTGCACCGACGATGTGTGGGTGCGGAGAAGCACGTCGGGGTTGCGGCCAATGAAGAATGTGTCCTGCATATCACGTGCGGGATGATCTTCGGCGAAGTTGAGCGACGAGAACACGTGCCAGTCGTCCTCGATCTCAGGGCCTTCCGCCACTGTGAATCCGAGGCGCGAGAAAATGCTTATGATCTCATCCTTGACCAGCGAGAGGGGATGGCGTGTGCCGAGCGGCATGGGGGCCGCCGTGCGGGTGAGGTCAAGATCGGCATCTATGGTGTCGGTGCTCTCGAGAGCCTCGCGCAGGGAGTTGATGCGGTCGGATGCAAGGGTCTTCAGCTCGTTGAGCTTCTGTCCCAGCTCGCGCTTCTGCTCGGCGGGGACATTGCGGAAATCCAGCATGAGAGCGGTGATGGCTCCCTTTTTGCTGAGATATTTTATGCGGAGGGCCTCGACTTCCTGGGCGTTGGCCGCAGTGAGACCTTCAATTTCGGCTGTGAGTTGGTTTATCTTGTCAATCATGTTGCAAAGTTACAAAATTACTTGCAATTAGCGTTTCCCGGATGCGGTTTTTTCCTCATCGGCGAAACGGTTGGGGAAATCAATGTGTACCTTGGGGCGGCTCATGGCGTAGATCACCAGCGCTATGCCGATGACAATGAACGGTATGCTGAGCCACTGGCCCATGTTGAGTGTCATGGTCTGCTCGAATTCAACCTGCGGGTTCTTGATGAACTCGATCAGGAAGCGGGGGAGGAAAATGCCTATGAAGAACACTCCGAATATCAATCCCGGACGTGTCTCGGCGTTCTTTTTCCAGTACATCCACATCAGCAGGCCGAAGAGTGCGAAATAGCAGAGCGCCTCGTAGATCTGGGTGGGATGACAGGCCTGTCCGTAGTATAGCTCGTGCCATTCCCGCGAGCGGAGAAACATGAATCCCCAGGGCAGGTCGGTGGCGTGGCCGAATATCTCGGAGTTCATGAGATTGCCCAGACGTATGAGGCCGCCGACAAGGGCGATCGGTATCACGAGCCTGTCGAACGTCCAGAGTGGATTGCGGCGGGTGGTGATGAGCGAATAGAGAAACACTCCGATTATAATGCCTATGGTGCCGCCATGGCTTGCGAGGCCTCCGTGCCATACATAAAGGATCTCGATGGGGTTCTGTTTGTAAAGATCCCATTCGTAGAAGAACACATGGCCCAGACGCGCTCCGATGATGGTTCCGGCTACGGTCCATAGCAGCAGAAGTCCGAGCCAGCGTTCGGGAGCGCCTTCGTGACGATAGATACGGGCTTCGATCTCGTAGCCCACGAGGAAGCCTACCATGAAGGCAAGGCTGTACCAGCGTATTGCGAGAGGGCCGATGTGGAACCATATTGGGTCGGCCGTCCAGGTGATAAAGTCGAGCATAAAATGAATTTTGTGCAAAATTACTTTAAAAGGAGTGGTAAATCAAAAATCTTCCCTATTTTTGCTAAAAATTAACAGAGTTAGGATATAACGTGAATATGGAAACAGGAATATGGTGGACGGCTCCCGCCGAAAGTGAGTCGGGGCGTCTCGTCATGGTGACAGGGCGCAAGGATGTGGATAAATTCCGCTCAAATCCTCGGTTCAGCATAAGGATAGAGGTGACATGGAAATATGAAGGTGATGCCGACGGTATGCCGGACAAGGCTACATCTGAACTCATGGAGAAGGCTCAGGAAGCTCTTCAGTCCACATTCGCAAAGGATCCGGTGGCTGTGCTCACCGGAATTTACACTGGAGACGGAAGCCGCGACTGGGTGTTCTACGCCACTTCCACCCATATTTTCGGCCGTAAGCTCAACGAGACTCTTGCCGATTTCCCGTTGCTGCCTCTGACGGTGTATTGCGAGAATGATCCCGGGTGGGAGGAGTATGACGAAATGGCGGCGGCAGAGATAAAGCTCGACTGATATCATCTGCTGCATGATGACGAGAAAAGCGGTTTGTGACGGGATGTCACAAACCGCTCCTCACGTTTCAACTATTTATTTATGAGAGCCTCTATGCCCAATTTCACAACTCGACTATAGAGGACGAGGGATGCTGCAATCTGAAAAGCATCGCATCCCCTGAGGGAGGATGCCTTTATTGCTTCGTTCTCTTATAAAACAATCTCCCTGTCTGTTTGGACTATGCCTTACAGCTAAAAGTGATTAAAAAAAACTAATAGGAGGGCTTGTATTAAGGTTTTTGTGTTAAAACGGGGGAGAAGTTACCGTTCAGGAAAAGGATACAGAAAGACAAAGGGACAAAAGAAACAAAAAAATTTTTGGAGTCAGATTCATCAGACTGATTATATCTGAACTAAAAATAAAATTTTGTTTCTTTTGTCCCTTTGTCTTTCTGTATCCTTTTCACTTTATGGAAGGTTTCGAGCTGGCACAACAAAAAAGATGAGACCCGGTGGGTCTCATCTTTAAGTGACTCCTACAGGATTCAAACCTGTAACCTTCTGATCCGTAGTCAGATGC
>CAJUKP010000008.1 GCA_910587165.1 uncultured Duncaniella sp.
ACAAGGACTTCATCCGCGCCCTTGAATACGGCATGCCCCCCACATCGGGAATGGGTATCGGTATGGACCGTCTGGTGATGCTCATGACCGGACAGACCACCATCCAGGAGGTGCTCTTCTTCCCCCAGATGCGCCCCGAGAAGACCCAGCCCCGCGACAAGGACGAGGCCTTCACAGCCATCGGTGTGCCTGAAGAGTGGATCGCCCCCATACGCAAGGCAGGCATCTACACAGTGGCCGCGCTTGGTGCTGCCGCTCCGGGCAAACTCCAGCAGGAACTTATCGGCATCAACAAGAAGTTCAAGCTCGGATTCAAGACACCTCTCATCGAAGAAGTGGGAGCATGGATAGAAGCTGCCGCTCCGGCCGCCGGCGCCGAGACGGAAGCCTGAACATAACAGCTCCCCCTATGCAAGAACGATTCAAGAATATAGCAGTGATGGGCGGCG
Organism: uncultured Duncaniella sp.; assembly: GCA_910587165.1. Lineage (GTDB taxonomy): Bacteria > Bacteroidota > Bacteroidia > Bacteroidales > Muribaculaceae > Duncaniella. Next base: position 450 of record CAJUKP010000008.1, read on the forward strand.
GAAGCTGGGCCACAGCCTTGGCCCGGCTCCTGCTGCGCAACTGCGACTCAATAATGTGGTATATGCGGCGCGACGACCGCATCGAGGACTTCAAACGCCTCGGCCACAACCCCGCCTACCTCACTGACGTGCAGTTTGACACCGACCGGATCAGATTCTCCAACGACATCAACGCCGTCTGCACAGAGGCCGACACCCTGCTGCTCGTCATGCCGAGCCCTTACTTCAAAAGCCACATCAACAAGATAAGTGTCGACATATCAGGCAAGACCATTGTGTCGGCGGTCAAAGGCATCGTGCCGGGTGACAACGAGATCATATCCGACTATATGGCCCACAGGTTCGGGGTCAATCCCGAGACCGAACTGGTCATCTCAGGCCCCTGTCATGCCGAGGAGGTGGCCCTCGACCGCCCGAGCTTCCTGACCGTGGGGTGTCACGATGTGGAACTTGCCGAGGAGTTCGGACACAAGCTCAACTCGCCCACCTGCCGCACCATAGCGTCAAGCGACGTCGAGGGTATCGAATATGCAGCCGTGCTCAAGAACGTCTACTCCATAGCCGCCGGAATAGTCCACGGCATGAAAGGTGGAGACAACTTCCTGGCCATGCTTGTCAGCAACGCCATCCGCGAGATGGAGAGATTTGTCGATGAGGTGTGCCCCCGTCCGCGCTGCATCTGCGACTCCGTCTATCTCGGCGACCTGCTCGTGACCGCCTACTCTCGCTTCTCGCGCAACCACAATTTCGGCTCCATCATTGGCAAGGGTTATTCCGTGTCGACAGCCCGAATGGAGATGGAGCAGACCGCCGAAGGCTACTACGGCACAAAATGCATCAAGGAGATAAACAAGCAGTACGGAATAGAGATGCCTATCCTCGACGCCGTCTACGACATACTCTACCGCCACGCCAATGCCGAGCGCTCAATGCGCGCACTCGGCAAGTGGTTCATCTGACATACTTTAAATCGAATCCATCTGAAAACCAATAAGACACAAACCAAATGAAGACCATCAGTGTAGACATCAAGAATGTCCTCGGAACAGTGAGCCGTCAGGACATCGACAATCTCGACTCCAAGGCCTCTGAGAGCCTCGACAAAGTGCTCAACGCCACAGGCGCCGGCAACGACTTCCTGGGCTGGGTCAACCTTCCCACCGAAACCACCGAAGCCCTTCTCGACGACATCATCGCCTGTGCCGATGAGCTCCGCGCTTCATGCGACACAGTCGTTGCCATCGGTATCGGCGGCAGCTATCTCGGAGCCAAGGCAGTGGTCGAGGCCCTCAGCGACAGCTTCGCCCCCTACCGTCCGGGCGTGCAGGGTGAGCCCAAGCTCCTCTTCGCAGGCCAGAACATCGGCGAGGACTATATGTATGAGCTCCAGGACTACCTGAAGGACAAACGCTTCGGCATCATCGTGATCTCGAAGAGCGGCACAACCACCGAGCCCGCCATCGCATTCCGTCTGCTCAAGGAGCAGCTCGAGCGTCAGCTCGGACTCGACGAGGCCCGCAAGCGCATCGTGGCCATCACCGACGCCAAGCGCGGCGCTCTCCGCACCCTCGCCACCGAGGAAGGCTACAAGACATTCGTGATCGCCGACAACGTAGGCGGACGTTTCTCAGTGCTCACCCCCGTGGGTCTGCTCCCCATCGCTGTCGCCGGATTCGACATCCGCGCCCTCATCGACGGAGCCGCTGAGATGGAGAAGGCCACAGTTGCCGCCGGCGAAGCCAATCCCGCTTACCTCTATGCCCTCACCCGCAACGCTCTCTACGCAGCCGGCAAGAAGATCGAGATCCTTGTCAACTACAACCCCAAGCTCCACTATTTCGGAGAATGGTGGAAGCAGCTCTACGGCGAGAGCGAGGGCAAGGACCACAAGGGCATCTTCCCCGCTGCCGTCGACTTCTCCACCGACCTCCACTCAATGGGCCAGTGGATCCAGGACGGCGAGCGCACTATCTTCGAGACTGTGATCTCCGTGGCTGAGCAGCAGCACGAGAAGCTCATCCCCTCTGACGAGGCAAACCTCGACGGACTCAACTATATCGCCGGCAAGCACATCGACGAGGTCAACAAGATGGCGGAACTCGGCACACGCATAGCCCATGTGGACGGTGGAGTGCCCAATATCCACATCAACCTCCCCGCTCTCCGCGAGAAATATCTCGGCCAGCTCATCTACTTCTTCGAGAAGGCCTGCGGTATCAGCGGCTATATGATCGACGTCAACCCCTTCAACCAGCCCGGTGTCGAGGACTACAAGCGCAATATGTTCGCCCTCCTCGCCAAGCCCGGTTACGAGAAGGAGACTGAAGCCATCAAGGCCCGCCTCTGATCACTGAGACACGAAACTGACAGGCGCCGCACGACACACCAACCTCGTGCGGCGCTTTGTTGTTTCTTTCTCAGCTATTTTGTAATTTTGCCACCGAAAAGAAACCAACATACCCACATGAGCGAAAGCATTACAATCTTAGGCATCGAATCGTCATGCGACGACACCTCTGCCGCCGTGATCCGCGACGGGCTGCTTCTGAGCAATGTCATAGCCTCACAGGAGGTCCATGCCGAATATGGCGGAGTGGTGCCCGAGCTGGCCTCGCGCGCCCACCAGCAGAACATCGTCCCTGTGGTCGACACCGCACTGCGCCGTGCGGGAGTCGACAAACATTCACTCTCGGCCATAGCCTTCACACGCGGCCCGGGCCTGCTCGGCTCGCTCCTCGTGGGCACTTCGTTCGCCAAGGGTATGTCGCTCGGGCTGAGAGTGCCGATAGTCGATGTCAACCACCTGCACGGTCATGTGCTCTCCCACTTCATACGCCGGGAGGAGAGCGATCCCGTCCCGTCCTATCCCTTCCTGTGTCTGCTCGTGTCGGGCGGCAACAGCCAGATCATACTTGTGCGCAACTACAACGATATGGAGATTCTCGGACGCACCATCGACGATGCCGCCGGGGAGGCCTTCGACAAATGTGCCAAAGTGATGGGGCTTCCCTATCCGGGAGGACCGCACATCGACCGTCTCGCCGCGCAGGGCGACCCCTCGCGGTTCAAGTTCGCCAGACCGCACATCCCCGGACTCGACTATAGTTTCAGCGGACTGAAGACATCGTTTCTCTACACCCTGAGGGACAATCTCAAGACCAACCCCGACTTCATCACCGAAAATCAGGCCGATCTTGCCGCCTCGCTCCAGCACACCATCATCGCCATCCTCATGGACAAACTTGACAAGGCCGTGCGGGCCACCGGTGTGACAACCGTAGCCATCGGCGGAGGTGTGTCAGCCAACTCCGGGGTGCGTGATGCCGTGGCCGACTACTGCCGCCGCCGCAGACTCACAGCCTTCATCCCGCCACGCCTGTTCACCACCGACAATGCCGCAATGGTGGCCATGGCCGGCTATTTCAAATACATCGACCGCGACTTCTGCCGCTACGATCAGACACCTTTTGCAAGAGTCACCGTATGAAAGTATCCGTAATCGTCATAGGCGACGAGCTCCTTATCGGGCAGGTCACCGACACCAATTCGGGCACACTTGCCCGGGATATGGCCCCATTCGGATGGGAAGTTGACAATGTGCAGACCGTCGGCGACAGCGCCGGAGCCATATCACGTGCCATCAGCCACGCCTTCGGGCTCACCGACATTGTGCTCACCACCGGCGGACTCGGTCCGACGAAAGATGACATCACCAAACGTGTGCTGTGCGACTACTTCGGCGGCGAGCTCATCCACGACCCGGATGTGACAGCCAACATCATCACCCTGTTTGACAAGCGCGGACTGAAACTCAACGAACTCACAGCGGCGCAGGCTATGGTCCCGTCATCATGCCGCGTCATCCAGAACCTTGCCGGAACAGCTCCGATAATGTGGTTCGAGAAGGATGGCAAGGTACTGGTATCTATGCCGGGAGTGCCATTCGAGACCGCCACGATGTTTCCCAAGGCCGTGCTTCCGGCTCTTCTCGAGAGATTCGGCAGCGACATCCACATCGAACATTCGGTGACCCTCGTCACAGGTTATACCGAGAGCGCGCTCGCCATGAAGATAGCCTCATGGGAAGAATCGCTCCCCTCTTGCCTCCACCTCGCCTATCTGCCCAAGCCGGGCCTGGTGAGACTCCGCATCGACGGGCTGCATTCCGACCCCGCCTATATCAGGGAAGCGGTGGCTGATGCCGCCCGCTCACTCCGCGCCATACTGGGCGATGCCGTCTTCGCCACCGCCGATCTGACACCCGCGGAGGTGCTAATCAACGAATGCCGCTCACGAGGCGTGATGATAGCCACCGCCGAGAGCTGCACCGGAGGCAATGTGGCCCATGAGCTCACCCTCATTCCCGGAGCCTCGGACGTCGTGGCCGGTGGCATCGTGTCATACAGCAACGAAGTGAAGACAGCCGTGCTCGGCGTAAGTCCCGACACCCTCGCCGCCCACGGAGCCGTGAGCCATCCGGTGGTAAGGGAAATGGCCGCCGGAGCCTCCCGGGCCACAGGCGCACGTCTCACCGTGGCCACAAGCGGCATAGCCGGACCCGGCGGAGGTTCGGAAGAGAAACCTGTAGGCACAGTCTGCTTCTGCGCCCGCTACCAATCCGGCGACGGCCATGTGGGCGAGGAGACCGTCACCTACCGTTTTAACGGCAACCGCGCCCGTATCATCGAATCAGCCACCACCCGTGCCCTCATCCTTGCGGCAACACTGCTCAGAAGAGAAAGCTGAAACGCGTCATCAAAATCGGTCTTTGGGAATATGGCAACAAAACGAATCGTAACTAAAATCGGGAACGTCTTCTGCGTGGAGATGGACGGGAAATACAAATGTTTCTTCCAATACATAGCAAACGATATTGAGCAGCTGAACAGCTCTGTCATAAGGGTGTTCAGGAAAAGATACCCGATGGACTACAAGCCGGACATGGATGAGATCGTGGCCGGTGAGGTCGCGTTTTATGCTCATACAATCCTCAGGGCCGGGATTGCCAATGGAATCTGGTACAAGGTGGGAAAGACTTCCGAAATCGGACAAAAAGAGCTCGAGGATGTGATATTCGGAACGAATGGAAAAGAACGATATGGTGTTCAAGGAGATGTTGACCCGAGAGAGAACTGGAGAATCTGGGATCTGAACGGGCACGAACTTCGTCATACAAGACTACCTGAATCCATCAAAGAAAATGTCGAAGTGGGCTGTGTACTGTCATACCTTTGTATCTTGGACAGGATCAGATACGGTTATTATGCAAGCACAATGTGGGAGTATCTTGACATAAAACGTATCCCTTGGGAAGATGCGGATAGCTTTGTAAAAATCGAGAATGGCAGCGAAGTAACCTATCTGCATTTTATCGGTGAAAATGCCGTGAGGGAAGTGATTGTCTCTCCCAATGGAAAAATCAAACTATCCACCCGATGCCCTGAAGAAGCAGACAATCATCTGCGTAAAGCCAAGTTCTGGGAAACTTTCTGGATGTATAGAAATTTCATCTCGAAGCATGAGTTCGACAGGGTGTGGTATAACTATGATGCTCTTGATATATTCATACGCTCCTGATATATCCAAATGGCAACAAAACGAATCGTAACTAAAATCGGGAACGTCTTCTGCGTGGAGATGGACGGGAAATACAAATGTTTCTTCCAATACATAGCAAACGATATTGAGCAGCTGAACAGCTCTGTCATAAGGGTGTTCAGGAAAAGATACCCGATGGACTACAAGCCGGACATGGATGAGATCGTGGGCTGTGAGGTCGCGTTTTATGCCCATACTATCCTCAGAGCCGGGATTGCCAATGGAATCTGGTACAAGGTGGGAAAGACTTCCGACATCGGACAGAAGGAGCTCGAGGATGTTATATTCGGAACAACAGGGAAAATAAGATCTGATGTTCAAGAAGATGTTGACCCGAGAGAGAACTGGAGAATCTGGGATCTGAACGGGAACGAACTTCGTCATACCAGGCTCCCTGAATCCATAAAAAATACGGTCGAAGAAGGGAGTGTCCTGCCATACCAATGTATCTTGGACAGAATCAGATACGGTTATTACACATGGACAATGTGGGAGTATCTTGACATAAAACGCATCCCTTGGGAAGACGCTGACAGCTTCGTGAAAATTGAGAATGAATGTCAAGTGACCTACCTGCATTTTATCGGTGAGAATGCCGTGAGGGAAGTGATTGTCTCTCCCAATGGTAAAATCAAACTATCTACCCGATATCCGGAAGAAGCAGGCCATCATCTGCGCAAAGCCAAGTTCTCTGAATCTTTCTGGATACATGATAATTTCATCTCCAAGGTTGATTTTGATAAGGCATGGTATAATTATGATGCTCTTGACAAGCGATAATAGAACAAACTGATAATCTATCAGTTACCACTGATTTTGCGGGGAGGGTTTTGAAGTGTCGCCAAATTATCGTACCTTTGCTTGATTTAATCCCAAAAAGAATAATTATTATAATATCTGCCGATGAGAAAATGGCGCATTGAGGACAGCGAAGAGCTGTACAACATCCCCGGATGGGGCCGTAAGTACTTTTCCATCAACGAGAAAGGCAATATTGCCGTTTCTCCACGCGAGGGTTACGCGTCAGTGGATCTGCGTGAAGTCATGGACGAACTGCAGGTGCGCGACATCACCTCACCCGTACTCCTACGCTTTCCCGACATCCTCGACAACCGCATCGAAAAGATCTCCAACTGTTTCGCACGAGCCTCGGAAGAATATAACTACCAGGGACAGAACTACATCATCTACCCCATAAAGGTGAATCAGATGCGCCCCGTGGTGGAAGAGATCGTGACCCATGGCGAGAAATTCAACATAGGTCTCGAGGCAGGCTCAAAACCCGAGCTCCACGCCGTGCTGGCCACCAATATCAAGGAGAACGCACTCATCATCTGCAACGGCTACAAGGACAAGACCTTCATCGAACTGGCGCTCCTGGCACAGAAGATGGGACGCCGCATCTATCTGGTGGTTGAGAAGCTCAATGAGCTGCGCATAATCACCGAAGTGGCCCGCCGCATGAACATCGAGCCCAACATCGGCATACGCATCAAGCTCGCCTCGTCAGGCTCGGGCAAATGGGAGACGAGCGGCGGCGACCAATCGAAATTCGGCCTGAACTCCTCGGAACTGCTCGAAGCCCTCGACTTTCTGGAAAAGAACGAGATGAAGCAGTGTCTCAAACTCATACATTTCCATATCGGCAGCCAGGTCACAAAGATACGTCTCATCAAGAACGCCCTGCGCGAGGCCACGCAATTCTATGTGCAGCTCTGCAACATGGGCTATTCCGTGGAATTCATGGACATCGGCGGAGGTCTCGGAGTGGACTATGACGGCACCCGCAACTCGGCGTCCTCATCGTCGATGAACTATTCCATCCAGGAGTATGCCAACGATGCCGTATCGACCATTGTGGATGCCTGCGAGAAAAACAATCTGCCGCAACCCAACATCATCAACGAGAGCGGACGCTCACTCACAGCCCATCACTCGGTGCTTGTGTTCGAGGTGCTCGAGACCACCCATCTTCCCATCTGGAAGGAGAACAAGGAGGTGGGCCCCGACTCCCACGAACTCGTCAAGGAACTGTATGCCATCTGGGACAAGATAGACCAGGGCAACTCGCTCGAGAACTGGCACGACGCGCTGCAGATACGCGAGGAGGCACTCGACCTCTTCTCGCTCGGACTGCTTGACCTGCGCACACGCGCCCAGATCGAGGAACTGTTCTGGAGCGTGGCCCGTGATGTGGTGGATATAGCCAACGAGATGAAACACGCGCCCGAGGAGCTGCGCAAGGTCATAAAGATGGTGCCCGACAAATATTTCTGCAACTTCTCACTCTTCCAGTCACTCACCGACTCGTGGGCCATCGACCAGGTGTTTCCCATCGTCCCCCTCTCCCGCCTCTACGAGAAACCGACCCGCACCTGCACCATACAGGACATCACCTGCGACAGCGACGGAAAGATCTCCAATTTCATCTCGAGCGCCGGCGGCGTGGTAGGTGCCCTCCCGGTACACCCCATCAAGCCCGGCGAGCCCTATTATCTGGGAGTGTTCCTCGTGGGTGCATACCAGGAGATTCTCGGAGATATGCACAATCTGTTCGGCGACACAAACGCCGTCCACATATCGGTCTACAAGGACCGCTATGAGATCGACCGCATAATCGACGGCGAGACCGTGGCCGATGTGCTCGACTACGTGCAGTTCTCGGCAAAAAAACTCGTGCGCAACGTCGAGGCATGGGTGACCGCCTCGATGAAAGAGGGGAAAATCTCACCCGAGGAGGGACGCGAATTCCTCTCCAACTACCGCTCGGGACTTTATGGCTACACATACATCGAGAAAGACTGACCGCCACCCGAGATGACAAGATATTTCATGAGGCTCGCCTATCGTGGCGAGCCTTTCCACGGATGGCAGACTCAACCAGGCGCGGTGACAGTGCAGCAGACCATCGAGGAAGCTCTCTCACGGGTGCTCCGCACACCGCTGAAGATCACAGGAGCCGGACGCACCGATGCCGGTGTGAACGCACGCATGATGATGGCCCATTTCGATCTGCCTGAGCCTCTCGACGTGCCTGTGAAGCGTCTCATCGGAGCGCTTAACGCTCTGACCGGACGCGATATAGCCATCTACGACATCTATCCCGTCGATTCCGACCTCCACGCGCGGTTCTCAGCCACCTCGCGCACCTATCATTACTATGCCGTTGAAGGGAACTCCCCGTTTTTCTACCCTCTGGCATGGAAAGCGCCCGAGGGGCTTGACTACGAACTGATGAACCGTGCCGCGGCCCTGCTGCTCACCACAGACGACTTCACATCATTCGCCAAGCTCCACACCGACACAAAGACCAATATCTGCCGCGTGACACGTGCGGAATGGCTTCCGGTCTCATTTCCGGGCGACGACACCCGCGCCATGGTGTTTGTCATCACAGCCGACCGGTTTCTCCGCAACATGGTGCGCGCCGTGGTGGGGACTCTCGTTGAGGTTGGACGCCACAAGATCACCGTGGATGACTTCGCCGGTATAATCGCCCGCCGTGACCGCTGTGCCGCGGGGAATTCAATGCCTCCACAGGCCCTCTATCTGTGGGAAGTGACCTATTGAACAGTGCACTTCCCCCCTGCTCTTTCTCTTTTTCTTTTCCAAGCGATAACTCACATCATATCATATTATTTGTTTATCAGTCTATGAACTATCTGTTACAGAAAAAAGCAGCCGGTATCTCATTGGCCATAGGTATGGCACTTATCACTGCTTGTTCCGATCAGACCCCATCCACAGACATTTACAACGATGATGAAAGCGTCGTGCTGAACTTCTCAAGGAACGGAGACGACTCTTCCGACCAGGATCCGGATGTGGTCGATGTCTATGTTTTCCGCGGAGAGACCCTCGTGAAAGCGCTTCATGCCGAAGACACACAGACCACTCCGGTCAAGATCAAGGAAGTGGGCGACGGCATGGTGTTCTGCACCTCCGGAATACAGCTCAGTCTCACCGAAGGAGAGACCGGTGTGGCCGAGATCTCTGACCTCATGGCCTACTGTGAGGAAGGAGCGGAATCCGCCCCGATGTTCTACTCAGGCTACGGGATTTTTGGCGACAGCGTCTATAAGGCAAAGAAGATGAATGTGGAGATGACCCGCTCGGTATCGCGCATCGACCTTGTCAACAATGCGGGCCAGGGAATCGAGGTCACCGAGATGATTGTCGAGAATGCCCCGTCGGCCACGTATGTATTCCCAGTAGGCAAGGTGGCCGAGACACCTGCCATGCGCGTCTCCCACAAATTCGACGGACCCTTCGAGGGTATAAAGGAAGGGGTATTCACCCTGTTCGAAAGCGCCGGACCTGTCAATATCAGAATCAGAGGAAATTGCGATGGGACCCCGATGGACATGACCGCATCACTGTCCAAGGTGGAGCGCAACAGAATCTACACCCTCAGTGTGGTCAGCACAGGTCCTAAGATCGAGGCTACTTTCAGCGTGAAGGACTGGGAGGAGGGAGACTCCGTCGAGGCCGGTCCCGACATGGGAAAAGGAATCACCATTGATCCCGAGCACTCCGTATTCCCCGAAGGGGTGAATGTGGACTATGCCACCAACACTGTCACCGTCCCCTCCCATGGAGCCGAGGGGCTCAGACTGGCCTTCAGAGGCGACACAAAGATAGAACTGTCAGGCACTGAAGGCCTCACCGCCGATGCAACCATAACCGAAAACCCTCTGCTGACTGTCGACAACGGATATATCACATCCTTCGACCTCGGTATAGCTCCCCAGGGCAAAGGCCGGCTTGGCTACAGTGTCATCCTGACCCTCCGCAACGCATTGCTCTCGCAAAGCTACGACTTCGTGGAGATCAAGGTAGAGCCATCACCCTATCAGATCGAGACCGTGAAGATCGGAGGCCATGAATGGATGTGCTTCAATGCCACATCATCCGATCCAGAGGATCAGATATATATCCTCGACGGCCTTGACAGCGTGGAGGATATGTACAACCAGAGGTTTGCGGAATCGGTTGGCAACTTCTTCCAGTACGGCCGCCCCAACCCCTATTCACCCTGGACATCCAACGATCCCAACGCCGTGGAGCGCCCCGAAGGATCCGCCCCCTGGGTCAGACCCCAGGATATGCCCCTGCCCGAAGGCTATCATGTGGCCTCGTTCGCGGAGTGGGAAGACCTCATACCCGCCGGCACAACTATCCCCTCCGAGTACGTTTGCCGCGCCGGCGAGCGCATAAAGGCCTCTGTGGTGACCCTGCCCGGCACCCTCTCGTCGACCCCGAATCCCAATGTCAACAAACAGAACTTCAAGATGCGCTATGTGCTCTTCGAGTCGCTCGATTCGGGCAACAAGCTGTTCGTGCCGATCTGTTCCAACAAATCGAACAACACCAACGACGTCCCCGGAAATGTCGGCGGATTCAAATATGACACCCGTGTGACATATTGGGTTTCAAACGACCGTTGCGTGTGGCTGATCGACTGGAAATCAGTCGACGGCGGTGACGGCGCACAACTTTCGGAAAGCAAGTGGAATTACAACGGATTCTGCCCCGTGCGCGGCATCAAGGACGCACAGTAATCCGCCATGCAATTGTTTCATCTGAATTTTGAAGTAATGAAACTGATCCAATCAATCCTGCTTGTCCCGATACTGGCCATGACCGCCTGCTCTGACCATGGCCTGATGGACGATATGCCGGACAACGGCGCGGCAGGCAGCGCCACTTTCCTAATAAGCACACCCGGAAGCTATGGCATCGAGACATCATCGAGAGCCGGCGACACTGAGGCCGTGGAGGATTCAACCTCGACAGACACAGCCCTGCCAACCGGGGTGGCCGACCTGAAATTCCTGCTCTCCGACAGCGAGGGCAACATACTCGACCATCACTACGCACGTCTGGAAAGCGACTTCAGCCGTCTGACAATCGAAGGACTCAAAAGCGGCCGGTATTCACTGCTGTTTCTCGCCGCCGGAAACGGGAGCGGAATAGACGACACCGGATCCCCGGCTGTGAGTTCAGACCCTTGGCTGACCAATCCCGACGGCAACCGTCCGGTCAACGCCACCCTGTTTCACAAGAAGATAGACTTCACCGTCACAGCCGGACAGGCTCAGGAGACAAGGATGGTGGAACTCGATCTCGCTGTGGCCAAGGTGGATGTCAGGATAAAGACAGACAATCCGTCGCTCCACCGCTACATAAAGAGTGTGAGCGTCTCGATCAACGACCGCATCCCGGTCTCACTCAACGCCGACGGCTCATATTCGGGTGGAAATGAGATAGACAGCTACAACGTGGCAGAAGTCTCCGGCTCATACCCGTTCACCCTCTTCCCATCCGAAAAACCGGTGGACGGATATGTAAACATAGTCTCATCGCTTGAAAGCGGAGACACATTCACCACACGCTATCCCTTCAGCGGACTTACACTCTGCAAAGGGAAAGTCTCCCGTATAGATGTGGCCTATCGCCACCCTGAGTCCAAGTCGGGACGTCTGTATGTGACCTCCGGCCAGCTCTGGCGCTTCGACACCGACACCATGTTCATGTCCGACGAACCACGCGAGGTGTTCTATGACAATTCCCGCCGGTCGTTCTATGTCAACGAGCCCCTCCAGTTCAAGATCTCAGACAAGGGCACACTGGATGTGAAACTGTTCTCACCGATAGGGGTCAGAGACATCAGAGTACTGGGACGATTCCGCAACATCAGCAACGAATGGGTGGATCTCGCCTTTTTCGAGAGTATCCCCGCATTCATGGAGGGATCGTTCGAGCTCCCCGTCACAAGCAACGAGTGTCTTTTCAAGACCGTCAGCGGGCGTAACATCCGCATCCCGGCACAACCCGGTCTGACATCCGGAGATGTGGAACTGAAGATCGAGACCGACGACCCCTTCCTGGCAAAGATCGCCACCATTGATTCACGCTGGTACATCCGCTTCAGCAAATTCGGGGCAGACAACGGTCATGCCTCATGGCGGCACATGACACCGATCCTATGCCGTCACGGTGTGGCGCTTGCGTTGAACATGGCATTCATGTTCGCATCTCCGGAATTCAGCCAGGCCCTCGACACATACGACGGCATACTCAAAGACAACTCCGGCAATCCTATCGACCTCAACGCGCTCCGCAACCGCATACGCACACATGGTGGCCTGCAGCTCGGACGTGTGGTCGGGGTGGGTGGACTCGGAGGTGGCCAGACCTACGGTCTCGCCGACTACTGCTATACCGGAGTGTATCACGATGCGACAGCACCTGGATCAAATCCCCACAACTATGCGAGACAGGCCATGTTCCACGAATACGGCCACTGTCTGGGCTACAACCATTCCTCAAACATGACATACGGCGACAAGTGGACGGTGCTGTGTGCCACCGTATTTGTCGAAATGGGCAGGGATGGCAAACTTCCGGTGCCCAATCTCACCGATGTCACATCGCTGCCATACAACCGTTGAATCAAGAAAAAGATTGATATAATATGTACCGACTTATAGCCATCCCGCTATGCATGATCATCCCCTCCTTATGCATGGCCGACAATTTTGACTACGACGAGGATGCCAAAGTGGAGATCTCGGATGACAACTGGGGTGACGGCAAACATGATGTCACCGTCGAGTTTGAAGAAAACTCCACTGCCATCAAGACTGTGAATGCCGACGGATTTTCCGGCAGGCCCACGGTGGCCATCGAAGCCGGCAGGCTCGTGATCACGACTGAGCGCGACATGACCATCGCGGTCTACAGCCTGAACTGCCCCGCGCCGAGGTTCGTAAGAGTGACGGCCGGAAGGACCGCTCTCGAACTTCCCCACGGCATCTACATAGTCATGGGCAGAAAATATCTGCTCTGACGCAGAAAACAACATGGAAATTGCAGTGAAGCCCCGTGACAGGGTCTCACTGCAATTTCTTCTATATATCCTCGCAGGATATCGGTAGTATCATTCTGTCACTCCACAGTCACTTCAGCGCGTCGGTCCTGAGCGTTGGTGGCATAGGCATGAGTGGGACCGTAACCCTTGGCCTTGACCTTCGATGCGGGCACACCGTGGGCAATCATATAGTCGCCGACAGCGCGGGCGCGCTTTTCGGAGAGACGGCGGTTATATGCCGGATTGCCGGTTTCATCGGTGAAAGCCTTCACCACTACAGTCTTACCGCTCCTGGCCACCTGTCTGGCCACTGCTGTGAGCGACGCGGTCTCAGGCACTTCCGAATTGTCGGTATTGAAGAGATAGACCACCACAGCCGACGGAGTGGCAGCTCCCTGTGCGGTGGCTGCAGCCCGGGCATCGCGGGCAGCGGCGGCTGCATTGCCGGATACCTGACGGCTCACAGTGCCTGTGAGTTCGACAATCGAATCAATACCGATTATACCGTCTACCTCAGCCACGGAATATGACGGGACATTGCGGCTGTCAGTCCCGGCCATCACAGCGGCATCGTTGTGCAGCCTCGGCCGCCATATAAGCGCGGCGGCCACCATTATGGCCAGCAGGGCCAGAGCCACCCATCCGGCTCCACGGAACACACCTCTCGCCTCCTGGGCGTCGGTAGTGGCGGGAACCTCACCCATCAGCGGGGCGGCGGCCGGTTTCACGTCATCATGTGCCGGAAGAGAACCCGGCGCGGGATGCTCACTGAGGCGATGAGCCTCGGGGTGCTCCCCTAATCTGTGCATCTCAGGATGCTCGCCCAACTTCTTGGGATCGGTGTGAGACTCTTTCATAATGATAATATTTTTGGGGTTTCTAATGTAGAAACACCCTCACAATTCACTATGTTGCATGGCATTAGGCCATAAAAAGTTAAAAACGGTGTTAAATGCTCAACGGGGGTGCACACGTGCAAGCGTTTGGCAGGATGGAGAATTTTGAGTAATTTTGCATTTTCAGCGCAGAAATTAGAAAAAGATGCAAAAATTCACCAAGATTGTAGCCACAGTATCCGACCGCCGCTGTGACACTGAATTTATAAAGTCGCTTGCCGAAGCCGGAGTGAACGTTGTCCGCATGAACTCGGCACATATCGACTACGAGGGTTTCAAACGCATAGTCACAAACACCCGTGCCGCGTCAGATTCCATAGCCATCATGATGGACACCAAAGGCCCGGAGATACGCACCACAGCCACCGTGACCGGCGAGGACGTGGAGTTCACCACCGGCCAGGAGGTAAGAATCAGCGGTAATCCCGAAGGACTCACATCCTCCTCCGAGATATGCCTCAACTACCCCTACATAAGCAAAGCCATCGCTCCGGGCAACAGGCTGCTGATCGACGATGGCGAAGTGGGATTCAAGGTGACATCCGTCGATGGCGAGACCATAATGGCAGTCGCCGAGAACGATGGCCGCCTCGGCTCACGCAAAAGTGTCAATCTGCCCGGCGTGATCATTGACCTCCCGGCCGTCACCGAGCGTGACAAGCGCAATATCGGATATGCCGTGGAGCTCGGGGTGGATTTCATAGCCCATTCATTCGTGCGTTCCGCCGCCGACGTCATGGAGGTCCAGAGCATACTTGACTCCTATGGCGCCGACACAAAGATAATCTCCAAGATCGAGAACCAGGAGGGCATCGACAACTTCGACAGCATCCTCGAGGCATCATACGGCATCATGGTGGCCCGCGGCGACCTCGGCATCGAAGTGGCCGCCGAGCGCATCCCCGGCATTCAGGCCATGATGATCCACAAATGTATCGCCGCCCACAAGCCGGTGATCGTGGCCACACAGATGCTCCACTCAATGATCGAGCACCCGCGTCCCACCCGTGCCGAGATATCCGATGTGGCCAACGCTGTCTATCAGCGCGCCGACGCGATGATGCTCTCCGGCGAGACCGCCTACGGCAAGTATCCCATCGAAGCCGTGATGACCATGAACAATGTGTCGCGCGAGGTCGAGGCATCACTGCGCCGCAAGACGGATGTGCCACCGCTCATGGATCCCGACGTGACCTCATTCCTGGCCCGCGAGGCCGTGATGTCGGAGACGAAGGTGGACACCAAAGCCATCCTCACCGATGCCTACGGAGGTGTATGCGCCCGCTTCATCGCCTCCTACCGCGGCAACAACCCCACATTCGCCATCTGCCACAACCGCAACGTGATGCGCTGGCTGGCGCTGAGCTATGGCGTCACCGCCTACTATTACCCGCAGCCCGCCTCGAAAAGCCCGCGACACTCGGCACAGACAGTCCACCAGATCGTCGACGAGGGGCATATAGCACCCACCGACCGCATCGCCTACCTCACCGGAACCCACCGTGGCACCCGTGCCCTGGAGATCCTCACCCCGGCAGAGATATTCGAGGAAGAGGCCTGACACACGGACACACCTTATAACCCCAGACAGCCGCCGTCCACTTGCTCATACAGGACGGCGGCTGTCTTCTGTTGTAACTTTTTTGCCACGGAAATCGCTTATTTAAAAGAAAATTAGTATATTTGCACACTAAATTTGCGGGGTATCCTGTGCCCTGCCATCGACATACGCAATTAATCAATCCTTAATTCACTAAAATACACTAATTTAAAGCAATGCAAAGCAAAGGATCTTTGGGAAGTATTGTTGCCGGTGTGATTGCCATCTTCATGGTGCTCATCTGCCTCTTCTACCTCTCGTTCACCGTGGTTACCAACCACTACGAGAATAAGGCGGCCGAAGAAGCTACACGTGTGGCAGCCCTCGACAACAACTCTCCGGACACTTATCGTAAGGCCTACAGCGACTACATCAAGAACATCGCTAATGAAAAGGTCTATCTGGGTTATACCTTTAACGAAGTACAGAAACTCGGTGTGGGGCTCGGCCTTGACCTCAAGGGCGGCATGAACGTCACTCTGCAGGTATCCGTTCCCGATATCCTACGCTCAATGGCCAACGCCGAAGGCAATCCCTACTTCGAGCGCGCCGTAAATAACGCCGATTCCGTGGCCCGCGCCAACAAGAGCGCCGACTTCATCGACATCTTCTTCAACGAATACCGCAAACTCGATCCCCAGGGCGACCTCTCCGTGGTCTTCAAGGATCAGGTGAAACGCGGCGACAACCCCGAGGCCATCAAGTCGGCCCTCAAGCAGGAGGTAAAGGACCGTGTAAGCTCGTCGACCAACGTGCTCCGCACCCGTATCGACCAGTTCGGTGTCGTTGCCCCCAACATTCAGGAACTTGAGAACGACGGTCAGATCCTGCTCGAACTCCCCGGAGTGAAAGAGCACGACCGTGTGCGCGAGCTCCTCAAATCAAGCGCCAACCTCGAGTTCTACGAGACAACACCCTTCTCCGAGATTTCCGGCGTACTCCAGCAGCTCGACAACACACTGCGCACCGACACCACCGGCAACGGCAAGGGTCTCTTCGACTACTTCCTCCAGGTAGGAAATCCCCGTAATATCATCGGCGTGGGTGCAGCCACCGAGACCGCACGTGACACCATCGACGCACTCCTCGCATCACCCGCCGCCAAGCGCATACTCCCCTCCAACCTCAAACTGGCATGGGAATTCAAGCCCGAGGTGGTGCAGATCAACGACTCCGTCCGCGGAAAGCGCAACCTCGCCATCTATCAGCTCGTGGCCCTCAAGACCACCAACGGCAAGGCAGCCCTCAGCGGCGACGTGGTGACATCGGCCACCAGCGACTATGACGCAATGCAGGGCGGCAACTATGTGTCGATGAACATGAAGCCCGACGCAGCCCGCCAGTGGGCACGCATCACCGCCGCCAATATCGAGAAACAGGTGGCCATCGTGCTCGACGACCACGTATATTCCGCACCCCGTGTCAACTCTGTGATCGAGGGCGGACGCTCGCAGATCACCGGCGACTTCACCACCGACGAGGCAAAAGACCTCTCGAACGTGCTCAAGTCCGGTAAGATGGCTGCCAAGGTAGACATCATCTCCGACACCGTGATCGGTCCCTCGCTGGGCGAGCAGGCCATCAAGGACGGTCTCTGGTCATTCGTGATCGCACTTGTGCTCCTCATGGTCTTCATGTGTGCCATCTATGGCCTCATCCCCGGCCTGATCGCCAACGTGGCCCTTATCTTCAACATCTTCTTCACATTCGGCATCCTCGCCTCATTCCAGGCCGTGCTCACCCTCTCCGGTATCGCCGGTATCGTGCTCGCCCTCGGTATGGCCGTCGACGCCAACGTGCTCATCTACGAGCGCGCCAAGGAAGAGCTCCGCGCCGGCAAGAACGTGCGCACCGCCATCGCCGACGGTTACTCCAACGCCTTCTCGGCCATCTTCGACTCCAACCTCACCTCGATCATCACCGGTGTGATCCTCCTCCTCTTCGGTACAGGCCCCATCAAGGGCTTCGCCACAACCCTCATCATCGGTATCATCTGCTCGTTCTTCACCGCGGTCTATCTGACCCGTCTCATCTACATCCTCTGCGCCAAGACCAAGGCATTCGAGAATCTCACCTTCACCACAGGTCTCTCGCGCAAGATGTTCACCGGCTCCAACTTCAACTTCCTCGGAGCCCGCAAGGTGAGCTTCTATGTGGTAGGTGCAGCCGTGCTCGTGGTGATCATCAGCCTCTTCGCCCGCGGTCTCAACCAGGGCATCGACTTCTCCGGCGGCCGCAACTATGTGGTTCAGTTCGACCATCCCGTGCAGACACACGAACTCGACGCCAAACTGACCCCCCTCTTCGGCGGCGCACAGCTCAGCGTCATCACCATCGACGACAACACCAAGGTGCGTATCTCCACCAACTACAAGATCGACTCCGACGAGGAGGGTATTGACGAGGAGATCACCAAGATTCTCTATGACGGACTCAAGGATGAGCTCAACGGAATGAGCATGAGCGACTTCTCCACAACCAACGAGAATGTGGGTATCCAGTCGTCGATGAAGGTAGGTCCCACCGTGGCCAACGATATGCGCACCGATGCCTACATCGCTGTCATACTCGCGCTCATCGCCATGTTCCTCTACATCCTGCTCCGTTTCCGCAACGTGGCCTTCTCATTGGGTGCTCTTGCAGCCGTGGCCTTCACAGCCTTCACCATCATCGGCTTCTATTCACTCTTCTGGGGTGTGTTCCCCTTCGCAATGGAGATTGACCAGTCGTTCATCGCAGCTATCCTCACCGTGATCGGCTATCAGATCAACGACACCGTGGTTGTGTTTGACCGTGTGCGCGAGAACGTAGGCCTCTATCCCAAACAGGACTTCTTCACCACGATCAACTCATCCATCAACTCCACTCTTGGCCGTACAGTGATGACCTCGGGCTCGACACTCCTCGTGCTCCTCTGCATCTTCATCCTCGGCGGCGACTCGATCCGCTCGTTCGTGTTCGCCATGATATTCGGTGTTGTGATCGGTACCCTCGCCACCATCTTCGTGGCAGCTCCCGTGGCCTACCTCACCGACTCCCGCCGCGCCAAGAAAGCAGTAAAGGCATGATTTGTGCTCACGGTCTATAAACCGTGATAATACATAGGACCAACGGTCCCGCTTGTGTCAACAGCAACAAGCGGGACCGTTCTTTTTTTCACTGTTACAAAAAAATATCCACCGGGGTTTCTTCATTCTACGTCTTTTTTATTACTTTTGCGATATGGCACCCTTGTTTTCACCAGATTCCTGGCCGGCAAAGATAGTGGGATTCTACATCGACGGCTTCCGTTCCATGACCGTGGGGCGCAAGTTGTGGGCGCTCATAATCATCAAACTTATTATCATTTTCGGGGTTCTCAAACTATTTTTCTTCCCTGATCTGCTCAAAACGAACTATTCCACCGACGAGGAACGGGCCGACGCCGTCCGCACCACCCTCATCGACCGCTCACGTTAAAGAAATGAATTAATACCATTTAATACTATTTACTGTTATGAACGACTTATACTCACTGGTCGAATGGTCAAGATGGCAGTTTGCCCTCACCGCCATGTATCACTGGCTGTTCGTGCCCCTCACCCTGGGTCTCAGCGTGATAGTGGGAATCATGGAGACCATCTACTACCGCACCCGCTCTCCCAGGTGGCTCGCGACCACCAAGTTCTGGATGACACTCTTCGGCATCAACTTCGCCGTGGGCGTGGCCACGGGCATAATACTCGAGTTTGAGTTCGGAACCAACTGGAGCAACTATTCATGGTTTGTGGGCGACATCTTCGGCGCCCCGCTTGCCATAGAGGGTCTGTTCGCCTTCTTCATGGAGGCCACCTTCGTGGCCATCATGTTCTTCGGTTGGAAGAAAGTGTCGGCCGGATTCCATCTCACCGCCACCTGGCTCACCGCCATAGGCGCATCCATATCGGCGTTGTGGATTCTCGTGGCGAATGCCTGGATGCAGTATCCTGTGGGCATGAAGTTTGACCCGGCTCAGATGCGCAACGTCATGGACGACTTCTGGGCAGTGGCACTGTCGCCGGTGGCGATCCACAAGTTTTTCCACGCTGTGTTTGACGGTTGGGTGCTCGCGGGTGTCTTCGTGTGCGGTGTCAGCGCATGGCTGCTGATGAAAAACAAGCGCCGCGAAATGGCCATTGACTCAATCAGGATCGGCGCATGGGCAGGAGTGGTCGGAATGGTGCTCACCCTCTGGACCGGCGACCAGTCTGCCGTCGATGTCGCCAGGGTGCAGCCCATGAAACTCGCCGCCATGGAAGGTCTTTACAACGGTGAGCAGGGGCAGGAACTCGTGGCTTTCGGCATACTCTCGCCCGGACATGACCGCAATGACAGCGGGAGCGACCCGTTCATCTGGAAAATGGGCATCCCCTACGGCCTCTCGATTCTCGCCAACCACGACCCCAACACATTCGTCCCCGGCATCAACGACATCATCGAAGGTGTGAGCTACACCCCCGAAGGTGAGAGAATCAGCACCGTGAGCTATGCCGACCGCATCACCCTCGGAAAGAAATCCCACGAGGCCCTGCGGGAATTTGACCGCGCCATGGCCGCGGGCGACACTGCCGCCATGGCCAAGGCCCGTGCTGACATCAAGGATACATACCGTTTCTTCGGCTACGGCTACTTCTCCGAGCCCGACGAGGCACTCCCCCCGGTAGGTGTGACATTCTATGCCTTCCGCATAATGGTGATGGCAGGCGGCTATCTGCTGCTGTTCCTGCTCGTGGCTCTCTGGAGCATCTACCGCAGGCAGAAGATGTGGGACAACAGACTATGGCAATGGATCGCGATCCTCTCGATACCTGTGGTCTACATCTGCTCACAGGCCGGATGGGTCACAGCCGAAGTGGGACGCCAGCCCTGGATCATACAGGATCTCATGCCCACACGTGCAGCCATCTCCGACATCCCTGCCGGATCGGTGATGCTCACGTTCTGGATATTCGCCGCCGTCTTCACAGCTCTGCTCGTAGCCGAGATGGCCATCATGATCAAACAAATCAACAAAAAAGAGGAGGAATAGACTATGGAACTCACAACACTTCAGGAATATTGGTGGCTGCTGATATCGGTGCTCGGCGCCATACTCGTGTTCATGCTCTTCGTGCAGGGGGGACAGACCTTCCTCCTCAGCACCCCCTCGGATTCTGACGACTCCGCGAAGATGATACAGACCTTCGGTCACAAATGGGAACTCACCTTCACCACCCTCGTGGTGTTCGGAGGCGCCTTCTTCGCCTCATTCCCGCTGTTCTATTCCACCAGCTTCGGAGGAGCCTACTGGCTGTGGATGCTCATACTCATCAGCTTCGTGCTGCAGGCTGTGAGCTATGAGTTCCGCACAAAGCCCAACAACATCTTCGGCACACGCACCTACGACACCTTCCTCTTCATCAACGGAAGCGTCGGGTGCATACTGCTCGGCGTGGCCGTAGGCATGATGTTCTTCGGCGCACAGTTCACTGTCCAGAAGGGGAACATCCTCGACGCCCAGGCTCCGGTGATCTCCACATGGGCCCCTACACATGGCCTTGAAGCCATAGCCTGCTGGAAGAATCTCCTGCTCGGCTTCACCGTGCTCTTCCTCGCCCGCACACAGGCAGCGCTGTATCTGCTCAACCATATCCCGGGCAGCGGAGCATTCTATGACCGCAACCGCCGCCGTGTGCGCGTCAACGGAGTGATCTTCGTCGTGCTCTTCCTGGCATTTCTCGGAGTGCTTCTCACACAGACATCATATACCACCACCGTGCAGGGGGGGCTCGACGGCACCCGCTCCGAATTCGCATCCATCGGCTGCAAATACTTCTTCAATTACCTTGATATGCCCGTAGCCCTCATAGCCCTGCTGGCGGGAGTGGTGATGGTGCTCTACGGAGTGATCCGCTCGGCTCTGGCCGCACACTACACCTGTGGCATCTGGTGGAGCGGCATCGGGACAGTGCTCGTGGTGCTCAGCCTCTTCTGGGTGGCCGGCTACAACGACACCCCCTACTATCCCTCGCAGATCAATCCGGTCTATTCGCTCACCATCTACAACAGCTCAAGCTCTGAGTTCACACTCACAGCCATGAGCTATGTATCGCTCGTCATCCCGTTCGTGCTCGCCTACATAGCCTATGCATGGTGGTCGATGGACCGCAAACACTGATTGACTGAGAGTTAGAACACGCAACTTGATAAACCCGTAAATATATGTTATGCAACATATTTACGGGTTTTGTCAAGTTTAGGGTAATAAAGTATCGTTGGAAACCCGTTTTTATCCCGAAATTTGCCACCGTAACGTAGTCCACTAACCCACAGGCAGACAGATATAATAAAAAAAGCCTACAAACAGACATCGAAATCCAAACTAACACCTAAAAACATAAGCTTATGGTAAAACAACTACTCACCCTCGCGGCAGCAGCCATGCTGTCATTCAGCGCAAGCGCCGATACCCTCGAGCTCTCCCTCGCCGATCTCGGCTCAGGCTGGAACGCAACCTACGACGCAGCCACCAAGACTATCACCTATGAAAAGGCATGGTCAGGAAAAGGCTGGTGGCTCAGCGATGTCGACTACAGCAAATATGATGAAGTTGTGGTCAATTTCGAGAAATCCGAAATCGGAGTGAAGCTCGTGGTTGAATACGTCGACGAAACCATCGCCTCAAGCGACAATATGGTTGCAGCGGGAAGCACATCCGTGAAATGTGAACTCAACCCCGAGGGATCCGCCCATGTGAAGCAGATCTATCTCCAGAACGATGCCGTAGGCTCGCTCACCCTCACCTCAGCCTACCTCCAAAATGCCGAAGTATTTGATCCGACCAAAAACGTCACCCTTTGGGAAGGAACAGAAGAGCTCAAAGGATGGAGCAACTCTGTGACAATCGCCAACGGTGATCTCAAATCGGCCAAGATTGTCGACGGCGACAAACTCGGCATCGCTTATACCGCAGCAGAGGCCGGTGGCTCCTTCAAGGTTATCTATGTCAACGATGCATGGGAGTGGGTACTCCTTCCCGCTTTCGGTGAATATCCCGGCGTCAGCGCTGAATGGGGAACCCTCTGGGTAAACGCACCCGGCTCTATCGAGGTGCCCCTCAATGAAGAAGCTGTAGCCACCCTTCAGGGTTGCCGCGAGATAAAGGTCCAGGGCGATGGTGTCACCCTCACCAAGGTTGAGATCATCCGCGGATCCGGACTTTCCGCCATCACTGACATCGAGGCAGGTGTGGAAAATGCACCCGTTGAATACTTCAACCTCCAGGGTGTCCGCGTGGCCAATCCCGCCAACGGTCTCTTCATCCGCCGTCAGGGCAACGAAGTAAAGAAAGTACTTGTTAAATAAATACTCTGAAATGTTTGCATTTAGGGATAAAATCCCTAACTTTGCATCATCAAATCATCCCCATCCCCCATTCACTTAAAACAACTCCAACCCTTTTAAGTGAATCTAAATCCGGGCAGTTCGTGAGAACAGCCCGGATTTTTCATTCCAACCCCTCTCCATTAGGATTTTTTTGCTAACTTTGCCTCAAACTGAAAAAACATCACAATGACCGATCGCACATATAATATTTTTCTCATTCTGGCTCTTTTATTGCCATTCTCTCTATTTGCCAGACAACTGTCTCCCGATGAAGCATTGTCAAGATTTTCAGGCAAACATGACAGCCGGTCCGACATCAATGATTCAAGAGACTATCGTCTGATACGCACATTAAGCGACAGCAAAGCCAACCGTTGCATCTACATCTTCGCCGAAGGGCAGGATAGTCTTCAGAGTCTGACGATCGTCCCGGCTGATGACTGCGCCCGGCCCGTACTTGCCCATGGAATCAGTTTCACAGGCTCATTGGCCGATATGCCACCTGCCATGGAAGAATGGCTCAATGGATATACCAACGCCATCAGCCGTGCCATAGCAGCCGGAACCGAAGCATATACCGCCGGATCAGGTGAGCGTCTATCAGACATTCAGCCACTTATCACATCCAAATGGAGCCAAGGATATCCCTACAATCTTCTCTGTCCGGCTTACAATGACCAGGAGAACTGTGCGGCGGGATGTCTGGCTACAACTGCCGGGCAGATCATGCGCTATCACCGGTATCCGGTCTACGGAACAGGAACTCACAGTTACACGGATGAGATAAGAGGGAAAAACGTATCATTGTCGGCCAACTTCGGCTCGACACTCTATGAATGGGATCTGATGCCGGATATTCTCGAGACCTCGTCAACGACTAAATCCAAACGTGCAGTGGCGATATTGATGAGTCACCTCGGAGTGGCTTTTGAGATGGATTACGCCAGTCTGTCGTCCAATCAGAGTGCCTCAAACATGATGAGAGCCGGAAAAGGTCTCATCCGCAACTTCGGTTTCTCCCGATCCATGCGCCACCTGCGGAGCGATTTCTTCGAACCTGAGGAGTGGCGGCAGATGGTACACGAGGAACTCGCCGCCGGACGCCCCATGATCTATGAAGGGCACAACAGCAATGGCGGCGGACACGCTTTCGTGTGCGATGGATACATCTCGGCCACAGATTGTTTCCACTTCAACTGGGGCTGGGGCGGACGAGGCGACGGTTACTATGCGCTGAACGCTCTCCGGCCAAAGGTTGCAGCCGGCGCGGACGGTCAACGTGACTATTCCGAGAATCAGGCCGCACTTTTCGGCATACAAAGTGCCGGAGAAAATGACCGCTACACCGCTGTCATCAGAACATACGGGGATCTCACCGCTGATCAATCAATGCTCAACATCGGCGACGATCTGACCCTCAGAAATATCAATACCGACCAAGTATCCTTCTATAACAATGTGCTCTCGGAAGATGATATGACTTTCCGTTTCGCTCTCGAGTTGAGAAGCAAGGACAAAGATGAGACATATTTGCTTACGGGCAAATCGAGGATCATCTTGGGCGAACGTGTAGGAGTGAAAAAGATCACCATACCCACCACAGAGGCAGCTGATATTCCACAAGGTGATTATACAGCCACCTTATTGGTCACCCTCTACGGCTCCGGCTTCGATGACGATTGGCAACCGGTGTTCATTCCTGTCGACCGAGAGAGAACACTTACCGTCCATGTCGGTAAACGCCATATCAAGATTCATAACAATGCAACATCTTCAGCCATGCTGACCGCCACCGACGTCTCCAGACCGGACAGTGTCAACGTCAATACCCCATTCATCATTAAAGCTGTTGTCAGATCCGACTACACGCCCTATGAAGGCGACATTCTTGTCAGGCTCCATCTCCAATCAGACGAGACATATACCATCGGAACAGTACGTGACATCAGTATTCCGGCGGGTGAGACGCGGGCAGTCGGGATTGAATGTCTGGTACCTGTCGAAACCAGTGATGCGGAGTTATCCCTTGCTACGCCCGGAGTTATATTCCATGATGCCGGTACACTGTCTGCCGCTACATCAGCAGCCATAGGCTCCGTCACGACAGATAGTGAAGGACTCAATATCATTCCCGGAGAGCCCGTTAGACTGACCGGAACCGAAGATGGACTCATAATCGAACTGTTCAACACTACCGGAACAATGGTCCACCGCATCATAGCCACCGGGACCGTAACCGAGCTTCCACTTTCTTCACTACAGCCGGGTATATACATACTCCGATGCAAAGGCAAATCCAATATCTTCAAACTTGCAGTCAGATGAGGCCGCCTATGAGGATTTTTTTGTAACTTTGCGGGAAATGGATTCAGAATTCGACATACACAATAAGGCAAATGCCGACAAGGAGTTTGAAAAAGCTCTCCGGCCATCATTTTTCGACTCATTCAACGGTCAGGAGAAGATTGTCGAGAACCTCAAGGTGTTCGTCCAGGCCGCGAGAATGCGTGGTGAGGCACTCGACCATCTGCTGCTGTTCGGACCTCCCGGACTCGGGAAGACCACTCTTGCCGGCATCATAGCCAACGAACTGGGAGTCAACTTCAAGGTCACCTCCGGTCCTGTGCTCGACAAGCCCGGCGACCTGGCAGGAATACTCACATCGCTCGGCGACAACGACGTGCTCTTCATTGACGAGATCCATCGCCTGAGCCGCGTGGTGGAGGAGTATCTCTACTCGGCCATGGAGGACTACCGCATCGACATCATGATCGACAAGGGCCCCGGAGCCCGCTCGGTGCAGCTCTCCCTCTCACCCTTCACACTCGTGGGGGCCACCACCCGCTCGGGAATGCTGACGGCTCCGATGCGCGCGCGTTTCGGCATCAACTGCCATCTGGAGTATTATCCCCACGAGGTGCTCGAGCGCATCATAGCCCGCTCGGCGGCTCTGATGGGAGTGAAATGCACAGCCGAGGCCGCCCATGAGATAGCATTGCGCTCACGTGGCACGCCGCGTATAGCCAATTCTCTGTTACGCCGTGTGCGCGACTTCGCACAGGTGAAAGGCAACGGCGACATCGACCCCGGTATAGCCCGATTCGCCCTCGAGGCCCTCAACATCGACCGTTACGGCCTTGACGAGATGGACCACAAACTGCTGCTGACAATGATCAACAAGTTCGGCGGTGGTCCTGTGGGCCTCTCCACCATCGCCACCGCCATAGGCGAGGAACAGGACACCATAGAGGAGGTCTACGAGCCGTTTCTCATAATGGAAGGGTTCCTTCGCCGCACGCCGCGGGGTCGCGAAGTGACATCCCTGGCCTACAATCATCTCGGCATCAATCCCGCCGTGACCCCCGGCTCGCTCTTCGTCTGAAATCCACAGAAATTCCATGTAATCCAATATGTCAGGTATCAAAAGTCTGGCCAAAGACACTGCGGTCTATGGCCTCAGCAGCATAATCGGCCGGTTTCTCAACTGGTGTCTGGTTCCACTCTACACCGTCATGTTTCCGGCTGCCGAGTATGGCGTGGTGACTTACATCTATTCCGTCGTAGCCCTCGTGATGATAGTGCTCATCTACGGTATGGAGACCGGTTTCTTCCGTTTCGCCAACCATGACCGGTGGAAGGATCCCATGGAGGTCTATTCCACCTCGCTCATCTCCCTGGCCATCAGCTCGTCCGCCTTCCTGATAGCGGTCTGCGCCTTCCTCGGACCCATTTCAGCGTGGCTCGATGTCCCCCACCACTCCGACTTCGTCCTGATGATGGCTGTGGCCGTGGCCATCGACGCATTCACCGCCCTCCCGTTCAGCTATCTGCGCTATGCCAAACGCCCCATGCGCTTCGCCTCGCTCAAGCTCATCAACATCGGCCTCAACATCGGGCTCAATATCTTCTTCATCCTCATCTGTCCCTGGATATGGCGACAGCAACCGGGATGGATAGCATGGTTCTACGACCCCGACTTCGGTATAGGATACATCTTCCTCGCCAATCTCATCACCTCGGCGCTCAATCTCCTGCTTCTGCTCCCCGAACTGCGCGGATTCCCCTACCGGTTCAATCCGCGTCTATGGAAAGAGATGATAGTCTACTCCGCCCCGCTCCTTGTGCTCGGGGTGGCCGGCATCATGAACCAGACCATCGACAAAGTGCTCTTTCCCCACATTTTCCCCGACAAGGCCGAGGCGATGGCCCAGCTCGGCATCTACGGTGCCAACTACAAGATAGCCATCGTCATGGTGATGTTCATCCAGGCATTCCGTTTCGCCTACGAACCGTTCATCTTCGCCCGCGCGAAGGACAAGGGTGACGACCGTCTGCAGAGCTACCGCGACGCCATGAAATGGTTTGTGATTTTCTCGATGGTCATATTCCTCGGAGTGATGTTCTATCTCGACATAATACGCCATTTCATCTCCGCCAACTATTTCAGCGGCCTCAAGGTGGTGCCCATCGTGATGATAGCTGAATTCTTCTTCGGAATATTCTTCAACCTCTCGCTGTGGTATAAACTCACCGACAAGACCGTGTGGGGGATGTGGTTCTCCCTGTTCGGTCTTGCCGTCACCCTCGGGCTCAACTTCCTTCTGGTCCCGAAGTGGGGTTATATGGGATGTGCCTGGGCCGCTTTCGGCTGCTACGGAGCCATGATGGTGGCGAGCTATGTGGTGGGACGCATCAAATATCCCATCGGCTACAATGTGCCGCGTCTCGCCCTCTACTTCTTCTCGGCCATAGCCTTGTGGATATTTTCGGAAGTGATAGCCATGGAAGCCCATCCCTGGATCACCATGGCCATACGCACACCTCTGCTTCTGCTCTACATATTCATGGCCATGCGTCTCGAACACGTCTCGCTGCGCGACCTCATACCCCACAGGACCCGCCCGTAGAGAGGCGGGACGGGCTGTGCTGTATGCTTGTGGCATTACGGCACAGCCCGTCGGAAAATCTTCTGTCGGAAGACGGTCACTGCAGCTTGAAGCTCACCGGAATCGTGTATTGGCAATCAACCGGCTTCCCATTGTTGACGCCGGGTTCCCAACGGGGCATGGAACCGATGACCCGCAACGCCTCGGCATCGAGCGACGGACTCACGGAACGGATCACCTCGGGCTGTTTCACGTAGCCGTCGGCACCGACCACAAACCGCACCACAACACGCCCTTCCTTCTTGGCCTTCTGCGCATCCTTGGGATAGACTACATGGGTGGCGATCCATTCCATCATCCCTCTTTCCCCGCCGGGAAACTGCGGGAGTGTCACAGTTTTGTCACCGGAATCACCATTGTTGAGTTCGATATACAAGGCTGTCTCCGGAGTGTCCTTGCGTATAGTCATGGCCTTGATGTCGGACGGGGAGATTGACGAGAGGTCGAAACCATCGTCCTGTCTCACACCGTCCACATAGTAGACCGGCGATTTCTTATACTCATGTTTTTCTCCATTGATTGTGATTGTGGTCGAAGCCTCGGCTCCGCCGGCATCAGAAACAGAAGTTTGCCCGACAATGGAAATTTCACTAACTTTGCCCTCCGTAGCCGGAAGGACGGTTGCGGCGGAAGCCTCGGCAAGCAGCGAGGCCACGGCCGGAACGGCAGTGACTCCGAGAGCCACCGCTGCGGCGGGAACAAGCGCAAGAGCGCACAGCCGCCGCGACACAGATGAACGGGATTTGTACATCATAGTGATACGTTTTTTAAGTTTACTATGGTTCAGGCTGTTGGCCAGTGACGGGAATCGCGCGCCAACAGCTTTTTTCACTAACAGAATCTGATATTGCCTGATGTCGGCACCCGATGTCATCACAGCCTCGTCCGCCTGATATTCATGCACGGCCTTTAGCTCCTCGCGCATGAGCCATGCCGCCGGATCATA
This sequence comes from uncultured Duncaniella sp., assembly GCA_910587165.1. Lineage (GTDB taxonomy): Bacteria > Bacteroidota > Bacteroidia > Bacteroidales > Muribaculaceae > Duncaniella. The sequence goes on from CAJUKP010000008.1 coordinate 29,692, forward strand.
CCACAGGAATATGGCCACAGCCTGGGCGAAGGCCATATCCACCCAATGCAGCAGAGCCAGATGGCGCTTCTCGTGGATAATTATGGCCTCGGCAGACGCCTCATGGTCGTCCCTGCCCATCACCACATATCTCAACCAGCTGAAAGGGGCTATCCCCGCCCCGGCCGGGAGAAGAATGAGCGTATAGTCTCCGCGGTCATATCTCTCGCCGCTGCCTATCACCCGCGCCAGTCTCAGTCCGGTGACAACGGACAGCGCCAGAGCCACCGCGACACCTGCAAGATAGATGCCCAGAAACACCACCGGCATGACCTTACGCCCGGTCTCCACCATCTCCACCACCGGCATACCCGCTTCGGCGATTCCTGCCGCATGAGGTGACGGCGACAGAGCCGACACAAGTCCGCGCAGCGACGGCACAAGAGCCGGAAGCAGCAATGCAGAGACATAGATGAGCCAAAGCACCGCCCGGTTGAAACCATGCTGCCTCTCTCCGGCCAGCAGCCATTTGTAGACAGGATACATCACCAGTAGAAGCAACCCCGAAACGAGGGAATATGAAAAGATCTCACCCATGGCCATCGTCAGTTCTTACGGTTTCTTGTCTCTATGATCTCTATGATCTCACGCAACTCGTCCACAGAGATCTTTTCCTCCTCGGCCAGGGCCGAAACGGCATTCTTGTAGGAATTGTCGAAATAGTTGCGCACAACCTCTGCCAGCGACCGCTCGCGGAAATCATTCCTGTCAGCCACGGCACGGAAACGATGGGATGCACCCACCACCTCATGATCCACATACCCCTTGTCCTCAAGTATGCGGACAGTGGTGGCCACGGTATTGAAGTGGGGACGCGGTTCGGGATAACGCTCCAGCATCTCGCGTACAAACAATGGCCCTTCTGACCACAGCATATTCATGATCACCGCCTCCTTCTCGGTAAGGACCTGGCGTTTTCTTCCTGCTTTCATATCTTTAGCCGAACTAATTTTTTAGTTTTACACGGCAAAGATATAACTAAAAAATTAATTATCCAACTAATTATTTAGTTTTTTTTCGTAAAGACATCTTCTTTATTAAAATAACGGCATCAGATATCGTAGTCCTTGGCGAGTCCACCGGCTCCGGTCTCCTTATAAAGCGAGGGAAGATCATGGCCGGTCTCCTTCATCACCTGCACAAGCTTGTCAAACGACACACGGTGGACACCGTCACTGAAAGCCGAATAGATATTTGCGTCGAGAGCCCTGGCGGCGGCATAGGCATTGCGCTCTATGCAGGGAATCTGCACAAGTCCACAGACCGGGTCGCACGTCATCCCGAGATGATGCTCCAGTCCCATCTCAGCCGCATACTCGATCTGCGAAGGACTGCCGCCGAAAAGCTGATTGGCAGCGGCGGCGGCCATGGCACAGGCCACCCCGACCTCACCCTGACATCCCACCTCGGCTCCTGAGATCGAAGCATTCTCTTTCACCACATTCCCCACCAGACCGGCAGTGGCAAGGGCTCGGAGAATCCTCATCTCCGGCACCTCCCGGCTCTTCCATATATGATATAACACACCGGGGACAACACCACACGACCCGCACGTAGGAGCGGTGACGATCTCACCTCCGGAAGCATTCTCCTCACACACCGCCAGCGCGTATGCAAATGTGAGACCGCGCGATTTCATGGTGTCGCGGTAGCCATCGGCCTTGATGTAATACTGCGCCGCCTTGCGGCTGAGATTGAGCGGACCGGGCAACCGCCCCTCGCTTGAGAGCCCACGCTCCACGGCGCTCTTCATGGCGCTCCAGACAGTGGCGAGATAATCCCATATTTCCGGGCCCTCACATTCCTCCACATACTCCCAGTAAGACTTTCCGGCCCCCTCGCAATAGCGCATGATATCGGTCAGCTTGCTCATCGGATATATGTCAGCCGCTTCCTCTTCATCCTCACCCTCGATCTTTATCGCACCGCCACCTATACTGTAGACAAGCATCTCGTCGAGCACATCACCCGATGCATCAAACGATTTCAGACGCAACGCATTGGGATGGTATGGAAGAAACGTCTCCGGGTGCCATACGATCTCCACCGACTTTCCCGTCGGACGCAACACTCTCTCGAGTGCCACATCGGTCATGTGCCCCTTGCCGGTGGCGGCGAGGCTACCGTAGAGTGTCACCTCGTAGCGCTCGGCTCCGGGCCTGGAACGTTCGAGAAATGTCAGGGCGGCGACACGCGGGCCCATAGTGTGGCTCGACGACGGCCCGAGCCCTATACGGTAGATCTCTTTGATGGATTTCATTGGCGGTTGTTTGTTTCAGACTACAAAAATAGCAAAAAAACAGCTCTGCCGCAACTGTGGCCGACAAATAGGCCGAGGGGATTTTTTTCTTTACTTCCGGGCACTCTCTTTTGTCTTTTTCGGGGGAAAGTCGTAACTTTGCAGCGGGCAATGAAATCCGAGCCCCGCGATTGATATTATGGAACAGCCCTCTACCTCCCATACGAGTATTGACAGCATAGTCGACCGTCTGTGCAGTCTCGACGACATACGCCATGTGTGTCCGAGCCGTCGTCATGAGGGTGCTCCACTGCTCTCCAACGCCTCAGTGCGCCGTATCGTCACACTGGCGTCGGGGCTTATGTTTCCGGGCTTTTTCAACGAAAATGTAGAATCGGAAGCCGTGATGCGTTCCACCATGACCCTCGCCTGCCATGAGCTGCGCGGGCTGCTGGTCCACCAGATCACGGCCGGACTCTCGTTTGCCGACACTGACTGCTCAGTACCGTTCAGGGAGATCGAAGCCTCAGCCGTGAGCGACGCCGACATTTTCATCAACCGCCTGCCTGAACTCCGCAAGCTGCTCGACACCGACATCGACGCCACATATATGGCCGATCCCGCCGCCACCTCCACTCAGGAGGTGATCACCTGCTATCCCGGGGTGAAGGCCACCATCAGCCACCGCATAGCCCACGAGCTCGTAAAGCTCGGAGTGCCGGTGCTCCCCCGCATGATATCCGAACAGGCCCACTCAGACACCGGAATCGACATTCATCCGGCCGCGACAATCGGGAGCGGATTTGTCATTGACCATGGCACGGGCGTGGTGGTAGGAGCTACGGCGATAATAGGTGACCATGTCACAATCTATCAGGGCGTCACCCTCGGCGCGCGGAGCTTTGTGACCGATGAATCCAATGTCCCGGTGAAGGGGATTCCACGCCATCCGATAATCGGCAACAACGTGGTGATCTATGCCAACTCGACCATACTCGGGCGCATCACCATCGGAGACCGTGCCGTGATCGGCGGCAACCTTTGGGTGACACGCGATGTGGCTCCCGGCGAGAAACTCATCCAGGCCCGCGGTGAGAACTTCCGATCCATTGATTCCGGCAAATAACTATCTCATAGCAACATATTCTTATATGGAACAGACATTCGAAATGGTAGCCAAGACCCTCAAGGGACTTGAGGAGGTTCTGGCCGAAGAGCTCCGCTCGATGGGCGCACTCAACGTTCAGCCCGGGCTGCGTATGGTATCCTTCGAGGGAGACCTGGCAATGATGTATCGTGCCAATCTGTGCAGCCACACCGCCCTGAGCATCCTGCGCCCCATCTACAAGTTCATGGCTTCCGATCCCGACAGTCTCTATGAGATGGTGAAGGAGTATGACTGGGGCAGCATCCTCTCTGTAAGCAAGACATTCTCGATCGACACCACCGTCCACTCCGACTCGTTCACCCACTCACGGTTCGTCACCTACCGTGTGAAGGACGCTATCGTCGACTGGTTCAAGGACCGTTTCGGCGAGGAGAAGCGTCCGGGAGTGCGGTTGAGCGACGCCGACGTGATGATCAACGTCCATATCGACGGAGACCGCGTCACCCTCTCGCTCAACTCATCCGGCGAATCGCTTCACAAACGCGGCTGGAGAGTGGCATCCACCGAAGCACCCATCAATGAAGTGCTCGCCGCCGGCATCATCCTCAAGACAGGCTGGCGTGGCGAGACCCCGCTGGTCGACCCCATGTGCGGATCCGGCACATTTCTCATCGAGGCGGCCCTCATCGGTGCCGGCATCAAGCCCGGATCGTTCCGTAAGGGCTGGGCGTTTGAGAACTGGCGCGACTACGATGCCGAACTCTTCGAGAAAGTGCTCAACGAGGGAGAAGGCCCCCGTGAGCTCCCCTATATGATCTACGGTGCCGACATCTCCCCCAAGGCCATATCCATTGCCGAGCGCAATATCCTGGCAGCCGGAGTTGACGAGTACATCAATCTGCGTGTGCGCCCGCTCCAGCAGTGGGAGGAGGCTCCCGCCGAAGGCAAACCCGGAGTCATTGTCACCAATCCGCCATACGGCGAGCGTCTCAATCCCGAGGATATCGAGAATCTCTACCGTATGCTCGGCACCAAGCTCAAGAGGGTATTCCTGGGCTACCACAGCTGGATAATATCATCCAACGAGGATTGCCTCGCCCACATCGGACTCACCCCCTCCATCAAGGAGGAGCTTCAGAACGGCGGCATCGACTGCCAGCTCCGCGAATACATCAGTTTCGAAGGCTCGAAGAGCGACTTCCGCAAGAATGGTGGCGTGATCAAGGAAGACCGTCCCGTCCGTTCGGCCAAAGACCGCATTGCGCGCAAGAGTGACGCCGAATGGCGCAAGGATGCCCGTGAGAAGGGCATGGGAGGCCGCAGGGCCAGGAAAAACGACGAGCCGCGCCGCGGCCCGGAGAAGCGGACCCCGCTGAGCGAGAAATACCGTCCGAAAAAGGGTGGATTCGCCCGCGCCGAGGAACGCCGCAGAAAATTCAAGGAGGAAACCGCCCGCGATGGCGAGAGCGAAGCAGAAACACTCCTGCAGCGCCGCCGCAATGTCCATGCGCTGAAGAGTCTGGGCGAGAGCCCCAAGACACCCTCGATCCCGGCTTCCGAAGGTCCGTTCATGCGCACACGCCGCCGCTGGAAACGTCCGGGCAGCGACAATCCCGGCAATACCGTCAACGAAGAATAACCCCCAATAGCCCATACCGTAATGTCAATCCAGCAAAACCTCAACACATTGAGACACCCCGTGAGCAACCAGCCCGAAAAGAGCCCCTTCAATGCAGGCGAGACTCTCACCGAGCAAACCAAGCCTCTCACAGTGCTCCTGCTCGGCAGTGGCGGACGTGAATGTGCCCTGGCATGGAAAATATCCCAGAGCCCCGCTCTCAAACACCTCTATATAGCCCCCGGCAACGGAGGCACAGACGCATACGGCGAGAATATACCCCTATCCCCTCTCGATTTCGAGGCCATCGCGCAGTTTGCCACCGAAAAAGGTGTCGACATGATCGTCGTGGGCAACGAGGATCCGCTCGTGGCCGGAATATATGACTTCTTCGCCGGACGCGAGGGAGCGCCGCTCGTGGTAGGTCCCTCCAAAGCGGGAGCCGCCCTCGAAGGGAGCAAGGATTTCGCCAAGCAGTTCATGGTACGCCACGGAATCCCCACCGCCCGCTACCGTAGCTTCACCTCCGAGACAATAGCCGAGGGTGAGAAGTTTCTCGAGGAGCTCAAGGCCCCATACGTGCTGAAAGCCGACGGCCTCGCTGCCGGCAAGGGTGTGCTCATCCTTGACTCGCTCGACGACGCAAAAGCCTCGCTCCGCGAGATGCTGGGAGGAATGTTCGGAAAGTCATCGGCCACTGTGGTCATCGAGGAGTTCCTCAAGGGCATCGAATGTTCGGTGTTCGTACTCACCGACGGCAACGGCGGTTACCGCATACTCCCCGTGGCCAAAGACTACAAGCGTATCGGCGAGGGTGACACCGGTCCCAACACCGGCGGAATGGGAGCCGTGAGCCCCGTGGCTTTCGCCGACGATGAATTCATGCGCAAGGTGGAGGAACGCATCATCATCCCCACCGTCAAAGGCCTCATAGCCGAAGACATCACCTACCGCGGCTTCATATTCCTCGGCCTCATCGACGTGGAGGGCGAGCCTATGGTGATCGAATACAATGTGCGTATGGGCGACCCGGAGACCGAAGTGGTGATGCTCCGCATCGCATCCGACCTTCTTCCCCTGCTCCAGGGAGCCGCCCAGGGCAATCTCTCGACCATGCCGCTCGACACAGATCCAAGATATGCAACCACAGTCATGGTTGTCTCAGGCGGGTATCCCGGCAGCTATCCCAAAGGGAAGGTGATCACCGGCACTGATACTGGCGACGCCATCCTGTTCCATGCCGGCACCAAACGTGCCGACGACGGATCGCTGCTCACATCCGGAGGACGTGTGATCGCCTGCAGCGCCTACGGAAAGGATCTTGACGAGGCGCTCGCCCACAGCTTCAAGGCTGCCGGTGAGGTGACATACGAAGGAAAATACTTCCGCCGCGACATCGGCGCCGACCTCAAGGCCATCGAAGAGGCCAGGGCTGCCAAATGACGCGAAGGGAGAAACATATTACCAACGTAATCCGGTCGCGCGGAGTGGCCATACTGCTCATGCTCCTCGGAGCATGGATGGTGTGGAGCGCTCCGCGCTACGACATTCTCGATATTCCCGACGGCATCTCGCTACTGCTTACCGTGGCTACCGGAGCCGGGATGATAATGATCAACAGGCAGTTCAACCTGCTCCGCACGACGTCGCTCTTCTTCGCCGGACTCTTCATGGTGATGTGCGGCGCCACGCCCGGGGTTTTCACCGGAGGGCTCACACCCGCGCTCCTCGCCGCCACTGTGACCTGCTCCATCTGGATAATGTTCACTCTCTACAACGAGAGACGGTCAGACCGCCGCATTTTCCTGGCATTCACACTCCTAAGCGCCGGAGCGATCCTCGACTGGGCCTTCCTGTTCTACATCCCGGTATTCATCGCCGGAATAGGACAGATGCGAATATTCCGTTTCAAGAAGATACTCGCGGCCATCATAGGCATCATCACCCCCTGGTGGATTGCCCTCGGACTCGGCCTTGTTCCCGTGCCCCGGATACCGCATATATTCTTCACGCCGCCGGCCATGCTGGCCGAGACTCCGGGTGGATGGCCGTTTCTTTCAGCCGTCGCGCTCACTCTCGCGATAGGATTCTTCACCGGTTCCATCAATCTTCTGCGCATCCTCGGCTTCAACGCCCGCTCGCGCGCCATCAACGGCCTGCTCTCCATAACAGGCATAGCCACAGGTGTGTTTGCGATAGTCAATTTCACCCATATAGCCACCTATGTGATTCTCCTCAATGTCACGGTGGCATTCCAGGTGGGCCACTTTTTCCGTGCCACGGTCAACCGCAGGGGCTACATATTCGTCCTCGCTCTTCTCGTGGCATACACAGGACTTTATATCTGGAGCATATTGTCATGAAAATAGTCATCGACAGAAACATCCCGTTCATCTCCGCACCACTCTCCACTATCGGAGAGGTGATTCCGCTCCCCGGCACAGCCATCACAGCCGCTGATGTCAGGGACGCCGACATATTGCTGACACGCACACGCACAAAATGTGACGCATCGCTGCTCGAGGGGAGCCGGTGCCGCTTCATAGGCACCGCCACAATCGGCACCGACCACATCGACCTCACCTACTGCCGCACCCACGGCATAAAGGCGGTGAACGCTCCCGGATGCAATGCCCCTGCCGTGGCACAATGGGTGCTTGCGGCTGTCAAGGCCTCACTCGCTCCCGGCGAGAAGCTTTCCGACAAGACAATAGGTGTGATCGGAGCCGGAAATGTCGGATCCATACTGATCCGCTGGGCCGAAGGACTCGGAATGAAAGTGCTCGTCAACGATCCGCCACTCGAGGAGAAAGGTGACCGGCGGCACGATTACACCACCCTCGCCCGCATAGCCGGAGAGGCCGATGTCATCACCGTCCATACACCGCTGACTCTCACCGGACCTCACCCGACCCACCATCGGCTCGGCGAGGAGTTCATCTCCGGACTCAAGCGGCGTCCACTTCTGCTCAACGCCGCCCGCGGAGCCGTAGCCGACACAGAGGCTCTCAAAAAGGGGATGCGTCTCGGCCTAATATCCGCCGTCGGCATAGACTGCTGGGAGGGTGAGCCTGAGATTGACCGTGAATTGCTCGGAATGGCAATGATAGCCACCCCCCACATTGCAGGCTACTCACGTGAAGGCAAAATCAGAGCCTCCGCCATGGTGCTCGACAGCCTGAGCGACTTCCTTGAACTGCCCCGACCGCTTCGCCCGGATGCCCCGGCCCTCAACCCGGTGCCGGAGACTATCGGGGAAGATGACATCCGATACGATATACTTGCCGACACAGCCATGCTGCGCGACGCTCCCGGATCGTTCGAGGAACTGCGAAACAACTACATCCTTCGTCCGGAACCAAAAATTGCGGTCCGGGACAACTAAATCCGTTTTCAGAACGTTCATGTTACGGATAAATATCGTAACAATTAAAACAACCGACAGAAATGCTTGATTTTATCACTCTACTCGCCATTTTCGATCCGGCGTCGATCATGGAAAAATTCCTGACCGCCGATGCCGGCATGGTATATCTCCTCGTGCTGGTATTCATGATCATCGAGAGTTCATTCATCCCCTTCCCCTCCGAGGTGATAGTGCCTCCGGCAGCCTATCTGGCCTGCACGAGCCATGAAGTCAACATCGTGGCCGTGGTGCTCATCGCCACCGTGGGAGCTATAATCGGAGCTCTTATCAACTACTACCTGTCAGTCTGGATAGGCCGGCCGATAGTCTATAAGTTTGCCAACAGCAGATTTGGCCACGCCTGTCTGATCGACGAGGCCAAAGTGCGCCACGCCGAGGACTATTTTGACCGTCACGGCGCCATATCCACCTTCGTGGGCCGTCTCATCCCCGCCGTGCGCCAGCTCATCTCCATACCTGCCGGACTTGCCCGTATGAACGTCGGCAAATTCGTGATCTACACAGGTCTGGGCGCACTCACATGGAACGTTGTACTCGGAGCCCTCGGCTGGTGGCTCGGCACGATAGTGCCCCGCGAGCAACTGTTCGCCAAGGTGGAGGAATATAACGACTATCTCACCTACGCCGGACTGGCTCTCGGCGTGGTATGTGTGATAATAATTCTTTATAACGCTTTCAAACCCAGGCCAACGACAACTGAATCATGATACAGGTAGCCCCCTCCCTTCTGGCAGCCGACTTCGCCCGTCTTGGCGAAGCCGTCGAGACAGTCAACCGCAGCGAAGCATCGCTTATCCACATAGACGTGATGGACGGACTCTTCGTGCCCAACATCACCATAGGTTTTCCCGTCATCTCGGCCATCAACACCATTGCGCGCAAACCGCTCGACGTGCATCTGATGATCACTGACCCCGGACGCTACGTCAACCAGGTGCGCGACGCCGGTGCCCACATAATGAATGTCCACTGGGAGGCCTGCACTCATCTCGACCGGGTGGTCCACACCATCCGCGCCGCCGGCATGAAAGCCGGTGTGACACTCAATCCGGCCACTCCCGTCGAGTTTCTCCGCGACATCATAGCCGAGCTCGACCTCGTGCTGCTCATGAGCGTCAACCCGGGATTCGGCGGACAGAAATTCATTCCGAACACAGTCGATAAGGTGAGACGTCTGCGCAAGCTCATAGCCGAAAGCGGTTCCAAGGCCGTGATCGAGATTGACGGCGGTGTCGATCTCACAACAGCCCCGGCCCTGATTGAAGCCGGAGCCGATGTGCTCGTGGCCGGAAGCTACGTGTTCGGCGCCCCCGACCCGATCAAGGCTGTATCTGACCTCATAGCACTGTCATGATGATCAGGGATATCAAAATAGACGATTTCGACTATCCCCTGCCCGACGGTCGCATAGCCGCACATCCGCTCGAGGAGCGCGACTCATGCCTGTTGCTCGTCAAGGACGGAGACGGACAACTCGCCACCCGGCGGTTCACCGATCTGCCGGCCCTGCTGCCGGCTGACTCGATGCTGGTCTACAACAACACCCGTGTGATCAACGCCCGCCTGCGTTTCCGCAAGGGAGCCTCCAACGACGGAGCACTCATCGAGATATTCTGTCTCGAGCCTCGCGACCCGGCTGACTATGCCGTGAGCTTCGCCTCCACAGGCCGTTGCTCATGGATATGCTTCGTCGGCAACTCAAAGCGGTGGAAAGACGGAGCGCTCACCATGCCGCTCTCCATCGGCGGAAACGAGCTGACCCTTTCGGCCACACGCCTCTCAAGGGAAGGCAACGCCTCGGTGGTGGAATTCTCATGGGACAATCCAGGGGTGACATTCAGTTCAATAATCAGCGCGGTGGGCGAAATACCCATCCCGCCATATCTCAACCGGTCAACCGAGGAGTCGGACTCGAAAGATTATCAGACGGTCTATTCCCACATCGACGGTTCTGTGGCCGCACCTACCGCCGGACTCCACTTCACGCCGAGGGTGCTCGAGGCCATCGACAGCCGCGGCATACCGCGCCGCGAGCTCACTCTTCATGTCGGGGCGGGGACATTCCAACCGGTGAAAAGCGACACGATCGGCGAGCATGAAATGCACAGCGAATTCATAGCCGTGCCCCGTTCGCTCATAGCCGAGCTTGCCGCCACCACGCGCAAGGTAGTGGCAGTCGGCACCACATCGGTGCGCACCCTCGAGAGCCTTTACCATCTCGGTTGCATGGCATCCATGGGCAATGACCCGACTCTGCTCCCCCAGTGGTTCCCCTATTCGGCTGACCATCCCGACCTCAGCGTTGAGCAAGCAATGCAGGCACTGCTTGACCGCCTTGACAGCGAAGGGAGCGATACATTCGTGGCTTCAACCCGCCTCATGATAGCGCCGGGCTACAGATTCCGCATCGTGCGCGGCATGGTCACCAACTTCCATCAGCCACGGTCGACCCTTCTCCTGCTCGTTTCGGCTTTCCTGCAGCAACGTGAGGACGCACCGACATGGCGGGAGATTTATGACTACGCCTTGGCAGGTGACTACCGTTTCCTCTCCTACGGCGATGCCTGCCTGTTCCTCTGACCATAGCTCAGATCCCGACATACCCATAATTATACCCAATCATACCCGGACCGGCAAAAAAAAAATTTGCCAGTTTGGGTATTTTGTCATATCTTTGCCGACAAAGACGCAGAGGTGCCTTTTTATCACATAATTATGAAGCGTTTCATGCTTAATCCTTATCGTTGAAAATCGCCAAATTTTATCAGCGGGAAAAAGCAGTCAAAAAAACGCTCATGCTTGTCGTATATCCACTCCCCGACAAGGGGTCTCGATATTCGATTAGGCGTGGGAGTGGACTGTTTATTGCTGATAGGGCGTTTGGCGATGCCTCAACGAAGATAAACTGAACATTGTTCCACGTCTTCATTTTTTCGCCAAACACCAATCATTCCACTGTCGGGAACAGCAGGGGAGTCACACCAAACTTATGAGACGCAAATATCTCTCATTGCTGCTCGGACTTGTGGCCATGCTGCTGCCGACAATCGCCGGAGCCTACGATTTTGAGGCCGGCGGACTCTACTACGATGTAGTGTCATTCACCGAATTAACCTGTAAAGTTGCACCATCGCCCAACGACAATCCCTATTCAGGAGATATTGTCGTGCCGGATGTCGTGACCTACAACAACCGCGAGCTTAAGGTTGTAGAGATTGCAAACAGCGCTTTCAGTTATAAAAAAATAGACAGCGTGGTCATTGGCGACAATGTTGAAAGAATTGGAGATTCAGCATTCTCAAGCTCAACCGTAAAAAATATCATCTTTGGCAAGAATGTGGTTGAATTGGGTCGCTCTGCTTTCTTATCCTGCCAAAACATCGTATCGGTGAAACTTCCGGAAAAGTTGACAACTGTTTCAAGTCATCTCTTTTACGGTTGTAAAAACCTGAAGGAAGTGATTTTCCCCGAAGGGACCGAGACAATCGGACAGTCCGCGTTCCATGGTTCAGGCATTGAGGAGATCACACTTCCGGCTACTGTCAAGAATATAGACATTTATGCGTTCAATGAATGTTCCGAGCTGAGAAGCCTGACCTTGCCTACATATATAGAGACTATCCCTCTCTATATGTGCAGATCCTGCAAGAACCTCACCTCCATAACTATCCCGCCGTCTGTAAAGCTGATCAGGAGCGAGGCTTTCTATTATTGCAGTTCCTTGCAGACCGTGGATCTGGGCATGAACCTCAAGACAATAGAAAGAAATGCTTTTACCGGCTGCGACAAAATCAACATCATCAATTCATACGCCCCAATCGCACCGGAGACCGCATCGGCTTTTGAATCAAAAGTTTACATCAACTCCACCCTGTATGTACCCGACGGAGCCAAGGCTTCGTATGCCGCCTCCACCAACTGGAAAGAATTCTGGAATATCGAGGACAAGCTCCCCAACGACCTGTCGGTGTTCAGTTTCCAGATCAATGTCAATGTGCCCGACGGCCACGCATCCGTGAACATCAACGGAGTGGACAGCGACAAATATTATGCAGTGGGAGGCACAACCACCAAGATTATCTTCACACCCGACTACGGCTACAAGCTCAGTAAAGTGCTTGTCAACGACAATGATGTGACCTCCGAAATCACAAACAACATACTCAATATCGAGAATGTGAGCGACGCAATCCTCGTCACCGCCATGCTCGAACAGATCCAGGTGTCCGTGACTGTCAGCACCTCCGAAGGTGGCACGGTGACATCAAATGTCGGCTACGGCAGCATCGTGAAATATGACATCGCCCCGGCCGAGGGATGGGAGCTGCATTCCGTTTCCTTCAATGGCTATGAAGTGACTTCGCAACTTGAAGACAACACATACACCACTCCTGCCATCACCACTCCCTCCTCCATTCAGGTCGTGTTCGAGAGTATCTCCGGTGCGGTTCCGACTGTACTCGCTCCGACCCTGAAAGTCGTGGCTGACGGCGATGTGGTCACCATCAACGGTGCGTCTGACAACGCGACTGTTAGAGTCTACACCATCGACGGCAGAAACATCGTCAATACCACAGACAAGAGCCTGCAGCTTCGCAAAGGCAATGTATATGTAATCTGTGTGGAGGGACAGACCTACAAGATCGCCCTCTAAGACCCAATATCCGTAAAACCCTAACTAATAATATAAATAGAAATGAAAAAGTTTTTAACCTTCTGGTTTATGGCCATCCTGATGGTCATTCCCATGTCATTGACCTCATGTGGCGATGATGATGACAAAGATGAACCCGGCACAGAAACCCCTGTCACCGATGTCACTGCCGAGAACCTCACAGGTACATGGCGTTGCACAAGTTCCTACTATGAGGATCCCGATGGCAAAGAGGTCAATGAGGATGTAGGCACCCTCATCTATCTGAATGCCGACGGCAGCATGAAATCCACTGATGCCGAGGGCTACTCCGAAACCGGCACATGGTCAGTCAAAAAAGGAATCCTCACAATAATCTACAATGACGAGGGTGAGGCGTCATATCCTGTAAATTACACAATCACAGAGTGTTCAGCCAATAAGCTGACTTTTACGGCAAAGGACAAGTATTCGTATATCAAAGTATCTTTTGTACGCGTTAAATAATCTGGCGCGGCCAATCATACGGAAAAACCAGCCTGTTTCTCTGACACAGGCACTGAGTCACCACTAACAACAACGCATCGGCAGCACTGCCGATGCGTTGTTATTGTTGACTTAAAAAATTTATTACCGGGGCTGTCACAAATCGGGAGTCTCATGCGTCCTATAGATGTGAGACAGACAGAGATCATATTCCGCGAGCGCTTTCTTCCGCTCTATCCCCGGCTCTTCACGCTGGCACAGGCCATTCTCGGCACAGAGAACGGCGAAGCTGCCGATGTGGTGCAGGAGGTAATGGTGAAGATCTGGAAGTCAGGTGAAAAAATGTCGGAGGTAGACTCTCCCGCACGCTATGCAGCCTCGCTGACACGCACCACCGCAATAGACATGATGCGCCGCCATCACGGAGAAGAGATGGACGTGCTCCCCGACAAGCCCGCATCACCGATGCCCGAACCGGATACGGCGGAATTTCTTGAAAGAATGATCGACACACTCCCGCCGGGACAACAGATGGTGATCAGGCTGAGTGCATTCGATGACCTCCCGCCCGACAGGATAGCCGAGATCACAGGACTCACTCCGGCAAATGTCCGCCAGCTCCTCAGCCGCGGACGCAAGAAACTACGTATTCTCTACTCCAAATATATGCAGCAATGACAAAAGAACGCCTACAATCACTTCTCGATGCCTGGTATGAAGGCACAGTATCTCCCGCTGAGGAGGCGGAGATAAAGCTCTATTTCTCGCAGACCGACGAGGTGGATAAGGAGTTCAAGGTTGACGCGGCCATGTTCAGAGCCATGTCCCGCAAGGCTCCTGCATCCCCTCCCGCCGACCTCGGGCCACGTATTGTCCGGGCAACCGTGGGACGGAGGCCGAGGATAATGAGGATATTACTGTCAGCTGCAGGAGCTGCCGCCGCGATCGCGTTGGTTGTCACACTGATGGTAGGTATCCCGCAGCCTCAGGAGACCGGTTACCCCGTCATCGCCAGGGTATCGCCGGCCGAGGACAACAGCGACGCTACCGATCCCGCCCGTCAAATAAATACACAGGTACCCGGGCCTGTCAAGGTGGTGGAGATCTCCGCAGATGACAACCGCACGGAACATTCCGGAGAAGAGTCACCGGCCACACGTGAAGTGACAGACCCTGACGAAGCCGCCGAAATAGCGGCACAGGTATTACACGGACTGGCCAAAGCATTCAGCAAAAGCGACAAAGGGCTGAAGACCACCGGAATCGCCATGTCGATGGTGGCCGATCCTGTCAACTCTGCTGAAATCATGAAGAATTCCTTTTGAGCTCAACTTGAATATTTTTCCAAAACGAAATCAATCCCTGAAACAATGAAACGAATCATCCGGACCGCAACCATCGCGGTCATCCTGCTCCTTCTTCCCTTCATGGCCAACGCCAAAGGTACACGTATGCTCTCCGATCTTTCCAAATTGCCTGATGTGGAATCGGTCTACATCTCGCAGGCCGCCTTCCGGCTCACCGGAAACGCCGACATTATGGGCATGGACCCCTCGGTGCTCAAAAACATAAGGTCTATGGAGATTCTCGAGACCTCCAATGCCACAAGCCGGCAGGCCATGGAGAAAAAAGCCGGAGAACTCATGGAACGACTCGGTCTCGAGGTGCTTGTCGAGGCCAAGGACAAGGAGGACATAACCGTGGTTTACGGTAAAGTTCCCGAAACTGATTCCGGCAGCGGACTTGTGGAATCAGTGCTCATCCTGACCGGAGACAGCAAAGAGTCGACACTCATATTCATCGACGGGAAGATAAACATCAACGATATCACAAACGCAGTCAACAAGAAAGAAAAATGAACAGATTCTTATTCGCGGCCTTGATTCTCTGTCTTGTCAGTCTGACGGGGTGCAGTTTCACCGGCGCAAAAACTTTCAAGACATTCGCCGGCAGGCCCGGAACTGAGATAATCCATCTGCCCAAGGCAATGGTCAAGGCAGCTGCGGCAGGCACCGGCGCCCACTCCCTCGAAGTGGCGACAATCAAGGGTCCGCTCACCGGCGACATCATGGAGGAGACGGAGAGAATCGCCGCTGAAAAGAATCTCGAACTGCTGATCGAAGTGACCGAACCCGGCGAACACGTCTCCCTCTACGGCCGTGCGACCGAAGGAAAGAATCCACGGTTGAAAGAGCTCCTCATCCTCACCTCCGAGGGCTCCGAGACGGATCTCGTGTTCATCGAAGGCAACTTCGACCTCCGGGATCTCAACAATATGAACATTTCCGGTCTTGACAAAGTGAAAAAGATGAAATGATTAATGATTTAAGGTAAATAGAGTCAGGACCATTGTGCCGTAGTTATCGTGATTTGATAATTACGGCACCGCCGCGCTGCTACCGGGTTGGGTGATTGCAATTTTTTTTGTAATTTTGTGCATTATGACAGAATCCACCCAGACAGACAATATATTTGACAGCGAGGAGCTTCAGGACATCAGGACGGAAAGCGCCGAGGTCAACTACAGCGAGGACGACATCCGCACCCTCGACTGGAAGGAGCATATACGCCGGCGCCCCGGTATGTACATAGGCAAGCTTGGCGACGGATCAAACTTCGACGACGGTATCTATGTGCTGATCAAGGAGGTGCTCGACAATGCCATCGACGAGTTCATGATGGGCTTCGGACGCCAGATAGTACTCGATGTGGCCGACGGAGCTGTGCAGGTGCGCGACTATGGCCGCGGAATCCCCCTCGGGAAGCTTGTCGACGCCTCTTCCAAGATGAACACCGGCGGCAAATATGATTCGAAAGCATTCAAGAAATCCGTTGGCCTCAACGGCGTGGGCATCAAGGCTGTGAATGCCTTGTCGACCAGTTTCTACATACGCTCCGTGCGCGACGGACAGGCCAAGAGCGTCACCTACAGCTGTGGTGAGATCGTGACCGAGAGCGACACCGAACCCACCGACGAACCCAACGGCACACTGGTGCGCTTCACCCCCGACGCATCCATTTTCCGCGACTATCAGTTTGAGGACAAGCACATTGTGCCTCTTGTCAAGAACTACACGTATCTCAACACCGGGCTCTCGCTGCTCTATAATGGCAAGCGCTACTTCTCGCGCGGCGGCCTTCTCGACCTGCTCCGCGACAACATGAGCACCGAGCCACTCTATCCCCCCATCCATCTCAAGGGTGAGGACATCGAGGTGACCATAACCCATGCCAACCAGCGCGGCGAGGAATACTACTCGTTCGTCAACGGCCAGCATACCACCCAGGGAGGCACACACCTCGCCGCATTCAAGGAGGCTGTGTCACGCACCATCAAGGAATATTTCAAAAAGGATTTCCAATATGAGGATATCCGCAACGGAATGGTGGGTGCGGTCTCCATCAAAGTGGAGGAACCGGTGTTTGAGTCGCAGACAAAGACCAAGCTCGGAAGCCGCGAAGTGGGGCCCGACGGACCTACAGTGGCAAAATTCGTGGGCGATTTCATCAAGACCGAGCTCGACAACTACCTGCACCGCAACACCGATGTGGCTGAAGTGATACTCAAGAAAGTGCAGGAGTCCGAGCGCGAGCGCAAAGCTATGGCCGGAGTGACCAAGCTGGCCCGCGAGAAAGCCAAGAAGGTCAACCTGCACAATAAGAAACTGCTCGACTGCCGTGTGCACTTCAATGATGCGAAGGGCGACGAGGAGAAGAAACTCGCCTCGTCCATATTCATCACCGAGGGCGACTCGGCCGCCGGCTCTATCACCAAGATACGCAATGTCGAGACTCAGGCCGTGTTCTCGCTCAGGGGAAAACCCAAGAACTCCTACGGTGTTCCGGCCAAGATACTCTACGAGAACGACGAGTTCAACCTGCTCCAGGCCGCGCTCAACATCGAGGAAGGTATCGACGGACTGCGTTACAACAATGTGATCATCGCCACCGATGCCGATGTGGACGGTATGCACATACGCCTGCTCCTGCTCACATTCTTCCTGCAGTTCTTCCCCGACATGATCAAGAAAGGCCATCTCTATGTGCTTCAGACCCCGCTTTTCCGTGTGCGCAACCGCAAGACGGCCAAACGAGGAGCACGATCGAAGGCATCGGCCAACGAGGAAACATATTACTGCTATTCCGACGAGGAGCGCATAGCGGCAATCGAGAAACTCGGAGACAACGCGGAGATAACCCGGTTCAAGGGACTCGGAGAGATCTCGCCTGACGAATTCCGCGGATTCATCGGCCCGGAAATGAGAGTGGACCGCGTGGCCCTGCGCAAGGAAGATGCCGTGGCCGAACTGCTCGAATTCTATATGGGCAAGAACACCATGGAACGCCAGAATTTCATTATCGACAATCTTGTGGTGGAGGATGATTCGCATCTTGACACCGAAATACCCATTGAGGAATGACACAGACACCGGCACCCCGCACGGTGCTTTTCCCGGGCTCATTCGCCCCGTTCACCAAAGGCCACGCCTCTCTCGTAGGACGCGCGCTCGGGCTTTTCGACAAAGTGGTGATAGCGATCGGCTTCAACGCGGCCAAACAATCGGCCGCGAATGTGGAGGAGCGCATTGCCGAAATCTCGGCCATCTACGCTTCCGAACCGCGCGTATCGGTGATGGCATATTCCGGACTGACGGTCGACGCCTGCAAGGCCGAGGGCGCCGGATGGATGCTGAGAGGTGTGCGCACGGTGGCCGACTTCGAATATGAGCGTAATCTCGCCGATCTCAACCGCATGATCTCAGGCATCGAGACCGTGATACTCTTCACACTTCCCGAACTTGCCGCCGTGTCATCTTCCGCCGTGCGCGAACTCAAGTCGCATGGTTATGACGTGAGCTCTATGCTACCCTGATACATATACAACACAATCCAACCTACCGAAAAATGAAAAAAATCATGTTCCTGCTCATCCCGGCCCTGCTGCTGGCATCTGCCCTGACACTGGCCGTGGAAACGAGAGCGGACAATAAATTCCCCCCCGAGCGGAAGCTCGTATATGCCGAACAGATAATAGCCAACTACTATGTGGACGCCATAGACACCTCGGCTGTGGTGCGCGACGCCATTGTGGCCATGCTAAAGACCCTCGATCCCCACTCCACCTACACCGAGCCCGAGGAAACCAAGGAACTCACCGAACCCCTCGAAGGCAATTTCTCCGGCATCGGCATACGTTTCCAGATGGTGAAAGACACACTTTATGTCATCGAGGCAGTATCCGGTGGCCCGTCGGAACGTATGGGCATAATTCCCGGCGACCGTATCATATCATGCAACGATACACTCATCTCGGGTGTGAAAATGAAAAATTCAGCCATCATGAAAGTGCTCCGCGGTCCGCGCGGCACTGTGGCCAATCTCAAGGCTGTCCGCAAGAACGTGGCCGACACGCTCGAATTCAGGGTGGTACGCGAGGAGATACCCATATTCAGCGTCGATGCCTCATATATGGTCAATGACTCCGTGGGCTATGTGGCCGTGTCGCGTTTCGCCGCCTCGACAGCCGACGAAGTGGCCGACGCAATGAAAGAACTGAAGAAGAAGGGTATGCGCCACATCATCATCGACCTCATGGACAACGGCGGTGGCTATCTCCGTCCCTCCACCGACATAGCCGACCGCTTCCTGCGGCGCGGCGATATGGTGGTCTATACCGAGTCGCCCCAGAACGGCTCGACAAGCTACATAAACCAGAAGGACGGCGATTTTCTTGACGGACGTGTGGTGGTGCTCGTAAACCAGTACTCAGCCTCGGCCAGCGAGATTCTCAGCGGTGCCCTCCAGGACAACGACCGCGCCGTGGTGGTAGGTCGCCGGACATTTGGCAAAGGCCTGGTTCAAAGGCCGTTTCCCTTCCCCGACGGCTCAATGATACGTCTCACCGTATCACGCTATCACACCCCGTCAGGACGATGCATCCAGAAACCATATACCGCCGGAGACGAGGATGGCTACAACCACGATCTGCTCAACCGTTACAAGGCGGGGGAGTTCACCAGTCAGGACAGCATCCATTTCGCCGACTCACTTCTGTTCCACACCGTCAGACTGGGCCGTCCCGTCTACGGAGGCGGAGGCATCATGCCTGACAAGTTCGTGCCCATCGACACGACATTCTACTCAGACTACTACCGCGACCTCCTGGCCAAAGGTGCCATCAACAGTTTCGTGATAGGCTACGTAGATGCCAACCGCAAAGCCATCACAAAAAAATACCGCCGGATAGAGGATTTCGACCGTTCCTTCACCGTAACCCCTGCCATGATGCAGGAGCTCATCGCCACCGGCACTCGCGAAGGTGTGGAATATAACGAGGAACAGTTCAACACCTCCAAGGCATTTCTTGCATCGGTGATAAAAGGACTCATCGGCCGCGACCTCTACGACCAGTCGGCCTACCGGCGTATTGTCAACCCGATGAATCCGGTGTTTGCCGAAGGTCTCGAAATCATCAACGACCCGAAATTGTATAAATCATATCTCTCAGCTCCGAAATGAAACCAATCATCATGGCAATCACGGCTACAACCCTGCTTTCAGGCTGTGCCAAGTCACATCTGAACTATCCCGAAGCTCCACAGGACGGGACAGTCGACACCTATTTCGACCTCACTGTCGATGACCGCTACAGGCCTCTCGAGAACGACACCGCCGCTGCAACCACCGCCTGGGTGGAGGCAGAGAACAAGGTGACACGCAGCTATCTCGATGCAATCCCGTTCAGGGACAGGATAGCCTCGCGCCTCACCGAACTCAACGACTATGTGAAGCGCGGCCTTCCCGGACGCATGAGCGACGGCAAATATTATTTCTACGAGAACGACGGCCTGAAGAACCAGTCTGTGCTCTACCGTTCCTCCACCCCCGAGGGAGCCGACCGCGAGGAGTTTCTCGATCCCAACACACTCAGCGAAGACGGCACAGTGGCCCTCACCGGAGTGAGCCAGTCGAAAGACGGAAAATACACAGCCTATACCATCTCGCGCAGCGGCTCAGACTGGACCGAGATCTATCTGATGGACACCGCGTCGAAGAAACTGCTCCCTGACCATATCGAGTGGGCCAAGTTCACCGGAGCGTCATGGGACGCCGGCTCAGAGGGATTCTATTACAGCGCCTATCCCCGGCCCGAGGCAGGTAAGGAATATTCCAACGCCAATGAGAACCATCTGGTGATGTATCACAAGGTCGGCACTCCCCAGAGCGAGGATAAAGTGGTGTTCTCCGACCCCGCAAACCCGCTCCACTTCCACACAGCCGCACTCACCGAGTCGCGCCCCGAACTCTTCGTCAGCATCAGCGGCCAGGGTGTGGGCAACGCTCTCAAGATCAAGCGTGGAAACGAGTGGATCACCATGTCGCCAGACCAGGACTATACAGTGGCCCCGATCGACGTGATAGGCGACAAGATCTATCTCTACACCTCATACGGAGCACCCAAGAACCGCCTCATGGTGGCCGACATCAACAATCCGTCGCGCGAGAACTGGAAAGAGCTCGTGGCCGAGGGTGACGGTGTGCTCACCGATGCAGCCTTCTCAGGCGACCGCCTCTTCCTGACATGGGAGAAAGATGCCGCCGAGCATATCACCATCCACAACATGAATGGTGAGAAAATCTCCGAGCTCAAGCTTCCCGGCTACGGCACAACCGGACTGTCGGTTGACCGCAAACACCCCGAGGATGTGTTCTACTCCTTCACCTCGTTCAATTCCCCCTCTGCCATCTACAGCTACGACCCGGCCACAGGCGAGAGCTCGCTGATGTATGAAAGCGAGGTCAAGGATATCAACTTCGACGATTTCGTGACCGAACAGGTGTTCTATCCCTCGGCCGACGGCACGAAGATACCCATGTTCCTCACCTACAGGAAAGGGCTGAAGCGCGACGGATCCAACCCCGTCTATCTCTACGGCTACGGCGGTTTCAATGTATCGCTCACCCCCGGATTCTCCCCCAACCGTATGTTCATGCTTGAGAACGGAGTGATCTACGCACAGGCAAATCTGCGCGGCGGCTCGGAATATGGCGAAGAATGGCACCAGGCCGGAACCAAGATGAATAAACTGAACGTGTTCAACGACTTCATCGCCGCGGCCGAATATCTCATCAAGAAAGGATGGACAAATCCCGACCTGCTCACCATCGAGGGTGGCAGCAACGGTGGCCTGCTCGTGGGCGCCACTGTGAATATGCGCCCCGATCTCTTCAAAGTGGCATTCCCGAGAGTGGGTGTGATGGACATGATGCGCTATCATCTCTTCACCATAGGCTGGAACTGGGCGCCCGACTACGGCACCTCCGCCGACTCTCCCGAAATGGCCGCATATCTTCATGGTTATTCGCCTCTCCACAACATCCGCAATGACGGCACACCCTATCCCGCCATCATGGTCACTACCGCCGACCATGACGACCGTGTAGTGCCGGCACACTCCTTCAAGTATGCCGCCGCGCTTCAGGCTGCCGATACCGGGGACGCCCCCAAGCTGATCCGCATTGACTCGAAGGCCGGACACGGTGCCGGGAAACCGGTGTCGAAAGTGATCGACGAGTATGCCGACATATACTCATTCATGTTCCACAACCTCGGGATAGAGCCTAAACAATAACCCGCTGAAGAGGTTGCCGAATGACAACCTGCAAAAAGGTACAGAAGGACAATCCATGTTCTTCTGTATCTTTTACCCTCCCAAGGTATTCTCCAAGTTACCATTACCCTTCCGATGAAACCATACTTCCTGCCTCTGCTGCTCACTCTCCTGCTCCAGAGCTGCTTTTTCACCGGCGTTGAGTCGACCCCCAGGATCACGGCGGGCGACGTGAAACGCGAACGTGAGCCTGTCACCGCCGAAGACACTTTTCTTGCATCCACCGCCGACGCCCCATTGGGCCAATGGTATCCCGGCAAGGAATTTGTGGTGACCGACCCACGCATCTCCCTCATTTTCGGGGCCACCGCCCCCTCCGGCGGACTCCCGGCGGGCGGAACCATCACATTTGCCGGAGCTTCGGAGGCCCGCTCGGTCGCCGGACTTCCCGTGACCGACCTGACGTTCCTGTCACCCGGAGGAAACGAGCTGGTCTACCGGATAAACCGCCCTCTCGCAACCCTCATGGAAGAGAGGAGCTTGAGTGTGCCCTATACCATCCAGAGCAGTGTGGTCAGCAGTGCCGACAGCGCCATGCGTGACCGCGACCTGTACATACTCACACTCGCCTGGCGCGACAGCACCGACACCCCCATCGACGGGGGACGCAAATTCGTGAAAGTCCACATCGACTCAGTGACCCCGGGCAACAGCCATTTCCCGCTCAAGGCATCGTTCACCGACACCCACGGACTATCGGCCTGCATCTTTTTCCATCCCGGAGCCAAAGGAGCCTTTCCCCGCACATTCCCGACCATCTTCTCCTTCACCGACCCCTATCTGCGCTACCAGTCCACAATGCCCGCCACATGGGATCTCATAACCCGGGGAAAAGTGGCCGACGGAATGACCCGCGAGGAGTGCCGTCTGGCCCTCGGGGCACCAAAGGAGATCGACCGCGGAGCAACCCAAAGCTATCTGCGCGAGGCGTGGTTGTATGAGAACGGAGTGTATCTTCTGTTCGAGGACGGCATATTGAAATCATTCCGAAGATAGTGCAATACTTCCACCGATAAATTTAATTGATAAACTTTTCGGCAAAATGAGTGTTATTTCGGGATTTTTGCGTTAACTTTGCAGAAACGTCATCTCCTAATACCAACACATCTGCAAAATTATTATGTCATTCTGGAACGGATTAAAACGAGCATTGGGTTTTTCCCACGGGAGTGAGGAAGAAGAGGAAGAGGACTACACCTCTGCCCTGCCTACCTATGCGGTGACTCCACCCCCGCTTCCTACGGCACCTGCCGAGGAGCCTACGGCACCCAAGCCTGAGCAGAAACCTGATGATCCGGAAGATGACACCCCTGCCGACAGCTCGTTGCCTGACGACCTGTTCGATGCCGTGATAGAACTGTTCAACGACGCCCAGCCTGAATTCGTGAAGACCTGCCTGTCGGTTGACGCCCAGAGAGCTTATATCACAGGGCGGATCTCAGAGAGCCTGCGCAAACGCGTGGCAGCCTCCCGGACTGACAGTTCGGGTGACGAAGCCCTGCGCCATAAATCAGAATTGCTTGAAGCGGAATCATTGAGAGCCGAGCGTCTGAGCGGCGAGAACAAGAAACTGCAACTCAGTCTCGACAGACAGAAACGTGCCATGCTCGACCGTATAAACGACCTCGAGGCACAGGTGGCGAAACTGCATTCCGACAGAGAGAGATTCTATATCGACAAACGGAATCCGGCCGATGCGGAGACGATAGCCAAAGGCTCGGAGCGCATAGCCGCACTCGAGGCCGAAGTGGCCGCGCTCAATGCCAAACTCGATATAAAACCGGAGACAGCACAGCAGGACGAGAAGGTGGCCGAACTTGAGAAGGAACTTGCCCGCCAGACCGCCCTCCGCGAACAGCTGGAGATGAAATCGCGCATGAGCGACGAAATGCTCTCCGAGATGCGCAACACCGTGGCAAAGACACGCCATGAGCTTGAAGAAGTAACAGCCCAGCGCGAGGAAGCCACACAGCTTCTGCACGAGCAGATCGACGGATTCGAGCAGGTAAAGATCAGACTTGAGACCCGTATCAAGGATCTCCAGCAGAAACTTGAGACTGAAAAGAAAGAGGGTCTTGAGGAACGTATTGCAAAACTCAACGAAGAGAACGCCTCGCTGCGCCACACGATAGAAAACAATCTCTACAATCAGGCCAACAGCGAAATGCGCCTGAGAAAAGAAATAAAGACCCTCACCAACCGTATCAAGGAACTCGAGCAGACACCTGCCGCGGCCGTGGCATCCGAGACCATACAGGCATCTCCCGAGCCAGCCTCACAGACAGCGGCACCGCGCCGACGCGGACGCCCCAAGAAGAACCGCGTGGACGCCGAGCTCGACAACACCGACTGGTTTTCATCCGGCACAAAGAAAGACGACCCTGATTTCGGCTATCACGAACCACCGCGCAAGCCGGTGAACGATAACGAGGCCCAACTCTCACTTTTCTGAAAAACATATCCTTATGATAAAACCATTGTCAACACTCATCCTCGCCCTCCTCACCGGCGCGTCAGCAAGCGTTGTCATGGAGGCCGCCGTTCCTGCGGCCGGAAACGCCCGCAATCTGAGCGGACTCGAACAATATGTCTACCCAGCCAACCGTCCCGCCACAGTGGCGTGTCCGGCTTTCACAGCCGACGGGCTGCACTTCCTGTCCCTGTCGGACGACGGCAAGAAAATCATCAAATATGTGACCCGCACCGGGGCCGAGGCCGAAGTGGTGATGGATGTCACCAACACACGCGAGAGCCGCATAGAGGCCATCGAAGGGTTCACCCTCAGCCCTGACGGATCCAAGATACTTGTCACCACCGCCGAGGAACCGGTCTACCGCCGTTCGACCCGTGCGGCCTACTATGTCTACGAGCTGCGCACCCGTCTGCTTCGTCCGCTTTCGGAAAAGTTCACCCGTCAGCGCTCCCCCCTGTTCTCCCCCGATGGCCGCATGGTGGCCTTCGTTGGCGATGACAATAACATATATCTCAAGAAGATCGACTATAACACCGAAGTGGCGGTGACCACTGACGGCGAGATAGACAAGGTGATCAACGGTGTGCCTGACTGGGTGTATGAGGAGGAGTTCACCACCACCTGCTCCATGGCCTGGGCACCGGACAACATGACCCTCTGCTACATCAAATATGCCGAGGCCGAAGTGCCGGCCTACTCGTTCACACTCTACGAGGGCACCTGCGATCCCCGCAAGGAATATGCCCTTTATCCGGGACAGTTCACCTACAAGTATCCTGTGGCAGGAGAGCCTAACTCACGCGTCAGCCTCCACAGCTACGACGTGGACAACCGCAAGACAAAGAATCTCTCTCTTCCCGACAGCCGCATCGAATATATACCCCGCATCGCATACGGGGGCGCGTCGGCCGACCGTCTCATGGTCGTGACTCTCGACCGTTCACAGACCCGCATGGAGATCTATGCCGTCAACCCGCGCTCGGGAGTGAGCAAATCGGTGATGACCGAGGAGGACCGTGCGTGGATCACTCCTCTTTCCTATGAGGACATCTCGTTCGGCAACGACAGTTTCGTGATTCTCTCGGCCCGTTCAGGCTATACCCATGCCTACCGCTACAGCTATGCCGGAACAATGACCTCACAGCTCACCTCGGGCGATTATGACGTGACGGCATGGTATGGCACTGATGCCAAGGGCAATGCCTGGTATCAGTCCACTGCCACAGGCGCCATCAACCGCGTGGTCTCCCGCAAGGATATCAAAGGAGTGGTGAAACATCTCTCACAGGAACAGGGCAACGCATCGGCATGGTTCTCGCCGTCGCTGAACTTCTGTGGTCTCACATACAGCAACTCATCCACCCCTCCCGTGGTGACTCTCTATGAGGGGGAGAAGAAGGTGCGTGTGCTTGAGGATAACGCCACAGCGAAATCCACCTTCTCCATGATGCCATCCACCGAATTCACCACCATAACCACCCCGGATGGCATGGAACTCAACGCCTACCTCATCAAGCCACGCGATTTCGACAGCTCGCGCCGCTACCCGCTCATCATCCACCAATACAGCGGACCCGGCTCCCAGGAGGTACTTGACCGCTGGAAACCGGACTGGACGCACTATGCTGCCATGAACGGATATGTGGTGATGTGTGTCGATCCCAGAGGCACAGGAGGCCGCGGCCGCGCATGGGAGACAGCCGTCTACAAGGATCTCGGCCACTACGAGACAATAGACCTGCAGGGAGCCGCCGCCACCGCCGCGAAATTTCCGTTTGTCGATCCCGCCCGCATAGGCATCACAGGCTGGAGCTATGGCGGCTACGAGACTCTCATGGCTGTCACATCCGGGACAGGAGCCAAGGTGTTCGCCTGTGCCGTGGCAATCGCCCCTGTGACCGACTGGCGATTCTACGACACCGTCTATGCCGAGCGCTATATGCTCACTCCGCGCGAGAATCCCGACGGCTACCGTTCATCGGCACCCCTCACCTATGCCGGAAAAATAGACATACCGCTGCTCATAATGCACGGCACCGCCGACGATAATGTGCATCTCATGAACACAATGCAGTACGTGTCTGTTATGCAATCCGAGGGCCGGTTCTGCGATATGTTCCTTTATCCCAACATGAACCACTCTATCTTCGGATGCGACGCACGTCTGAACGTCTACTCCAAGATGCTCGATTACTTCAACAAGAACCTTTAAACCCTCTCCTCCGGATCGTATAAAATATCATGCCTGACCGTAGCAAGTCTTACGAAAACGCAATCATCACCCTCTGGCTCAACTGGGTGCTGGCCATGGGAGCCATCACCCTGCCGGTGATTCTCAGGGTCTATCTTCCGGCCTTGTCCATCCCTGTCATAACATTCGGGGCAATGGGCGGCCTGATAGCCTATGACAGGTTCATGGCCAAGGGGCGCATGACAGTGTGTCCGCTCATCAACTACATAGCCATCCGCACTCTCGGCATATCGGCCACACTGATGCTCTCCATCAGCATCATTTACTCCAAAGGGTTCATCAACTACATCGACAACACCGGTCTTGTGAACGACAAGATACCCTATCTTGCCATCCTCATCATTGCGCCCGTGCTGCTGCTTGTCACACTCTGGTCAAAACTGCGGGGCAACCGCTTCGGAGCCTGCCAGAACTGCGCCATCGCCCTCGGGTCGATCTCCGAGCGCGGATTCATCGGCAAGCTTTTCAGCCAGGAGAGCAAATATCAGCGTGACTTTCTCATAGCCATGGCCACCATGCTCATCATGGTCAGCTGGGGATACTATTTCCTTTTCTACGTGAATGTCAACCTCAACCAGCCCGACAAATTCTTTTTCGGCTGGGTACCGGTGATACTCTACATCATCTCATCCGTCTATCTCGGCGCCCGCTACTTCACCATCTGGGCCTATTACTTCCAGGACATCGAGGGCAGCGACAAACGGCGCGGATCGTCGACCGAGGTGCGGTATCTCGTGATCTACGGCGACAACATCTATCTGACCCGCAACGAGGAGTTCGGCGATATTCCGGACAGCTCGATGTATGACACCCCCGCCACCCTCATACTGAGCCACAGGGACAATGTGTCGCTCACAGGAGCTACCAGAGTGTTCGGCGACATCTCGCGCCTGCCGTCTGACAAGTTTGAATTCCGGTTCATGTATCTGTCACATGAAGTGGCAGGCTACCGCAACACATTCCATTTCATCTGCTCACCGGTCGACAAGGAGATCATGTCGGAATCGGCGTTCGGACACGGCAAATGGTACAATCTGTCCCGTCTCGAGCGGATGTTGCACAACCATGAGCTGTCGCCGATGCTCGCCGCCGAGATCCACCGCCTTTACACCATCACCATGGCCTGGAAGACATACGATTACGAAGGCCGACGGCTGTACAAGGTGAAAAACTACCGCCCCATATTCCGCCTCAAGGATATCTGCGACTGGGATGTGGACTTCAACTCACCACACTGGATGAATGTGGCTCAGTTCAACGAGGACAAGCCTTTCTTCAAGCTGCGCCGCCTGTTCCGCAAACCACCCAAGGAGCAATGACACCGCTCGTAGTCATCACAGGTCCCACAGCCTCGGGCAAGACCACCCGGGCCGTGAGCCTCGCCCGGGCCATAGGCGGAGAGATCATCAGCGCCGACTCGCGGCAGGTCTACCGTGGGATGGATCTCGGCACCGGCAAGGATCTCGAGGAATATGGCGACGTACCCGTCCATCTCATCGACATCTGCCCCGCCGGATACAAGTATAACCTCTACGAATACCTGCGCGACTACAATGCCGCCTATACGGACATCACAGCGCGTGGCAAGACTCCGGTTCTATGCGGGGGCACAGGACTCTACGTGGAGAGTGTGCTCAAGGGGCTGAGGCTTCCCGAGGTTCCCGAGAATCCCGTCCTGCGCGACTCTCTGAGAGGGAAAAGTCTCGGCGAACTGACCCGGATACTCGAAGGGATGAAGACCCTTCACAATGTGACGGATGTCGACACCACCCAGAGGGCCATCCGTGCCATAGAGATACAGAGCTATTATGCGGAACACCCCGAAGCCGCGGCCCAGGCAGAGCCGCATCCGGTGGAGAATGCTGTGGTGATAGGTGTAGATGTGGACCGTGAGACCCGCCGCCGGCGCATCACTGACCGTCTTCATGCCCGGATCGCGGCAGGTATGGTCGACGAGGTGAGAGCATTGCTCGATTCAGGAATCCCCCCGGAGGATCTCATCTATTATGGACTGGAGTACAAGTATCTCACCCTCCATCTCACCGGACAGCTGAGTCTTGAAGAGATGACCCGTCAGCTCGAGATAGCGATCCACCAGTTCGCCAAACGTCAGATGACATGGTTCCGTGGCATGGAGCGCCGCTGCCGTCCCATAACATGGCTTCCGTCAACCCTTTCCGATGAGGAATTCACAGCCCGCGCCATCGACCTGATCAACGGCGCCACGGCTTGCGGTTGACAACACCCCATCTGCCCTAATTCATCTCGATCTTCTTACCAGTGATGGCCGATATTACCAACGGGGCCACCATAGCGAGCGACAGGAAGATAATTATGCAATATTCCGATGTCAGGTCCGCTCCGGGAGTAATGAACTGCTGATATACCACTGCGATAATCAGCGCACTGTACGGGTAGCCGAGCAAGCTGTCTGTGACAGCCCTGAGATTTGACCTGAGACACACAGGCTTGTCAAACCATCTTATGGAAACAAAACGCAACACAGCAATTGTGAAGCATGAGACAAGTATGGTCAGAGAAACCCAGCTGCCTGCTACCGAGCGCCCGTTGAGTATGACCAACAGCGGCAGACAAGCGCATCCTATCCGCGACAGGATATTCAGATACACGTCATTGAGATATTTCATGATTCTTCAGTTTGTCATCAGGTACATCCAGTATGAATGAAACGATCTCGGCGATGGTGAAAAACAGCGGTATGCCCCAGACAGTCAGGTTATCGCCGTTACCGTCAAAATATATCAGACTTCCGAGCAGTGAGCAATACGGCAGAGCGAGCAGTCCATCCACCAGATCTCTCAGCCGGGATTGGTGGCAGACCGGTTTATCAAACCATATCAGCGATATCAGTCTCAAAACACCCGTAGTGATCCCTGAAATCATCACTGTCGTGGCAATCCATGCAACTATGTGCAATACAGGATTATTCAGACATAGATAAATTACAGGAAGGCAAGCAACACCAATCCTGAACAGAAGTCTCAAATATAGATCATCAAGATATTTCATGCGTCGGGTGTAATATAAATCATGGTATGACAATTAGCCAACCACTTCGTTTTAACTGTTCGTCCGGCAATTCTGACATTCAGAATCTGATGCAAAGTTAGATATTTCCAGCTTCCCGGCCAAATTTCCAACCTTACACCTCATCATGGCATCCATTGATTATCAATGACTTACAATACATCAACCCCGATTTATCTTACATACCGGCAATCAAGCCTCATGAGAGGGCGCGGGGAGGCATCCGGAGAGCGTTTTGCCGGACGGAAGCAGACTCAGGCGTGAGAGCACAGCCGGAAACCGTCCCATCGGGAGTGTGCGTATGATCTTGGAGCGCAGACGGCTCTTGCGGACATAAAGGGCATCTTCGGAGATGCCGAGCAGGTAGCATAGGGACTTGGTGGAAAATCCCGCACAGAGATAGCGGGCGAGCATTATCTCCGAAGGGGTGAATGCGGAGACCATACCGGGAGGGAACACTTCGATTGAGAAACGGGTGAAAAAGTCATCAAGAGCAGGCACAGAACAACCCTCGGGACGGAAGGGAGCAATGACATCACGGGCAGTCCTATCCATCATCTCGCGGGCACGGCGATGGCCGTCCCACTCGTAGGCTGTGGTGCAGAGACTGTCAATCCCCGCAAAATTCAGGCGGGCCATCCGGATCTTCTCCTCCTCCAGTCCGGAAAGACGCGAGGCCATGGAACGTTGCGCCCGCCGAAGGTCGGAAAGCGTCATTATCACCCAGACTGCCACTATGACTATCTGGGATATCAGTAGAAAGGCTAAACCCTGGATGTCCGTCATATATTAGGAATATAAGAAAGGGACACAAGAGCATTGAATTCTTGTGTCCCCTCCGTATCAGTTGTCAACTGTGGTCATTATTCCTCGTATCTCTTCACAATGACGGTGGCGTTGTGGCCGCCGAAGCCGAAGGAGTTGGAGAGCGCTGCACGCACCGGACGCTCCTGGGCCTTGTTGAATGTGAAGTTGAGAGTGTAGTCGATGTTCTCATCCTCGTCTCCCTCCTCGTGGTTGATGGTGGGGGGCACGATACCGTTCTTGCAGGCGAGCACGGAGAACATAGCCTCAAGCGCGCCGGTGGCACCGAGCAGGTGGCCGGTCATCGACTTGGTGGAGCTGATGTTGAGCTTGTGGGCCTGATCGCCGAAGAGTTCCACGATAGCCTTCACCTCAGAGATGTCTCCCACGGGTGTAGAGGTGCCGTGAACGTTGATATAGTCGATATCCTCGGGCTTCATGCCGGCGTCGTCGAGTGCGTTCTGCATGGAGAGCTTCGCACCGAGACCCTCGGGATGAGTGGCGGTGAGGTGGTAAGCGTCGGCGCTCATGCCTCCGCCGGCAACCTCGGCATAGATCTTGGCACCGCGGGCCTTGGCGTGTTCGAGTTCCTCGAGCACGAGCACAACGGAGCCTTCACCCATCACGAAGCCGTCACGCGAAGCGCTGAAGGGGCGCGAAGCGGTCTCGGGGCTGTCGTTGCGGGTCGAGAGGGCGTGCATTGAGTTGAAGCCACCCACACCAGCAGGATAGATGGCGGCCTCGGCTCCACCGGTGACGATGGCGTCGGCTTTGCCGAGACGGATGAGGTTGAAAGCGTCGATGATGGCATTGTTTGACGAAGCGCAAGCCGAAACCACACCGAAGTTGGGACCATGGAAGTTATACTCCATCGAGATGTGGCCTGAAGCGATGTCAGCGATCATCTTGGGGATGAAGAAGGGATTGTATTTGGGGCCGGCCTCAGCTCCATGAACGGCATAATATCCGGCCTCCTCCTCGAAGGTGTGGAGACCGCCGATACCGGCAGCCACGATCACACCTACACGGTTGCGGTCGAGATTTGAAGCCTCCTCGATGCCGGAGTCGGCCACGGCCTGACGGGCAGCGACTATGCCATACTGGGCATAGAGGTCGAGCTGACGGAGCTTCTTGCGGTCAAAATGGTCGGCGGCGTTGTAGTCCTTTACCTCGCAGGCAAACTGGGTCTTGAATTTTGATGCGTCAAAGTGGGTGATGGGTGCGGCACCGCTCTTTCCGGCCACAGCGTTGAGCCATGTGGTCTCAACATCGTTGCCGATGGGGGTGATTGCCCCGAGTCCGGTGACGACTACTCGTTTTAGTTCCATTATCTTTAATATGAGGATTGATTTAGTCGTGATATAGATTTAAGGCTCCACCGCGCGGAGGCGTGTGGAGCCTTTAGAGGGTGGCCATATCCGGTGTGATATGCACACACGCGGATTGTCGGTGACCGGTCGATTAAGCCTGAGCCTTCTCGATGTAGGTGATAGCGTCGCCTACAGTCTTGATGCCTTCTGCCTGATCATCGGGGATGGTGATGCCAAATTCCTTCTCAAACTCCATGATGAGTTCTACGGTGTCGAGGCTGTCAGCGCCAAGATCCTTGGTGAATTCTGCGGTTTCGGTTACTTCGTTCTCGTCAACACCGAGCTTATCAACGATGATAGCTTTAACTCGTTCTGTAATTTCAGACATAGTAGTTTAAAGAGTTTTGATTAGTATTTTCTGATTTAGGAGGCGAACTCTGTAAATTCGCGGTGCAAAGTAAATAAAAATTCCCCATATATTAAAGTTTTAAACGTATAAAGTTGTTAATTGGGCTTCTTTCCCCTTAATTTTGTTCTGTTTTTCCACTTTTATTCCCGTTTTTTTAACAGTGATTGATAAAACTATCACCCCTCTCCCGGGGTTTTACTTGATAAGGAGAGTATTTTTATTTGGTAGTGTCAATGAAAATGCCCAACTTTGCAACAAAAATTAACAAATCTGTTCTAAACTCTTATGAAAAAGACCTCATTGGTATTTCCCGCCGTGCTTTCTCTCCTCGCGCTCGCTGCTTGCTCGAAGGATGGGAATACGGGTAGCGTCAAGTCTGATATTGACGAATTTGAAATCGGCCAGGTGATCAAGACCGCCGACCGCAACTATCAGTTCGAATTCTATGGCGACACCGCCTATCTCGATGTCTACACATCCATACAGTGGCCGACCAAACTTGGCAAAGCCGATCTGAGCGTCCTTCAGGACACCCTGCTCCGTTTCTGCTATGCCGACTCTGTGAGACGTCCTGTCGACGATGCCATCCAGGCATTCCTCGGCGACACAGCCACCTACAAGGATATGGTGGGGGCCAAGACCATGACAAGGGTCGACTCAATCCCCGACGGCGACAACGTGCGCAGCTTCTTCTCCAACGCCTCCGCCTCAGTGGTAGAGATCACCGAGGATATGGCCACCTATCAGGTCACCCTCTCGTCTTATCTGGGAGGCGCACACCCCTACACCGCCATCATTCCCTTCACCTACGCACTTGATTCGGCCCGTGTGCTTGGTCTGAACGACATCCTCACCCCTGCAGGTGTCGACTCCATCATGCCGGTGATCCGCACGGCTCTTGCCCGTCAGCTTGAGGTGCCTGTCGAGGCTCTCGACCGCGCCGGCATATTCACCTCGCAGCTCACAACTCCCGGCCGCCCCTACATCAGTGGCAATGTGCTCTATTTCCACTACAACCCCTACGAGATCGCGCCCTATTCGGCAGGCATGATCGACGTGCCCGTCTATCCCTACGAGGTGGCGGCATGGCTCAAGCCTCAGGCCAAGGCTCTGCTTGACAGCAACCTCTGATCATCCCCATGGCTGAATATAACGAAATGCAAACGGTGAAGCGACGGTTTTTCGCGATGCGCAACGGCATCGTGGCCGATACGCTTCGCCGTTCCATGCCCGAATACCGTATGGTGTTCGGGCTCAATCTGCCTCAGATTTCCGAGATCGCGGCCGAGACAGGCATCTCACGCCGCCTGGCGGAAGAGCTGTGGGCCGACCGCCGCACACGCGAGAGCCTGCTGATGGCGCCCATGATATTCCCGGCCGAAGAGCTGGACATCGACACAGCCAGACGTATGAGGGATGAAGTGATCACCCCCGAGGTGGCCGACATCCTATGCCACAGACTGCTGCGCAAACTGCCGTTTGCACGTAGTCTGGCCATGGAGAAGGTGACATCTGACAATGACCTCGAACGCTACACGGCTTTCCGGCTTCTCTTCAACCTCCTCCCCGAGGGTGCCGCGGAGATCAAGCCTTTTGCCGAGGCCGAGTTCTCATCATGCTGCCCGCTGACCCGGGCCATCACCCGCGCGCTCATCGACGAGATCGACTTCCTCGCCGAAGTCTGACCCTTGCGAAAATACATCTCGCTCCAAAAGAGCGACAGAAATGGCAGGCCCGGATTGACGATTCATCCGGGCCTGCCGTTTTATTGTCTTATGAGTCTCCGACCGATGGGGCATCAATCATAACTTCATGAAGAATATTCATCAAACCAATAATAGGCTGACCTTATTTTTCTGGAAACATATCCTGCCCCCTTAAAGACATATCTCATTCCTTTAAAAATATATCTTCCTAAAATACATATCTCACACCATATCAAAAACTGATGAATAAGAAATTTGATACATTCATCAAAATAAAAATCCATCCTTGCAGAGTTGATCTTAGCTATGACATCCGAGATTGTAGGATTTTCCTCATATAATTCTCTGTTCATAACCTCTATAAATATGATGTCATCGTATTTTGATTTATTCGAAAAATACGCACCTACATACTCATCGTAAAAAGCATATACTTCTGGAATAAATTCTGACATATTCGAGAAATATGCACTTACATACTCTCTATTGACATCATAGCCTTCTGGAATAAGCATAGCTGGCCCTGTGTCTGACTCAGGCCAATAATATGATCCTGACGGAGGGGTATAGTGTGTTTTAGATGGATAAATTGTTATGCTAAACAAGAGCATAGCTGTTACTGAAAAAATCGCTACCCAACGGATTATATTCAGATTTACTTTTATTTCTTTGGCAATGACACGTTTTGTACTTTCTTTCATGGTAATATGATTAATTGCGCCATCGCGGTTCTTATCTCCGGCATATAGTTATATTAAAAATGCGTGAGAACCGTACTTGTTGCTCATTCCCGTTCTGAGGCCCTGGAATTGCCCACCACTGTGAATGAGCAACGCAGGAGCCTCACGCAGGATATGCTTATTTTTGTATATGACACTCTCGTGTCATATACAAATAACCATGCATACCAGATAAGGCATCCACCGTTGCTACATTCTTGACAGTGATTTTGAAATTTTCCAGGTTTCAGAACGTCAAGAAAGAGCGTCGAGTAGACGCATTTGTTTATGTCTTAAAACATATCGTTAGTCTGTCCACATAAAGAACAGCCCAAATATACTATAGCAAAAGTAGTCATTAAATTAATAATTGCAAAATTTATCAATCAATTTTTCTTGTTATTCTGAGTTCATATCATTTTCCAAATTCATTTCTAAATCTAAATCCTTTATCACAGACATAATAACATTATCATAGTCAGACTTATCATAAGCATACAACAAATATAGACATCCGTTTCTTTCCACCATATCCAGCGTAATAACGCGGCAACCTCCGGATTTACCTTTTCCTTTTGATGTTATTGCCATTCTGACCTTACGATAACCATTTCCAAGGTCTACACCTATTTTATGATTATCCATAAGCTCTCTGACGAGCCTCTGATAGTCGTCATTGAAACTATGATATTTTTTTGCTATAGGTTTCGCACTCTTGATAAAAGTACGTGTCGCAATGACCTCCATCAGAACATTATATCTTTGGCCAAAGGCAGATCCTTGACTCCCAGTATATGCGATTTGACTTCAGTGGCTGCCGCCTGTAAATCTTTCCTGACAATGTCATCATCGTCTGAAATCGGCACAAGTCTGAAACTACCGACTCTAGATGTCAATACTATTGACTCTCCCATTAAGGAGGCACTGAGTACTTTTGTCTGGTTCTCACGAAACTCTCTTGCTGATACTAATCTCATAATCAATCATTTTTCTGCAAATATAACAAATGGAATCAGAATGATAACCAATTCGGATACCATTTTAATCATATTTAACTACTTACCAATAAGTTTATTCCTGAGATTCTATCAAGAACAGGGAGAAGTTGACTGATCCGTAGGCCCTGTGCTGATAGAAGTGCGGAAGGGTGGAAAAGTCGTATGCCTTGGAATGCTCCATTATGAACAGACTCCCTTCCTTGAGCAGATTGCTCCCGAGCACGGCCCCGGGAATATCTCCGAAACCATCCATGTCGTAGGGGGGATCGGCGAATACGATGTCGTAAGGTGCAGTGGCATCCTTGATGAACCTCAAAGCATCAGTGCGGAGCAGACGCAGATTGGTGTCGCCAAGCTCACGGGCCACTTTCTCAATGAACCGCCCCTGTATGGCCGACTTCTCGACAGCGGTGACCGACGAGGCTCCACGCGACAGAAACTCAAACGACACCGCACCCGTGCCGGCAAACAGATCAAGACAACGGGAATCCTCGATGTCGATGATGTTTTCAATCACATTGAAGATGTTTTCACGCGCGAAGTCGGTGGTGGGTCGCGCGGTGATATTGGTGGGGACACTGAAACGGCGGCGTCCGTATTTGCCTCTTATTATTCGCATATCGGTGATATTATCAGATCAAAGGGTACACGCAGCGACTCCTTGCCCGAGCGGAACATCTGCGGGGGGAAAATGACCGGCATCACGCGACCGATGAAGCGGCGGAGTTCCGGTGTGATGGAGCTTCTCACATTCTGATCGCCGGCCAGGAGCAATTCATCGCCGGAGGGATCGAGTCCGAGACTGTGGCGTGCAGCCATTATATAATAGACTGCATCCATGGGGTTGCGGAATGAGAATGTATTGGCCAGAAGCAGATCCGCCCCCCGGGTCACGATGACATCCATGGCATCAGGGCGGAAGTTGCATATCATCCTCCTGGAGTTGCCCCGCCCCGGACGGGTGGAGAAATAGCGGCAGAGCGTGGCGATATGGCACTCCACATCAACCCCGTGGAACGTGCGGCGTAGAAATCCCGCCATGGGCGCGCCGAGACCGAAGGCGAACACCGCATTGCGCACACCGGCGGAAGAGGTGAAAATCTCTCCCTCAAACGAAGGATGGGCCGCACGGAACACCCTCTCGCGGTCGGCGGCATCGTCCACCTCAGCAGGAATGGCCATGGCATTGCCGGAATCCACCAGACAATGGACGCGGCGGAAATCTGCAAGCAGCAAAGGATTGTCGTAGATGGTGGTTTCGAGAAACTTGAGCTCGTCCTCGCCCTCCTGTCCGAGCGGGAATGAACGGTAGATCAGCGAATTGTCATGAACCACCGAATAGACCGCCACATCAAGCCTCCCCTTGCCCACACGGAACAGGAGATTGCATATCGAGGGGTCGCCCACGAGATCCTTGTCAAGAATATCTTCCATACTTGTGCAAAAATAGCGAAATTTTTCCGACCCTACAACCCTTTTTTAAGCCATGCGCCCGATATGAGGCGCCACAGGAATATGATGCCCCTGAATGTCAGCTCGAGACACATCGCGAGCCAGACGCCCCGCAACCCCATGGCAGGGGCAAGGATGGCAGCGAGCGGAAGACGGACAAGCCAGATGCTGCCGAAGTTCATGCAGGCCGGAATCACAGTGTCGCCCACCCCCACCATGACACCATAAGCCACGATGGAAGCCGCAAACATCGGTTCGGCAAACGCCTCGATGCGTAGCGAGGCCGCCCCGAGAGTCACGATTTCATCCACCGGACTCATCAGCGCCATGACCCAAGGTGCGAAAATGTAGAGAAACACCCCCATGACCGTCATAAGCACCATACCCGCCCCGACGGTGATGTAGCCGAACCTGCGGGCCAGGTCAAGGCGCTTGGCTCCGTAGCTCTGCCCGACGAGAGTGGTGGCGGCATCCCCTATTCCATAGCCGGGCATATAGCAGATACTCTCCGCCGTGACGGCAAATGCGTTGGCGGCGATGGCAAACACCCCGAGGGGAGCCACGATCACAGTCACGGCTATCTGCGCGCCGCATATCACAGCGTGTTCAAGTGTCATCGGAGCTGATACCTTCAAGGCCTTCCGTGTCACTTCGGCCGTGGGCCGGAAACTACCCTTCTCACGGTTTATGGCCATGTCGGGCTGGCGGAAACACAGGTACCACATCATGGCCCCGGCCGTTATTATCTCGGCTGAAACCGTGCCTAGGGCGGCCCCAAGGACACCGAGCCCGGCACCGGGAAGGGTGAACGACACCCCTCCGAACGAGACATGATGGCCGGGAAATATGAGGAAGAAATTAAACACCACGTCGAGCAGACACATCATGACATTCAGCGCACCGGGCACTTTCATGTTACCCGCACATCTCAGCATACCGCCTCCCAGATAATTGAGAGTGAGGAGCGGGAGGGCAAGAACAAATGTGAGGAAATACACACCCGCCTCCCGGCAGACGGCCTCCGAGCCTCCCAGCCAATGCGGGAGCGGAAAGGCTATGGCCGCACCTATGGCCGAAATGACCACACTGAACATGAGGCAGGATGTGATGGCCTGACGCAATATACGGCGCGCACGGTCATGCTCCCCCGCTCCTATGCTGTGGGCCACCTGTACCGAGAATCCCATGGTCACGGCCGAACAGATGCCCCAGAAGAGCCACAGGGAGGTGGACACCAGTCCCACCGAGGCTGAATTGTCAGCACCGAGCCGTCCCACCATCGCAGCGTCGATATACTGCATCATTATGCTCGAGAGCTGGGCCATCATGGCCGGCCACGAGAGTTTGGCGGTGAGCCTGAGCTGCTGACCGAACGACAGCGGTGCCTGGGAACGGATGAGCGA
Source organism: uncultured Duncaniella sp. (assembly GCA_910587165.1). Lineage (GTDB taxonomy): Bacteria > Bacteroidota > Bacteroidia > Bacteroidales > Muribaculaceae > Duncaniella. The sequence continues at coordinate 68,487 of CAJUKP010000008.1, forward strand.
TATGTCTGTCACTTCACAAGAGATTTCAAAGTTCCGGTGATGCGGTCAAGCCCCTCGGCGAGAAGAGCTTTCGGGCAAGCGATGTTGAGCCGGATGTATCCGTCACGCCCATACATCACACCCGAATTCACCCATACCCCGGCCTTCTCAAGCAGTAGATGCTCGAGCGCGTCGGCATCTGGAGAGAGAGCCGAGACATCGACCCACGGAAGATATGTGGCCTCCAGACGCGCCACCGGACACTCCGGAAGTTCTTCGCGCAGACGTCCGAGCGTGAAAAGCCAGTTGGAATGGAGATAGGCACGCAGCTCATCAAGCCACTCCTCTCCGGCGGCCGTATATGAAGCTTTCAGAGCCTCGACCCCGAACGGATTGACATCACACACCTCATTGATGTTTATAGCCTTGTCAATGGCTTCACGGATCTCACGGGAGGGGGTGACGATATTGGCGATCTGGAGACCGGCGGTATTGAATGCCTTGGAAGGAGAGAGACAGACCACTGCATCCCGGTCGACAGTCCCGTAAGGGGTATAGGTATATCCCGGCATGGTAAGCTCACAGTGTATCTCGTCGCTCACCACCCTCACGCCATACTTTCCGGCGATCCGGGCCACCTTGCCCAGTTCATCGCGCGACCAGCATCTCCCGGCGGGGTTGTGAGGGTTGCAAAGCAGCAGCAGGCGGTTTTCAGGAACGGCACATAATCTCTCGAGCCCCTCATAGTCCATCGTATAAGTGAAAAGTCCGTCGCCGGTGTCGCTCCGAAGCAGCGGATTCTCCACAATGCGGCACCCGTTGTTGCGGATGGAGGAGAAGAAGCAGTTGTAGACAGGCGTCTGCACGATCACCCCCTCGCCCGGCCTCACAAGAGCCTTGATTATGGCCGATATGGCCGGAACCACACCGGAGGTATAGATCACCTGACCCGCGTCGAACGAATAACCGTGACGCGTGGCAAACCATCCTGTGAGAGCCTCATAGTAATCCTCGCCCACGAGTGTATAGCCGAATATGCCATGGTCGACCCTGCGGCGCAAGGCCTCAATGACACACGGTGCCGTCGGGAAATCCATATCGGCCACCCACAGCGGCAGCACTCCGGGCTTTGAATCCCATTTATAGGAACCTGTACCCTCGCGCGAGGGCACCTTATCGAAATCAAATCTCATCTATGATACAGTCAGCCGGTTGATGGATATGTTCATCAAGTATGAGCGCTCCGATCTTTCCACATCTGATATGGCCTGTCACCGGATTCTTGATCGAGGTCACAGGCGAGAGTATAGTGGCGCGCACCTCCGAATCCTCGAATGCGAGATCGGCATCCGCATCAAAGACACAATCCTCCAGCACAAGATCCTTGCAGTAGCAGAGCGGCTGGGTGCCCGAGATGCGGCAACGCACAAGTTTAAGCCCTCTGGAGTGCCATCCGAGATACTCGCCGTTGAGGGTCGAATCCTCGACGGTCACATTCTCCGTGCCCCAGAAGGCATCCTTGGAGTGGATCTCGGCGTTGCGGATGGTCACATTGCGACAATACTGGAATGAATAGTTGCCCTCCTGACGGTAGCGGTCGATGTCGATGTCGGCGGAGTGCATGAAGAGGTAATCGGCATTCTTCACCTCCACATCGCGCAGACGCACATCCGAGCAATGCCACAGGGTCTCCTGTGCATCCGGAATCCTCACATTCTCAAGCACCACACCATGCATCTCGCGGAACATTTTCGGGGCCTCCACGAAAGTGTCGCGCATCACAAGGCCTTCGGAATACCACAAAGCGGCTCTGGCACCCGGAGTGAAATGGCAGTCGGTGATCTCAAATCCTTTCACGTGCCAGAAGGGATATTTGCCCTCAAAACGGCAGTGAAGAGCCATGATGTCGCTGCAGCATTTGAGCGCCGACTCACCGGCGTGGATAGTCACATTCTCAAGCTCAAGATGGGACGAGCCGAAAAGCGGACGCTCTCCCCCGAATTCCTTGTCGATAATCTTTTCCATAATATCATTGTTTTTTCCGTATGCAAAGTTAGGCACCATACCCTTCATGGCCGCTACCCGCATCATGGCTTTACATACCAAAACCTCCGAAAAACGACAAGTCACAGCAAAATGATTCTGCTATGACTTGTAGTTGGAGTGGCGGGGACAGGACTCGAACCTGCGACCTTTGGGTTATGAGCCCAACGAGCTACCACTGCTCCACCCCGCGATGTTTTCGTGGTGCAAAGGTAGGCACTTTTTACAGCGCGACCAAATATTTCAAGTTAATAAAAGTTAATCAACAGATTTTTCATCAATTTTCAAGATGCTCACCGGCCAAAGCACGACGTGTTGTGTCGGAAACCGGAACAAGCGGCAGCCTCAGCACCTCGCAATATGACGGAAAAAGCTGATGAAGCAGGGCCTTCACCCCTGCAGGATTGCCATCCTTGAACAACAGTGAATAGAGAGCCGAGAAACGCTGGTGCATCTTCGTGGCCTCATCATGGCGCTCGGGATCGAGACTGACATGGATCATTTCGGTGAATTGACGGGGATATGCATTGCCAAGCACGGAGATCACACCGTCGCCACCGGCACCTATCATGGTATGAGCCAGTGAATCGTCGCCCGAAAGCACCAGAAAACCGTCAGGACGCCGGGTGATGACATTCTGAGCCTGCTCCATGTTGCCGGATGCCTCCTTGACCCCTATTATCCGCCCGATATTCTCACGGGCAAGACGGATGATGGTGTCGACATTCATGTTCACACCGGAGCGCCCCGGAATATTATAAAGGATTACCGGCACCGGACACGCCTTGGCTATGGCCGAGAAATGACGGTAAAGCCCCTCCTGGGTGGGTTTGTTGTAATAAGGCACCACAGAGAGTATGGCGTCGAATTCGCCAAGTCTTTCGAAAGCGGCCATCTCCTCCAGCAGGGCGCGGGTGCAATTTCCCCCCATGCCGAGCACAAGAGGGATGCGACCGCCGGCATAGTCGAGTATATGACAGGCAAGTTCATGCTTCTCCCCGGGGGTGAGTGTGGGAGTCTCGGCAGTGGTGCCGAGCGCCACAATAAAGTCAGCTCCCCCGTCGATAAGATAATCTATATGGGAGTCGAGGGTATCGTAGTCGATAGTTTCATCCTGTCTGAAGGGGGTTGTGAGCGCGACCCCCATGCCGCGCAATCTCTCGGTTGACATAATGGATTGTCTTTGTATTTGGTGCTGTTCTATATGTATAACGTATAAACCCGCACAAAAAGCACACAAAAGTAAGAAAAATACTCATCATTCCCAAAAAATAACTTGCAGGCGTTGCCACAGGGGTTAGTCCGGTATGTGACAACGCCCTTGGATTGTCGTAACCCAAGGGCGTTCATTTCGCTCGATTTCTATTTGAGGACCGGCGTCAGGATTTACGGTCTGACGACAACTTTATATGATTGATTGCCGATACGGACAATATAGATACCGGGTACAGCCTTATAGACTACAGGAACATTCTCAGACTTCTGAATTCCCCAAAAGTGCCCGTCTAAACTTATAAGAGCCGTCGTCACACCGTGATTGAGTCCTTTAATCACAATTGAGCCATCCACTACTGTTATTGTCACATTGTCATTGCAGATATGTTGAATTCCCGAAGGATCAAGCACACTGATATTACAATCAACTGACAGATCCGAGCCATCGGCCGTGGCAGCGGTTATTGCAGCATCCCCTGCCGTAACTGCCGTTACCCAACCATATTCATCAACGGATGCAATCTCAGGATTCGATGATGACCAAATGACTGATTTATTGTCAGCATTGTCAGGCAGTACCGTAGCAGTGAGTTTTACCGTCTCGCCAATATTCAGTGAGACATTTTCATAATCAAGAGTGATAGATTCGGCGAGTTTCGGACGAACCGTGAGATCAAACCACGCCGCTAGAGTAGGACCACATGCAGATACGCCATTCGTAATGGCATATATCAGTGTATGGCCAACGGATACAGCGGTGACAAGACCATTCTCATCAACCGTGGCGATAGTTTCATCCCAAGCCCCCCAGAAATATGATCTATCGGTAGCGTTTTCAGGCAACACCGTTGCCATGAGCTGAACAGTCTCGCCAACCTCGATTGTTGCGGACTCAATATTGAGTGTGATGGACTCTACAAATATCTGATTGACAGATATGATACAGGAGGCTGTCAGTGCAGAACCATCATTGGTGGTTGCGGTAATGGTGGCTTCACCTACAGAGACAGCGGTTACCAGACCGTTTTCATCAACTGAGGCCACCCAGGGGTCAGAAGAAACCCATGACACGGATCTGTCGGGAATATCGTCAGGCAGCACTGTTGCAGTAAGTTTTACGGTCTCACCCACATTCAGAGAGGCATTTTCATAATCGAGCGTGATAGATTCGGCGGATGTCGGATTGACGGTTACGGTGCAGGAGGCCGACAGAGCAGAACCATCATTGGTGGTTGCGGTAATGGTGGCTTCACCTACAGAGACAGCGGTTACCAGACCGTTTTCATCAACTGAGGCCACCCAGGGGTCAGAAGAAACCCATGACACGGATCTGTCGGGAATATCGTCAGGCAGCACTGTTGCAGTGAGTTTTACGGTTTCACCCACATCCAGAGAGGCATTTTCATAATCGAGAGTAATCGACTCGGCAAATTCCGAATCAACCGTGAGATCAAACCACGCCCCGAGAACAGCGCCATTCGCAGAGGCACTATTTGTACAGGCTAATATCCGTGTCTGACCAACGGAAACAGCTGTGACAAGACCATTCTCATCAACTGCGGCAATAGTCTCATCCAATGACTTCCAGAAATATGATCTGTCAGAGGCGTTTTCAGGCAACACTGTTGCTATGAGCTGGACTGTCTCGCCAACCTCGATTGATGCGGACTCAATATTGAGTGTGATGGACTCTACAAATATCTCATTGACATAAATGATACAGGAGGCTGTCAGTTCAGAGCCGTCTTTTGTGGTTGCGGTAATGGTGACTTCTCCACCGGAGGTTGCAGTCACCATCCCGTTTTCATCTACAGAAGCTCTCCAGTGGTTTGATGTATCCCAGGAGACAGATTTATCGGAAGCATCGTCAGGCAGCACTGTTGCAGTGAGTTTTATCATCTCGCCAATATTCAGGGAAACCGTTTCATAATCAAGCGTAATTGACTCTACGAGTTTTGGATTGACAGTAACTGTGCAGGAGGCCGACAGCCCGGTTTCGTTTGACGTGGCTGTGATAATGGCTTGGCCGGTGGAAACCGCGGTTATCAGACCGTTTTCATCCACTGAAGCTATCCCGGGGTCAGAAGAAACCCAAGATACTGATTTATCAGCCATATTGTCAGGCAATACTGTAGCAGTAAGTTTTATCACCTCACCCAAATTTAGAGAGACATTTTCATAATCAAGAGTAATGGATCCGGCGAGTTTTGGATTGACCGTAACAGTGCAGGAAGCCGACAATCCGGATTCGTTTGACGTGGCTGTGATGATGGCTTGGCCGAAGGAAACCGCTGTTACCAGACCGTTTTCATCCACAGAGGCTACCCCGGGGTCAGAAGAAACCCAAGAGACAGATTTATCAGGAATATCGTCAGGCTGTACCGTTGCAGTCAGTTTTACCGTCTCACCTACATTCAGAGATACATTTTCATAATCAAGCGTAATAGATCTGGAGCCCTTCGGAATTACTGTGAGTTTAAACCAAGCTCCGAGAACAGCACCACTTGCTGAGCCTCTATTTGTTTTAGCCAAAATCAATGTCTCACCAACGGAAACAGCGGTGACAAGACCATTTTCATCAATTGTGGCGATGTTTTCATCACCGGATTCCCAAACGTATGATCTATCGGAGGCATTTTCCGGTAACACTGTTGCTATGAGCTGGACAGTCTCGCCAACCTCGATTGTTGCGGACTCGATATTGAGTGTGATGGATTCTACATATATCTCCCTGACGGAAATAATGCAGGAAGCTGTCAGTTCAGAGCCATCGTTGGTGGTGGCGGTAATGGTGGTTTCTCCATAAGAGATCGCTGTCACGAGTCCGTTCTCATCTACGGATGCTATCCCGGGATCAGAAGAAACCCAAGTCACTGATTTATCTGGAGCATCGTCAGGCAGTACTGTCGCTGTGAGTTTGATCGTTTCTCCGGCAGTCAGGGTGACATTTTCATGATCAAGAGTGATGGATCCGGCGAGCTTTGGATTGACTGTAACGGCACATGAGGCTGTCAGTTCAGACCCGTCGTTGGTAGTTGCGGTAATGGTGGCTGCACCTTCAGAGATCGCTGTCACAAGTCCGCTCTCATCTATAGAAGCTATCACAGAGTCTGAAGAAACCCAAGTCACAGATTTATCAGAAGCATTGTCAGGTAATACTGTTGCAATAAGTTTTAAAGTCTCTCCAATATTCAAGGAGACATTTTCATGATCAAGTGTGATGGATTCGGCGGGTTTTGCATTGACAGTAACAGTGCAGGAGGCCGACAGACCGGCGTCGTTTATCGTGGCTGTGATTGTGGTTTTACCGGAGGTAACGGCTGTTACAGTACCGTTTTCATCTACGGATGCTATCCCGGGGTCTGAAGAGGCCCAGGATACAGATTTATCAGAAGCTTCTTCAGGCAGTACTGTCGCAGTCAATTTTACCGTCTCACCAATATTCAGGGAGACATCTTCATAATCAAGCGTAATAGATCCGGCGGATGATGGTTTGACAACAACGAAGCAGGAAGCCGACAAACCGGTTTCGTTTGTCGTGACTGTGATAATTGATTGACCTGGGGAAACGGCGGTCACAAGACCTTTTTCATCCACTTTGACAACCGATTCCATTGAAGACTGCCACAGAGCTTTTTCATAAGCGTTTGTGGGGTAATATATGACTTCAAATTGTATCGTATCGGAAACTTCCAATAAAGCTCCTTTCGGATTCAGCGAAATATCCGTAGGTGCAATGGGAATCGGTTCGATATTCTGAAAGCGACTCCAAGGCTGAGTGGTTTTGGCCTTTTCAACACCATCTTTATATACATATAGTGTAGTGGAATAATCGGAGAAAATAGAATATGCAATATTATTTAATGGTTCTGATGTAGTATATGTGACATCGCTAAACTTTGATCCGGTTGCAAAAGCAGCCTCCCCTATATCTCTCAAATAACCCGGTAGAGCAAGTGCCCCCGTCAAACCACTGCAGCCTTGGAATGCTTCTTGTCCTATCGATTTTACTGAATTCGGGATTGTAAGTGATCCGTTGAATCCATTGCAATCCATGAATGCGCCGGACCTAATAGCAGTCACTGAGTTACCAATCGTGAGAGACCCATTAAAGCCTTTACATCCTTTGAATGCATTGAGCCCAATTTCCTTCACAGAATTAGGAATAACAAGCGAACCGGTAAAACCACTGCAACCATTAAATGCACCATCTCCAATTGTAGTCACTGAGTTGGGAATGTCCAGCGAACCGGTAAGACCACCGCAGGCACTGAACGCGTCAGACCCAATAGTAGCCACGGAGTTGCCAATTGTTAGTGACTCGTTAAAGCCTTTACAATCTTTGAATGCATTGGGTCCAATTTCCTTCACAGAATTAGGAATAACAAGCGAACCGGTAAAACCATTGCAACCATTAAATGCACCATCTCCAATAGTAGTCACTGAGTTGGGAATGTCCAACGAACCGGTAAAACCACTGCAGGCACTGAACGAGTGAGATCCAATAGTAGTCACTGTGTTTGGGATTTCCAATGGGCCTGTGAAGCCACTGCAATCACTGAATGCTTGATCTCCAATAGCAGTTACAGTTTGGGGGATGATTAAACCTGAGAAACCGGTACACCCCTCGAATACGCCTGATTCAATTGTTGTCACAGAGTTGGGTATGGTTAACTGACCGGAGAAGCCAGTGCATTTTGAGAATGCAGATTTCCCAATGGCAGTAACTGTATTTGGAATATTCAGCTGTCCTGAGAGTCCGTTGCAACCCTCAAATGCTTCATATTTAATTGTAGTCACAGAGTTAGGGATTGTAAGTGAACCATTAAAGCCATGACAACCACGAAATGCACCACCTCCAATTGTAGTCACAGAGTTAGGGATTGTAAGTGAACCATTAAAGCCACGACAACCCGCAAATGTATTTCTTTCGATGGTAGTCACGGTGTTAGAAATAGTCAGTGAGCCGGTCAAACCACTACAATCCATAAATGCACCAGCCCCAATTGTAGTCACAGAGTTAGGGATTGTAAGTGAACCATCAAAGCCAATGCAATCACGGAATGCAACTTCTCCGATGTAAATCACAGAGTTAGGTATTACCAAAGATCCTGTTAAGCCACTACAACCGCTGAATGCACCATCTCCAATTGAAGTCACAGAGTTGGGGATTGTAAGTGAACCATTAAAGCCTCTACAATCCACAAATGCCCATTCTCCGATCCAAGTCACAGAATTTGGGATTGTAAGTGGACCATCAAAGCCAATGCAACCCGCAAATGCATATGCACCGATGGCAGTCACGGAGTTGGGAATAGTCAGTGAGCCGGTCAAACCACTACAACCACTAAATGCACGTTCTCCGATCCAAGTCACAGAGTTGGGGATTGTAAGTGAACCATTAAAGCCACTGCAATCACGAAATGCATTCTTTCCGATGGAGGTCACGGAGTTGGGAATAGTAAGTGAGCCGGTCAAGCCACTACAACCTTCGAATGCACCATTCTCAATGATAGTTATATTTTTGCCAATGGTTAGTGTGCCTGTGATACCGGAGCAGTTTCGGAACGCATTCTGTGCTATTGTAGTCACTTTAAACTCCGTCCCAGTACCACTCCGAACAACAATATCGGGAATACGTATAGCTTTAATATCTGCTGATCCTTTAAGACTTATTATAGTTGCCTCTCTTGTGGAATTATCAAAATCAAATATAAACGGGAAGTACATTTCAAGATCTGTAGCATCCCAAGCTTTCGCTATGGAATTGCATAGCAACAAGAGAATAGATACGAATAATACTTTTTTCATAATTAATGTTTTATTTATTTGGTCAACAGGTCAGCTTCGAGTACAAGTCTGATTATTTTTCGTTCGGTGTAAAAGCGTCCTATTATAATAATGATTAGGCAGATTATCAATACTGTTATACACTGAATGATGCTCGTGCAGTTAGGTTGGCTGCCACTGCACACATCGGAGGTTGTCACCTTGGCTACTATATCACATAGCCATCTACAGCTGGAGCTGGAAAATATTATCAGAATCAGCCACCACACAATAACAATCACCAGATTTTTGAAGAATGCTGAAAAACTCTCCAGAACAGGGATGTTGCCAAGCAATCCCTTGGATTGAATGCGATAATATGATCGGTAATAATCTATTATGGTAAATTGTTTATCATCCTGGGGTTTATTGATCTCTGCCCCAATGTCGTGATAAGCTGTATTGATATAATTCTTTTTATTAAGGGGGAATCTCGACCACACTTTTTTAGATACGATGGCTGAAAGTGATTCCGTGACACACCATAAGAGCAGGCCGGTTATCCATGATGCGATAAAAATCAGAGTTATCACAATGATCTTATCTGACGTGCATGAAATGTCGATAAACGGCAGTATGATTAGAAAACCAATCAAGAATTTGTTCAATCCGTCGTAAAAAGTAGTGCCCGGTACAGAATCCATGACGATGTATATGCCTCGGTCATCCTCTCGTTGGCATTAGATTGGTTTATACGGAAAAAGCGTAGGAATCTGTATCTGTTACCGTCCTACGAATCGAGGCTTCTCGCATTGCCCATCAATAGTCGGACGGCAACGCAGAAGCCCACGCCAGTATATGCAATATGCGCGTCCGGCAGTGTCTTTCACAAGACACCTCGCCGGATGCAGGGTATTACATATCCACGGGCATCTACCGTTGCTCAATCCCTGACTATTGATTGAAATTTTGCGAGAATTTCGATTCGTCAAGAATCAGCGCGGATAAACGCTTTCAAATCATGTTATTACAACATCCCACCACACTTTACCCCGGACCGGGCTTCTGCTATGGCGGTCTGCAGTCGCAAATTTACAATTAATTTTTTAAGTAACAATGCTTATATGTTGTATAACATATCAATATCTAACAACTCTTTCATTTAGCATCATATTTACAACGGGGCGGAAATCAACTGTTCTTTCGTTCTTCCATACCAACCGGTCTATCATGAGACGCCAATGGCCATCCGCTGACATCTCAGACACGCGGCAGACAGAAGTTGCCAGATAATACAATGACCACCGGTAGTTATCAGGTGGTCCAATATATAAGCTCAGTTTAAGCCGGGTATATACAACCCGACTTAAACTGAGCTTTATGTTTTTAACAACTCTACGAGGGCATCAAGTCCGGAGTGACGGTTGGAGACAGTCTGTTCGTTTATCACTACTGCATTTATTTCATGTTGGTGATAATTCATGGCAAGGTGAAAATATGTATCATATTGATCTCGGACAAGAGAAGGTAATGGACTTGACAGTGGCAATACATCAGTGGCTCTTGGAAAGGAATGTTGGTGCTCGAAGTCTTCACCGGTGACTACGCAGTAACAATCTTCATCGGCGTAAAGCCAATAATTCTCGTCAGTGAGTTCTGCTCCAACACCCTCCTTTATGCAAACTTTCTCTACAATCCTGCGCACCTCCCAACATTGTTCAATCTTACGAGGTGATCGTACAACAACTCCAATAGTTACCGTGTTTTTGTCTCGGTCATACACTTCTACTACATCGCCGGGGGTTAAAGCTTCATCGCGTCCTCTGAACTTAGCAAATGGTGCGTTTAGATCCTCAATCAAAGTAGAGCAACAGGATTGGGACGCAAGTTGTCCATATCGGTCATAGACCCACACCCGGCGATATAGGTTATCGGAAATATCGGCATTGTAGGGCAATTCATAAACATATAGCGCATACAATCGCTGATTCATATATTCTTTGCCGACAAACCTGCGTATCATAAAACGTACAGTTTCACAGTCAGGATAAATGAAACTCTGAGCCCTCTCCACCTCAAACACGCTTGGAAAGCAGTCGGCCTGCGGCTTATGCTTGAATCTATGCACATCAATTCTATAGACGGATGTACCCTCCGGATATGGCGGATTCTGCGCTAATGCCTTAAATTCATTGAAAGTCATACCTTTTATTAATATTGATCTATCACATATAGGAATCCAAGACTCAGAACTTTCCTTAACCGCTCATCTGTTACCTCTGTCAGGACATTGTTAATAACAATCATCGCTTCTTCTGAATCAAGAGGTGCAACATCATACTTATCCGGTTGCGCTTTTTCAAATATATCCTGACCCAGCAAGTCAGGCATTAGATTCATAAAAGAGCCCTCAGACGCTTTCACTGACAATGGTTGTTGGGACTTCGCCAATTGCTCCATCCAGAACTCTCCGCAATCATATACCACAGTTCTCACACCAAGACTAATCCCACAAAGATCGACATAGCATTCAGCCAATAGTTTTAAAGCTTCTTCAGGAGAAATATCTATCTTAATATCAGCATATTTAAGACATCGAGATTTTACTTCTTCAAACCTCTTCAATTGTTCGGCCTCCTTACGCTCCTCCTCTTGACGATACTTTTCTTCTTTCTCAAGCATTGCCTCATAATAACCCCCATATCTCTTGCGAAGTCTATCTGAGAGTGGATAACGCAGCGGCATAATATTCAACGTATGTATGTGTTCGTGTGTGTCATAGCCTGGACCGTCAATTACCGGAGATTGATCATCGCTAGAATCTACGGGATAATCTTCCTCCGGGAATTCATTAACCAAAGTTGCAGCACTGTCTTTTTCGCTCCCGCGGTACTTCTTCTCCCACCTTTCGCGTAGCTCCCAGCACCGCTCAATGGTCATATTGGCCGAAGCTATCACAGCAAGATGCACCTCGTCTTTATCCCTGACCTCAACTATGTCACCTTCTTTGAAGCGTATAGCATTCTTTTCTCTGCCACGGAACACACCATATGGTGTGCGGAAATCACGTTGCATCCCGGAACAATAAGTACGATCAAGCATACATCCTTTCGAATCATATAGGCGCATTGAAACCGCATATTCTTCCCAGACATGACCAATGAATTTCCCTACCGGATATTCCTTGACATAAAAACAATACGGTTCAGTGCAATACTTCTTATCATCCTCAATCGCATCCATGATAAGAGCTTCCGCATTCTCTAATGTGTGGCAGAAGCCTACCGTATAATGACGTAGATCGAACTTGGGATATTTCGACTTCTTCTTTGTTTGACAGAGATGTTCATCTATGGCATATTCTACGACCTCAAATATGGTTTCTTCTTCGCGTTGCGGAGGATTGAGCGCCAACACCTTAAATTCATCAAATATCATATCAAAGACAATAAATCTTCAAACGTGATTGCGTGACCCTCAGCCATCAGTTTCTTAACTCGTTTTCGTTCTATCAGAACTTCGAATCGCTCCATATATTCCAACAGTTCCGAAGGGCAGAGTTTCTCACATTCATTGACCAACCATTCTGGAATGGGATATATGCAGGCGGCGATTGACCCGGCTATGCACGCCATTGTGTCGGCGTCACCGCCGAGCGATACAGCCTTACGGATAACATCAATGAAATCCTTGCCTTCAAGAAAACAGATGATTGATTCCGGCACCGAACCTTGGCATGACACATCCCATTGGTATGTGGGGCGTATTTCGTCGACAGTTCTGGTCAAGTCATAATTAAATTGCGTCTGAATATATTGGCGAATATTCTCTTTGGTATAACCGTTTTTTGCCATCCAAACAGCCGCTGCCACTGACTGCGCTCCTGCTATTCCCTCCGGATGATTATGCGACACTTCTGCCGAAATCTTTGCCAAAGCCAATGCTTCGTCAAGAGTTTCGGCAAACAGTCCAACAGGACTGACACGCATTGCTGCCCCATTGCCCCAACTGTTGTAAGGTTGTGGATTCTCACTCCTTAACCAACAATTAAATGAGCTACCATAACCGGCATAGGGATATTTACGGCCGATCTTCTGCATACACTCAATCAGCTGCTCTCTGGTGTGACCGATCTCGCCATAATAATTCAACCAATAGGCCACGGCTATAGTCATTACCGAGTCATCTGTCAACCTGCTCCCTTGCGGAAGAAGCTTGAAGTTGTAATCCTTCACCCCTATAAACTCATACACTGAGCCTATAATATCACCTACTATCGCTCCTAACATATTATATTCTATTTGCTGGATGCTATTAATATTACTTTTATTTTATCGGTCAAAGATTCATCACAAGCAATACCCCAACAGACATCAATATCGTTGTTATACTTGCTTATGAAATCGAGTAATGGCTTGATTGCTGACATATTCGCTTCGAAGTCTTTGGGAATCAGAATTTGAAAAAGCATCTTTCCGACTTGGCCCTGAGTGATCGACAGATTATCAACCGACTGTTCCAGAGCATCCGTAATGTTGTCGCCAACTCCAACCGTCACATAATTCAACGTATCAGTTGATAAGGTCGAAGTAATATCCGCGATATTAATATTTATAAAGCCGAATATGCGGATAACCTTGTTAATCTCGGCTGTATCACCAATTATCCGATAATTCTCATACGGAAACTTGTACTGGGATTGATCCAATAATGAGTGTGCAATATCCATAAACAATGGGTCTTTGTCTGATTCTATTGATTTAAACTCCGGTATCGGCAATTGATATGGTTGAGATTGCTCATAATTTGTTTTAATCCAGTAGCAAACATTTTCAATCTCCGAAGTATCTACAACGCAACATTGAATCCTCGTTAGCGGACTATGATGGCCGCTATAAAGTAAGTCTCCGTGCCCAATCAGTCGCTCAGCTCCAGTTTGGTCAAGAATAGTACGTGATCCACTTATCTGTCTAATCCGTAATGCTATTTTTTCCGGAAAGTTGACTTTTATTATACCCGTGACGATATTGGCACTTTGGCTTCGCGTGGCAATAATAATGTGTATTCCCACAGCACCACCCTTTTGGGCAATCCTCGCAATAATAATTTCAGCATCTTTGCCTATTACCTCAATCAAATCAGCAAAATCATTGATACAAACAATTATATATGGCAGATGCTGATGTCCGTCGTACTTCGAAAGTTTTCCTTCTTGGATTAGTCGATTATATTCCCAAAAGTTTCTACATTGAACAGAACTGAAAAGGGTGTATCTTTCGTCCATCTCAAATGCAATGGCACTAAGTACAGATAATGCTTCATCTAAATCGGTTATGACATTTTGTCCGATGCCTTGAAAATCAACAAAGTATTGCCGTGCGACCTGATTGTACTGATTGAATCCACCCATTTTGGTGTCAATCAATGCCAACTTCAAATCATCAGGAGATTTCCTGTACAGCAATGAAAGGATGATGTTATTGAGCAGCACTGATTTGCCTTGTCCTGTCATTCCGGTAATAAGCAGATGGGGCATTTTTGCCAAATCGGTGACAATAGATTTGTTTTCGGATGATATGCCTAACGCAATCGGTAATTCTGCCTTCGACCTTTGAAACTCGTCAGACTCAAGCACTTCGCGTAACGGTACAATTTGTCTATCTGGCCGCGGAACTTCAACTGTGATTGCACCTTTTTCGGGAACAGGCGCAATCAGACGAATTGATCCATATTCCGACAGAATTTCATCGAGAGAGTTTTCGCAAGACCAGATCTGTTTTATTTTATATCTCTCATTGGGGCAATATTCAAATCTAACGACAGTCGGACCGATAATTACTGACAATTCGCTGACTTCAATCTGATCTTTTTTTAATCCGTCAATAATGCGCTGACGCATATCCTCAACAACCGATATGTCGATTTTCTTTCGAGCCGGACTCTGTTTCAGCAAACCAAGAGGCAACATCATATAGTTCTTTTCCATATCGGTTGTTGTGGATAATTTATTACAAACTGTACTCAAACTGCACTTTTACAAATTCAGACACGGGTTCCCATAGGCTTATTATGTGGCCGACTTCTGTAAAAACCTTTGCATGATTTTTTTCACCAAAGTTTTTCATCTGGTTGAAGTTGCCCATGAAATCATTTACTCCATGGTTTTCCGATGCTTTCTTTAGCTCTTCTCGGGAAACACCTTTTTTCCCATTCTCGCTCAGTTGCATGAATTGAGTGAGAATAGTAGTGCATATCTGATCCTGACTATTGAGCCATTTTGGCACTTTACGCTTAACTTTGTCAATCTCAATAGCCTCTTTGTCATCATCGTAGTAGAGATCCTTTATTAAATCCTCAAACGATACGACTTCCTTTTTCTCAGGTGCTGATTCAAAGTCGGGGACTGCTGCCCCCCACGAAGATGGGTAAAACGCAGGCTTTTGTGGAATTTCTGTGCCTGCGGGATGCCAACCATACAGCTCCCATGCCCGATATTTCAGAAGCGAAATTACATCTTCCATATGATCTGACAAGGCCGCCAGAGCACGCGGAAGCATTACAAGATTCTGAAGAAGCGTGTGGTAACGTTCGTCGTAAGTCGTCCCGGGCCATATATGGCAAACTTCAAAGTCTTCAAATTTTACATCCTTTGAGATTGCCTTCTTGATAGCGGCGTTGGCGTATGTATTGTCATCAATTCTGACACCGGCTATTTCACGGCCCTTATCTTCTTTCCTACCTCTCCTTACATTAGGATATATGGGGGCTTCTGTAACTTTTTCCTTTGGAGTCCAGATTGAACTCTTCGCAACGAGTTCCAAAAACATACATTTAATGGAATCGTTAGTGGCAGAAGCTAATACATCTCTGCCGTTAATGATGATTTTAGCCATAAAATCAAGTCTAAAGTTTTGTTGATTTTCCTTTTGATTAATGAAGTTAGTATATTGTCTTATATTGATTAATCTCTTGTGAGAGCAGCCTGCAGGGTACTATCATATACTACTATACACACTTTAGCCAGAATCGGGCTTCTGGCAGTCTGTAGTTACAAATTTACAACTTATTTTCTATCTAACAATGCTTAGCTTATATGTTGTATAACATCTCCACAGCTCTTTCACTTAAAATTTCTTGGTCAGGTGCTCCACCACTTTTTTCAGGCGGACCTTAATGGTAGACAATACAACTACAAAGTAAAAAAACACTCTTCATTCCCAAAAAAGATAACTTGCAGACGTTGCCACAGGGCATCATCTTTGCAGCGGAGTGGGAATATAAAACTATACGAAAGAACAATTCCTATGGCTGCGTTTTCAGTACAACCATAGGAATTGTTCTTTCGTTCCTTATATGCCCAATGGCAAAGTCCTGTATCGGACACCTGTTATTTCACAAGCACTTTTGCCACGGCTGTTCCGGCCTTCACGATACAGAGGCCGGGGGTGGCGGGGAGGGTGGCGCTTCCGTCGGAACCGGCAGTGGCCGAAGCAACGGTACGTCCGAGCAGATCCGTGACAGTCACGGCCGCACCCGGCTCTGCACCACGGACAGTAATGACTCCACCGGCGGCTTTCACTGAGATGGCGCTGTCAGAGGTGATGCCGGCGATACCGGTAGAGGCAGGAAGGCTTACGGCTATCTCGCCTGAAGTCTTGGCGAACAGTGTGCCGTCCGTGGCATCGACTATGTAATAATATGTCGTTCCGGGCATGAGACCGTCTACAGAGTGTGATGTCTCCGTGCCGACACTGCGGGACTTATATCCGTCGACATAGACATTCTCGATAGGTTCGTGACATTCCACATGAATATCGTCGATGTAGAGATTGCCGAAGCTTGTACCTCTGACGAATTCAAATCTCACAGCCTTGGCTCCTTCGGGGAAGGAGTCGAGAGTGACACGCGCGCCACCCTGCTTCTTGCTGAGCTCACATTCGGCAACCTTTTCCCACACATCTCCGACAAGCACGGACACTGTGACATTGTTGGAGGCATCCGTGTTGGTTCCGAGAAGCCAGAATTTCACCAGCGCGAGAGGCTTGGAGAAGACAGGCGAAGTGAATGTCTCGCCATTCTTCTTGAATGTAAGGGCGGGGATTGCATCACCGCTGTAAATGGCATTGGGCGAGAAGGTGGGAGCGAACGATGCTGTCCATCCTGAGGGAATCACCTTGCCGGTGAAGTCAACATCGGCCACCTCCATCTCCGGAGATGTCAGTGAATAGACCGTGAGCAGATAGTCGGTAGCCTCGGGGAGCGGCTCCCATGACGCGGTGAATGAAGTGTGTGTGATGTCTGTGGCCGGGAGAGCGTTGACGGTGCGGAGCGCGAGGGTCATCGGGGCTGTTGTGACCTCCACACTGTTGGACGGCTCGCTCCACTGCCAGTCATTGCCTGTGTGGACTCTGTAGATATACTTCCTGTCAGGGTCGAGACCATCGAACACAAACGACGTGTCGGTTCCGGCGAGCAGTTTCTCGCACCCTTCGACAATCTGTCCGGTGGCGGCGTCGACGAGAGTCACCGCATAGCGCGAGCCGGGCTGCTCCTTCCACACCGCACGGAACGAGCAGTGTGTGACATCCTCGGCCTCAAGGGCTTCGGTGGGTGTGAACTGAGGATTGGCGCCACCGGCCACATTGAATGTGATGATCCCCTGCTGAGACTCGGCGATATCTGTGATGGGGAGGTCGAGCTTCTCACCGTTCCATGTCCTCATCGAGGGGGTGGTCTCGTTGGTGAAGGATGTCACGCCCGATGTTCCGGGAAACGCGTCGCCATGCCTGGTGGAGGCGCTGAGTATGCCGTCAGCTTCCTCAAGATCCACATACTGGTGGCTGATGGTATTGTTGACAGCGTTGTTGGTCCATAGGGAGGGGACGTAGTGAATGTGCCATATAAGCATACCGTGGCCCGGAATATAGGTGTCCCAGCCGTTCTGCTGACGGTTTTCGAGAAGGAAATATTCATTTTCCGAAGAAGTGCGGATTATGCCGGCGGTATTGGTGGAGATCTCCTCAAGCTCTGCCGAGAGAGGGCCTGAAATGTCGCGGGGAGTCATCCATCCGAGGGCACACCGCTCGAACGCACTGTAGAGAGGCGGTGTGTGCCCGTCATTGTTATAGGGACCATAGTCAAGCACCGACCACGAACCGGGAGTGAAAGCACTGCCTTTATTGGTGGTGTAGAGATCTGGAAGACCCATCACATGGGAAAACTCATGGACGAAAGTACCCACACCGTCAGGACGCGCGCCTACGAGTTCGTTGGAGCAGGCATAGCGGTTGAGCACCACACCGTCATAGACATTGGTGCCCGCACCGCCATTCTCGATTTCCCAGGCATGGGGCCACACGGTGTCATCGCCACCGCCCGAAGCCTCGCCGCGTCCGGCATAGAACACGAACACATTGTCGATATATCCATCTCCGTTGCGGTCATATTGCGCGAAGTCAACATCGCCGTCGAGTATATCGCAGGCGTCAATGATCATCTGGTGGGCATTCTTGTCATCACCGGTCAAAGGATTGTTTCCACCGTAATAGGCTCGTTCGTGGGGAAGTTCGACAGGCCCGTAGACATCAAACTCGGGGGAAAACCTCCCTCCGGAGCACTCGAGAAAATAGTCGCGCGCCGAACCCGTGCCGCCATAACGGGAGAAACCGGGCTCGTTGAGCAGATCTGAGAAGTAGCCATGGGCATCTTCTGTCGACATCTTCACGTCGGAATAGTTGACGAGTATCACAAGGGCTTTCTGTTCGCCGAACGCCGGGAAGTCAGCTCCCGGGAAAAGGCCGGGAAGAGCCTTGGATGATGATGATGAAGCAGCAGCGTCCGTAACGCCACGTGCCGGAGCCTTCAGGATCCGGGAGGAAAGAGCTGCCTCGCGCATTGTGGACAGACGGTCAAGCTGACGCGCACGGTCGACCCCTGCCAGCCATCGGCTGACCTCGGCCGGACGCATGGCTGCCGGTGTGGCGCGGAAACCGCTTGCGACAACCATCCCCGACGCATCAACATCGGCGTAGAAAAAGTCTCCGCCTTCCGACGCGAGCAGATAGCCGTCTTCCGAAAGATAATAGTGGGAATACTCATCGCCGACGAGCTGCACCTCAATCTCGGTGCCGTCAGCCTGTGTCATTGTGATCAGTCCGGGCATGGCCGGCACGGCAGAGGCAGCCAGAGCCGAGAGAGCGCAGACCGAGGAGAGAAATATATGCTTGATATTCATGATAATGATTGTGTATTTCAGATTCGGGTAGCAAAAATACTCCAAATCCAGCAGATACACAACATATTGACAAATTTTCACTTATCCGGGACCGATCTTGAGGCCACGAAACCCGATATGGTGCCTATCACAAGCACAACAAAAGCCGTAACCGCCACATCAGACAGGCTGAGACGGCACGGATAAGCCACGATGGACATCCTGGCATGGTCGCCGCCGAGCGATATGAATCCCCATTGCTGCTGGGCCAGACAGAGAGCCACCCCGACGGCAATCCCGACAGCTCCGCCTATCAGGGCTATCAGCAGTCCTTCGTCAAGGAATATGCGGCGGATGAGCGACTGCGACGCACCCATGGCGCGGAACACACGGAGATTGTCCTCCTTCTCTATTATGAGCATCGACATAGTGGAAAGGATGTTGAACGATGCCATCACAAGCACGAACAGTAGCATCAGGAACGTGATCCACTTCTCTATCTCGATCATCCTGAAGGCTGTCTCCTGCTGCCGGAGACGGTCTGCCACGATAAAATCGGGACCAAGCGCCTCCTCTATGCCGGATATGACCTCATCACTGTCGGCACCAGGTTCAAGGGCCAGCTCGATGGCGGTGGCCTGTGTGGGATAATCGAAGAGACGGCGCGCCGCATCTATGGGGATGAACACAAGATCCTCATCATAGACAGGATCGTTGGTCTGGAACACCCCGCTCACCGTAAGTGTGTCGGTCGAGAATGCGCCGAGAGGGAAAGCGGGATTTATGCGTCCCACCCTACGCGGGACAGTGAGGAGAAACGGATACTCTACCGACGGACGCGCACCTGTGGCAATGGCCGCACCTATGCTGAGAAAAGCATAGTCACGGTCAGGGAAAGGAGCGTCTGCCGGAGCATCGACCATCATTCCGTCAATGGCAAGTGTGGCCACCGACGACAAGGCCGAATAAGGAGCCGGGATACCCTTGACCATCACCGGCATCTGGGCACCGTCGAACACGGCGAGAGCTCTCTCGGTGAGAACCGGAGCCGCCATTCTCACTCCGGGAAGTGCGCCGAGCACTCCGGCCAGCGAATCGGAAGAGTCAAACACCTTGCCGGCGCGCGGAGTGACACGCACGTCAGGATCGACCGCCGACTGCCGCTCGAGCGCAAGATCGGTGAAACCATTGAACACCGAAAGCACACACACTATGGCCATGGACGCGACAGCAATCCCGGCAGTGGATATTACCGAGATGACATTTACAGCCGAATGGCTCTTTCTCGCGAAAAGATATCGCAGGGCGATGCGCAGCGCAAGCATGATGGGAATGACGGAAATTTTACCCGGCAAGGGTTGGTCAGAAGAATGACAGAAGGCCAGGGAGACTTCTCGCCTGTCCTTCTGTCTGATGGTTTCGGTTACTTCTGCAGCAGCTTGTCGATATTCTCGATGTAATCGAGCGAATCATCAAGAAAGAATGTGAGTTCCGGACATTTGCGTAACTGGAACCGCACTCTCTGTGCAAGCTCGTAGCGCACGGTCTTGGCGCTCTTGGTGATACTCTCGAGAAGCTCCTGGGATTTCTCGGGAGGGAATATCGAGAGATATACCCTGGCGACGCTCAGATCGGGCGATACCCTCACGGCGCTGACCGATACCAGCACTCCGTGGGTCTTGGCCGTCTGCAGACGGAATATTTCGCTAAGCTCCTTCTGGAGCAGACGCGAGATTTTGGCTTGACGTGTTGTTTCCATAACTTTTACATTGTTTATCTGTGGTTACAACGTCCGGGAAGCCGGATTAGTTGATGATGTCAAAGCCGGTGTACTTGCGGAGACATTCAGGCACAACGATACCCTCGGGGGTCTGGTTGTTCTCAAGCAGAGCGGCCATGATGCGGGGCAGAGCGAGGGCAGAGCCGTTGAGAGTGTGGCAGAGGTGGGTCTTCTTGTCCTCACCGCGGTAACGGCATTTGAGACGGTTGGCCTGATAGGTCTCGAAGTTGGATACCGACGACACCTCGAGCCAGCGTTTCTGAGCGGCCGAGAACACCTCGAAGTCGAATGTGATCGAGGATGTGAAGCTCATGTCGCCTCCGCAGAGACGCAGTATGTGCCAGGGGAGACCGAGGCTTTCGAGCAAGCCCTGTACATGATCCTTCATCTCCTCAAGAGCGGCATAGGAGTTCTCGGGTTTCTCGATACGGACAATCTCCACCTTGTCAAACTGATGCAGGCGGTTGAGGCCGCGCACATCCTTGCCATAGCTGCCGGCCTCGCGGCGGAAGCAGGCCGAGTAGGCGCAGTTCTTGATGGGAAGCTTGTCGGCGGGAATGATCACGTCACGGTAAAGATTGGTGACGGGCACCTCGGCCGTGGGTATGAGATAGAGGTTGTCCTCGTTGATGTAGTACATCTGTCCCTCCTTGTCGGGGAGCTGGCCGGTGCCGTAGCCCGAAGCCTCATTCACCACGTAGGGGGGCTGCACCTCAAGATATCCGGCCTCGGAGGCACGGTCGAGGAAGAACTGGATGAGAGCACGCTGGAGTTTGGCTCCCTTGCCCAGATAGACGGGAAAGCCCGGGCCTGTGATCTTCACACCAAGCTCGAAATCTATGAGATTGTATTTTTTCGCGAGATCCCAGTGGGGCAGCGCGTCTTCAGGGAGCGAAGGCATCGGACCACCGGTCTTCTCCACCACGTTGTCCTCGGCCGATTTTCCCTCAGGCACGGCATCGCAGGGGATGTTGGGCATACCCAGAAGAATGTCGCGGATGGCCTTCTCTGTGGTGGCGAGGCGATCGTTGAGCTGCTTCTGCTGTTCCTTGAGCTCGGCAACTTCCTTCTTGGCCTCCTCGGCCTCGTCACGGCGTCCCTCCTTCATGAGCCGGCCGATGGAATCGGCCTTCTTCTTGAGAGTGGCGGCTATGGAGTCGCTCTGAAACTGGAGGTTCTTACGTTCCTCATCGAAGTCAACCACATCGTTGACCCCCTGTTTCCCGTCGAAACCTTTCACGGCCAGACGCGCTATCACGCGTTCGGGATCTTCCTTGATCTGTTGTAAGGTGAGCATATATCAATTGTCGTTTTATTTATTCAGAAGTTCCTTGACTTTGGCAGAGATGGCCTTACCGTCGGCACGGCCGGAGAGAGCCTTCGAGGCCACACCCATCACCTTGCCCATCTCTTTTGGAGAGGTGGCGCCTGTCTGCTCGATGATTTTCTCAAGCTCGGCGGTGAGCTCCTCATCGGTAAGCTGCTTGGGAAGATATTCCTCGATCACGGCAGCCTCGGCCAGCTCGTTGTCACGCAGATCCATACGGTTCTGCTCGTCATAGATCTGGGCTGTCTCCTTGCGCTGCTTTGCCATTTTGGCGAGAATCTTGAGCGCGGCGTCGTCGGTGAGAGTGCCGTCGCCACCCTTGGCTGTCTTGGCCTCAAGAAATTCCTTCTTTATGCCTCGCAGTGTCTCGAGTCTTACTTTCTCGCGTGCGAGCATTGCGGCCTTGATGTCGGCCGATATCCTGTCAAACAAATCCATGTTTATCTTTTGTTCAGTTATTTTTATTCTGCAAAGTTAACACTTCGCGGCGGAAATATGATGCGATAACGCCACTTTTTTTCCTTACGCTTTAATTATAAGTGGTTTTGTGAGGTCAATCCGAACATTTTCACTAATTTTGCAGATAAAACAGTCAAAATCATCATGACCAAACGCATATCTCTATTTCTTGTCACCCTACTGGCCGTCATCTTCGGCCTCCAGGCGCAGATCATGAAGCCTGTGAAATGGGACTCATCCTTGAAAATGACCGGCGACGCCACCGGTGAGATCGTTCTGAAAGCATCCATTGATCCGGGATGGCATCTTTATTCCCCTGACTTCGCCGAGGGGGAAGGTCCGCAGCCGCTTGTCATAACATTCCCCAAGACCGACGGAGTGAAGCTCAACGGCAAGCCTGTCCCCTCGCAGGCACCTCACCGCGAGATGGACGAGATGTTCGAGATGGAGCTCACATGGTGGACCGGCTCGGTGACACTTGTCCAGAAGTTCACGGCCACCAGCCCCGACTTCGCCATCGACGTGGCCCTGACCTACGGAGCCTGCAATGACCAGAACTGCATCCCGCCGTCCCGCGAATCGTTCAACTTCAAGGGCACAGCCAAGGTGAAAGCCGCCGAACAACCTGAAAGCAAGAAACAGGAGGAACCCGCAGCTGCAACCGAAGAATCCAAGCGGGCGGAAGAAGAGACCGACGCCATGCTCGTCGGCGTGCTCTCCGAAGTCGACTCTCTCGGCACCGCCGCATCCGACTCGGCCGCCGCGACGGCCGTGACACCGGCAGCCCCGGGCGATCTGTGGGCACCGGTATCGTTCTCCGACAACAGCGCGGACAACGATATCGCCGGCAAATCCCTCCTCTACATCTTCCTCACCTGCTTCCTCGGAGGTCTCGTGGCTCTCTTCACACCCTGTGTGTGGCCCATGATACCCATGACAGTCAGCTTCTTCCTCAAGAAAGGGAAGGACCGCAGCAAATCAATAGCCGACGCCTGCACATACGGAGTCTCCATCATCGTGATCTATGTGGCCCTCGGCCTCATCATCACCGGACTCTTCGGTGCCAGCTCGCTCAACGCTCTCTCCACTTCGGCCACTTGCAACATCATCTTCTTCCTTCTACTCGTGGTGTTCGCCATCTCGTTTTTCGGAGCCTTCGAGATCAAACTTCCCGCATCGTGGAGCAACCGCATGGATGCCACAGCAGAGAAGACCTCCGGCCTGCTCTCCATATTCTTCATGGCCTTCACCCTCACCCTCGTCTCCTTCTCATGCACAGGCCCCATCATAGGCACTCTTCTTGTCGAAGCCGCCTCGATGGGCAACGTATGGGGTCCGGCCATCGGTATGCTCGGCTTCTCCACCGCACTGGCTCTCCCCTTCATGCTCTTCGCCATGTTCCCCACCATGCTCCAGTCGGCCCCGCGCTCAGGAGGATGGATGAACACCCTGAAGGTTGTGCTCGGATTCGTGGAGCTCGCCCTGTCGCTCAAGTTCCTCTCGGTGGCCGACCTTGCCTATGGATGGCACGTGCTTGACCGCGAGGCATTCCTTGCTCTCTGGATAGTGATGTTCCTCCTGCTCGGCCTGTATCTGCTCGGCAAGTTCAACTTCTCCCACTACGGCCCTGCCGACTCAAGCATCGGAGTATTCCGCTTCTTCCTCGCACTCGCCTCCCTTTCGTTCACAGTCTATCTCATACCCGGCCTCTGGGGCGCTCCGCTCAAGGGAGTGAGCGCATTCGTGCCTCCGCTCTACACACAGGACTTCAATCTCTATGGTGAGAGCTTCACGGAATATGACGATTTCGAGGAAGGTATGCGCATCGGTGCCCGCGAAGGCAAACCCGTGCTCATCGACTTCTCCGGCCACGGCTGCGTGAACTGCCGCAAGATGGAGGGAGCCGTCCTCGACGACTCGAACATCAAGACCATGATCACCGATAACTTTGTGGTGATCAAGCTCATGGTGGATGAGAAGAAACCTCTGCCCGCCCCCATGACCGTCAAGGAATATGGCAAGGATGTCACCCTCTACACCTATGGCGACAAGTGGAGCTATCTGCAGCGTTCGAAATTCAACGCCAATGCACAGCCTTATTACGTTATTCTCAACGATGCCGGACAGCTTCTCTCAGGTCCGTTCTCTTACGACGAGAACATCCCGGCATTCGCTTCATTCCTTGAAAAAGGCATAAAAGAATACAAAAAGTAAATGTCAAAAACGACATTGAAGAAAGCGCTGGCGGGTTTCGGGGAGCCGGAACTCCGCCAGCTTATTTTAGACATATATTCCAAGAGCAAGGATGCCCGGGAGCTGCTCGACTTCTATGCCGAGCCTGACATCGAGTCAAAAACTGAGGAATATGAGCGTCTGATCGACAAAGAGGCAGGCAGGATGAAACGCAGAGTCCACCGGCCGAGGATGTCAGTGATACGCGGCTACATACGCCGGTTCAGTACCCTGGAGCCGGGCGACGAATATGTGGCACGGCTGATGGTGCATACCTCCGGCAGGCTCATGGAGATTGGCGCTGACGACTTTCTGCCCCAGGCCACGAACGACCAGGCAATCAGATTCATAGCCGAGACAATATCCTATCTGTCGTCGCGCCGTATGCTCGACGGATATCTGCCCAGGCTCGGCAGGATGGCTGAAAAAATGAGGCCTAAAATAGGAAGTTACGGCAATCCGCTCCGGGCTGCCGTAACCGAAATGATCGAAAACGCACTGTGACGTCCTTATCTCATCGACTGCATCTCGACAAGACGGGTATAGTAACCGTTGAGTGCGAGAAGCTCCTCATGTGTGCCACGCTCGACAATGCGTCCCTCGTGAAGCACACATATCTGGGAGGCATTCTTGATCGTTGACAATCTATGGGCTATCACAAGGGTCGTGCGGTTCTTCATGAGTCTCTCAAGCGCCTCCTGCACCACCTTCTCGCTCTCGCTGTCGAGAGCTGATGTGGCTTCGTCGAGAATTAGCACCGGAGGATTTTTAAGTATGGCCCTGGCTATCGAGAGACGCTGGCGCTGACCGCCGGACAGGCGGCAGCCACGGTCGCCGATACAGGTGTTGTATCCATCCTCGGTCGACATGATGAAGTCATGGGCATTGGCTATCTTCGCGGCCTCGACCACCTGCTCCATAGTGGCGTTCTCCACTCCGAAAGCAATGTTATTGAAGATAGTGTCATTGAAAAGTATCGCCTCCTGGTTGACATTGCCCATGAGCGAGCGGAGATCCTTGACCCTCAGGTCACGGACATCCTTTCCGTCAATCTTGATCGAACCTTTCTGTATGTCATAGAACCGGGGCACAAGGTCGGCGAGCGTAGACTTTCCACTGCCGCTCTGCCCCACAAGGGCCACAGTCTCGCCGGGCTTTATGGTGAGACTGACATCCTTCACCACCGGCACCTCCTCGTCATAGCCGAAGGTCACATTATCGTATGTGATCTCTCCGTTGAACTTCTCGATCTCCTGCGGATTCTCGGGATCCTTGATGGGGTTCACGGCCTCGAGCAGAGCATCGACACGCTGCATCGAAGCAAGACCTTTCTGTATATTATAGGCAGCTTTCGAGAGATCTTTGGCCGGATTGATGATGGAATAGAATATCACCATGTAATAGATGAACGAGGCGGCATTCATGGTGGAGCTGCCCGAGAGTATGAGCGAACCGCCGAATACCAGCACTATGGCAATGGTGATGGTGCCAAGGAACTCACTCATGGGGTGGGCCAGCGACTGACGGCGCTGCACCGAGCGGGTGATGCGGTAATAGAGATGATTTCCGGCATGGAAGCGGTCGGCCACCTTATGCTCGGCATTGAAAGCCTTGATGATACGGAGACCGCCGAGAGTCTCCTCAATATAGCTCATCAACACGCCCCATTGGTTCTGTCCCTGCAGCGACTTGCGTTTCAGCCTCTTGCCGACACGCCCCATCACCATTCCGGCGATCGGGAGAAGCACAAGCACGAAGAGCGTGAGCTGCCATGAGATCATTATCATCATGCCAAGACAGACGATTATCATCACCGGATCCTTGAAAAGCATCTCGAGAGATGACATTATGGAGTTTTCAATCTCTGCCACGTCGCCTGTCATACGCGCCATCACATCCCCCTTGCGTTCGGATGTGAAGTATGATATGGGGAGGGTTATGATCTTGTCATAGACAAAGTTGCGTATATCTCTCACTATTCCGGCGCGCATCGGGATGACGAAATAGTTGCTGAGATAGGTCGCACCTGTCTTCAGTGCTGTCATGATCACGAGCATCCCGGCAAGGGCCGCGAGAGTGGCAAGCTGTCCATAATGCACGATGCACTCCTGTGTGACCCAATAGAAATTATTGATGGCCACATCCTTCAGCGATGCACTTCCGATAGGCATGAACTCATAGGCAACCTCCCTGATCTTGAAAAGCATCTCGAGGATGGGAATGATGAGCGCAAACGAGAACAGGGTGAGAAACGCCGCGAGAAAATTGAAGAATATACTTAGAAACAGATATTTCCTATAGGGCGGGACGAACCTGGTGAGCAGCTTCCAGAAGTCTTTCATATCACTGTGTCGGATGTGGTGGTTATTTTATGCAAGTCAAGCCCACGCCGACGCGTATGGTCGGATACGTGTCGGTGCGGGCTGACAGAAGTCGGTATCTATCGCGATTACTCTGCAGGAGTGGCGGCGGGAGCCTCTGCAGGAGCGGCGGGAGCTGCAGGAGCGGCCGCGGGTGCAGGTGTATTGAAATCGGCGGGAACTGTCTGCTCGGTAGCGGCGGGAGCACTGACGCGTGAACGGTTGGCGTCAAGAGCCTTGGGCATACAGAAGGTGGAGAGGATGGCCAGGAGACAAATGGCGCCGGCAAGTCCCCATGTGAGTTTCTCGATGAAACTGTTGGTGCGGCGGACGCCCATAATCTGGTTTGAGCCTGCAAACGATGACGAAAGGCCGCCACCCTTGGATTTCTGAACAAGCACCACGCAGATGAGAAGCACTGCGCAGATGAGGGTCAGGATTATGAGTACAACGTACATAATATCTAACTAAATGATTGATTATTAATTCTTTCTATTATTCCCGAAGCTGCTGCACGAGCATCAGCTTGCGTAGAAACCGCAATTGGTCTGCAAAGTAAGCACTTTTTTTTGGATTTTTCAAACTTAGAGTGTGAATAATTTCAAAAGCTTTGTCAAACCGTTTCTGCCGTATGTAGATTTTCGCAAGACTCTCGGTGAGTGATGAATTGTCGCCCGAAGCCGGGGCCTGCGGATGCTCGTGCATCGGTTCGGCCGGAGTCTCGGCTGCCACGTCTTCTCCATCCCGGGTCTGCGGACGGCCGGCCGGCTCTCCGCGTCGGCTGAGAATGAAGGAATTGATCAGTGCGTCCTGCGAGTTATCGTCAGGATCCACCTTTTCAGGCAGGCTCTCTTCCTCCTCACGGGCAAGGATGGTGGAATAGTCGGGAGTGGGATTGAAGATGAGCCGTTCGAGCAACGCATCTTCCTTTGGCGATGTGCGGCCGTAGGTTTCGAGGAATGTCGTGATGACCGAGTCGGTGGTGACATTCTTCTCCTCCGCCGGATAAAAATCCAGCCAGTCACGGTGGGCGGGATCCGCCAGTATGGCCAGCGAGCGGGCGTCCGGGGCATTCAGTGCAATCAGTTGCTTGAGCCGGGCCTCGGTGTCAGGAGACAGCTCCCCCCGGTCCTCACTCCCGAGCAGCATGACGGCGGGGAGAGTGAAAAACGGATAAGCCTCCGCAAGAGAGAGCACATCATCCTCGCTGACCGGTGTGCGGCCGTCAGCGAGCGACGAGAGTATATTGCTTAATGGCCCGTTCATAGCTTACCAGTCGCCGAGAGTGGCGTTGAAGATAAGATCGACAAGTTCCTTGGATATCTCATTGCAGAGCTGATCCTGCACATCCGTGAGCATCTCGGATGAGTCAAAATCGCGGTAGGCACTGAAAGTCTGGTCTATATCCTTGCCTTCCTGCTTGTTGTCTGTATATTTCACCCTCACCTGTATCGTGAGCCTTGTCCGTGAAGCGTAGGCGTTCTCGGTCACAGCCTGAGGCGAGAGTGAATAGCCTGTGATCTCACCCTCCATCTGCAGGTCGCCACCCGAATCTATCGTGCGCAATCGGGTATTGCGGGTAATGTAGTCAAGAAGTTCGTTCTCAAATGTCTGTTGGAGGGGTGGATAGACGAGTGCCGCACGTATGGGAAACTGCGACACCGAGATGGTCTTGTAGACATTGTAGTCTATCGCGGCACCGTTGAGCTTATAGCTGATGCGGCATCCGCACAGGACGAGCAGCGCCACAAGGGGTAAGAGACGGAGAAGGGATAACGACGGTTTCATCACCACAAAGTTACGTCTTTCTTGATAAACTGCCAAAAAATTAGTATCTTTGCATCTTAAAAACAGACCAATCAATGATTCAATCTCCTTACCGCCGCGGAGCCGACGACGGATTGTATTTCGGCCTCTATCTCACGGCGATGTTTTTCGCGTCCATATTTGCCCAGACCCTGCCGGTGCTGTCGCTCGCGGCTTTTGCCATGATGGTGGCCGTGCCGGTGGTCATATACGGTTTCATGAGATCATATAACCGCGCCCTCGGATCCGCCGCCACATTCCCCATGCTGTGGATGCATGGAGTGGTGATATTCTTCTGCGGAATCCTCATCTCCGGAGCGGCACTTGTGATCTACATGAAATGGATAGAGCCTGACTTCGTGATCAACCAGATCAAGAGCGTGGCCGACCTGGCCGGGACTGCCCCCGGCACGATGATGGACGAGGCTGCCGATCTGGCCTCCAAAATGATCGAGGCCCGGTTCGTGCCCACGCCGATATCAATCGTAACCGAGCTCATCATGCTCGCCATCGCCTCAGGCTCAATTCTCTCCATCATACTCAGCGCACTCTTTGCCCTGCGGCGCAAGTCGCTCCAGAAGGCTGCCTGACATTGTTGTAATTTACTGAATCAAATGGATATATCGGTAGTAATTCCGCTTTTCAACGAGGAAGAGTCGCTCCCGGAGCTCGCCGCATGGATCGAGAGAGTGATGAAGGAACACGACTTCTCCTACGAAATAATTTTTGTGGACGACGGCTCCACCGACAACTCCTGGAAGACCATCCATGAGCTATCGGCAGCCAATCCCGCCATTCACGGAGTGTCGTTCCGGCGCAACTACGGAAAGTCGCCCGCGCTCAACACCGGATTCGCGATAGCCGGCGGAGACGTTGTGATCACCATGGATGCCGACCTCCAGGACTCGCCTGACGAGATCCCCGAGCTCTACCGCATGATCGTGCGCGACGGCAACGATCTGGTGTCGGGATGGAAAAAGAAACGCTACGACCCCCTCTCGAAGACCATCCCGACCAAACTCTTCAATGCCACTGCCCGAAAGGTGAGCGGCATACACAACCTTCATGATTTCAACTGTGGACTGAAGGCCTACCGCAACGAGGTGGTCAAGCATATCGAAGTCTATGGAGATATGCACCGCTATATCCCCTATCTGGCCAAGAATGCCGGATTTGACCGCATAGCCGAGAAGGTGGTACAACACAGGGCAAGGAAATACGGTGTGACCAAATTCGGCCTGGACCGCTTTGTCAACGGCTATCTCGACCTGGCCACACTATGGTTCACAGGGCGTTTCGGAGCCAAGCCGATGCACTTCTTCGGCCTCCTCGGATCGCTCATGTTCGTGGTGGGCCTCATAGCTGTCATGGCTGTGGGATTCGGGAAACTATATAATATGTATCACGGCAACCCGTACACACTTGTCACAGACTCACCATATTTCTTCCTCTCCCTCACCATGATGATACTTGGCACGATGCTGTTCCTCACCGGATTCATCGGCGAGCTGATCGTGCGCAATTCACCGGACCGCAACCACTACGAGATCAAAGAAAAAATCTGACACCTATGCAGCAAAACGCCTACCCCCAGCTCTACTATATCGCCGAAGAGCGCTTCTCATGCCGCTCATACTCATCCGAACCGGTCGATCCGGACACTCTCATAGCTGTAATGGATCTTGTGCGGCTCGCCCCGTCGGCCTGCAACCGCCAGCCATGGATGTTCATCCAGGCCACGACTCCCGACGAACGGGCGGCCGTAATCGAAAGTTACCCGCGCGAATGGATAGCCACAGCCCCCGAGTTCATCATCGCTTGTGGCAACCATGATGAATCATGGAAACGCCCCCAGGATGGTAAAGACCACACGGATGTCGATGTAGCCATAGCGGTCGAGCATCTCTGCCTGGCCGCCACAACGCTCGACCTGGCCACCTGCTGGGTGTGCCACTTCGATCCTGCGGTCATACGCAAGGCCTTCAATCTGCCCGACCATCTCGAGCCGGTAGCCATAATTCCCATCGGACATCCTGCCGATGGCGTGGCCCCCACTCCAAAGAACCGCAAGACACTCGACGGAATATTCCGCCGTGGTAAATTCTGATTTTCATTGTCCGCCTTGAGAAAGCTCCTTATCATCATAGTCCTCGCGGCCATCACTCCGCTCGCAATCCTGACCGGATGCAGCAACGTCGGATGCACCGAGAACCGCAACTCCATACCCATCGCCGGATTCTATTCCTACCGCACACTCGACCCCATCGTGATAGACTCACTGGCCATCGGTGGCGTGGGCGCGCCGGCTGACACCCTTCTGCTCCGGCCCAACGGAAATGCCGGACAAGTCTATCTCCCGTTCCGCGCCACGGCGAATGAGACACAGTTCTACATAAAGTATCAGCGCAAGGAGCTCGATTACCCTGAGCTGTATGACACGCTGAGCTTCACCTACACCTCCGTGCCATATTTCGCATCGGAGGACTGTGGCGCCATGTATCACTACAATATCACGAGACTCGACTACACCACCCATCTCATCGACTCGGTGGGCATCGTAGACTCACTCATCACCAACCTCGAGCGGGAGACCATCCGCATATTCTTCCGTACAGCCGACCCCGACGAATCTGACGACCCAAATGAACCCGACGAACCGGAAACTCCCGATGAAAATCTGTAGACCGCGCATCCTGGCCCTTCTGACCATGGTAATTCTGGCCGTAGCAGGCATATCGGCCCAACGCCGCGTCACACCCGTGACACCCCACGACCCGGGCAAGGCACAGATACCTGAAAAAGAGCAGAAAATCGACCCGTCACGTCTTGTCACCACCATCGACGCCCAGGGCAACTCTGTCACCGTCGACACCGTGACCGGACGCGAATATGTCGACTCCACTCTTCTGAAGGCACCGCCCAAAATGGAGTATCCGCTGTTCTATGAAATCACGGCGGGTGTCAACGTCTGGGATCCGGTCATGAGAATACTCGGTCAGAAAAACGGTATAGGTGACGTATGGGCCGAACTCGACCTCCACAACCGTTATTTCCCGTTCATCGCCGCCGGACTCGGAGCCTGCGATGACACACCCGACCTGCAGAACTTCACATTCAAGTCGCCCATGGCCCCCTATTTCAAGATAGGATGCTCCTACAACTTCTTCTATAACTCCAACCCCGACTATAAGCTCCAGATGGGACTACGCTACGGCTTCTCTCCGTTCAGATGGCGTGTGGAGAACGTGACTGTAGACGAAGGCTACTGGGGCGACCCCACCCACTACTCCATCCCCGACCAGAAATGCACCGCCGGATATCTCGACGTCGTTTTCGGCCTGAAAGTGCGTATAGCCGGCCCCGTATCGCTCGGCTGGAGCATAGTCTACCACTCCATTCTCCACGAAAGCGCCTCACCACACGGCAAACCGATGTATATCCCCGGATTCGGTAAACGTAACAGTGCCATAACCGCCAATTTCTCAATAATGTACACCATACCCATAAACAAAAAGACTCCTCCGGAGGTTGAACAAGAAAAAGCCCTATGATCGAACGCATCGTGATTATCGACAACGTGGATCCAGTCAGTTTCTACGGTGTCAACAATTCCAATATGCAACTCATACGCAATCTCTTCCCGAAATTGCGCATGGCGGCCCGCGGAGGTGTGATAAAAGTGATTGGCGATGATGCCGAGACCGCTGAATTTGAACATAAGATAAAGGAACTCGAGGACTATTGCGCGAAGTTCAACAAACTCACAGAGGATGTGATTCTTGACATCGTGAAAGGGAAGGCTCCTTCCGAGCCCAAGCATGATGATGTGATAATCTATGGCATAAGCGGAAGGCCCATCTCGCCACGCAACGCCAACCAAGCCAAGCTTGTCAAGGATTTCCGTGAAAACGACCTGACATTCGCCCTTGGTCCCGCCGGAACCGGCAAAACTTACATTGCCATAGCTCTTGCCGTGAAGGCTCTCAAGAACAAGGAGGTACGCAAGATCATACTCTCCCGTCCCGCTGTCGAGGCCGGCGAGAAACTCGGTTTCCTGCCTGGCGACATGAAAGACAAGATCGACCCATATCTCCAGCCTCTCTACGATGCCCTCGAGGATATGATACCCGCCGTAAAGCTCAAGGAATACATGGAGACAAACGTCATACAGATAGCCCCTCTCGCTTTCATGCGCGGACGAACGCTCAACGATGCCGTCATAGTGCTCGACGAGGCACAGAACACCACTGTACATCAGATCAAGATGTTTCTCACCCGCCTCGGCATGAACGCGAAGATGATAATCACAGGAGACGCCACACAGATAGACCTCCCGAAGTCCGTCACATCCGGTCTAATCCAGGCCCTGCGGGTGCTTAAAGATGTTCCCGGAATAGGACGCGTGGAGTTCGGCAAGAAGGATATCGTGCGCCATGCGCTCGTCCAGCGTATAGTCGAGGCCTACGAACGCTTCGATCACGAGAAACCGTCCTCAGATACTCCCGAATAACGGGTCATACCGGTCAGGACAAGGGTTACTGTCATTGTCCGGCAGACCAACAATCCCGGTATCCGCATTTCGTCGCGAATACCGGGATTGTTGTTTGTAACGTCAGGTCTGTGTGTCAGATGCATGAATCAAAAATCTCTATTACCAAAAATCAATACCAATCAAAGTTTTTTTCCTAAAACAATCTTTTTTACCATTCGGAAGGTGTGCCTCACGGAAACCTTTTTCTTCTATAAACCAATCATCTGTAAAAACAGTAAACAGTGCAAAATCTCTACTTTTTCAGTGGACGGTGAATAACCGGAATACCATTTTGGGAATCTTCAGCCGATTATAAGGGAGGGAGGAGGATGAGTGTATCTTTTATCTGTAGTCCGCGAACTGGGTCTGCA